>CAYURP010000013.1:22187-61049 GCA_964447175.1 uncultured Ignavibacteria bacterium | reverse complement strand
GTTCGATGATAACTGCCTCGCAGGAGTCCTTGCAGCCAGTAGCATCTATGGTAACCACAACCTTTTTGGTGCCTGGTGTATCATACCGGGTATGGGCAGTTCCCTGACCACTAACAGGAGCAGGAGTCCAGAAATATGAAACCCCAGTAGAAGGATCTGAGGTCACTGTGGCTGAAGCCAGGGTGCTATCGCAGGTTAACTCATCACCAGCACAAATCAGTTGTGGCGTTGGACCATAGTTAATTATTGCTGTGGTATAGGACGTATCCGCTCTGCCGCAGGTATCAGTGACTACTATCATGAAGTTATAGGTGGTGTCATTGTGGGCGAAGAAACATACGCCTGAAGCAAACTGACAAGTATCGAACCAACCAATTGGGCTAATATTGACGGTGAGGTGATCATCAGGATCGGATAGGTTGATGCGGAAACAGACTGTATCCGGATTACAGAGATCAAAAGTTACCGTATCCGGAGAGGTCACCCAGGGGGGGTCATCATAGTGGATTATAGCAACCGTATGAGCTGTATCCGATGCATCACAATTATCAGTGGCAATGATAGTAAAGTCGTAGGTTGTATCTCTGTCCGCGAAGAAGCAGATGGATGAATCAGAAGAGTTGTACTGACCCGGAGGATTAACCGAAATATTTAGACCGTCATCTGGGTCGTACAAGGTGATGTCAAAACAGACAGTTGATGTGTCACAGAGGTAGTATTCGATCGTATCTGGAGCAGTGATCACAGGGGTTTCATTGATATCCACTGTTACATATACAGTATCTTCATCTGTTAATCCCTCGATATCTGTTGCTCTGAAAATGAATTCATAAACTGAATCGTTATTCGCAGGTAAGAAACAAAGGGTATGAGTTGCTGGATTGAAATCACCTGGTCCCTGAATTTTAGTAATTACTGCGCTATCGTTGTAATCGGGATCAAATGCTGTGATGGAATTAAAGCAGATTGTGTCCGCTTCACACAGGAAGGTATCAAAATCATCAGGCACCGTTAAAATCGGTGGCTGGTCAGGAGGGCGAAACAGGATCACCAAATCCTGGTAATCAGCATCCCAATCAGATTCTGGCATATCCTCCCAACCGATTATGAACTCATGAGGATTACCAGTCAGAAATATCCAGGCATGATCTGCGATATCCTGACAAATAGATTTCTCAGAATACCAGACCGGTTTTTCAACTGGATCAATGAAAAGCCCCATGGAATCGGTTCCCGTAACAAAGAAATAAGCCGTATCACCCGGTTCATTATCTCCAGTGAAAATCACGGTGGTATCGCTTGCAGAATGTTTCTTATACCATCCAGAAGCGGTTTTGGGGGCATAGCCAGCAACCTCAGCGTACATTACTTCCATATACTGGGAGTCCACCACAGGCCAGAGTTCGATTCCCGTCTCATCAGTTGCCACATTGATACTGTATCCCAAGCTGTCCAGAATATCCTGGAGTGAAGGTTCCCCTGCTGCAAATATCTTTAAACTGTCAGCTATTGGGCTTCCATCATTAGATCCCCAGGAAGATGCTGTCAAAGCAAAGATGAATAATCCAAAGAGAATTGTTGTTAGGATACTGTTTTGGTGTAGAGTGCGGACAAGATACCTATACATAGATTTTCCTTTGTTTGGGATTTGAAAAGTAGATTTCTGATTTTGTTTTCTTGTTTAGCATTAACTAATCTCGCAAACTCAACTCATTTTCCTACCAGTTGCACTTCTCAAACGTCCCTGTGTATTGATTCCCCCTCAAAGGAAAGTCCTTAAAAATAAATACACCTCGAGAGGTGATTTAAGTGTGATATTTTGTAAAAATTTCGGTTTTTTTGAAGGGGCAAAAAACCTATTTTTTTACACTTGAAATATAATGCTAACTCAAAATTTGTCAAGGACTTTTTTCCATTTTTCTTGAAAAAACTCTGTTCAATCTTCTTACAGCTTCTTGATAACCTGAATTTCGACCCTAAAATCTCAGTTAAATCATTTCATTTATGGTCTCAAAAAGATATTTCAGCAAAAAGCTTGCCTTTGTTCATAAGGTTTCTGCTTCGCTTAACTCTTTGACATTCAATGAGAAAGATAAATATGGCAATCTCCTTTTATTTTCTCATATGCAAAATTTTACAAGATTTATGATCGAAAATTACTGAGATAATTGTAGACTGTAAATTCACTTACAATACCCATTTCTTTACGGAGATGAGTTTTTTCTTGACTCGAAAGATAAGAGCAGATAGGGCAGGCAAAAACAAAAATAGGAAATATCAAAACTTACAAAGACTCCCTGCTTGAAAGAGATATGAGAGATTTCTAATATAAAACATAAAAACACAACCACAAATAGCACTGTAGTTATTGAAAGATAAATTTTCTTAAAAGAGTCAACTGAAATGGCTACCAGTATACTGAGTAAAACTGAAATGGCCAGAAGCAAATTTGGGATATATGATTGTTGAATGAGAAGGGGATTGTTAGCAAAAAAAAGTTCTTTGTTCCAGATCAGAAACGGAACGAATGTTATCAAAAACCCCAATGCTGCTGATAACCCGAAGAAAATCAAGGATTTGATGTCCCCTCTAAAGTAAAATATGAAAAAGATAAGGTATGGTAGTAAGACGATGCCACGAGTTGACAGCAAAAAACCAGCCAGGATACCTGTAAGAAACAAAACTTTGGTTGATTTTACGGGTTTGATCCTCTCCATGATATAAAATAGAAGAACTACCAGCACCATATTGCTGAATAACTCGCTTCGCACCACAACCTCATACAAAAATGCTGGAGATAGAATTAATAGTAATAAAGGAATATAGCTTACTTTTTCCTGTGTATATTTTTCATGAACGATGATTGAAAAAATTACAAAACTGAAGATTTGAAATAAGCCCAGATCTCCTATCAGATAAAAAGGGATAATAAGTATAAAAAGAAAGGGAAATCCAGAAATATTTTGACCCAGCACATAAGGAAAATCTCCGTTTAGAAGTCTATGAATAAAGGTATAAAGTGCAGGGTACCGGCCCACCCTGGTGCTTAAAGGATCGATGTGAAACATTACGGCTGTATATAAAATCACCAGCAGAAAAACTATGAAGAAATAGAATGTAGATTTGTTCAAACCCTGAAACTTTTCCTTGTTTTGTAACATAAATCCGATCACCAACACTACAATTACTGAATAGAGCAGGGAAAGGGTAAGATAGAGGCTGGTGATTCGGGCAGAGTATTTGTAAACAAACAGGAAATTGATGAAAAGGTATATCAGAATCAGAAAAAGATTTTTCTTACAAAAGCTATCTAAGAGTTTCATCTACCAAAACGCTCCTGATTCACAGCTTCTCAAATTTTCCATCTTTGAACGTATAAAGGTTTTTGATTTTTAACTCTTTTATCTCATCTAGGTTGAGTCTTACCAGATATTTAATTTTCCCCTCTATACTCAGGATAAAATGCCAAAATCAAATTTGAAAAAGCAAGATAGAAGAAAAAAATAGCAAAAATATTATATGAAGATTTTGACATATAAAAAACTTCTAAGGAGTAATATAAGAATTGAAAGTTAGATTTCAAGTCAAAATATCTCCAGATGATCCTAGAGAAATGATCCTTAAGCAGAAAAAATGATATAGGAGTAGATAATCTCGGGAGTATTAAAAAGTAATAAGCCTATTCTTATTTTTTTGGCTTTTCTTTATTCCATCTGATGAGAAATCCGATAGCAGCTAAACCAAATGCGATGATTGTAATGATATAAAGTCCTATTCCTTACCAGTCCTCAGGCAATCTGCCAAGGTATCTGATTAGTCTTATCACCTGAAGAATGCAGGCGATAATTGCAGCTGCTGCCCCTATAAGCCAGCCTTTGGTTTTACTTTTCATCTCAGTTTTCATCTCAGACTAATTTATGATAATATTAATGAAATGTTTCAAAAAAAGTTTTTCATTTAGATTCACGAATTCAGAAATCCGTTGGAATTTTAGATAAGTTGGCTTTCACTGTCTCATGTTTTGTCCTTGACAAAAAGGTTTCTTTGGATTATATTTTATTAGAGGATAAATCAGAAAAATCTGAAATTAAATACTCTTAAGTGTAAGGATAATAATTGTTTACGATTGTTACCTGGAAAGAGTTGGAGGGGAAATGCTTAGAAAAATAATTTGTTTGGTTGTCAGCTTTAGCCTTTTCCTGGTTTTGGGCATTAATCCCGTTTGGTGCCAGGAAAAAGCCGAAAAAGAAGTCAAAATAGAAAAGCTGAAAAAGTTCACAGAGACGGATTCCAGATTATCGCCTTACAGAGGTGAGATTAAAACTACATTCCAGAAGCCTTACCCCTCACCAGGAGTGATTATCGATTCCATCTGGCACGATTTTCAGCAGGATTTCAGCCCGGCTTATATGATGGCTTATGATACCCTGAGAAAAGCTTCCCATTTTACCTGGATGGCATACACATATCCAGGAAACGATTATATCAGATTCACTTATTATAATTATTTTGATTCCAGCGGATGGTTGGGCTCGGTTCCTGTTTGCATCTGTGGTGATTGTCGTTGTGGCCATCCCTGGATTGATCTGCTTCCTGATGGAAGAGCAGTATTATTTTTTCACCACACGGCGAGTCCATTTTATGCCAGCTTAGGTATAGATCAGGGACCAGGAATGGGTCAGTTCAGAATTTATGATCTTCCTGATTCCATGCCCGGAGCTGGTATACACCCGGATGGGCTCAAACATGGTATGTTTCCTAATGGGGTGATTGATAATAAAGGTTACATACACATCACTATGACTGACGAGGTATCTATTAGTCCGCTGGCTTATATAAGATGTTACGAAGACACCAGCAGCTTTAATCTGATTTGTGAATCTCCTGGTATTGGTACTTACATTATTCCTCCGGATTCCCTTATGCCCTCGTCTCAAGCTCCTGCTGTTTTTGATAGTTTCGCGTGGTGGTGGGCTGGCGAAATCGTTGCCTGCTCGCCGGTATCGGATAAGGTTGCAATTGTTTACGGAGGGATGTTGTCAGGACTTTCCGACACCTCCGAGATAGATGTCCTTTACATAGAATCTACCAATAACGGTCAGGATTGGATAGATTATGGAATTCCTGAACGTACGAATTTGACCAATTTTACCGATGATGATACCTTGAGACTTTGCTGGGATTTTTCTGCACTTTATGATTATAATGACAACCTTCATATCTTCTTTCACACCTACTACAATAATAGAATCACTGGTGAATATAACTTGAATAATATTTCTTTGTGGCATTGGAGCCAGATAACCGAAACTCCCTGTGGTAAATTCAATCTAATAGCTACTGCTAACTGGAAATCTTACAACTCGTGGTATTTTGAGCAGATGCGTTATATCACTGCAGGCTTAGGAACACTGTCTGAGAATCATAACCATCTTTATTGTGTTTGGTCCCAGCTCGATACAGGGGATATTGCAGCTAATGGATTCACTAATTCGGAGATATACGCCTCAGTATCGACCAATTCGGGCTTGACCTGGGATACCCCGATAAATCTTACCAACTCTCATTCTCCCGGATGCGAAGCTGGCGAATGTGAAAGCGATATTTTTCCATCCATATCCAAAAATGTAAATGATTTTCTGCATATTCAATACATCAATGACAAGAAGGCAGGTCTGGATTGGGGTACGACTCTGAATCCGATTATGTATTTGAAGCACCCTATCTGGACTCCTCCACTTGTGGCTAAGTTAGCATGGACTCCTGAGGGTTATATCTGGCCTTACATTGGTATCCCGAATCACAGTTATGTGGATACCACATTGCTACTTAAAAATAATGGTTATGCTACCCTTACAGGTGGTATTACATCGTCTGCCAGCTGGATACAAATCACGAGCGAATCTTTTGACGTTCCTGAGGGTTGGTGCCCCTATACTATAGATGTTAGATTTGATGCCACAACTTACCAGGAGACTTTGTTGGTAGATAGTATAAGAATAGCTTCGAATGATGGGTTTGGCAATGACACTGTATGGATACCAGTTCAGTTGATAATCTCGGATCAGTTCTATGCTCCGGAATTTATTGCCCTGGATAACAGTCAGGAGTATGGGTCCATCAGGGTTTCTGAGTCTAATGTTGGCAATTTAGGCAATAAAAATGATACTGCGGGGATTTACTTGTTTCATCATCACGATAAGGAAAACCTGCTTTATGATGGTTCAGTTTACCTAGGAACTATAAATTCACAAGACGACACACTAATTGCCCGCTGGCTCTTTGACAAATACTATTTTCTGCCGGAGACCAGCATAGTTGTGGATACGATTCCTGAGTTAAACACTGTTATAACCACATCAAAATTTTTCCCCTTCATTCCCAGTTCCATTTTAGGTTACCCCTATTGGTGGTCGTGGATCGTTGAAACAAAGGAATTTATGTTCTACAGCGAGAAATTCTATGAAGCTTTAGAGGAATTCCTGATTCTCAAGCAGATCAGATTATACCATAACCCTCCGCCTTCCTGGTGGCCTGATTTTTCTCCACCCGCTGAGGTTCCGGAGAGTTATCTGGGATTAGCGCTGGACTTTGATTGCCCTTCTGACTTGAATAACTGGAACTATCCAGGATACGATTCAACACTTTGTCTTATCTATCTTCAGGATTATGGATACGACGATTATTTTGCAGGTGTTGCATGTTTGCAGCCTTCTTTAGGTGATAGTTTCTGGCAGGGACTGTCTCAACCTTATGGCGGATATGTGTTAGATGATTCCTCATTTGATGGAACATGGGACCCCTGGTGGGAAAACTCCAATTTTTACTACCACATATCCAATCCTGGATATTCAATACCTGACCCAGATTCAGCAGCAGATTACAGCTGTTTGATGACCGCTGCTCAGATTCCTGCTCATACACTCAACAGTGATACTTTTGAGGTTTCAATGGCTATAGCTGTCTCTAATAATGGATTGGATCGACTGAAACAGACACTGAAGTCGGCTAAATGTGGTAATGTTAACAGAGATAGTGAGGTAACCATAGCAGACGTGGTTTCAATGGTGATTTACCTTTTCAAAGGTGGGGAGGATGTTTTCCTATATATGTCTGATGTGAATGGTGATTGTTTGGTGACTATAGCGGATGCAGTATATTTGGTAAATTACCTGTTCAGAGGAGGCCCCAGGCCTCAGTACTCATGCTTTAATTAGAGACATTAGCAGAATATTGGTTCTTGTGAAGAATAGGGGAGAGGGACTTAAGATTTAAGGATTCAACTTCTCCTGAGCTTTTTTATACAGCTGGACATATTTTTTAGCGGAGGACTCCCAGGAGAAATCCTTATTCATTCCCGAGAGCATCAGTTTTTTCCACTCTTTTTTGTCCTGATAAACTGAAATAGCTCTTTTGATTACTTTAAGAAGCTCATCCGAATCATAATCCTTAAAGACAAAGCCGGTTCCTTCTTCTGCTTTTGGATCGTAATCCTGTATGGTGTCGGCCAGGCCGCCTGTTTCCCTGACTATGGGAACGGTACCGTATTTCAAACTGTAAAGCTGGTTCAGTCCGCAGGGCTCGTATCTTGAAGGCATCAAAAACATATCTGCTCCAGCCTCGATCAGATGCGCCAATTGGTTATCGAAGGTCAAATTGATCTTCAGTTTTCTGGGATATTTTTTCTCCAGCTCACTTAAAAGATCATGATATTTCTTCTCACCCGTTCCTAAAATCACAAGTTTCAGACCCAGCTTCATAAGCTTATCTTTGATCTGAGCCAGAAGATCAAATCCTTTTTGATCAGCTAACCTGGAGATCATCCCTATCAGAGGGATATCTTTTTTTGTTAAGGGTAATTTGCTAAGTTTGAGCAGTTGCTCTTTGTTTTTCCTTTTTCCTGATAGGTCATCTGGAGTATAATTAAAAGGGATTAGCTTATCGATTTCCGGATTCCATATCTGGTAATCTATTCCGTTCAGAACCCCGTACAGGTCGCTGCTTCTTGTTCTTAAAATCCCTTCCATTCCATAACCGAACTCATTGCTGGACTGGATTTCCATCATATATTTTTCACTTACCGTATTTAAAACGTCTGCATAGCTTATTCCGATCTTCAAAAAATTACAGTTGCCCCAATACTCAAAAGGGCTGGTGGGATAGAAGAGATCTTCTTTCACGCCGATCTTTTTGAAGGTTTCTTTTGGAAAGTTTCCCTGGTAAGCGATGTTATGGATGGAGAAAACCGTAAAAGTGTTTTTGAAGAATGAGTCTCCGGCATAAACCGTTTTCAGGTAAGCCGGGATTAAAGCGGATTGCCAGTCATTGCAGTGGATTATGTCTGGCTGCCATCCCAGAGATTTTAAGCTCTCCAGTGTTCCCCGGGTGAATAGGATGAACCTCTGGTCATTGTCTTTGTAGTCAAATCCTGTATTTGGATCCTGGTACAGTTCCTCCCTTTCAAAGTAGTAATCATTTACCAAAAAGAGATATTCGACTGGGGGGTCCTTTTGATGAGAGCTTTTCAAACGGATTTTTATTTTTTTCTCACCCATAGGGATCTCAGGTAAAGAAAGCGGGATTTCTTTCAAATTGAATTTTTTTTCATCTACCATTTTATACTTGGGGAGGATAACTTTAACCTGATGTCCCAGAGAAGCCAAAGCTTCAGGCAATGCGCCGGCAACATCAGCCAGCCCTCCGGTTTTGGCAAAAGGAACTACCTCCGGAGAGACTATCAATACCTTCAGCTCTTTTTCTTTCATATTTTCTTATCAGATTTCAATTTCGTTGAGGAATTTGGCAGCGTCCTCCGGAGTTGTGGGATTGATGTAGAATCCGGTTCCCCATTCAAACCCAGCCACCCGGGTAAGCCGGGGCATTATCTCTATGTGCCAGTGATACACATCTGAGTCGCGTGGGCCGAAGGGTTTGGTGTGGATTAAAAAGTTGTATGGTGGATTATTTAATGCTTTTGATAATCTTTTTAGAGTCTCCGTTAAAATTTGAGCTAAGAGGGGTATTTTGTCCAGGGGGGTGTCTTCAAAAGCGGGTACATGAGTTTTGGGCAGGATCCAGGTCTCAAAAGGGAAACGGGGTGCAAAAGGTTCAACCGAGAGAAAGAAATCATTTTGCACTACTATCCTAACATTCTCAGAGATTTCCTGCCTTACGATGTCACAGAAGATGCACCTCTCCTTGTACTCGTAGTATTTATGTGAACCCTCCAGCTCCTCGGTTACCCTTTTGGGGACGATGGGAGTGGCTATAAGCTGGGAATGGCTGTGCTCCAGGGATGCACCTGCTGCTTCCCCCTGGTTTTTGAAAATGAGGGTGTATTTGAATCTGGGATCTTTTTTCAGATCGACGATTCTTGCCACATAGGCATGCAAAACGTTCTTCATCTCTTTATCATCCAGATCCACCATATCCTTAAGGTGATCCGGGGTCTCTATGATTACCTCGTGAGCTCCCACACCATTCATCTTATCAAATATTCCCCGGCCCTCCCGGTTTAGTTCTCCTTCGATCTTTAAAGCAGGATATTTGTTGGAGATTACCCGTAAAGTCCAGCCGGGTTTGTTGGGCAGGGAGTCCTCGGGACGAAAAGCCAAAACTTCCGGAGGGGTAGAGGACTCATTTCCCGGACAAAAAGGACAGGCGGCATTCTTTTTCTTCTTGGGGAGGCTGTGGAAATCGGTGGGACGCTTGCCCCTTTCTGTGGAAATGATAACCCATCTTCCAATAATCGGATCCTTTCTCAACTCAGGCATAAATAACTCCAGAAATGAAATTATAAATATTAAAGCTATACGCAGTTGTCAATTATTATTCAATTTTAATTACAGCTTCTCTTTCTTTTTTGGTTGAATCGAATAATACTTTGAATAAATTTATCTCTTCTTCTTCTAACTCTTTTCCTCTCCTTTCCATTACCTCAGAGGCAGTTGATAAGAATTTTTCTAATCTATATTCTTGAAAGTCTGTGCCATCAAACCAGGAAAAGGAGGGAACAAATTTTTCTTTTATCATCCTCCCGCTAAAAAGGTTGCTGCCAAAGCCCACATTTATTCCGGTATTAAGCAGTGTCCCTATTCCGGTTTTGGAATGATCTCCCAGAAAACAACCGACCTTGATTAACTCGGTATCTATCTTTTTATCATTAAGCTGTACTCTGATTCTGGAGTAGTTGTTTTTAAGATCACTGTTTGTGGTCAGGGCGCCCAGGTTGACCCATTCCCCTATATAGGAATGCCCCAAAAATCCCTCGTGATATTTGTTGCTAAATCCTAAAAAGATCGAGTTTTCCACCTCGCCACCCACTTTGCATAACGAGCCAAAGGAACAGCCGGGTTCTATTTTTCCACCCACCAGCAGTGTCTCTTTTCCGATGTAGGCTGGGCCCTCCACCCGGGTATGGGATTTTATTTTTACTCTCTCATCAATGTAAATGGGACCTTCCCGGGCATCCAGGACTACGTGAGCATCCACCCGGGTGCCTTTGCCTATGAAGACATCCTTCAAATTGTAGATAATTACAGTGTTGTCTACTTCGCAGTTTTTGAACATGTTCTTGAAATCTAAATGGATACTTAATCTCTTAAAATCCGATTCTATCTCTTTTTTGTTCCGATCAACTAAATTCCAGAGATAATCCACTACTTCGACTTCAACCCCTGAAGATGTGGTTTTATTCTTTATCGACTCCAGTGAAGCCTTCTGATATAAGGAATTTACCTCATTTTCAACCTCTCTCAAGTCTCTACCTTTAAAAGTGAAGCCGATTAAATCCGTTTTATAGATATATGATTTTTTCTCCTGAGAAAACTTCGACATAGAAGGTAAACCTGTAGATGCTATGACCCTGCCGTTAATAAAGAGGAGCTCATCTTCATCTTTCACCTTAATGCTGTTTACCTTCAGATTGCTGCTTGATGTCAAGACGTCTTTCAGATAGTCCCGGCACAGCAGGGCGACCTCTGACTCAGGATAAAATGAGGTGATTTTATCCCGGATCAGATTCAGTCCTGAAAGGAGTTGATAAACCGGTCGGTTGTAAGTCAGGGGATAAAAATTCCCAAACTTGTCGTCTTCGAAAATAAAAAGCTTTTTTGCCATCTTTACCCCCTTAAAACAATCGTCTCATCACTTGCAACTCTTTACTTTTAACTCTGCACCTCACTTTTCATTTTCTCATACTTTTTTTAAACTCACTTAGCTTCCTTTTCAATTTCTTATCTGATAGGGAAAGAATCTGAGCTGCTAATATACTTGCATTTTTGGCTCCTGCTTTACCAATGGCCATTGTTGCCACTGATACTCCCCAGGGCATCTGCATCATGGACAGAAGGGAATCCAAGCCGGATAAAGGGGAGCTGATCAAAGGCACTCCGATCACCGGCAAATCTGTATGGGATGCCACAAATCCGGGAAGGGCTGCAGACATACCAGCTCCAGCTATTATGACTTTTATTCCCCTTTTTGTCGAGGTCTGGATTATCTTTTTCGTCCTCTCCGGATTCCTGTGAGCTGAACTTACAGCCTTTTCAAAGGAAATCCCGAAATCCTCTAAGACCTTCTCCGTGTGGGACATTACCTCCTGATCCGATTTGCTGCCCATTAATATCAAAACCTGAACTTTTTTCTTTTTTGGCATTATTGTTAAGTTTGAATGTTAAAAATATTTTCTTTCCACCTTGGTGGCTTTTCGACCGATGTCCCTTCTGAATTGCATTCCTTTAAATTTTATCTTCTCGATGGCGGAATAGACTTTGGAAATGGTTTTCTCTATGTTTTTATCCACAGCAGTTACTCCTATAACCCGACCTCCATTGGTTACCACTTTGCCATTTGAGGTTTTGGTGCCGGCGTGAAACAATATGTCCTCGTTTACCTTATCCAAACCATATATCTCAATACCCTTCTCATATTTTCCGGGATATCCGGCAGAGGCTAAAACCACGCACACGCAGAATTCATCTTTCCAGCTGATGTCCTCAAGATCAAGCTCTCCTTCCAGTATGGAAAGGAAGATCTCCAGAAGATCATTCTGTAAAAGGGGCAAGACCACCTGTGTCTCCGGATCGCCGAAGCGACAGTTGTATTCCATAACCTTGGGTCCCACCTCGGTGATCATCAATCCGGCATACAAAATCCCTTTGAAGATCCGTCCTTCATTTTCCAATCCGGCTATGGTTGGTTCCAGAATCTCCTCCTGAATTTTTTTCATCATTTTCTCGTTGATGAAAAGGGTAGGGGCATAGGAACCCATTCCGCCGGTGTTGGGACCTCGGTCATCGGTGTAAGCTCTTTTATAATCCTGGGAGGAGACCATGGGCACTATGGTCTTGCCATCGGTGAAAGCTAAAATGGTAACCTCTTCTCCTTCCAGGAAGTCCTCCATCACCATTTTGGAGCCAGCCTGGCCAAAGACCTTTTCCACCAAAATTTTATTAACTGCCTGCTCAGCTGAGAACAAATCTTGAGCCACAATGCATCCCTTGCCCGCTGCCAGCCCATCGGCTTTGATCACTAAAGGGAAATCTGAGGAGCGAATGAAATCCAATGCTTTTTCTTTTTGCTCGAAGATCTGAAAGCTGGCAGTAGGGATGTGATACTTCCTCATGAATTCCTTGGCAAAAGCTTTACTTCCCTCGATTACTGATGCCGCCTGGTTGGGTCCAAAGATTTTTAAGTTTCTCTTCTGGAATTCATCCACGATTCCCAGAGTTAATGGTAATTCCGGTCCCACTACAGTTAGATCAATTTTTTCTCTTTGGGCGAAGTCAGCTAAGGTGTTGATGTCATCAGCTTTAATACTTACGCATTTGCCTATCTTTTCAATTCCGGCGTTTCCCGGAGCTGCATATATAATTGTCACCTCCGGGGATTGGGAAATCTTCCAGGCTAAGGCATGTTCCCTTCCTCCTCCTCCAACTATTAAAATCTTCATCTCGGGACTCCTGATTTTGCTTTCAAAAACAGCTTATTATATATATCAAATCATCTGCAAAATGCAAGACTTTTTTGTTGACAAAAATTGCTGGTTGATTTATAGTTCGGATTAAAACAATAGGGAAATTTCAAATTCTGTGAGTATGTCTCTCAGCACCAAATTCATTACCCAGGCCGGGATTATAGCTGCTTTATATGCAGCGGTTACCATCATCTTAGCTCCTTTAAGTTATGGACCTATCCAGGTGAGGGTTTCGGAAGCTTTAACCGTTCTCCCTTTTATAACACCGGCTGCCATTCCTGGGCTTTTTTTGGGTTGTGTCGTGGCTAATGTCTACGGAGGCCTGGGGATGTATGATATAATGGGAGGGAGTTTCTGCACACTTTTAGCTTCATTTTTCACTTTTCTTTTGTCCAGGACTAAAAGGCCTATTTTGGCGCCTTTGCCACCGGTTGTGATAAATGCTTTCGGGGTTAGCCTTTATCTACATTTCCTCTTTGGTTTGCCTTATCTGATTACAGTTTTTTATATAGGAATGGGACAGATTTTAGCCTGTTTCCTTTTGGGCTATCCCCTGCTCAAGTTTATTCTGGATAAAGAAAAGATTTTAAAAATCCTTGAAATTTAATCGATTTACCGACCTCTTGTCTTTAAGCAAATCCCAAGACTCCAACTCCAGGAGTTTAAAAGCGTATTAATTAAACTATTGTATGTCCAGTGAAATGGTGAAAAGAAAAGGAAATGTCAAATGCGTAGAAGTTTGATTTTTCTCTCTTTCACTTTGCTTTTCTTCTTCCTGTGTGTTTCATTAATTGCCCAAAAACTTGAAAAAAATACTCCTGATATTAGACTCAAGTTAGAAGAGAATTCCTGGGATTTTGGCTACATTCCCAACTTCATGAAGGTATCCCATATATTCCATATAGAAAACCAGGGTAGGGATACCCTGATTATCACCCGGGTGAGATCTGATTGCGGATGCACCCATATACCGCTCAGAAAATCATGGATAGGCCCGAAGGAAAAAACGGAATTGGAGCTTATTTTTGATCCCAGCAAGTTTCATGGCCCGATCCAGAAAGCTGTTTCCATTGTAAGTAACGATAAAGACGCTCCTTTATCCGATATCCTTTTCACTGCTCAGGTGGGTCTAAAAAATCCGATGATCAGGCTTAATCCTGAAGGTATTCTCTTCGATACATTGACTTCAAGCCAGGAGAGGATGAAAGAGGTAAAGGTGGAAAATATTTCAAAATCAAATTTATTTATTTTAGTGGTTCAAAAACCAGAGGAATTCATAGATTATGGAATTGAGAAATTTGAGCTTGGACCTGGGGAAAAAACACAGATCTACTTCAAAACCCGTCCCCCTCTACCTTCAGGGCTTATTAGAACTTCGCTAACTTTAGAATTTAGTGGTCTGGAAAAAATCAGATGCACCATTCCCATCCAGGGTTTCGTTAGCAAATGAATCGTAAACCGAAGTTTTCAAATACTATTTTTAAAGTTGTAATTATTGTTTGTGTTGGATTTGTAATTGGGATCTTAAACAATACGTTTTCCCGGAATGGTATCCAGCTGATCGGGAACTGGGGAAATAAAACAGTCTCTGATAGTTTGCTCGTTCCAAACGATTACCTGCCCGATGATCCTGAAGCTATTACCTTAGATCAAGCTCTTGAAAGTTTCAAATCAAGGGAAGCGATTTTTATCGACTGTCGACTTAAAGAGGATTATGATCTGGGCCACATCAAAGGTGCGCTAAACCTGCCCTGGGAAGAATTCGAAGAATATTTTCCCCGACTTAAATCCATTCTTTCAGAATCTAAGGAGATAATTGCTTACTGTGACGGAAGCGAATGTGAATTAAGCCTGCTTCTGGCAAGAGAGCTGGCTGGTCTGGGATATGAGAACGTCAAAATCTTTTTCGGGGGATGGGTGGAGTGGAAAAACGCAGGTTTGCCCATGGAGAAAGGGTCTTAAGTTGTTTTATGAAATTGTTAAAAGACATTTTCACAGATAAGTACACTGCCTTTGTGTTCAGAGTGGTTTTGGGGATGGTTTTCGTCTATGCCAGTTTGGATAAAATTACCCATCCTCAGGATTTCTCCCAGATCATTTACAATTATAAAATCCTGCCCTCTTTTCTGGTAAATATATTTGCCATTACTCTGCCCTGGGTGGAACTTATCTGTGGATTGTTTCTGATCGGAGGTATTTTTATCGAGAGCTCATCCCTTTTGATTTTTGTCCTGCTGTTCACATTTATGATAGCTACCTCGTTTAATGTTTTTATCCGGGGTATAGATATCCAGTGCGGCTGTTTTACCACCTCTCTTACCGCTAAAAAACAGGGAGCGGAATTGGTGATAAGGGACATACTCTTTTTGTTAATGAGCTTGCAGGTACTTCTTTTTAATCGTAACTTTGCCACATTGCCTGGTTTTTATCAGAGGATTTTGTACCGCTGGTTATTAAAGTAATAAAAACCTGACACTAATTTTTTTAAATCAATCAGGAAACAGCCTAATGATGATGAAGGGGGATTGTTATAATTTGAGAAAATCTTAGAAATCTCCTTTAATTTATATAACCTCTTTTGACATTCCAAAGGTAAATAAGAAGGCGATTTTTCATTTATTTTTATTATATGGTTTAATACTATAAAAACATTGTTGACCGATTAGAAATTTTTGATAAATTATGTTTAGAGTATATATTTATTTTCACCCCTATCAGAAGGGTGAGAGGATTTCTGCATCAGCAGAGATTTTGAGTTTTTAGAGGTGACATCTAAATATTTAGCCTTAAAAGATAAGGAGATGAAATTGAGCAAATCAAAGCTATCGTTCATGCTTTTGGTAATTTTGGGTTTTGTAATTTTTACCTACCCCCTGGGATCAAAGGATGGCTATCAAATTCGTTACATGGCTGAGTTCTCATTGGAGGATCTCACATTTAAAAGGCTTATGGGGTATGATATTTTGATCCTGGAGGATGGTGATTGGCTGGCAGAACCGGGCAAGCCCATGTTGCCTGTAAAAGAGTTGAGAATAGCTATCCCTGGTGGAATGGAAGTGAAAAGGGTCTATGTCACTGATACCCAAATCCAGGAGATCGAAGGAGAATATAATATCTTTCCAGCTCAACCCCCAATAAGAATTGGTTCCCCGGACACGAATTTCGTGGAACTGGATGAAAATATCTATACCTCCACCCAGCCATATCCCACTGAGACAGTGGAGCTTGTTTATCAAAGCGATTTGGCGGGACAGAGCATAGCTCACGTTTTGATTTATCCTGTGCAATATGTTCCAGCTGAGAGGAAAGTAGTGTTTTATAGTTCCCTGACCCTGACCATCGAAGGGGTGGATGGTTACCAGTGTGGAGATTATCTTTCGCCCAACGTCTCAGAGAAAAACATAAGAACTTATGAGAAAATGGTCAGGGACATGGTGGTCAATCCTGAGGATGTCCGGTTAAAGGAAAACTCAGAGAGGGGAGGAACAAGTGCACTTCCGGTTGGATTAATAGATCACGTGATCATTACCACTGATTCTTATGCTACGTACTATCAAACCCTGGTTAACTGGCATACAAGAAAAGGAATAAAGGATACGGTGGTCACCACCAGCTGGATTTACGCTAACTACTCAGGGAGCACCAATCAGGAGAAGATCCGCAATTTTATAATTGATGCCAACACCACCTGGGGAACGCTTTACTTCCTTATAGGTGGTGAGAATAATAACGTTCCCTTCGAATACATAAATTACTATGATGAGAACACGCCCAGCGATCAATACTACTCCGATTTCGATGATGACTGGATGCATGAGGTTTTTGTGGGGAGAGCTACCGCTGATAACTCAACTCAGATTAATACCTTTGTAAGTAAAGTTTTGAAATATGAAAAAGATCCCCCCCCGAGCCGATTATCCTCTGGATGTTTTACTATTGGGCATGGATCTTGATGCCAGCACCCATGCTGAAAATCTGAAGAATAGTATCGATTTCTATATTCCCTCACGGTTTAACGTTAATAAAGTTTATGACAGCCACGGTGGCAATCACCGGGATAACTTTCTCTTATATCTTAATGCTGGTCAAAACCTGGTTAATCATGCGGATCACTGTTATTTTACATATATGGGCACGGGCGATATTAACCATGGCTGGGGTATATCCAACTCGCATGTGGATGCTTTGACAAACAACGATCAGCTATCCGTGATAGTCTCCTTGGGCTGTGATCCTAATGGTATGGATTATAATGATTGTATCTCCGAACATTTTGTGATCTACAATCCCAATCAGGCAGGAGTTGCATTCACCAGAAACACTCGTTCCGGCTGGGGATATGTGGGTGACCCCCAGTCCTTATCCGGTAAGCTGGATTTGGAGTGGTGGAAGGGACTGTTTACCCGGGGTAAGTATGATCTGGGTCAAACCCTGGTGGATAGCAAACACAATTTCAGCACTTCTTTTCCGGATCAGGGTCTGAAAAGGCACTGTGAGTGGACATTCAACCTTTTAGGTGATCCGGCCATGCCCATATGGACAGATGAACCAGACAGTTTCGCTGTAACCTTTTCTCCTAACCTTCCAATAGGAGCCTCATCATTTCTGGTTCACGTTGAGGATTCAACTACCCACACGTCTGTGGAATCAGCTTATGTCTGTCTGTGGAAAGAAGGTGAGGTCTATGAGAGAGGGTATACCAATGCCAGTGGAGATGTAAGCCTTAATCCTTCACCTTCCACATTGGGAACCATGTATGTGACCGTAACCAAACTTAACTATATTCCCTATGAGGGCGATGCCAGTGTGTCCAGTGCATTTGTTATTACCCTTCCGGCTACGGATGTGGAGGAGTCCACAGCCATTATCCATGGTTATCTGGAAAGCGATGGGGGTTTCGAAACCACCTGCTGGCTTTTGTGGGACACTAACTCCGGTGAACCATACGCATACAGCGAATCTCTGGGAGTAATAGCAAGCGATTCGGAATTCTACCATGAGCTTAC
Source organism: uncultured Ignavibacteria bacterium (assembly GCA_964447175.1). GTDB lineage: Bacteria > Zixibacteria > MSB-5A5 > MSB-5A5 > SM23-73-2 > CAYURP01. Next base: position 43,067 of record CAYURP010000013.1, on the reverse strand, counting down.
CGACCTGTTTCAGGGAGAGCTATACTATTTCAACACCAAAGCAAATAACAGTTTAGGTGAGACCAGAGGTGAGGAGATGACGTTTTTGACCAAACCCCTTCCACCAACTGAATTCACTATAGAGGCAACCAGCTGCAGTACTATAGATCTTTCCTGGAATAAACCTGAATCAGCAGATAGTATAATCATAGAAAGAAATGACAGCCTGGGCTGGTCCAAAGGGGAGGGAATAGAGATATACAACACTGATGGAACTGAATTTGAAGATTCAGGGCTGGAACCTCTACACCATTACTATTATCAGGTTTGGTCATACTGCACCGAGGAGGGATTATCTCAATACAGTGACGAGTATGCTGCCACAGATACCTCGACCCTTTTTAAGCGGGGTGATGCAAACGGAGACAAAGAGGTAACCATTGCCGATGTGGTTTATCTGGTTAATTATCTGTTGAAAAGTGGGACAGCTCCGGATCCACTTGAGTCTGGAGATGCAGATTGTGATGGTGAAGTGAAAATCGAGGACGTGGTTTATCTGATCAATTACCTGTTCAGAGGCGGACCTCCACCCTGTTAAAAGATGTTTTTTAATTTTATAGGGTGAATTACGGGACGGAGATATATCTCCGTCCCTTTAGTTTATGGTGATTAGTTCTTAGTAGTTAGATAAATAGAATCCCTTGGTTGGTGGTGGAATTTTATTTTTACTACCTTGTAGGTAGGACAGACATTTCTGTCTGTCCTGGACAGGTCAAAAAGCCTGTCCCACATAAAGGTATCACAGATTGTCCCAACCTGTGATAATACCACTTTTAGCTGGAAAACAACAGTGATACATAAACGGTGTTTCCTTTCAAATTGTGTTGCCGAATAAAATTTCAACATCGAGAAGATCTTCGGTTGAGGAATTCCCCGAAGGGTCTTAATGACAATTCCTCAACCAAAATATAAAGATATACTTTATGATTAATCCTGATTTACTCTTTTACCTTTTTGGATTCCCTTTTCGGTTATAACTGCGGTTATTAATTCCACTGGGGTGACATCAAAAGCAGGGGAGAAGACTTTTGTTCCATCAGGTGCGGTTTTTCTGTTCATCCAGTTTGTGACCTCTTCTGAGGAGCGTTCCTCGATTTTGATCTTATCACCATCCTCAATTGAGAGATCAAATGAAGAACTGGGAGCTGCAACGTAAAAAGGTATGTTGTGAGCTTTGGCTAAAACTGCCAGATTATATGTCCCTATCTTATTAGCTGTATCCAAATTCTTAGCAATCCTATCTGCTCCCACTATAACCGCGTTTATCGACTTTTTTCGCATAGCCCAGGCAGCGGTGTTGTCACAGATCAGGGTGAAATCTATGCCCTGCTGTTTAAGCTCCCAGGCAGTTAACCTGGCGCCTTGCAAAACAGGTCTGGTCTCGTCTGTAAAAACTTTTATTTTTTTCCCTTTTGATACAGCAGTATAGATAACCCCCAAAGCTGTTCCGATCCCTCCGGTAGCTAAGGCGCCTGCATTGCAGTGAGTTAAAACCGTATCATTGTCCTTTAAAAGAGTAGCTCCGTTTTGGCCAATTTTTTTACACATTATCTTATCCTCTTCGTGGATTAACAGAGCCTCTTTAAGCAAAAGCTGGTTCAGATTCTCAAAATTCTTTTCATTAGTATTATCCACCAGTTTTCTCATTTTTTCCAAAGCCCAGAAAAGGTTAACCGCAGTGGGCCTGGTCCTTTTCAACTCGGAGACTACTTCCTCTAAACGGATTTTATATTCGATTTGTGTCCTGTAGGTTCTATTTAACATCCCCAGGACCACCCCATATGCAGCAGCAATGCCAATTGCCGGAGCACCTCTCACCTGCAAGGTCTTAATGGCTGAAGCTACTGATTTAAAATCCTCACAATCTATGTATACCAACTTCTCAGGAAGTTTAGTCTGATCCAGAAGTCTTAATTTACTGTCTATCCACTCTAATGTCTTAAAGTTTAGCTTTACTTCCATTCGCTATCGCGCTTGTTTATAATTACTTACCAAATCTACTCACCAACCAATTGTACTATGATCTCCCTGGTTCTGGGATGGGTATCGAAATCTATCAGAACTATTTGCTGCCAGGTGCCCAGGATCAAATCAGAACTGATAAAGGGAACGGTAAAGGAGGTTCCCAAAAGGGCTGATCTGACATGAGAATGTCCGTTCCAGTCGCCCCAGGTCTGGTGGTGGGCGTATTCAATGTTCTGGGGAGCTATCCTCTCAAATGCAGCAGGAAGATCCTTTTTCAAGCCAGGTTCATATTCGATAGTGGTAATACCGCCTGTGGAGCCAGGCACAAAGACATTAGCAATGCCATTTTTAAGCTTGGCATCCTTTACAGCATTTTTCACATCCGGAGTGATATCCAGGATGTCAGTATTCCCTTTAGTCTTAATTTTAAAGGACTTAGTGACAACGGGCATAGTTTAACTCACCTTCTTTTAAGAGATAATAGAAGTTGATTACAAAATCTAATACTCCTTACAAATTTCTAACAAATTAAACCGAAAAAGATAAAAGTCAAGCAAAACAAAAAGTGTAAAAAATTATTGACAAAAGCAGATTAAGGTTTATATATATAATAGCCACAAGCGGGAATAGCTCAGCTGGCTAGAGCATCACCTTGCCAAGGTGAATGTCGCGGGTTCGAATCCCGTTTCCCGCTTTTTTAAATTTGCTCACTATTAAAATCTCTATCATTTTTCTAATCATTTATTTCTTTGTTAGTGGTGGAATTGTCGTCAAGACCCGTTTCGGGGATTTCCACCACCGATATTTTGGCTGATGAATTCCAATTCCTCAATGGGTAGGTCAGGTACCCTGGCACCTGACACCAAAAGAAGTCAGGAGTATGGAGCTCCTGATCTACAAGCTACAGGCTGTCAGGTCACACCCACTAAAGCAGAAAAGACCTGACAGAACGAAGAATCCTGGCCACCAGTTCTTTTTGCCCCCGATGAGAAATCTCAGCGAGCTGACTACCACTTGGGCTCGCGTCCAAGAAAATCTCGTACCAGGATCACTTCAGTATTACCATCTTCTTTGAGTCCGTGAATGCTCCTGCCTCGATTCTATAGAAGTAAATCCCACTGGCCACTGCGTTACCTTCGTCGTCCGTCCCGTCCCAATCGAAGGATTTTTGTCCCGGTGTTTGGTGGTAATCTGTCAACGTCTTTACTCGTCTGCCTAAAAGATCATAAATTGTCAACCTGATCTTACCAGGCATTGATACACTATAGTTGATACTGGTCTTCAAATTGAATGGATTTGGGTGATTTTGACTCAAAAGGAAGTCAGCAGATCTTGACACCGAGGAGTCTTCATCGGCAATGTCTGTTGACAGCTGGACGGTGAAGGTTGCCTTGTTAGAGTCACACAATCCACCTGGATCACAGGCTTTGAACCAGATGGTCTCGAAACCAATCCACTCTGGATCTGGGGTGGCTATTGTGGCCACCCGATCAGTTATATCAACCAGCAGCTCGCTTTCACCCCAGTGGGTCCAGATCATGACCGAATCATGATCATCCGGATCAGTCACATAATTATCCAGGCTGATGGAAGCGAAACTTTCACCAAAGGCAACGGTCTGACTGGGAATGTCTGAGACCACAGGTGTGTCATTCTCTGCTGTAACCATGAAAGTGGCTTCGTTAGAGTCACACAATCCACCTGGGTCACAGGCTTTGAACCAGATGGTCTCAGAACCATCCCACTCTGGATTGGGGGTAGCTATTGTGGCCACCCGATTAGTTACATCAACCAGCAGTTCACTTTCACCCCAGTGTGTCCAGATCATGACCGAATCATGATCATCTGGATCTTCTACGTAGTCATCCAGGGTGATCGACGCAAAGCTGTCATGCTCCGCGATGGTCTGATCAGGAATGTTCAAGACCACAGGTGTGTCATTAAATGCCGTAATGGTGAATGACGCCTTGTTAGAGTCACACAATCCACCTGGATCACAAGCTTTGAACCAGATGGTCTCGGAACCATCCCAGCCTGGATTGGGTGCAGTTATTGTAGCCATTCGATCAGTTATATCAACCAATAGCTCGCTTTCACCCCAGTGGGTCCAGATTATGACCGAATCATGATCATCCGGATCAGTCACATAATTATCCAGACTGATGGAAGCGAAACTTTCACCAAAGGCGACGGTCTGATCAGGAATGTCTGAAACCAACGGCGTGTCATTCACTGTTGTGACTGTGAAAGTGGCTTCATTGGAGTCACATAATCCACCTGGATCACAGGCTTTGAACCAGATGGTCTCGGAACCATTCCACTCTGGATCAGGGGTGGTTATTGTGGCCACCCGATCAGTTATATCAACCAGCAGCTCTACCTCTCCCCAGTGAATCCAGATCATAACTGAATCATGGTCGTCTGGATCAGTCACATACTCGTCCAAGTTAATCGAAGCGAAGTTCTCTCCCTCGGCAATAGTAGAATCGCTTATGTCAGAGACTATAGGTGGAGCACTCACTGCCATAATGGTGAAGGTTGCCCCATCAGAACTACACAATCCACCCGGGTCACAGGCTTTGAACCAGATAGTTTCGGAACCACTCCACTCTGGATTGGGGGCAGCTATTGTAGCCACCCGATCAGTTATATCAACCAGCAGCTCCACCTCACCCCAATGAGTCCAGGTCATAACTGAATCATGGTCGTTTGGATCGGTTACATAATCATCCAAGTTGATCGAAGCAAAGCTCTCGCCCTCGGCAATGGTAGAGTCATGAATATCTGAGACTATAGGCGGATCATTAGGAGAGTCGCTACAATTGAAAAGCGAAACACTGAAATCATCAATGCCTGCTTCCACTACAGACCCACTGCCCAGATCTGAGGCTTCAAAGCGAACTTTCACTTGGTTAGTCAGCGTGACAGAATCTCCAACCATAAAGCTATATTGTTTCCACCCGGCGGAGGTTTGAGGTCCAATTGTCTGAACCAAAGTCCAGCTTAGGCCATCGTTGTCAGACAAGTGGACTCGGAACAGATCGTTGTGAGGATCATCACCAAAGTTGTTTGTATACCACAAGGCGTAATGGACTTGAGCATCAATACCTGTGCTGAGATCGAAAGATGGTGAGATCAACCAGGTAATCCCACCATCGACATCAGAGTTGTCATCTACATTATCTGTGAGATAGCAATTACCGGATCCATCGAAATCAGTGGGTGGATCACCCCGATCGCCTCCACCAGCAGGAACGCCACGTTCCCAGCTGCCATCAGTAAGATAGGGATCATTTTCCACGGTCCAGCCTAGATCAATCTCGAAGTTGTCAGCGAAAACAGTGGTAAGTTCTCCAACAGGCGAAGAGTAAACAGTGGCAGGAGCATCATACGGGTTGTATGTCACCCCGGAGATAACTCCTTCGGCGCTGAAATAGTATTCTGGTGAATCATCACAGCCCGCTGAAGGCAATGTGGCTTCATAAAGATCGCCGCCTAGAGCAACCAAAGGCGAGGTTAGATAGCCACCACCATCGTAACGATAATGAAGCATACCTGTCCCCGGAACATACGAATCATTGATTTCTTCAATCTGTACAGTGATAGTTATGGATTCTCCTGGACTCATGATCCGCGGAACGCCATCCGGAAGGTTGAACCTCAGTATCTCCGTGCCTGCATAATCCACGTAGCAGGCAGCATACCCGATGCTGGAGCATTCGTAGGGGATGCGCATGTAACCACCCTCACCCCAACCGGAACCCCAAGAATTCCGCATTATCCAGACACCGTTGGTTCCCTGGTTATCATCCCAGCCGACCACTACCACGGCATGATTTACCTCACCGCTGTCACAGTCGTTAAAAATCCCGCCAGTATAAGCCTGCATGGCAAAGTTAGCGTGAACGGTAACGGACACTGGACCATAATCCAGGATGGCCTGCTTTATGGAATTCACAGGCGGGATACTGTAACTGTTGCCAACGAAAGCCCAATCGTCGATCAGATAGTCATGAGGGTAAGGGCAGCTACACAAAACGTCGGTAGCAACGTATGGGAAGTTTGTCTCCAGAACGGCTCCGGTTCCACCGCAGGGGTCGGTCTTCCACTGGTGATAATCATGGGCCCACCAGCCACCCCAACAACCCCAACCATCCGAGTTGCAGCTGACTAACCATTGCTCGGAAAGATCGACCGTCACCCCATCTTTCAGCTTGATGTTGCATTCCAGCGCTCCAACCGTTCCAAAAGCCCAACAGCTTCCACAGGAACCTTGATTCTTGATCGGAGTACATCCGCCCGAATCACACCAGCTGAATGCTTCCGGCAGGCTCTTGCTCGGAGTGCAAGGGTGAAACTCGGCATCCACCCACCAGTTCTCTGGTACCTTCAGCCCACACAGCTCATCCAGCGAATAATTGGTAGCAGGGTTTTCACCAACTGTGAAAGTCCACCCTTCGATCTCTCCCTGCTCTTGCAAAGCGACGATATCGGCACTTGAAAGCCCCTTAGCAAAGGAGATTCCTACCATCAAGAATAAGAATGAGAAGACTAACATAAAGTTTCTGAGTGTTTTCTTTCGTTTCATTATGTCCGTCTCCAGCCTAAATTAATTGGCAGTTATGCTCGATGACAAAGTAACTTCGGCAAAAGGGGAATCGACTGCCTTTGTAGACAAACTCAGGATAGCAACCCGGAAGTTTAGAGTGCACATTGAAATCTGTCTACTACCCATATCACAGATGTACAATAAACGACGTGAACGTAAAGAGTTGTACAGATCAAGTCAAAGAGCATAATTTTCTCAGCTTCGAAAGAATTTCACCTGCCAAGGTTTTTAACTTTGGTTACCCCAGCTTTTCTCTCTTTAGAATATATCGGAGTATTGACAACGAAATCTGAGAGAGATCAACTTCTCATGACCAATTGTGCTGTTTTTAGACAGAGGTCCAGGGGGAGTGAATAAAAGATGAAAACCATTTATTTGAAACAAAAATGAAACATCAACTCTGTAATACAAAAAAGGGGTAGTAGCCCGCATGCCACCCCCAATTTACTGTTTCAATTTTGTTTCAATTGGGGTTGGGTTTTTATGGTTATGGTAGGCTATCACAAAGTTGTTAAGCTTTCGTCTGCCTTTGCAATAGCCCATCGCTCAACGAGTTGTATCCAGGCCTCAGATGGGTTCGAATCCCGTTTCCCGCTTTTTTAAATTTACTCATTCCCAATAGCTTGATTTTCCTATTCAGCAGTTTGTTGAAGGCGGGATGGTTTTCTTGGGTTTTTATTGATTGTAAGGGAGCTATTGCAAAGTCGCTAATCTTATGTCTCTCTCTGCAGAAGCTCTTTAAATGGGTTTAATGAAATCCTGCTTTGAAAACAAGGTGGGACTACCCTACTAAGTTAAATACAGAGAACTAGAGAACTAATGAAGGGAGGTTTTAATCTCCGATTTCTTCTGTTTGACTTATTCTCTTCTGTACTTTTCTCCAGGAATTTGTAATGAGGAAGCTTTCTTCCATATTGTCAATCATCTGAACAAATCTGTTCATTGGTACGGAAAATGTAAGAGTATCCTGGGGAACGCAGGGTCGGGCTGAAACGTCAAACATGCCCAGAATGCACCTGGGGTGAGGTGACTCTTTTTCCAAATAGGGATACTGAACTATGGAGCCACAACCAGCTGCAAAAGGGGCAAATACTCCAGTCTGTTCGGATTCATCGAAGTTAGATAAAGTGAAAAGCCCAGAGAGGACATCCGGCTGAGCAAAAAAGATTACCACCTCAGATTTATCTTGTTCCTCGAGCATATCCCACCTTTTGAAAACTATGAACCTGGCTGGCGCTTTAAACTTGGGTAATTTTTTCATTACCTCTTTTACCAGTTCTGGTGATTTCTTGTACCGTTCACCCTCAAGCTTTCCGGGAATTCCACAGGAGAGAAAATATTCGAAGTTGGGCGCAATCTCCTCAGTGAATCCGAGATATCTTTTCCCGCCTCCGCAGCCGGTAGAATCAACACTAAGACAGAGAGACTTACCGTTTCGTGCCTTATTCAGATCGCAGATCACACACCTGTGACCAGAGGTCGATTCAGGCTCCTCGACTGATCCTCTATCATCGGTGTAATAAAAGACAATGGGAAGCTCTGCACCATTAAAATACTTATCCCAAAGCCTGGTGAATTTCTCCTTGGTTATCGTGTTCATCTTCCATTTCCTCCATTAGGGATTGATTCTTTTACATTTTTTTATCAGAAAAAAAGGAATGGTTCCAATTCGATGATTCTTATGTGTTTTTAGAAAATTTAACTACCTGTGACTAAAAATAGTGAATCATCTGATAATTTATATCACTTCATTCATATGTCAAGATGGATTTCCCTGACACCATTTTTTAAGTATTTTTCAATTAAAAAGAAGATGCGTTTACAGAAACTTGATGCTGGTTTTAGGAAGTATATTTTAATCCTGCGCCAAACTTTTCTTGCTTTGTTTTTTGGAACTCTGTTTATTGACTTCATTTTCTCACATAAACCACTTTTTTGTATGGTGCACTGCATCGCCAAATTTCGTCATAAGTTCCATTTCTTCTTGAGTTAGTGAGCCCAGTCTTAGTGCTTTTACGTTTTCCTCAAACTGTTTGAGATTTGCAGGAGCGGTCATACAAACATGAACCTTGGGATTTGATAGAACGAAGCGGTAGCACATACCGGGTGTTGGAACAGGTTCATTTTTGGGCCAATTTTTTGGTCTTCTAATCAGATAGCGCCACCGGGTAGCGGTGAAGCTCACCACTCCGGGATTGTACTTTTCAAGATAAGGGAATATATCCTGTTCAGCACCCCGATGAGCAGCATTATATCGCATCATTATAACATCAAGTATACCTTCATTTACAAGCTTACCAGCAAATTTCCTGTTGTGAGTGGAAATGCCAACAGCACGTACCTTACCCTCCTCCCGAAATTGGTAAAGCTCCTCTTTCACCTGATCGGTGAAATGCTTTTCCTGGGTCACGCCCAGGAAGAGAAAAACGTCGATATAATCGGTGCGTAAAGTGCGGAGTCTTTTCTCCAGAGTGCGGCGCAGATTGGGATGTCCCCAGAGTAAGTTATACGCCCCGGTAGCTACAATTATATTTTCTCGTCTTTGTCTCAGAACTTCACGTAATACCTTAACCATCTGGTTGTCAAAACCAAAAAAGAAAAAATAATTAAGATCTTCATCCAAAGCTTTGTATACAACCTTTTTGCCTGGTCGGTAGGTAGCGGATAGTCCAAGCCGATGCACAGGTATGCCAGTGTTTCCAAGAACGGTATGGGTGAAGCCTTGACTCAACTATTACACTCCTCCATACAGAGTAAGCATCCTGCTAAGTTATCCATAATAGTTGACATTCAAAAATAACTATATATTAAAATTTAGCAATATTAATTTTCAAGTTATACAATACATATAAATCTCTACTTTATTTTAGTCCCGGGAACTTGTTTTTTTGTTTGATTTCACAAAAAAAATCATATATTATATATAGATGTGTGATATTAGATCTTTGAACACACGAGGAGGTGTTATATGAAAACCTTTGTATTAATGACCAAGCTGGCGTCGGGTAAGGCACATTTGACTGAGATCGGCGCCAAGTACAGGGACAGAGCCAGAAGCGGACAGGCCTGGCTTAAGGAGATCAAGGAGAAATGCCCGGAGATTAAGTTCAAGGCTCACTATGCTCTTATGGGTTACTGGGATTCCATGCACATCTATGAGGCTCCTGATGATGAGACTGCTGCCAAGGTATCACTTCTCACCCGTCCCTATGCGGCTCAGGTGGAAAGCTGGCTGGCTTTGCCTTACGAAAAGATCATCCAGATAAGCGAGGAAATCGAGCCCCCTGAAGAGGAGAAATAATCTTAAGATAAAATAGAGGCTCAGCTTAGGCTCAAGAATTTGGGGTCGCCAGGTACTGTTGCCTGACAATCCGGTCTATCATTCTCTTTGGATTTCTGTTCTCAATCCACCAGTTGCGATTCCGGGATATCTTCTTCTTTTATCGGCAACAAGAACTGGTCAGGCCGGGACTTTAAAACCTCCCACAGCCAGGTTTCAGGATAACCTTTTTCCTTAGGCCAACCCTCACCCTCCTTAATGTAACCGTCATTGTATTTAGTTATCAGATATTCTCCCAAATCCTGCCACTTTTTTACAACCATCTCGGCCTGAGTAACTGAATAGTCAGTAAGATAACGGGTCAAAAGTTCTGGATCGGATTTTGAAAGCTCCACTGCAACCTTTTCCACCTCCGGCTGCAATTTAATAAAGTTACCCTCGATATCGCCCTGAACAGCCTGTATTTCAGGCAGCATAAATGAGTATTTTAAGCAGGCATAGTTTGCCACCAGGTTGAATACCCACCAAGCAGAATCCCAGGAAAATTTGTGTAAGTTCCCAACTGTGAAAGACCGGGGAATGGTATCGATCCCACAGTAAAGGGGAAAATAGCAGGTGGTGTAGGTGTCATCCACCCCATACCAATATACGCCTCCCACAGGACCGGGCAGCCAGGAGCGGGACTGGGAGACAAATGAAAATGCGGTCTGCTGAGTGGAGATGGGTCGTTCCCAGGCATACTTTACGCTGTCAACCATCCAGGTGATGGGGCGCCAGCGATTGGGGCATCCGTATGGTCCGGCATCGATCCCCTGGGTCATATCGTAGGGGGTTCCCTCGTAGTGATCCCGCATCAGGGAGAAAACAAAAGCTAAGGAGATTTTTTTGTCAGGTTTAATCCATAAGGGATAGGGTTTTGCTCCCTCCACAGCCCGGTGGTAATCCGGCGAGAAGTTCTTCGATGGTGCTGCCCTTCGGAAAATGCTCCAGACCCGGGCATCCGCATACCTCTGATTTTCAGGAGTGGCAGGACAGTAGGCATCACAGAACCTGAAGGGTTTTCCTGCCTGTGGGTCGTAATACCCTTTTTCAACTGTAAAGGAGATAACATTTTCAGAATAAAGGCAGTTTTCCGGATCATTTAGCGGGAACTCTCCGATTCGGGCTTTGTTGGCATGACAGCAGATATAGCCGTCCGGAACCCTGAGCGCCACCCACAAAGCTCCTTTTCCACCCTCACCAGGACCTATCATCTCCATTATCCAGGCCTCCTTTGGGTCCCCTATGGAGAAGGACTCACCTGTGGATCGATAACCATATTCAGCTACCAGATCGGTCATAACCTTGATAGCCTCCCTTGCTGTTTTAGCTCGTTGCAGTGCCAGTTGCATCATATCCCAGTAGTGTAAGAGACCCTGCTTGTTGTGAAGTTCCTCGCGGCCGCCAAAGGTGGTCTCCCCGATGACCAGCTGGTGTTCGTTCATCAGGTCGACCACAGCATAGGTGTGGAGAACCTGTTTTATTTTACCCCGAACATTGCCATTCCGGTCTTTTATCTCAAGTGAATCCTCCGGATTGTAATCCCCGGCAGGGGTATACTCGAGCTGGGGGTGGAACTCCCCATCGCAAGTATAGGTGATCATTACTGACCCGTCCTGGGAGGCACCTTTAGTCACCAGAAGGCTGGTGCAGGATTCTACCTTAGGGCTAATCAAAAAAACAAAAAAGGACAGGCATATTAAAAAAATAGAGTGTTTCTTTTTCATAGCTGGACCTCTCATTTTTTAATTATTGTTATTACAAATAATTTAAAAAAGTTAATATTCAAAATATTAACTTATAACCTGATCTAAAACCGTGTTCAAGGATATTAACGTTCATTAAAAAAGTCAAGCCCTATTCTTTCATAGATCTTTGATTTGAGTTTTGACATAATTCTGAGAATTGCTTTATTAAGTAACAAAAGATTTTTACAGTATAAAGATTAATGATTTATCATCTATTATTTCATGCTTTCCTCCTGGTTTTTTGGATTGGGCACCTACTGGATCGGAGGGATGGATAGAGAGGACGTTAAAAAATTATTGAAAATCCCTTCAAATCATTATATTGCCACAATCATGCTGCTGGGATATCCAGCCAGCATTTCATTCAATCCTCCAGAAAGAAAAGAGCTTTCCTGGTTTATAAAGTAAAAGGTGTTTTTTAGCGAGATACTATAATAAGATAGTTTAGCTTGTTTAAAGGTATAAAAACCCTATTGACATATTCAGAAATTTTATTAAATTATAGTGTTACCTCTGGTTGGCTTTGACATACAAAATAAATTCTATGTTCTTTAATTAATACTCTTTTGTAAAGGTCGATATTTTTTTAATATGCAAGAACAATAAGATTGATTCACGTAAATAAAAAGAAGACAAATGCAGTCCAATTTAAATGATCATATTACTCAAAAATAAGGAGAAAAGATGACGAAATCGAAGTTAATCGTTGCATTGCTGATTGGAGTATCTTTTTTATTCTTTGCCAAATCTTTCTCAAGGGCAGACGATTACAGGGTCTCCTATGTGGCACAGTTCTCCTTGAGTGATCTTTCATTTAGCCGGGTGATGGATTACGACATTGTTACATTCCAAGAGGGTGAATGGTTAAGCGATCCAGGGAAGCCTATGTTGCCTTCCAAAGAATTGAGAATAGCATTGCCCCAAGGAATGGCAGTGGAGAAGGTCTATGTCAGGGATGCAACAAGTGAAGATATCACCGGGGAGTATAATATCTTACCGGCTCAACCCCCGCAAAAAATTGGGACATCAGGTGGAGATTTCGTGGAGCCCAACAAAGAGATTTATGCTTCCACAGAGCCATATCCTTCAAATCCAGTGGAGTTTGTTCATCAAAGCGATCTGGCTGGTCAGGGCATCGCTCATATCATAATTTATCCTGTGCAATACATCCCGGGCGAGAAGAGGCTCAAGCTTTACACTTCGCTTACCCTCTCTATTGAAGGATCTGGTGGATATGAATATGGCGATCGTCTTTCACCCAAAATATCAGAAAATAGTAGAAAAACCTATGAGCTTATGCTTAGAGATATGGTGGAAAATCCGGAGCAGGTTAAATTAGATGTAGCATTGGAGATGAGCGTTTCCACCTCGCTTCCGGACGGACCTTTTAATCATGTGATTATCACTACCAGCTCTTATGCTTCGGATTTCCAGCCCCTGGTGGATTGGCACACTAAAAAAGGGGTAAAGGATACAGTGATCACCACAAGTTGGATCTACTCCAACTATACTGATGATACCAATCAGGAGAAAATCCGTAGCTTCATTATTGATGCTTATTATGACTGGGGAACTACCTACTTTCTTATAGGTGGGGAAAATGGGGACGTTCCGTTTTTGTACCGGACCTACTACGAGGATTATACGCCCAGTGATCAGTTTTACTCTGATTTCGATGAGGATTGGATACACGAGGTTTTTGTGGGTCGAGTAACTGCAAGTAACTCTACCGAGATCAGCACGTTCGTGAATAAGGTGCTGAAGTATGAGAAAGATCCCCCTCGAACTGACTACCCTCTGGATGTTCTGCTAATAGGAATGGATCTGGATGGAGCAACTCCCACCGAAGACCTCAAGGAAATCATTGATAACTACATTCCCACAAATTTCAACGTGACCAAGGTATATGATAGCGACGCCAGCAACCATAGAACAGATGCCCTGAATGCCCTGAGCGCCGGTCAGAATCTGGTAAACCATTCCGATCATTCCTCTTCCGGCTATATGGGAACCGGGGACTACAATCACGGCTTGGGATTCAACAGAAGCGATGTTAACAATTTGACCAATGATAACCAGTTGTCCGTAATAGTTTCTCTGGGCTGTAATCCTAATCAAATGGATGCAGAAGATTGCATTGGTGAATATTTTGTAAACCGAAATCCCAACCAGGCAGGAGTTGCTTTCACCGGCAATACCCGTCATGGATGGTATAATATGGGATTTCCTTCCAGTCTTTCAGGCATATTGGATCGAGAGTGGTGGAAAGGGCTTTTCGCTCGAGACAAATATCGTTTGGGTGAAACCCTGACAGATGCCAAACATAATACCAGCCATTCGACTTCCATAACGAAACAAGTTGAGTGGACGTTCAATCTTCAGGGTGAGCCGGAGATGCCCATATGGACCGATTCCCCGGATAGCTTCGCGGTAACCTTTCCTGCCGTACTTCCAACAGGAACCTCCCCCTGCTCAATACACGTTGAAGATTCAACTTCCCATACACCTGTATACCTGGCTTATGTTTGTCTGTGGAAGGGAGACGAGGTTTATTTGAGGGGGAATACGGATATACATGGAGATAAGATTTTCAATCCATCCCCATCCTCAAAGGGGATAATGTATGTAACCGTAACCAAACACAATTACATTCCGTATGAAGGCGAAGCTCAGATCGCCAGACCGGTGGTGATCACCCAGCCTGCTACAAACGTGGAAGAGACCACAGCAAGAATTAACGGTTATCTGGAGGATGACGATGGATTTGTAACCACCTGTTGGCTGTTCTGGGATACTGATTCTGGAGAACCCTATGCTTACAGCGAATCGTTAGGGGTGATGGAAAGCGACTCCCATTTTTATATGGATCTCACCAACCTTACCGAAGGGGAACTCTATTACTTTGATGCCAGAACCCACAGCGATGTGGGATGGGTCAGCGGTGGGGAGTTAATGTTTTTAACCAAACCGCTTCCCCTGACAGAGCTAACAGCTGAAGCTACCAGTTGCAGCACCATATACCTTACCTGGAGCATACCCGAATCTGCAGACAGCATCATGATCGAGAGAAATGGCAGCGGGGACTGGACCAGAGGTGAGGGAACAGAGGTATATAACGGTTCAGCATTGGAATATCAGGATTCGGGATTAGAGTCTTCACATCTTTATCATTATCAGGCATGGTCCTACTGCAACGAAGGAGAACTGGAGCAATACAGCGACGAATACGCCGCAGCAGAAGCCACCACACCTTACAAGCCCGGAGACGCCAATGCAGACAAGGAGGTAACCATTGCCGATGCAGTATATCTTGTGAATTATCTCTTCAAGTCCGGACCTGCTCCTAATCCGCTTGAAGCTGGAGATGCTAACTGTAATCAGGAAGTGAGCATATCGGATGTGGTTTATCTAATAAACTATCTTTTCAGAGGAGGACCGGCTCCCTGCGAATAACAGTAAGTAAAATCTAACAGTCCTGTTATTTAAATAAATTCAGGAGGTCGTTGGAATAATTCCAGCGACCTCCTTTTGTTTTTTCTATCTTCGTCAAGCAAAATTTCCTTGACAAATAAAAAAGAATCCTTATTTTTATAGAGCAACCGTGGGATGCTTTCCTTGAGGGGGAAAGAGGTAGGTGTATTATAACTTTAGGCAGTTCAAAATAGGAGGTTTTATGAGGTTGCGATTTTTAATTTCGGTAATTTTACTTTTATGCAACAGTAGTGTTTTTGCCCAGTCCGTTGATACTGCTTGGGTTCGAAAGTATTTAGTAACTGGAAATCACATAACCGGAGACATCGAAGTAGGGAACAACGGTAATGTTTATGTGACGGGATCCAGTATTGGTAGTGGGACAATGGATGACTACGCTACAATCAAGTATTATCCCGATGGAGATACGGTCTGGATAAGGAGATACAATGGTACGACAAATAAAGATGATTTTAGTGAAGCTTTAGCAGTTGATGTTCAAGGTAATGTTTATGTGACAGGAGAAAGTTATAATAGCAGTCTGGATTGTGATATCGTTACCATTAAATATGAACCAAACGGATATCAAAGTTGGGTTAGAAGTTGGACAGGGTTGGGGGATTCTGTTGACTATGCTTCTGACATTGTTGTGGACAGTTGTGGCAATGTTTATGTATGTGGATGTGTCTGGAATGGTAATGATTTTGACTACATAACTATCAAGTATTATGATAATGGAGATACTGCCTGGGTGAGAATATATGATGGTCCAGGAAATGACTATGATAGAGCTAATGCTATATCTGTTGATGATTCTGGTAATGTATATATAACTGGCGAGAGTGATAATGGAGGTTATCCAGCCTATGCAACTATAAAGTACGACTCAGAGGGAAACCAACTTTGGGTCAGTAGGTACAACGGACCAGGAAATACGTATGATAGAGCTCTTTATATAGCCGTGGATGGTTCTAACAATGTCTATGTGACGGGATTGAGTGTCAGCAGTGGCACTGGCACTGATTACGCTACCATAAAGTACTATCCAAATGGCGATACTGCTTGGGTGAGGATATATAATGATGTTTGGAATACCGAGGATGTTCCTTCTGATATAGCTATAGATGATTCTGGTAACGTTTATTTAGCGGGAACTATAGATCATATAGGGATAGGGGAGTCGTATTACCTTACTATAAAATACTACCCCAATGGAGATACGGCTTGGGTGAGGCTATACAATGTCGATTTACCTATGTGGCACCGTTATTATGCAAAAGCAATCGCTGTAGATTATTCTGGAAATGTTTATTTGACTGGAACAGATTATGATTATTATGAACATCAGTATTATGACATACAAACCCAACCATATAATGCTGACATATTAACTCTAAAATATGATGCAAACGGTAATAAAATCTGGAGCACCACATATCGAAAAAACAGCTTTGATATAGCTTTGGGAGTCGCAATAAACTATACTGGTGATATTTATGTTCTGGGTCATCGTTTTACCACAATAAAGTATGTTCAGTTTTTGCGTGGAGATGTGAATTGTGACGGTAATCTGACCATAGTAGACGTAGTATTCCTAATCAACTATCTTTTCAGAAATGGTCCTCCTCCTATTCCACTTAAAGCGGGTGATGTTAACTGTGACGGAGAAGTCACTATAGCTGATGCTGTTTATTTAGTAAACTATCTTTTCAAAGGAGGACCACCGCCCTGTGATCCCAATAACGATAGTATTCCCGATTGTTAGCTTGGATTGTAGTATTTAAGTTTCGAAGTATCACAGTAAAGGTATTTACAATTCACTTGCCAAAGAGCACTTGAGTGAGATCACCCACCTGTCAGGGTGAACTTCTCGTGCCTTGGTCTGCCTTTTTTAGTCTGTTTTTCTACTCAAACTAAATTAAAGTTTTTGTAATTTCATTATTGACATTAAAATTTGTTTATTAGTTTTCCTTTACACTGCATAGTGCCTTCTGCTCCCTTGCCTGAAACCACGCGTCTTTGACTCTGGCAAGGGAGCTTTTTCTGTTGAAGTTCTTTAAGTTAGGAGGATTTTTACAAATCTGTCTTCCCGGGTTAATTCCAAAGATTTCTCTTGACTTAAAAACCCCCTTTTTTTACATTTTCTCATTAACTTTCTAAAGAAGTTACAGAAGTGAGTATATTATTATAATGAGAGGAGGATAGTTTGAAGGATAAATTAAAATCAATCATTGATTACCTTAAGAAAAAGAAGGTGGATTACGCTGACATAAGGCAGCTAAAAACTTTAAAGGAGAATATCAAGGTTAAAAACAAAGGCGTGGAGTCTCTTTCCAAGAACGAAAACCAGGGATTTGGAATCAGGGTGATTGTTGATGGCGCCTGGGGCTTTGCATCCAGTTCCATCTTGACGGAAGCAGAGATGAAAAAGATCGCCAATCGGGCTATCCAGATCGCTAAAGCCAGCGCTACTACTAAAAAGGAGGACGTGGTTCTCACGGAAACTGAACCCTATATTGATAAGTTTACTTCCCAGTACTCTATTGACCCTTTTACTGTTCCCCTGGATAAGAAAATCGAACTGCTTCTGGATTCCGCCGAGATTTTGTTAAAGAGCGATAAGATAAAGGTGGCGGAAGGAAGTATGGCTTTTATTAAAACTGGCAAGATTTTCGCTTCAACCGAGGGAGCATTTATTGAGCAGTCGATGCTTCAGAGCGGAGCCGGGATTTCCGCCACTGCTGTGGATGGCTCAGAGGTACAAAGGCGCTCTTACCCCACCTCCTTTGGAGGTGATTTTGCCACCCGAGGGTATGAGTTTGTACAGGAAATGAAGCTGTATGAGAATGCTGAAAAGGTGAGGGAGGAAGCCCTGCAGCTTCTTGTGGCAGAGCCCTGTCCTGATGCAACTACCACAATTATTATCACCGGCGGGCAGATGGCTCTGCAGGTGCACGAGTCCTGCGGACATCCTACGGAGCTGGACAGGGTCTTAGGAACGGAGATCAGCCTTGCCGGAGGGAGTTTCTTGAGCCTGGATAAAAAGAATAAGCTGAAATATGGATCGGATAAGGTTACAATTACCGCAGATGCTACTATTCCCGGGGGTTTGGGGAGTTTTGGCTATGATGACGAGGGGATAAAAGCCCAGAGGGTTTATCTGGTTAAGGATGGACTTTTTGTGGGTTATCTTACCTCCCGGGAAACTGCCGGAGTTGTGGGCGAGCGAAGCAATGGTACCATGAGGGCAGACGGATGGAACAGAATCCCCCTTATCCGGATGACCAATATAAATCTGGAACCAGGAGAATGGAATTTCGATGATCTTGTTGCTGATACCCAGGAGGGGATATTACTGGATATAAATAAATCCTGGTCCATTGATGATAAGAGGCTCAACTTCCAGTTCGGAACCGAAATTGCCTGGGAGATTAAAAACGGAAAGCTGGGTAAAGTCTACAAAAATCCGGTATACACTGGAATAACTCCGGAGTTCTGGAATAGCTGTGATGCAGTATGCAACAGGAATCACTGGAGGGTCTGGGGCGTTCCCAACTGTGGCAAAGGTGAACCCATGCAGATAATGCACGTGGCTCACGGAACTTCTCCAGCCAGGTTCAGAAACGTAAAAGTAGGAGTGAGCAAATGATAGAAAAAGAGAAGATATTCAGCACTTTAAACTCCATTTTGAAAAGCTCCCCGGCTGACCAAACCGAAGCGGTTTTCATAGGTTCGGAGAGCGGGCTGACTCGCTTTGCCAACTCTTTCATACACCAGAACGTGTCCGAGACCAACAGCAAAACCTATATCCGAGCAATCCTGGGTAAAAAGATCGGGGTGGCGGTAACTAACTCCTTTAAAAGGGATGATCTTAAAAAGGCTTTGGAGAATGCCCTGGAGATCGCCAGAAATCAGAGGGAGAATCCTGATTTCACCACCCTGCCTGCCAAGCAGAAATATCAAAAGGTTAAAACCCATTTCAAGAAAACTTCATCCTTCACTCCTGCTCAAAGAGCAGCTGAGGTTAAAAAGATATTTGACAGGGCAGCCCAGCATAATCTAACCGTGGCCGGCTCATTTTCCACCGGAGAGTCCGAGATCGCTGTAATGAACATTAATGGGGTGAAGTGTTACCAGCCTCTATCTTCTGCCAGCATCAACGTCGTGATTATGTCGGACAACAGCTCCGGATATTCTGAAGCATTAAACCGGGACGTGAGCAAAATCGACGTGGAGGAATTAGCTGAGGTGGCAATTGGGAAGTGCCTGGACAGCAAAAACCCAAAAGGCGTGGAGCCCGGGGAATATGACGTTATGCTGGAGCACACTGCCGTTGCCAACCTTCTGGAATGGATGAACTATATCGGATTCGGATCCAAATCCTTCCAGGAAAAGACCAGTTTTCTGGCGGATAGGATAGGGCAGAGGGTTATGGGCGAAAATATCAGCATATACGATGACGGAAATGACGATTCGGCTATTGCCTTTCCCTTTGATTTTGAAGGTGTTGCCAAAAAGAAAGTCAACCTGGTTCAGAATGGAATGGCTAAAGGCGTGGTTTATGACTCCATCACTGCTAACAAGGATGAGGTTAAATCCACCGGCCATGCCCTGCCTCCGGATGAGGCTGATGGTGCACTCTGTTTAAATCTTTTTGTCAAAGCCGGGAATTCCTCCAGAAAGAAGATGATCGAAAGCTGTGAGAGAGGTCTTTTAATCACCAGGTTTCACTATATCAACGGACTTCTGGATACCAGAAAGGCTTTGATGACCGGTATGACCCGGGACGGCACCTTCTGGATCGAAAATGGCAAGGTTCAGCACGGGGTAAAAAACCTGAGGTTCACCGAATCGATGCTTAAAGCCTTCTCCAATGTGCAGCTTTTATCTCGTGACAGAAAGATAATTAATTCCTGGTGGGGTGATATAGGCTGCATTGTTTGTCCTTCCATGCTTATCAAAAACTTTAAGTTCACAGGGAAAACGGATTTTTAATTTTAAACAGATGAATTTGCTACACAAAAGGATTTACTTATCGTTAATAACTGTTAACCCATAAAAAGTGAGGTGAGGATGAAAAAGTATTTTATCTTTGCCATTATCCTGGGACTGATTTTAATTTCAACCTCCCAGGCTTTCCCCATCACCCGGATCAATTTCGGAGTCAAATCCTTATCCTTGCAGTATCAGGAATCTCCTCAATACTGGGTATATTTTGACAAATACAGCTCAGGTTATATTTCAGCTTTGCCTTCCAATCAGATTCTGGGCTGCTATCTGGGAGTGGACCTGGCAGAGCCTCTGGTCTTCTTTGTTGGCTTGGACTACACTCACGATTACTACAAGAATGAATCGGAGAGTCCCACCTATAGATATACCACTGAGGAGAATTTCACCCGGCTTACTCCAAACATTGGATTGAAGCTCTATCTGAAAAGAAGGGATTCCAGAGAGGTTTGTCCTTACTTTTTATTAGGTTTTTTCAAAACTTATGCCTCAGTGGATAAAGGAGCCACGTCTGCCTGGCAAAAGGCAAATGAGGAATTGACCGAGGAGCTAAACAGTCCCTGGGGATTTTTCCCGGCATTCGGGGCGGAATACTTTTTCTCCAATCATTTCAGCTTGGGAGGTGAGGGTGGTCTGAGATTTTCGTTTGCCGATGCCAGCGCTGGCTGGGATGAGACTGTGGTCAACATTGATGAGGATTTCTTTGCTCATTATATAGGGAT
>CAYURP010000013.1:0-22087 GCA_964447175.1 uncultured Ignavibacteria bacterium | reverse complement strand
TACGACTTCAGGTTCACTGGATAATATTAGTTCTAATCAGTAGCCCCATGTTACCCTCAACATGGGGCTTATCTCATAGTTCAGGTTATCTCATCGGGCTGGGTATTCAACTTTGGCGAACCATTCCAGCTTTATGTCTTCAAAAATCTTGTTCTTTGCCTCGCAGTCGCCTAAAAAGGTCCATTCGCCCTGGTCTACATTTTCGCCTTTTGCATATTTTTCAGCCATATCCGCCAAACGTATGAAATTCTGATGATGCTCTGTAAGTCTCAGCTCGGCATAGTCTCTGGCTGACCAGGTGGAGATCAAAAACTGCCAGTCAGATGCCTGTAATAAAAGAAGCTCTCTGGCTGCTTGTTTTAAAATCTTCTGTAAGTGCTCATCTTGTGTTTCACCATATTGGGATGCTAAATCTTGCATTCTTTTCTCGTCCTGGTAGATATGTTTCCAGGACCACTCGGTCCACTGGTTTAACCAGATGTAATGGTAACCTCCTTCACCCCAGGAGCCCTCGGGTATGGAGATGACCTTTTCAGGTCTAATTTCATCTAAGAATTTAGAACAGGTGGTCAGCTCTATGTCCGGATCGTCTGCTACGTATTTCAAGACCAGCTTTAAAAATTGTGGTCCCTCAAACCACCAGTGGCCGAAAAGCTCGGAATCATAAGGAGCACAGACTATTCCTTTTTTCCCGGTTTTCTTGTGGTATTCTTTCAACAGTTTTTTTATCAATTCTTTGTAATGAGAAGCATTCTCCGGTACCCTTGCCTGAGCATCTGGAGGGTAGTATTCCATCTTATCAGCCAGATCGGATTTAGGAGAGGTAACCTTCCAGTAGCGATGTCCGCCGGGAAAGTGTTTTTTGTGGAAATCAAGATAATTGCCATCGCCCGGATAACCATAGTCTCCACTCCAGACCTGAAGTCCGGTATCCGGATCACGAGCAAATATAGCTACCGGCTTTTTACCTTCGCCTGAGCTTGCCAGATACACCTCCCTGGGGGTTTTGTCGAATTCCTCGTCCCGGGGCTGATATTCCTTTTCATATTGACCCCAGAGCTGTTTTAAGGCTTTGAACCTGTCGATGTATACCCCGATTGCCTTGCCACCTTTTAGCAGGGCTGCGTCTATGATGAAATAATCGATTCCATTTTCAGAGAGAAATTCCTCTACTCCTTTTCTTAAGTAAGCTTTTTGAATTGAATCAACCTTCACTGGCGGTTTCCATTTGTAGCCGGGACGGTAGGCACACTCTGGCAGCCAGATTCCTCTGGGTTTTCTTCCATAGAATTTCTCATATACGGAAACCCCGAGCTTCACCTGAGCTTGGATGCTAATGTCCTGTGAAAGAAGTGGAAGATAACCGTGAGTGGCTGCACAGGTCATTATCTCTATGTGACCCTGATCCTGAAGTTTTTTAAACGATCCCACTAAATCCCGGTTATATTTATTTTCAAAAACATCCTTTATTCTGGTGTAGTAATCCCTCCACATATGGGCTAAATTAAGGAGATTTTTGTGATTGTATCTTTCGAATTCCCCTGCATCCTTTTCCGCAGCATCTATTTTAACCTTTAGATAGGAGGAAAGCTCATCCTTAAAGGAATCGTCAGCCAATTGCTCGGTTAAAACGGGACTTATTCCAATGGTTAGTTTGGGGGAATAGCCCTCATCCACTAACTCGTTTAAGATGTTTAAAATGGGGATGTAGCATTCCGATGCTGCCTCATTTAACCAGTCCATGCCGTGAGGCCATCTGCCATGAGCTATAACATAGGGTAGATGGGAATGCAAGACAAGTGTAAATGATCCGATTGTATTTTTTCTTTTCATGTTTTTTTCCTTGAATTTTGTGAGGATAGTCCAGGCAATTCAGCTTTCCTAATTCAAAGCAGAGAACCTTTTGGATTTTTAGGGTGTTGGATTTTATTCTTTTTTGAATTGGAATCCGATTTCCTTATCATCCTTGCCCATCACCTTTATGGGCCCGAATTGCTCCTCAAATTTCTTGATGTTGTCCTCTAAAGCCTTTAAAAGCATCTTGGCATGAGCCGGGGTCATTATTATCCGGGCATAGACTCTTGTTTTCTGGATACCGGGCATGATGCGGGCGAAATCGATGATCACCTCCTGGGGCGAATGGGTGATCAAAGCCAAATTGGAGTATATTCCCTCTGATTCCTTTTCTCCTAACTCCACGTTCAACTGCTTTCCTTTGACCTGCATAATTTTCTCCTTTTCAAATATTGACTTGCACTTCCCATTCATTTTAATATATTAATGGACAATGTCAAGTCATAAATCGTTTAGTTTATGAAAAAGATTTCAAAACAAAGCTTTGAAAGGATTTTCTCAAATCTGGGCTCGCACCAGATACTTATCTTAGGTGATGTGATGCTGGATGAATATCTCTGGGGTAACGTTTCCCGAATCTCTCCGGAGGCCCCGGTGCCAGTAGTGGAGATTTTAAAGGAGACACTTAAGCTGGGTGGGGCGGCTAACGTGGCTTTAAACGTTCAAGCTCTGGGAGATCATCCTATTCTTGTAGGTATAATTGGTAATGATAATAATGGCGAGAGGATAAGGCAAATCTTTAAAGATAGCAACCTGTCGAGTGAAGGAATCCTTGTGGATCAGGACCGCCACACCACCATCAAGACCAGAATCATTGCCCACTCCCAACAGGTGGTAAGGGCAGACAGGGAAAACACAGATGAGATCTCTTCTGAGATATCCGCAAAGCTTTTCGATTTCATTCAAAGCAAAGTCAAGGAGATAGCCGGAATAATAATCTCAGATTACGGCAAAGGGGTGATAAACGGAGGGCTTTTGCCCAAGGTGATTGCCTTAGCCAGAGACAATGATCTTTTCATCGGGGTGGATCCCAAGGAAAGTCATTTTATGAGCTACAAGAAAGTTTCGGTGATAACTCCCAATCACCATGAGGCAAGTTTTGTTTTCGGGAAAAGGATAAAGGATGATAAAAGTTTAGAGGAGGTGGGCTGGGGACTTCTGGAACGATTGGATGTGGATTCTTTGTTGATCACCCGGGGTGAAAAAGGGATGAGTTTATTTGAAAATAATCGGACCTTGACCCATTTTCCCACAGCAGCCAAGGAGGTTTACGACGTAACCGGCGCCGGGGATACGGTTATTTCCGCCTTTGTCTGTGCCCGGGCTGCCGGTGCGGATTTCAAAGAGGCAGCGCTTTTGTCCAACCATGCTGCCGGTATCACAGTAGGGGAACTGGGCACGGCCCAGGTGACTAAAGAACAGTTGAAGGTGGACTTAAAAGATTTTGTGGAATAAATTGATTGAGTATTTTTTAACTATAAAGAAAAGGTAGAAAGATACTGTCCATTATTCATTGCTATTTAAATGAAAAAGATAGTTAATCTAAATGAATTGAAAGAAATAAGGGAAAGAGCAAAAAGTAAGGGGGGAAAGGTTGTGTTCACCAATGGGTGTTTTGATATTCTGCACCGGGGGCACGTAGAGTATCTGGAAAAGGCAAAAAAGCTTGGCGATATTCTGATTGTGGGACTCAACTCTGATGATTCGGTGAAAGAGATCAAAGGTGAAAAGCGTCCCATTGTTCCCCAGGAGGACCGGGCTTTGGTTTTGTCCGCTTTAGGCTGCGTGGACTATGTGTATATCTTCGATCAGGAAACACCTGAAGAGCTGATAAAAAAAATAATTCCGGATGTTTTAGTCAAAGGTGGTGACTGGGAAAAGGAAAATATTGTGGGGAGGAAAATTGTTGAGAAAAACGGGGGCAAAGTTTTCACCATTCCTGAGGTAAAGGGCAAGTCCACTCAAAAAATCATCCAGATCATCGTTAAAAGATATTGTCCTCACCCCTAACCCCATTATATCATATAGTGAACCTGAAGGTTTACACTCCAATTCAGTTGTCTGTTGACTGTTGTCGGTTATCAGTTTTCCGTTTACCGTTAACTGTTTACTGTTGACAGTTTGCTGTTTTACGTTTACCATTGATCGACCTGTAGCACTTATGTTACTGTTTCTGTTAAACTGAAATTTACAACAAGGTGTGCAGGTGTGAAATAAGTGTGACATTATTTAAATTTTTTCTTGACAGAAATATCCCATTGTGTTATTGTTACAAGAATGAAGATACGCATAAACAAAGTTCAGAAAAAAATAAAGCAGGAAAAACTGGATGCATTGTTGGTTACCACCCGGACCAACGTGAGGTACTTGTCGGGTTACAACGGTTCAAACGGCATGCTGGTGATCACACCTTCCCAATCTTTTTTCCTGACAGATTTCAGATACTGGGAGCAGGCTAAAAAACAAGTCAAAGGCTCAAAGATAATTTTCGGCGAAAGGGACCTGTTTGACGATCTGCCTAAACTGGCTGTTTTAAAGTCAAGACGGATTAAGCTGGGTTTTGAACCGGAGAACATCAGCTTCACCCTGCATCAGAGATTGAAAAAACTTCTGCCCGAAGCACTTTTGGTTCCTACTGAGAAGTTTGTGGAATTCCTGATGATGATCAAGGATAAGGAAGAATTGGAAAATATAAAAAAAGCGGTGCAGATCACCGACCGGGTCTTCTCCCAGATTCTGAATTTCATCCAGCCGGGAATTACAGAACAGGACCTGGCTTCAGAGATTGAATATATGATGAAAAAAGACGGAGCTGAAGGTCCAGCCTTTGATACCATAGTGGCTTCCGGTATCAGGTCGGCTCTACCCCATGGGAGAGCCTCCCAGAAGAAGATAAAAAAGGGAGAGTTTGTAACCTTCGATATGGGAGCTTTAGTTGATGGATACTGCGCGGATATGACCCGCACCATTGTAATTGGAAAAGCTAAGCCCAGACAGAAAAAAGTATATCAGCTGGTGTTGAAAGCACAGAAAAAAGCAATAAGTTCTGCCCGAGCTGGATTGAGATGTGATAAGCTGGATAAGGTTGCTCGGGATGTGATCAAAAAAGCCGGCTTTGGCAAGTATTTTGGACACGGACTGGGACATGGTATCGGGCTTTTAGTTCACGATCTCCCCAAATTAACTACCAAAAGCACAGAGGTTTTAATGCCCGGTATGGTGGTGACCGTTGAGCCAGGAGTCTACATCCCCAACTGGGGCGGGGTTAGAATTGAGGACGATGTGATCATAACTAAAAAGGGTTGTGAGGTGCTTAACCGATCACCCAAAAATCTTCTGGAGATTTAGATGTTTTGCTCGCTTACCCAAAACCCTTAAAAAGGGGTGAGAAGATGCGAGAATCAAAAATCAGAAAGTTGATCAAGTTGGTAGAGGAATCGGACATAGATGAACTTGAGGTTTCCGGCTGGGGCAGGAAACTCAGGATAACCAAGAAATTGACCCGACAACAAAATACATCCCCGGATATGAGTGTAGAAAACACTCGTACCATAACCCTACCCGAGAAATCAGAGGCAAAATCCCCTCCAATGAAGGAAATGGAAAAGGAGACCGATAATCTGGTTCCCTTGAAATCTCCCATGGTGGGCACGTTTTATCGGGCGCCAGCACCGGATGCCAAACCTTATGTGGAATTGAACCAGATGGTTGCCATGGGCCAGGTGGTGTGCATTGTGGAAGCCATGAAATTAATGAACGAGATCGAAGCAGAAGTGGCCGGAAGAGTGGCTAAAGTTTTAGTGGAGAACGGAAAACCGGTGGAGTTCGGACAGACGCTTTTTCTCATTGAGCCTTCAAAATAGGGTTCTCTTATGAGTTTAAATCAGCTCAACAGGTTAACAAATACCTTGCAAAAGACGATTTATAAGAATAAAAAGCCTGTTTTGGGAGAATACCTAAAAAGAAAGGGGAGAGAATGAATTTGAAGGAATTGCTATCCCAGATGATAGCCAAGCAAGCCTCCGATTTACACCTGAGGGTAGGCCTTAAGCCAATGCTCAGGGTTGATGGAAGATTAGAGCCCGTGGCTGAGGAGATATTGAACCAGGAATATATGAACCAGATGATGGATCAGATATTAAATCCTGAACAGAAATCTGTATTTCTCAAAAAAAGGGAGCTGGATTTAGCGTTGAGCGTGTCCCGGATGGGACGATTCCGGGTCAATTTCTATCGCCAGAGAGGGACAGCCGGAATAGCTATCAGGTTGGTCAGATCGGACATACCCTCCTTTGAGGAGTTGAATCTTCCGCCTGTATTAAAGAAACTATCTGATGAGCGAAGGGGTATGATCATAGTTACCGGAACCACGGGCAGCGGTAAGTCCACTACCCTGGCGGCGATGATTGATCGTATAAACAGAAGCAGGTCGGAAAATATTTTGACTATAGAGGATCCCATTGAGTACATTTTCAGGGATAAAAACAGCATCATTTCACAGAGGGAAGTGGGTGGGGATACCGCATCCTTTGTTTCTGCATTGAGGCAAGCCTTCAGACAGGACCCGGATGTGATCTTTATCGGCGAGGTCAGGGATATTGAGACCATGTCCATTGCTTTAACCGCAGCGGATACCGGACATCTCGTTTTGACCACGCTGCATACCTTAAATGCGGTGGAGACCATCAGCAGAATTATCTCTTTTTATCCCCCTCACCAGCACCAGCAGATAAGGCTTTTGTTGTCCGCCACTTTGAAAGCGGTCATATGTCAGAGGCTTATGCCCAAAAGCGATGGGCCAGGTCGGGTTCCTGCGGTGGAGGTTTTGGTTTCAACCGCATCGGTCCGGGAATACATTTCCGATCCCGCCAGAACCCCTATGATTTCGGAGCTGATCGAGAGCGGAGCCATTCAGTACGGTATGCAGTCATTTGACCAGTCCATTATGGACCTTTTCAAGAGGGGCATAATTTCCTACGAGGAAGCCATGAGCCAGGCAACTAATCCGGATGACTTCGATCTCCGGCTCAAAGGGATTACCGGAGCATCGGAAAGAGGATGGGAGGAGTTTAAGCAAGCCAAAAAATAAAAACGTAACATTAGATTTTTGGAGTGTTTTTGTTCAAAAAGGTGCTGATCGCTAATCGGGGTGAGATAGCCCTACGCATTATAAGAGCTTGTAAGGAGCTGGGAATTTCTACAGTGGCCGTATACTCCGATGCGGACCGCAACTCCCTGCATGTCAGGTTCGCAGATGAGGATGTGTGCATAGGCCCACCCAAACCCACCGAAAGTTACTTAGATCCCAGAAGGGTGATCAGTGCAGCTGAGGTTACCAACTCTGATGCCATCCATCCAGGTTACGGTTTTCTGGCGGAGAATGCGGATTTCGCAGAGATATGTGAATCCTGCCAGATAAAATTCATTGGTCCCACCTCGGAGATAATCAGAATGGCAGGGGATAAAGCCCTGGCTAAACAAAAAATGAAGGAGGCCGGGGTTTCAGTTATCCCGGGAGCCGATGGAACAGTTGAATCCCTGGAACAAGCCCAGGATATTGCCTCTCAGATTGGGTACCCGGTTTTAGTTAAAGCTTGCGCGGGCGGTGGGGGAAAGGGTATGAGAATGGCTCGGGATGAGAAAGAACTGAAGAAAAATTACGAAATGGCTAAACTGGAAGCCGGAGCAAGCTTTGGGAATGCGGATGTATATATAGAAAAATTTATCTCCAATCCCAGACACATTGAGGTCCAGATTCTGGGCGATGGCTCCGGCAACATAATCCACTTGGGGGAACGCGACTGCACTATCCAGCGAAGATATCAGAAACTGGTGGAGGAGGCACCCTCGCCCGCTATAGGACCGGAGCTGCGGAGGCAAATAGGAGAGGTAGCGGTCAAAGGCGCGAAAAGCGTGGGATACACAAGTGCGGGAACTGTGGAATTTCTCCTGGACAGAGAAGGAAACTTCTATTTCATGGAGATGAACACCAGGATTCAGGTGGAACATCCGGTAACTGAGGAGGTGGCTGATCTGGATCTGATCAAGGAGCAGATCCGTATTTCCACTGGGGAAAAACTGGGTTTTGCTCAGGAGGATGTGAAGATCAGAGGCCATGCCATAGAGTGCCGGATAAATGCTGAGGATCCGGAGAACGATTTCCTGCCCAGTCCCGGTGTTATCACCAGCTTTCATGTGCCCGGAGGGCATGGGGTGAGAGTGGACACTCATGCTTATGCTAAATACCGGATTCCACCATTTTATGACTCCATGATCGCCAAACTTATTGTCTACGGAAGAAAAAGGGAGGAGGCTATCCTGAAAATGAGAGGGGCTTTGGATGAATTCATAATTGAAGGTGTTAAAACCACAATCCCCTTTCACAAAATCATTTTTTCAAACACCAATTTCATCAGCGGAAAATATGACACCTCCTTTGTGGAGAACCTCTTCCAGGAGAAAAAAGAGATGGCATTAACCAAGCAGTGAAAAAAGGAGGAACCTTGGAGATAAAAGAGAATCTGAAGTATACCAAAGAACATGAATGGGTAAAGGTTGAGAAGGATATGGCTACCATGGGGATTACGGATTATGCCCAGGGGGAATTGGGGGATGTGGTCTTTGTGGAGCTTCCCCAGGTGGGGACTAAAGTTGAACAGATGAAACCTTTCGGAGTTATCGAGGCGGTCAAAGCTGTATCCGATTTATTCTCCCCACTATCAGGTGAGGTGACCCAAGTCAACACCAGATTGGAGAATGAGGCGGGAATTATCAACAAAGATCCTTATGGGGAGGGGTGGATCATAAAAATTAAGATGAGCGATACCCAGGAACTGGACCATCTGCTCTCTGCTCAGGATTATGAGAAGCTGATCCAGAAGTAGTCCGAGAAACCAGAGATAATCTAAGGTAAAAGAAGATGGATTACATACCTAACACGGATAAAAACAGAGAGGAGATGTTAGAAAAGATCGGGGTAAAGGATTTTTCCCAGCTTATCAAAGGAATCCCGCAATCCGTTCTTTTGAAAAAGGATCTAAAATTACCTTCTCCTCTTTCGGAAATGGAGCTGGTTGGGTTATTGAAGGATTTGTCCCAACAGAACAGATCCACAGATGAAGTGATCAGTTTTTTAGGTGGAGGAGCCTATGATCATTTCATTCCCAGTGTGGTTAATCATATTCTTATGCGTTCTGAATTCTACACCGCTTACACTCCCTATCAGGCCGAGGTGAGTCAAGGCACGCTACAATCCATATATGAGTTTCAGTCACTTATCTGCGAGCTTACCGGAATGGATGTGGCCAATGCCTCTATGTATGACGGAGCTTCAGCAGTAGCGGAAGCAGCCTTGATGTCACATTCCACTAATAGCAAAAATGAAATAATAATAACAGGTTCCCTTCACCCGGCTTATAAGAGGGTGCTGGAAACCTATTGCTCAGGCATGGGTTTAAAAACAATAACCTGTCCCACAGAAAATGGATTGGTGGAGCCCTCCAGTTTAAAAAGTGATCTATCCTCTGATACCTCCTGTGTTATAGTTCAATCTCCTAATTTCTATGGAGTGATTGAGGATGTGGCGAAAATCGAGGAATTGGTTCATTCGGCTGGTGCTCTTCTTATTATGGTTTGCGATCCCATTTCTTTGGGGATCTTGAAATCCCCTGGGGAGCTGGGTGCTGACATTGCCATAGGCGAGGGCCAGGGAATGGGAAATCCCATAAGCCTGGGCGGACCCTTTTTGGGGTTTTTCACAGCAAAAAAGGAGATGGTCAGAAGATTACCCGGAAGATTAATTGCTGCCACCAGGGACAGCAAGGGACAAAGAGGTTTTGTTATGACCCTGCAGACCCGGGAACAGCACATCCGGAGAGAAAAAGCCACATCCAATATCTGCACTAATGAAGCTCTTTGTACTCTGGCCAGTGCGGTTTACCTTTCCCTTATGGGGAAAAAAGGCATAAAGGAAGTAGCCCGGTTGTGTGTGCAAAAAGCCCACTATGCCCTAGAAGAGCTCACCAAAATCAATGGTTTCAAGCTCAAATACCGGGCTCCCTTCTTTAAGGAATTCATCCTGGAAACACCTGTTCCTGCCGGGGAGATAATAAACAGACTCCTGGACAAAAACATCCTGGCGGGCGTGGATCTCTCCCGATTTGATCCTGGCTTAAAGGATTCACTTTTAATATGTGTGACCGAGAAAAGAACCAAAAAAGAGATAGACTATTTTGTGAGCCAACTTAAAAGTTTAGTTTAAAAATGCCTTTCTGTCCAATTTGTAAGACCGAATATCCTGCAGGTGCCAAAAGATGTGTGGAATGCGAGGTGGATCTGGTGGAGAAGCTGCCGGAGGAGAACTCCCAGGAGGAGACGAAATGGGTGCTTCTATACTATACCTCCAATCGGGTTTTCGCTGAATTCTTAAGGGAAACCCTGGAGCAGAGTAACATACCTTGCATTGTTAAATCAGCTGGCAGCTTTCTGGAGCAAGGTCTGGGTTACGTGGAGAAGGATAAGCCCGGCTTTAAAATCTACGTTTTAGAGGACAAATATCAGGAGGCATTGGCAATAAAGAATCAGACAGTGGGAGAAGCGGAGTAGTCTTAATTAACTCGGAGGAATCCTCTATGCGGAAATATTTCATCTTTGTTTTACTCTTGAACTTGGGAGCAGGCGTATTTTTCAATTCCTGCGTGAAAAAAATTCCCGAGAAGATCATCTGGCTGGAATCCTTTGACCAGGGATTGAAATCAGCTCAGGATCAGGGAAAAAATATTTTGGTGGATTTTGACAAGGACGGCTGACCCTGGTGTGATAGGTTGCGTGATTCAACCTTTACCGACAATGATGTAATAAAGCTTTCTTTGGATTTCGTTTTTGTGACATTGAATTCGAAAAAGGATAGTACTATAGTTTCTGGGTATGGGGTCAATGCCTATCCCACAGTTATGCTATTTGAATCCAGTGGTAAGGAGATCGACAGAATAGTGGGATATGTTCCTCCCCGTGAATTTCTCAAAACAGTGAAATCCTATCTGAGGGGTGAGGGAACCTTAACTGACCTGGAGAACAGACTCAGAGATAAACCTTCAAATCTTGACCTTCTATATCAGGTGGGTGAGAAGTATCAGGATCGGGGCAAATATGAAGAGGCTTTGATGCATTACCAGAACATCATGTCTCTGGATCCGGAAAACAAGAAGGGGAAAACCGATGGAGCTTTGTTCAGCATAGCTGTGATCAACAGAAGACAAAAAGACAATCAAACCGCCATAGACAAATTTGAGGAATTGATACGAAGATTTCCACAAAGCGAAAAGCGTCTTGATGCCGAGGAATATATCCCCTATATCTATGCCCAAATGGGCGACAGCACAAAAGCATTGAGGTTGTATGAGAAAATTCTGGTTGACCATCCTGATATAGAGAAAGAGGAAAGGGAGTGGGTGGAAAAGCAGATCAAGAAAATAAAGGAGGGAGGGGAATAAAATTTGAGCAGAGATTTGAGAGGGAGTGAGTGGATTTGAGCGAGAAGCTTATATTCGAACTTTCGTCAGATGGCAGGAGAGGTTACTCCTTGCCGGAATTAGATATTCCATCAAAAGACATTAAAGAGCTTTTGCCCCCGAATGTGCTTAGGCAAAAAGAGGCTGACCTTCCGGAGCTCTCCGAGGTGGATGTGATGAGGCATTTTACCCGGCTGTCCATCTTGAATCATCATGTGGACAAGGGCTTTTATCCTTTGGGATCCTGCACCATGAAATATAATCCCAAAATTAACGAAGATCTGGCCAGACTTCCCGCGTTCTCCCAGCTCCATCCCTATCAGCCGGAAAAGACCATTCAGGGTGGACTAAGATTAATGTATGAACTGGGCGAATACCTTAAGGAAATCGCTGGAATGGACGCTATCACCTTGCAGCCAGCTGCAGGTGCCCAGGGGGAATTGACAGGAATGATAATCACCCGAGCATACCACAAAAAGAAGGGCAACCCCAGATTAAAAGTTGTCATCCCGGACTCAGCTCATGGAACCAACCCGGCTTCAGTGGTGATCTCTGGTTATACTACCCTGCAGATAAAATCAAACGAGAGGGGATTAGTGGATCTTGAGGAGTTGAAAAGGGCAATGACCGAGGAGGTAGCTGCTTTGATGCTCACCAATCCCAATACCCTGGGACTGTTCGAATCGCAGATACTGAAGATAGAGAAGATTGTGCATGATGTGGGAGCGCTTCTGTATCTGGATGGCGCCAACTTGAACGCTCTTTTGGGAATTACCAGACCCGGGGATATGGGATTTGATATGGTTCATTTCAACCTGCACAAGACCTTTTCCACCCCGCATGGCGGGGGAGGTCCTGGTTCAGGACCTCTGGGAGTAAAAGAACACTTAGCCGATTTTCTACCCGTTCCGGTTGTAGCCAAAAAGGATAAAGATAATTATTTTCTGGATTATCAAAAACCGGATTCCATAGGAAAGGTTCAGGCTTTTTACGGCAACTTCGGGGTTATGGTCAAGGCTTATGCCTTTATTCGGGCATGCGGTTCTCAGGGCTTGAGAAAGGTATCCGAGAACGCCATAATCAATGCCAATTATTTAATGGAATCTCTTAAAGAATACTATGATCTGCCATACCCGGGACCATGTCAACACGAATTCGTGCTCTCCGGAGTGAAACAGAAAGAGAGGGGCGTCAAAACCCTGGACATCGCCAAAAGGCTTTTAGATTATGGCTTGCACGCTCCTACCGTTTATTTCCCTCTGATTGTTTCCGAGGCTTTGATGATTGAGCCCACAGAATCGGAAAGCAAGGAGAGCCTGGATGAATTTATCCAGGCCATGATAAAAATAAACCAAGAAATCGAGGAAAATCCAGAGGTGGTGAAGTCAGCTCCTCACAACACGCCCGTAGCCAGATTGGATGAGGTAAGGGCAGCCAAGGATTTGAACGTCAGGTGGAGGGGTGAAAGTCAACCGATTGTGAACAGATGAACCTCAAACCATAAAGGAGGTGAGACAAGTTGGCATTCTATTCCAAAAGGTCTAAGGTCTATCACACCAATCCCAAGTGTCCGGTGGGTAAAGCCGTCAAGACGAAGAATAGAATTCAGGGCACAGGCGGAAGGAAGATGTGTAACTTCTGCAAGACCTTGGGCAAAGGGAAAATGGTGAAAAAGGCCAAACCCAAAAGGGTGGTCAAGAAAGCAAGAAGGCCTAAGAGAAGAAGACGTTGATACTGGGAGCTGAGGTCTGAGATTGAGGGCTGGGTTGTTATTAACCCAGCCCTTTTTGTTAATTTTTGTAAAAACCCTCTGGCGGAGGCCAGAGGATTACCCAATATTGAAAGATATCAAATTAGGGTAAACCAGTGGCCTCTGCCACTGGTTATATATGCTTTTTCAGCTATTTACAAATAATCCTTGACAAAATCGAATTTAATCTTATTAATATTACAAAATTTTTTGTTAAACCAGATTCGGAGGTAAAAATGAGACGATTTCTGATTTTGTGGATAATCATACTTGTGAGTTCAATGGTTCCCTTTGCGTTCTCCTCCCTGGCTAAGGAGGAAGCTCCCACTTACAGGGATTCGTTGGTTATCACTGACGTGGTATTAATAAAGGATGGAACTAACCTGAGGAAAGGTCCGTCCACCTCCTACGCTGTCGCGGGAAAAGCGGTGGGTGAGGAAAAATACGACCTCCTGTCCCAAGAGGAGAAATGGTCCAAGATCAGGTTCGAGGGTGAAGAAGCCTGGGTAATAAACAGGTTGGTTGAATCTTTTGCCAAGGATACTACGGTTATTAAAATCGAAATTCCCCCACCTCCAAAAGAACCTACTTTCGGAGATTGGGTAAAAGATAATCTCTTCTACATTATAGCCGTGATCGTGCTTGCTATTTGCCTTGTACTTATATTAAGAGTTGTTCTTATCACATAAACCACACAGCATACGGAAAACAGAAAACGGTAAACGGTTAACAGTAAACAGTAGATAGTTAATAGTAAATAGTAGATAGTAAATAGGAAAAAGGGGATGCTTCTATTTAATTTCTTCTATGAAGATTTCTACTTTGGGTGAGAAGACTAACCATAACAACTAAAATAAAAGACACGATAAATCCGGGGATTAGTTCATAGAGGAAATTTTTTAAAGCCGGGATATTATACCAGATGAGGACCGTTAGTGTTCCTCCGATCATTCCAGCTAAAATTCCCTGCTTGGTCACCTTTTTCCACCACAAAGTTAAGAAAATCGCTGGTCCGAAACTTGAGCCCAATCCAGCCCAGGCATATAAAACCAGCCAGTAGACTAGCGACTTCTCTGTGAGAGCTAATATGAATGCAACTGCCCCCAACAATTAACTACAGCTAACTACCACACAGTTGACAAAGGGGATTAAAGGGGGTTTTAACTCCGGTTTTAGCTAACTCGTTAGTATATATCGATAACCGCCCCCTATCTATATGTGTGGATAGGGAATCCCGTTGTATTTGTGTTGGGGAAGCGGGAAATTCTTTTATCAATGCAGCAAATGTGGGTGTCTACAAAAGTGAAGCACGATTTCGAAGCTCGGTATCGTGCTATTGACATTGGATTGAATTTTTAAGTGGAAAGATTTTTTAAATATTTAAAAAAAATCAAGGGGTGGTTTTAATATTTGACAAAAAGTAATCCAGCTATTTAAAATCAAAAGAAATTTTTAATTCTTTAAGCTTATCTACAATTTGATTAGTAGAGAGAGCCACAGCGTAGCCAGTTTGCCATTTTGAATCTCCAAAAATACCCCAATCAAGTATGCCAATCACCCTACCATTATCAGGTAGAAATATCGGTGCACCACTATTTCCCCTTGAAATATTGAGATCTAATTGGAGAATATTTACACTGTTTTTCATTCTGGGGTCGTAAAAATCATTCCTTATAGTGCTTATCATCCCTTTAGCTATTATCGGTTTAGGAATTGGAAACTTATCCTTGATATAAGCACAAGTGAATACTTCTTGACCTTCCCATATGCTATCCGAGTTGAAGAAGCTCATAAAAACAGACCTAACGATAGGGACCTGTTCAGTTTCTTTGTAATGTGGTTTTTTTAAATTTAACGTTAGAATTGCCAGGTCTAAGTTGGGAATAACTGTATCAACAGTGACATCGAACGTAACTACGTCGAGAGTGATATTTGTGTCAACCAAACCTTGTATTGTTAACCTGATATAATTTTCTGCAAGCAAATCTTGAACATATTTACCAGAATTGTCTGCCGAGCTATCTACTACATGGGCGCAAGTCAACATATTACCTAAAGAATTTATCATAAAACCTGTCCCTGTATAAGTACCATTTGTAAATTTTAGCCGGAACACTGACTGTTTTGCACGCCCAATATTATCACGCAGCTTCACATCGTCAGCAAAAAGCGGTGTGACGTAGACAACAAGTAATCCATACAAAATAAGAACTATGACAAAAACTAAATTTCTTATCTTTAACATAATAGCCTCCTGGCTTAAACTTTTTTCTAAACTATGTCAAGAATAATTTATAATATTTCTTAAGTCAAGAATAAAATCCCACGTGACAAAATTTAAAAAAACCTGAAGACAACACCTCTGTGAATGATGATTCAAGAATCTCACATCCATCCACATTACTTCCACAGTCTCCCAATACCGTCCTTACGGAGGATATAACTGTTATATTCTCCCTTCTTCTCATCATAAATGTAACGGAAATATTCCTTTCCTATGTAATTTAAATCTTGCATAATCCAAGAGTATCTGACTTCGACGAAGCATGTTAAATTCATTCTTTTTATTGGTCCGTGGATGACCCAAGGCTGGTTCAAAGGTGTCGCCTGGCTTATTTTGAATAGACGCATAGGTGTGTGCACTAAGGTATCATTTGGAGTATCTTCATATTTTAAGAAGAAGTTAATCAGCACGTCTTCTGCATCTGCAAATCCCTTGTTAGTCAAACGAAAATTGAAAATCCAACTTGTGTCGCTTATATCGATTTTCGTAGTGGCTATTTCTATTCGAGGACGTTTTTCTTCGATAAACTCCATAAAGTCTTTCGTTATCGATGTTCTCGTCAACTCTATTGCTTCCCTCGACAATTTCACTTGAGCTTGCATTATTAAATTGCTCAATAACATAAAAACTAATACCAGAATAGCTCCTATGAAGGTTGCAAACTGAACGACATCCTTAATTCCCTCCCATAAAAGCAACCACGTTGTTGTGGGACTTCCACAAAGTTTACATTTGCGAGCCCCATCTTCAATTTCTTCTTTACATTCAGGACATTTTTTCATAATACATCCCCTTTTCAAAAGGATTCAATCGTTTCTCTAATATTACCAAAACACAAATAAACGAAACTTCAAAATGAAGTCAACATTTTTTTGTTCCACTGACAAAAAGGGAACAAACCCGATATTTGTGGGAACATTTTTGAAAAAATTTTGAGAATATAGGAAAAAAGTGTTTAGTCCAATTTTGATTTTAGGAAATCTGGATCGGTGTTCGTTTGTGTCTTAACATTATATCAGACATGAACTAATAGTCATCTCCAAGAAGATGGAGGTTACCGATTTTCACCCTTTTTAATCCAGCATTCTGTGCTAATTCTTTTGCTTCCTGAGCATGCTTTCTGGAGGTGGTGGGCAGATCGCTCATATAAAAGCAGGGATAAAATGCTAAAAGCGAATAAGGGATCTCTCGATTAAGTTCAGCAATAAACCTGGCGATCTTTTTTACTTCTTCTATGTCCACATATCCTGGAACCAAAAGTGTGCTGGCAATTAGAAAAGGTGGATCAGGTCTTTTCTCAATAAACTTTGAGAGGAATTTGAAATTATCAAGTGTCCTTTTATTGGTGACACCACACAATGCTATGTTCAAGCTCTCATCGAAAGCTTTCAGGTCGAATTTGATGCATCCGCCCGATTTCAAAGAAAACTCAGCCATTTTTCTTAGAAGCTTTTGATTCATAGCACCGTTGGTCTCCCAGCAGATACGGACAGTTCTGTCTTTATTTTTCTCCAGAGCTAAACGGGAGGTTTTGAGCGCATGAATCAACTGGGGTGTTGGGTCACCACCAAAATAGCAGATGCAGGAGGTTTGGGGATCCACGCAATCTGAAAGTTCATTAGCTGAAATTGTTTTCTCTGAGAAAATGCTTTGCCGAAAGTGCCAGTTCTGGCAGAAAAGGCAATCAAAGGAGCAAGCCTGATAAAAAATGGCTAAGTTTTTGTATCCATATTCAGCTTTCTCAGAATAAGAATAGGTCGGAAATCCAGCTCCTGATCCACCAGCACATACCCAGTCAGCTACGCAGTTGGTGGGTAAGGGATCGTAATACCAGCTCAAATTACCGTTTTTTATGCCACCGCCTGAAAGTTTTCCATTCTCGTTTTTTCTCAATCCACAGTAGCCTTTTTCCCCTTCATTGATCTGGCACTGGTTGATGCAAAGATTACATCTTTTTCCGTCAGCATCTATTGGTGGAGTAGCAGGGAGTCTGAACTTTTTCCTGATGTCAGAATGAACCTTTTGAATATGGTTATGAACGTTTTTGAAATCGTTTCTAATACAATCCGAACAGAGTCTCAGAGGGGCGGAGATCAGGATGGACTTTTTACCACAGTTGATACACTCAGCCATTTTTAGTCAAATCTTCCAGGGATTTTTGTCTCGCAAAAGCTGCATTTTCCCTGTTTAATTTTGTTGTCTGTTATATAAAGTCCCTTTCTTTTCACCAGAAGTTTTTGACATTGATGGCAGTAGGTGTTTTCCGCTGGATGGTCAAAAACATTGCCCAGATAAACATATAAAAGACCTTGTTCCAATCCAATTTCCCTGGCTCTCTCCAGGATGGAAACCGGTGTAGTCGGAATGTGCGATAAATCCAGATGGGGGATGAATCTGGTTATATGCCAGGGAGTATCCTGGCCTAAGTCCTTTTTTATCCAGGAAGCTATATGCTTTAATTGGGCTTCATCATCATTGTATCCTGGAGTAACATTGGTTACAATTTCCACCCACATTTCCCATTTACTCTTGGCTCTTTTAGTAACTTCCAGAATTCCCTTGAAATCTGAGATGTGACACATGCTCTGGTATACATTTTTGGAGAATCCCTTTATGTCCACTCTTAAAGCATCCAGATAAGGAGCAAGCGTATCTAAAGCCTCCGGTGTGATGAATCCATTGGTTACATAGTTGGTCAGGAGATTATTCCGCTTGGCTAATTTTGCACTGTTTAGGGTATATTCAAACCACACTGTGGGCTCATTGTAGGTCCAGGAGATCCCCTTACAATTGTGGTTTTTTGCCAGTGCAATGGATTGTTTGGGTGTGATTGTTTCAGTTTTTATTTTATTTATTTCAACTTCATCGTGGGCTATTTCCCAGTTCTGACAACCCGGACAGCGAAAATTGCAGCCCAAAGTTCCCAAAGAAAGCCATTCCGATCCGGGATAAAAATGATAAAGCGGCTTTTTCTCAATGGGCGAGACTGCCCAGGAAGCCACCTGAGAGTAGATCAAAGTGTAAAGCTTTCCATCCTGATTTAAACGGGTCAGACAATATCCTCTGTCATCATTTTTAATAACACACCTTCTTTGACATATGTTACACCTGACCTTTTTATCCTGAAGTTTCTCGTAAAAGAGTGCCTCTTTAAAAGATGTATTTATTTTAGCCATTGTTACGTTTTAGGAAGATGAGATATCTTCCTGACAACTTATATTCTCAACCAAAACTATTATATTGTTTCAGGTGTTAATTGCAAAGGGATTTTGGAATTTGAAAATGCCCTGCTCTTTTAGAAAGCAGATTGCTTATTTCTCTTTTAGTAAATCAGAGATTTGCTGCGCCTCTTTTCTCACGATATACGCTCTATCCCATTGATAGCTTTCATCTATTCCCAGGGTGCGATCCACAATTTCTTTTAATCTTTTGATCTGTTCCTCATCCAGAAAATTGAACTTAGCCATTTTTCCCAAACTTCTAATAGATTTGCTCCTCACTCCTGCCTCTTCATCGGAAAGCTTTTTAACCAGGTTTTCAAAGATTTCGGATTTCTCATCTTTTACTAACTGGTCAGGAGGTATTACCTCCATGGTCTTTCCGATGGTGCGGGCGGCTGAATCTCTGATCTCCCTGTTTTCGTCTTCCAATGACTTGATCAGTATGGGGAGTGCCATCTTTACCTGTGGAACTTTTACTTTACCCAGGGCATAAAGTATAAATGTGCGCTGGGCTTGATCTTCTGATTTTTTGAAGGCATCCAAAAGAGGCTGGATTGCCTCTTCACCTATCAGGCCGAAGGTTTTGGCTATGTTAAAATCCTTTTTAAAATCTGAATCAAGCATCATTGAGAAAAGATAGGGGAAGCTTTTCCCTTTCAAACTGGCAATAATCTGGGTGGCTTTATCCACTATTTCCTGAAGGTCGGGTCTTTCAATTGGATCTACGTAAAAAAGGGAGCTTACAGCAAAAACAGTCTCCTTAAACTCTTTTTCCTTCATTTTAAGTATTTCAGGCTCGATTTCTTTCAACCCTTGTATCATTTTTCCTTTGTCAGGTTGAGCGATTTTCTTCAATGCGTTTTTCAATGTCTTCTCATCCATTTTAAGTCCTCCCCGAGGATGTTCATAAATTGAACAGTCGCTAGTATGTCCGTTTGTGTTTTTTTAAATTACAGCTCCATGAATATTCCCTGAGGGTCAAGCTCCTTTTTTATGCGGGTATTTAATTTGTTTTTGGAATCATCTTTTAATTTATCCAGATTTTTTCTTACTGGAGCAAGAAGGGTTACGTTTTCGTAATCGCTTTTTCTCCCTAATGGATGTACTCTTAAGGACACCTCGGTGATGATTCCCAGGGTACCCCAGGACCCGAGGAAAAGCCTGGGCAGATCGTATCCGGTCACCGATTTGAAAACCCTGGCTCCCGCATTCAGAATCTCACCATATGAGAGGATTACCTGAACGCCCAGAATGAAATCTTTGGTCAGCACCTGTTGATCTTTGGTTTTTCCCTCAAGTGCATAAGCTATGCTTCCACCTACTGTTCCCTTCTGATCCTCCAGTGCCAATGGATAGAAAACATTATGAGATTTAAGGGATTTATTCAGGTCTTTAAGCAGAAAGCCTGGCTCAATTATCAGATAAAGATCATCCGGCACGACCTTTTTTATATGGTTCAGCTTGGACATGCTCAAAATGAGTTCATTTCCTGAGAGGATATCATCATACTTGATTTTAGTCTCAGCCCCAACGGGAATGATTTTGAATTTCTCCTTTGTAGCTAATTTCACCAGATCAGGAATGGTCTCTGGATCCTCTGGAAAAGCATAAACTCTATCCAGCTCCAGCTTCATATTCTTCTCGCCAACTAATTTGGCGGCTGTGTCTACAATCGATTTATTAAGCATATTTTCAAAATGCTTTAAATTACTTTATTTAAACTTTTAATATAGTTTTGAATAACTGGTTGTCAAGAATTTATTTGAAGAGATATGAGAATTGTAAAGAAGTGGTCGGGCAGGGGTGCCCGACCTACGAAAAATCAGTGATTTGCATTTTCATAGCCAGGGTTCATAGCCCAGCACAATATTAGATTATTTTCTGTTCGTTTATGAAGAGTGAATATGCTACTTCCAGGTTTTGTTTTAACCATTCAGAATTGAACTCATTAATTGTGGTCTTTTTTTCAGTGTCGGAATAGATAAATTCTATGGAGTCCTCAAAACCTTCCTGGTTCATGATGGCTATGGGATGGGGGAATCTTATCCTGGCTATCAAGGGTTCTTCTTTTTTTCTAAAGAACTGACCAAAAAGACCTGTTTTTTTCCGGACAAGAAACAAAACTCCACCAGCATAATAAGCTTCTCCGGTGTCCGGATCGATCTTTTTGTGTCTCTGGTTTGTAAGTTTTACCCTGGATTTAGCAACTGATGCGAATTCCCTCAAAATCTCTCTGGATTCCTCGATCTTATCAACCAGATATAAAGCCATAACCTCAGCTTCAGCCTCCTCTTTCTCTAAGTTTTCCTCAGCCTTAGCTTTGATCCTTTTGAGGTGTTCTTTCCAGTCCATTTGAAATAATTATAGCTTTTGTCTGAATATTTTGTCAAGACTTATCTTTGGATAAGAATGGAGTGTGAACCTTTAGGTTCACCCGGTCAAGCTAAAGCTTGACACTCCAAAGATGGTTAAAACAAATGTTGACATACAAAATTTTAACTCCTATTTTCACTTCAGTGTTATTATGAAAGAAGGATAATTTCATCAGGAGGTAGAAGATGAATCAGGAGAAATGGAAAACCTATATCTCTGAGATTAAGCCCGGAGAGATAAGGGTCAGGGGTTATGACATTGCCGAGATGATGGAAAAGCTTACCTTTTCTCAGGCTGTTTTCCTGCTTTTAAAAGGGGAGCTGCCCAGCCCGGAACAAAGTAAAATGATGGAGGCGATTTTGGTATCCAGTATAGATCATGGTGTTACTCCTCCATCAGTTTTAGGAACAAGAACTGTAGTCTCAGGGGGGAACCCTTTGAATGCCGCTGTTGCTGGCGGTGTTCTGACCATAGGGGATTGGCACGGCGGGGCTATTGAGCAATGCGCCAGGATTCTTCAAGAATGGGTGCAAAAAGGAGAAGATGCTTCATCTTTGGCTAAGGGTCTGGTGAATGATTTTTCCTCCATGAAGAGAAGGATTCCCGGATTTGGTCATAGATTACACCAGACCGATCCCAGAACAGTAAAACTCTTTGAGATCGCAAAAAAGCTCAAATTCTCAGGAAAACATATGGATTTGGCTTCAGCAGTGGAGAAGGAGCTTCTGGAGATAAACGGCAAGAAATTGCCCATAAACGTTGATGGAGCAATTGCGGCTGTTATCTCGGATATGGGATTTGACTGGCGGCTGGGCAAGGGATTTTTTATCATCTCCCGTGTTCCCGGGCTGGTAGCGCATGCCTATGAGGAAAGGACTCTGGAAAAACCAATGCGAAGGCTGAGTGATATAAATTACGAGTATAAAGGACCGGAGCCCAGGAAAATATAGCTCTTATTATCCTCTTTGGTGAATTAAGAAAAAGTAGAGAAAAATTTTCTTGACTTGCCATTTATTTTGCCGTAATTTATAAAAGAAGGGCCCATAGCTCAGTTGGTTAGAGCAACTGACTCATAATCAGTGGGTCCCAGGTTCGA
>CAYURP010000012.1:0-67161 GCA_964447175.1 uncultured Ignavibacteria bacterium | reverse complement strand
CGGTTATTCACGCTCACCCTCCTTATGGAACGGCTCTGGCTGTGGCTGGGATGGAGTTACCTGAGAACGTTTTACCGGAAGTTTTCCTCTCTTTAGGGAAAATACCTTTAGCTTCATATGGAACTCCATCCACCCAGGAGCTTTCGGATTCAATTTCAAAACTTATTTTAAAACATGACGCTATATTGTTGAAAAACCATGGGGTCTTGGCAGTGGGCAGGGAGTTGGAGGAGGCTTATTTTAAGCTGGAAAGATTGGAGCATTTTGCCCGGGTCTTTTTTATTGCAAATTCTTTAGGTAAAGTGGATAGACTCTCCAGAAAACAGATGGATAAACTCAAGAAAATCAAATTTAGCTCAAAACCCAAACCTGAATAAAAGGAAAAATGATAAAAAAAGTCATTGTGGATAAATCCGAAAGGCTGCAGAAGATAGGTCCGGTATCTCTTGTGGAAGGGGAGAGGATCAAGAAAAGACTTGAAAAAAAGGATGTGGATTTAATTGATTTAGGAGATTTTAATCCTGATCTGAATATTGAATCCTTTGTTTTGCCTTCTTTCTCCAGACAGAGAGTCACCTGTGAAGCTTTAGCCCGGAATCAAAAGGATTTAAAAAAGGAGATAGCAGTCTGGTTTGAGAGTAAATACCAGGTTAAATTGAATCCTCTTACTGAAATTCTAATTGTGTCAGGAAAAAAGGAAGCAATTACCGGACTGGCTTTAAGTTTTTTAAATCCGGGTGAATTAGCCCTGATTCCTGATCCCTCCGAACCCATTTATCGTAATGCCACTATCCTGGCTGGCGGTAAATCAGAAACTGTTCCTCTTCTGGAGAGAAATGACTATCTCCCTAACTTAAATATATTATCAGATAAGACATTGAACCAGGCTAAACTTCTTTTTTTGAACTATCCCCATAATCCCACCTCCGCTATTGCGGATTTCCAGTTTTTCAAAGAGGTGGTGAGAAAGGCTGCTAAACATAATGTACTGGTGATTAATGATGCTTCCTATAATCATATTACTTATGAATCCACTGGATTGAGTCTTCTGCAGATCAAGGGTGCCCAGAAAATTGGACTGGAGTTTCATTACTTTCCCTCTGTATACTACATACCTGGAATCAGAATGGGATTTTTTGTTGGAAACAGGGATATCATATCAGCTTTACAAGCGGAACAAGAGATTTCCACCTCCGGGCTCAATAGTTTTTCCGTAGAAATTGCCAGAGAGTCTTTAAAAGACTATTCTCGGATTTCAAACCTGGTTAATTCTGAATTTCTTAAAAGAAGGGATCTTATCTTAGAACATCTTGATCAGATAGACTGGAACGCAAGAAAGCCCAAAGCTTCTCCTTTTATCTGGGTTAAGGTTCCTCCCAAGTATTCCTCCCTGGGATTTACCCGGATGCTTTTGAGAAAGGCAGGAGTTCTGGTTTTATCCGGAACCGAGTTCGGGGAAAATGGCGAGGGGTG
Source organism: uncultured Ignavibacteria bacterium (assembly GCA_964447175.1). Lineage (GTDB taxonomy): Bacteria > Zixibacteria > MSB-5A5 > MSB-5A5 > SM23-73-2 > CAYURP01. Next base: position 65,688 of record CAYURP010000012.1, on the reverse strand, counting down.
GATAAGGCTGGCATTGAACTTTCCGGTCTCCCAATTAAAGGAGGCGGTTGAACGTATAAAAATGCACTCCCATCTCTGGCAGAGAAGCTACAGACCAAAAAGGAGAAAGCATGGGAACGATTAGACTTCATAACATGACCTTCTATGGATTTCACGGAGTCTCTTCTGCTGAACGCCAGACCGGAAGAAGATTTGAGGTGGACGTGGAACTCTCTGTGGATCTGAATAAAGCAGCTAAAACCGATAAGCTTACGGATACCATAAACTATACTGAGGTTTACAACATGGTTCAGGACCTGGTGATGCAAAACAGGTTCGCCCTTCTGGAAACAATTGCGGTCAGATTAGCAGATAAGATAATCGAAAAATTCAAACCAAAAGACGTAACAATCAGGGTGAGAAAGAAAATACCCCCAATCCCAGGTAATCTGGACGATATCGAGGTGGAGGTAAAAAGAAAAAGTTAGGATAAACTTGAGATTTGAGGATACCTTTGTCTATAGCATTTATAGGATTGGGTTCAAACTTAAAAGACAAAATGGGTAATCTGAATAAAGCTATGGAGCTGGTTGAAAAAAGTTCTATGGTTAAAGTATTAAAACGCTCCTCTGTCTATCAAACAGAACCTGTGGGCATAAATGACCAGCCCCTTTTTTTGAATATGGTGCTGGAGGTTGAAACGGCAATTTCCCCCTTTGAGCTGCTCCGTTTTCTTCAGGACATTGAGAGGAAAATGGGACGAAAAAGGGAGAAGAAATGGGGACCCAGAAACATCGACCTGGATCTTCTGCTTTATGATGAACAAATTATCAATTCCTCTGAGTTAACCTTACCCCATCCTCAGATGCATCTCCGAAAATTCGTATTAATCCCTTTAGCTGAAATCGCAAAGGATAAAATCCATCCCCTGAAGCAACAGACCATCTCTGAGTTGCTAAAGAATTTAAAGCAAGATTCAAAGGTTGAGCTTTTCAGGAATTGAAATAATATGAAGGAGAACAATTATATAGTAATCGAAGGGTTAATAGGTGTGGGGAAAACGGCTTTGGCTGAGCTTCTGGCTGATAGATTACCAGCCAGGTTGATTCTGGAGGATTCCGAGGGCAATCCCTTTCTCAAAGATTTCTACAAAGACCGGGAAAGGCGTGCTTTTCAGACCCAGATATTTTTCCTTTTGTCCCGATTCAGACAACAACAGGAGCTTTTAGAATATGATCTTTTTACTCAAAGGATCGTATCGGATTATCTTTTTGCAAAAGACAAGATTTTCGCCTCGGTGGTTCTGGATGAGAAGGAATTTCATCTTTACGTGAAATTGATTTCATATCTGGAAAGGAATATACCCAGACCCGATCTGGTAATCTATCTCCAGAGCACACCGGAGAAGCTTTTTCAAAAAATAAAACAGAGGGGGAAGGAATACGAAAAGGATATTGAGCTTAACTATCTTCTGGATTTAAATGAAGCCTATAACCGATACTTCTTCCATTATAAAGAGACACCTCTTCTGGTGATAAACACGGATAATTTCGACTTTTTAAACAATGAGGCGGACTTAAAAGATCTATTAGAGAAGATAGAAAATCCACACACCGGCACCAAATACTACACCCGGGGGTAGATTTTTGGTTCTGGGTAGTGCTAACTTTTCGTATATTAAGTAGTTATGTCCAAGGAAAAAGTCACAGTAAAGACCTTTCTCCGGATGAAAAAATCCCAAGAGAAAATCGCTGTTTTAACTGCATATGATTTCTTCACTGCCAGAATAATGGATAAGATCGGAATTGATTGCATACTGGTAGGCGATTCGGTTAATATGGTCTTTTATGGGGCGAAAACCACCCTGTCCATAGGGATGGAGCAGATGATCTATCATACCCAGGCAGTATCCTCTGCCTGTGAAAGGGCCATGATAGTGGGGGATATGCCGTTTTTATCCTACCAAACATCTGAAGCCGAAGCCATAAGAAATGCCGGCAGATTTTTAAAGGAGGGGGGAGCCCAAGGGGTGAAAATAGAAGGCGGGACGGAAATGATAAGAATCGTGGAAGGGGTAGTGCAGGCTGGCATACCGGTGATGGGGCATATAGGTTTGACCCCCCAATCCATACATAAATTCGGCAGTTTTTCAGTTCAGGGAAAAGATCAAAAAAACAAGGATTATCTGATCAAAAGTGCGCAAGCATTGGAAGATGCAGGCTGCTTTTCCATTGTTCTGGAGGCGATACCTTCAGACTTAGCAAAAACCATTAGCCAGTCCCTTAAAATTCCCACAATAGGAATAGGCGCAGGTAAATTCTGTGATGGACAGGTTTTGGTGGTAAACGATATTTTAGGACTTTTCGAAGATTTCAAACCCAAATTCGTCAGACGCTATGCTAACCTGGGAGAGGAAATTCAAAAAGCCTGCCAGAAGTATTTAGAGGATGTTAAATCTGGCGAATTTCCCTCAGAAGAAGAAAGCTATTAGAAATTAAAAAATAAAAAATGAAAATGAAAAATTACAATTTAAAATCTAAAATTGATGTAAAAAAGAGGGCTTATTTATATGCTTTAAATATTATCAAATTACTGGATCAATTAGCAAAGAATGATTTATCTTGTCATGTTATCGCTAAGCAACTAATTCGCAGTGCCACCGGCATAGGCGCAAATATAGTTGAAGCTCAGGCTGCCAGCTCAAAAAAAGAATTTACTAACTTCCTTAATCACTCTCTCAAATCAACTAATGAGAGCAAGTTCTGGCCGGGTCTTTTAAGGGACTCTAATAAGGCAGCAAAAGAATCGGTAAATCCTTTGCTCGATGAGACCATAGAATTGGCTAATATTCTCGCTTCAAGTACTCTCAAGCTCAAAGGGAAGAAATAATAATTTTTATTTTTTAATTGCAATTTTAAATTTTGCTTTTTGAATTCTTAATTAGTCAAAATGAAAATCTTCAGGTCTCCAAAAGAGATGCAAAGAATTTGCACAAGTCTGAAAAAAAAGGGGAAAACCATCGGTTTTGTGCCCACCATGGGCTATCTGCATCAAGGGCATTTAAGCCTGATGGGGGTGGCTAAAAAAAAGTCAGATGTTTTAGTGGTTAGCTTGTTTGTCAATCCCACCCAGTTCGGTCCCCAGGAGGATTTCAAAAGATATCCCAGGAATTTAAAAATGGACAAAAGACTTCTAAAGGAATCAGGCTGTGATTATCTGTTTTACCCGCAGATAAAGGAAATGTATCCTGAAGTATATGAGACCTACGTAGAGGTGGAAAAATCCACCAAGATTTTAGAGGGTGCTTTTCGTCCGGGGCATTTCAAAGGGGTGACCACAATCGTGGCAAAGCTTTTCAACATAGTCATGCCGGATGTAGCTGTTTTCGGACAGAAGGATTTTCAGCAAGCAGTTGTAATAAGAAGAATGGTAAAAGACCTGAACTTTCCAGTTAAGATCATTGTCGCTCCTACAATAAGGGAGAAATCCGGGCTTGCGTTAAGTTCCAGGAATTCGTATCTTTCAGATGAAGAAAGAATTCAGGCTTTGTCCTTATATCAATCCCTGAATTTAGCCAAAAAGCTGATAAAATCTGGAGAAAGGGATTCAGAAAAGATAATAGAAAAAATGAAAAAACTCATTCAAAAGCAACCCCAGGCAAGAATTGATTATATATCCATAAATGACTCGGAAACGCTTGAGACTTTGAGGAAAATAAAGGGGAACATTTTAATTTCCTTAGCAGTAAAAATTGGTAAAACGAGATTGATTGATAACATCAATATAAAAGTGTAAGAAAGGAATGAGATGCTGGTTAATGTTTGCAAATCTAAGATTCATAAAGCCGTAGTTACTGAGGCAGTTTTGAATTATGAGGGGAGCATAACCATTGACGAAGATATAATGAAAGAGGCAAACCTTTTGCCCTATGAACTGGTTCATGTTTTAAACCAGAACAACGGAGCCAGGTTTGAAACATACGTTCTGGTGGGAAAACCAGGATCCGGAACCATATGTTTAAATGGTCCTGCTGCCCGGTTAGGCCAGGTGGGGGATGTCATTATCATCATCTCCTATTGTATGCTGGATCAGGAGGATGCCAGAAAACACCAACCCAGGTTAATTTTTCTGGATCAGAAGAATAAAATTGTCAAAAAGAATTTTTGATTGTTGTGACCCGACATTTATGCAGGGCTAAATGCCCTGCATATGTTAGTTAGTTTATTATTTCATAGAGGTGGGAATTTATCCCACCTGTAGATACCAGAATAAGATTTGCAGAAAATGTTTATAAAAAATGATAAGTCTATCGCTGCGGTGATTTTGGCTGCGGGCAAAGGCAAAAGGATGAAATCGGGTATCCCCAAAGTGCTGCATGAGTTGGGTGGTCATCCTATAATTGAATATGTAGTGAAAACAGCGAAAAAGATGAACATCAGGAAAATTGTGATGGTGGTTGGGCATAAGGGTCAAATGATCACAGAGTTCTTGAAACCTTATGAGGTGGAATTCGTATGGCAAAGAGAACCTTTGGGAACAGGTCATGCCTTGCTTCAGACCAGGGATATCTTATCTGATTTTGTGGGAACCATACTGGTGCTCTGCGGAGATGTGCCCTTTTTAAGCACCCAAACTTTGAAAGATCTGATTCAAACTTATCAGCGAACCAAAGCCTCTGCCACTGTGCTCACTGCAGTACTGGAGGCCCCCCAAGGTTATGGAAGGGTAATCCGTAGTTCGGATGGCTATGTGGAGAAGATCGTGGAGGATAAAGATGCAACCTCTGAGGAAAGAATGGAAAAAGAGATAAATACCGGAACCTTCTGTTTTGATTCCAGGTTAATCTTTTCAGCTTTAGACCAGGTGAAAAAGGAAAACCAGCAGGGGGAGTATTATCTAACCGACGTAGTCAAGATTCTGAGAAAAAGTAACCGCAAAGTATCAGCTTTTCAAGCGAAAGATTACAGAGAGACCATGGGGATCAACTCCCTGAAACAACTTCAGCAAATTGAAAGGCTTTTAGCAAACGGAGAAATAAAAATTAACGTATAAGAAAAAGTTATTGACAAACCCAACTGACCGATATATTTTAAAAGAGTTGAAAAAGGAGCTTCAGATGAAAAGATTTTTAGGTTCTGTTCTTATTTCAGTATTTTTGTTAGTTAGTTTTCCGTTGTTGGCGTCTCCTCAAAATATAGATCAAGGATCGGGAAAATCATATGTGGGTGAGAGCTTTTTGGGTCTTGATTCAAAGAGCACAAGCTTTTCCCTTCTTGATCCCAGCCGATTTAAAATGTGGCATAGCTACACTTTATCTTATTTCTCAGGAGGGGGTGGAAGTGGAAACATCGGTTTATATCTTAACACTATCGAATATCGTCCGTCAGATCCGCTCAGGCTTCAGGTGAGCTTAGGATACCTGTATCAGCCCTTCTCCATAATCGGGAATAATTACTCTGGAGGGAAGATTTTACCCAGTTTCCAGCTTTGGTACAATCCCAGCAGTAAGATCTACTTACATATAAACATCAGCAGCATGCCTTTGTGGTATGATCGTAGTTTTTATGATAATTTCTGGAATAAAAGGAGGTGAGGGGAAAAATCTATACCCGTGGAGGGGGGAGATTTCTCCAAAAATCTCAGCTTGAGTGCAGGGTGGGTTGGGTAAGTTCTTTTCCTGCAAGTTATTGACAGACATTCTATCTCAGATTAGGCTGCAAAAATTTGTAGATCGCCCGCTTTAGCTAAATATTCCATTTATGCCACCTAAAAAGAAAACACGTAAATTTTACAAAAAAGGTAAGACCTCAGGAAAAGCAGGCTCAAAGTTCTTAAGTCTTTTTATCCTGGTTCTGGGGCTGGTAGTTCTGGTTTACACATTTTCCTTTGTTAAAAGATTAACTCAAACTGAGGCAATCGGAAGCTCCGAACCAATTCTGATTAAGTTAGAAGTGTTGAATGGATGTGGAGTACCCGGAGCAGCTCAAGATGTAACAAATTTTATATTGACTCAAAAATTTGAGGGTTTCACCTTCGACGTTATAGAGGTGGACAATTTCTCTGATTCCCAGATCCCTCAGACGTTGATCTGGGACAGAGTGGGGGACTTGGACGCAGCCCAGAAAGTAGCCCAATTATTGAATATCAGTAAGGAAAATGTTTCTTATCAAGCCATTAAAGAGAAACATCTGAAAGTGCTGGGAATACAGCAAACTCTCATTTTGGGAAAAGATTACCAGAAAATCCTTGAAACGGAAAAAACCATAAAATAGGAGGATCCAGGAGGAACTTATTGAGAATTACCCCCCGAAGGCTGGCAGAGCTGGCTGGCAGATTAGCCTTAGATAAAAAGGCTTTCGATGTTGAGATTCTGGACTTAAGTAAACTTTCTGCTGTTTGTGATTTCTTTGTTATCTGTTCGGCTCAGGTGGATATTCATGCCAAAGCCATTGCCGATTCCATCCTGAAGAATCTGGAAAAGAAAGGTATAAAGGTTTGGCATAATGAGGGCTATCAAACGTCCCGGTGGATTCTTTTGGATTATGTGGACGTGGTGGTACATATATTCTTGAAGGAGACCAGAGAATTTTACGCTTTAGAAAAGCTCTGGGGTGATGCTGAGATTGAAAAACTTTCAGATGAAAAGGAAAACTAAAGATTAATTGAGAGGAGACCGATTAACATATTAACAAAGATTAATCCATTATTCTGTCCCAATATTTAAAATCCTGATTTGATAAGCTAACTTTGATCTGATCCAAAAATGGCTACAAAAAACAAAAAAAACCAAGAGGTGTTTTCCATGGATATAGTAGAGCTTAAAAGCAAAACCGTTTCCGAACTTCTAAAACTGGCAGAAGATCTGGATATTGAACAGTGCAGCGGTTTGAGGAAACAGGAGCTGATCTTTAAGATCCTGGAAGCCAAGACCGAGAAAAATGGTCTGATCTTCGCTGAAGGCGTGCTGGAGACGTTAAACGAGGGTTATGGTTTCCTGAGATCACCGGATTACAATTATCTTCCTGGTCCGGATGATATCTACGTCTCTCCATCCCAGATAAAGCGCTTTGACTTGAAGAAAGGTGATACCGTCTCCGGACAGGTGCGCCCGCCCAAGGACAGCGAACGATACTTTGCCCTGCTCAAAATAGAGGCGGTTAATTTTGAAAACCCGGAGGTGGCAAAACACAAAACCCTGTTTGATAATCTGACTCCGCTTTTTCCTGAAGAAAAAATTAAACTGGAGGTCTCCCCGGACGAGCTGGCCATGAGGATTATGGATCTTCTCTCTCCCATCGGGAAAGGACAGAGGGCACTGATCACCTCACCGCCCAAGGCTGGAAAGACCATACTTCTTCAAAAGATAGCCAACAGTATCACTACCAACCATCCGGAAATGAAGTTACTCGTTCTTCTGATTGACGAACGTCCTGAAGAAGTTACTGATATGAAGCGTTCGGTCAATGCGGAAGTTGTTTCCTCAACCTTCGATGAGCCAGCTGATCGACATGTTCAGGTGGCAGATATGATTCTTGAGAAATCAAAGAGATTAGTTGAGCATGGACACGATGTGGCTATCCTTCTGGACAGCATCACCCGACTGGCTAGAGCTCATAATGCTGTGGTTCCTCATTCGGGAAAAATCCTTTCCGGAGGTGTAGACTCCAACGCCCTGCATAAACCCAAAAGGTTCTTCGGAGCAGCCAGAAACATCGAGGAAGGTGGAAGTTTAACCATTATAGCTACCGCCTTGATCGAAACTGGTTCCAGAATGGATGAGGTGATCTTTGAGGAGTTCAAGGGGACTGGAAACATGGAAATGGTTTTAGACAGAAGGCTTTCCGACCGAAGGGTCTTCCCAGCCATAGATATCAATCGTTCGGGAACGCGAAAAGAGGAGCTTCTTTTAACAGAGGATGAGTTGAGCAAAGTATGGATTCTAAGGAAATTCCTAAATGAGATGAATGCTGTTGAGGCCATGGAGTTTTTACAGGACCGAGTGAGAAAAACCAAAAACAACAATGAGTTTTTGGAATCAATGAAGGATTAGATAAAGTACTTTCCCTCAAGTCAACCATTCCTTCAAAGTAGTATCCATCAGTCTGTTATCCAGGGGTTTGTCCGGCTCATTTAAAAATTAAAAAAACTGATAATTTTACCTGGATCGAATGTAAAGACGCAGATAGGGGATCGTTTCAGTTATAACATTTTAATTTTTATAGTGATCTGGGTTTGATCTGTTTAGGGAATTGAATTAACAATTAAATTGAAAGAAGGGACAGAGCTTTTACTCCATCCCTTCTTACATGGTCAAGAGCTTAATCCTTCTAACAATACTACAATTCAGCTTGTAATCATTTGTAGTTATCCCAAATCAAAACACATTCAACAGATCGGTGCTGAACCGGATTTAAACAGATAGATGACTAAATAAACTGCATCTGCAATTGTCACATCTCCATCTCCATTACAATCTGCGCAGGAGACATATGGAAAGGGTGGGCATTTTGGGGGAAAACCACCCCTGAATAAGTAATTGATAAGATATACTACGTCCGCAGGGGTCACTTCATTATCGCCGTTCACATCACCGCATATCCATGCTCCTTTCTCAATCACTCTAACTCCGTAGGATTCGAAATCAGGGTAATAGTCTGTGCTACCATTCCAGGATCTTAATAGAATTGTATCATATTTATTGATCTGGAAATAGGTAGTATCTCCTTCGAAGAAAAGATCGAAGATTTTCCCGAAACCAGCAGGTAAAAATCCTGGTTTTGCCTCCCAATAACTCAATGTAATGTGTAGCATTTCAGGATCGGATATCGGACAACCTTGTTCTACATCTCTAGTTGCTAAAATACTTTCATTCTCCAGACGTGAGTTAGAATATGTTATACTATCAAAAAAGTCAATATTACCTGTTATTATGAAAGGAAGGTCTACAAAACGAAGGCTGTCAGTGTTGTGTATCTCCACGGGAACCGAGAAGGGAACATTCTTTGAACCCACCACACCTGTTCTGCCAACCCAAAGCTTATTTGGTGGCAATAATGTATCTGAATTATCTGTAATTATATTTAATGTAGTATCGCTGTTTTCTCCGTCTTCATCTTCGGCTATAAATATAGCTTGTCGAGTACCTATCTCAGTAATGTCAGTTGCCCAGTGGAAAAATAGGATGTCAGTGCTATCTACCGCAATTATGTCTTCAACCGTAGATTTATCGTTTAATACTTTTGTTAAATTATTTAGTATCCCAAACACTGGTGCATATACCACCTCGGGATCTTGAAATACCTTTCTCTCAAAGATAACATTTACTGGATAATCGCCGTCAGGATCGACTACCTTGAAGCGAAGATCAACCACTCCACCGTAGTAACTGATAGTGGTATCTTCATTCAATGTTATAGGGTTTTCTGAGGAGTCCAAAAAGACAAAAGAAGGTTCAACGGATTCTATAAATTTTGTTTCATTTGTAGCTACCAATTTTGTTCCTTCTCCTAAATCATAGCTAACCTTCCACAACACGCGGCTGGTGCGGGCATTAGGCAAATCCGGGAAATAGGCGTTGTAGAAAAAAGAGACCGTATCTTGTTGCGGATCACCCACAGGAAGATTAAAAGAACTCGGTATGGCGTGTGGGATGGCGCCATCGAAATTTAAAATCAATCCATTCTCTGCACCGCCAGTTTCGAAAACATATGGGTTTAGAGATAGACCTGTAATGTTTTCAGCTGTACTGCTAACACGCCAAACCATTACCTTTACTTTTATTATTTCCGCTTCAGGAACGTTATAAAATGAACTTTCTGAACTTACTGAAAAGCACACAGTGTCGGATATTAATGTGCAATGCGTAAATGGAATGTCCTCTGTTTCCCCGTAGTCCCAACCACCCTGTGGTCCGCTTCCATCCCAACCACCAACAGAATTGAAGGTTTCTGCTGGTATTGGTTCTCTGGTTAGTGTGTATCGGGCCCAGGCTGTATCAGATGCAGAAGGAATTTGCAGGATGTCAAATGGCCCGAGTATGAGTTTTTCGGTGGTGCCGGAGTTCTTGATTACTTTATTCTGCACCACCCATTCCTTATAATCCAGTGTGTCTTTCCATTTTTTGTCATCGATAACATTATATAGGACATTAAGATAACGGATTGTATCCATATCTGCAGTTATTGTTATCGGAGCAATATACCAGGCTGCGTTTGCTTCCACAAAAAGAGTATCGCTCAGTTCGTCTTGATCCAGGTTTGATATCCTGGCATTCCATTCCTCAGTGGGAGGACTTGCTGAGTATCCCAACCACTCAGTGTAGGGAGAAGCATACCGATGATAGGGTCCGCATCGTCCCTCAATTCTGCAGCACTTTGTATTATACAGGGTAGGGAAATAGAAGGAATCCACAGCGCAATAGGGGTCGGTTGCATCCGGAGCGTCCCCGTAATCAGCTAAGACCGTATCCACCATAAACTTATGTAAGCGGGGCACGCAGCTGTGTCCTGAATCTGTCTCGAAGAAACTGAGTTTATGAGACGGCAAAAGGGAAACAGTATCTATATAATCAGTTGTCTCAAGTAGCGAATCCACAGTGCACCAAAGGATAAATGCGGAATCAGCATGATCTGTCTCACTTGGGTCTATAAAAGGGAAATCATCTGTGTCCAGCGTGGACACAATAATTAGCAGATCTTGATTGTCTGGATTTTGGTCATAATCTTCTTGCCAGGGCGTCCATTCCCAGTCAAATTGGAAACTGCGAAATCTTCCCGCCAAAGTGATGGAATCGCACTGAAGTTTTGAGGGATCGGGTATCTGGAGAGGGATGGTCATACCAGAAAGGTAATCTTCATTGTAGATTTCGATAACAATGGGAATTTGCTGACCCGGATATGCCTTTCGGAAGTTTATCCTTATAGTGTCTGGATCGCATGGGTTAGCAGCTTTAGGATAGGACCAGCCATATCCGAGACTGTCAGGAGGATTATCTCCCTGAAAAAACAGTGACATAAAGTAATAATCACCCACATCCACTCTGCTGTCAGCATTTACGTCTGCTCTGAACAGAATTTCGGAAAATGTGCTATCCCATTCTTCTGAGGAGATGGGGGCGGATAGGAATACTCTTTGAGATTTTATTTTGTCTAAATCCCCAGGGTCATAGCTCAACCCACCACCTGTGGACTCTTTCGGCGGCATAAACAGATGGACAGCCAGATAGAAGAGGTCGACATTATTGACCACATTATTTTTGGTAATATCACCAGGCATATAACAAAATGTTGTACAGGTTATCCCATAAGATACAGGAATGAAACCTCCGGAATCGTCAATGAAGAAGAGATTACCGATATGAGGCACAGAATCCGTGTAGATATCACATTTTCCGGCTAAGCTATCTGCTCGCAACCATAGATTGAATAGATTATTCACATTCCCTATGGCAGCAGTGTCGAGAAGGGTTTCGTTCAATTCTTTTCTGAGCTCCAACCTGATTAAAATGTTTGAATCCTGAAAGTCTGATACCTTTGGTGAAAGGAGTGTGTCCGTAAGGTTTGAATTTTCAAAAGAAATAGTATCATAAACAGGAATATTTTTACCCACTATTAGTAAAGGTATCTCGAAGCCAGATAGTACTTCGTCATTATATATAGCGAAGGGCAGTGGAAATTTAGCGTGGATGCCAACAGTATCAGGCTCGAGTCCTGTATCCTTTTTTATCCAGAATGAATCAGCATTGCCTGGATCATCATAGGAGCGTAAAGTCAGAGTATCAGTTAAGAAAGCTGGATAGATGCTTGCACCCCATCGTTCAACAAGTGTAATGGTGCTAACTGAGTCAAGGAAAAAATCACCTGTCCTAATCCCGGTAAACCATAAATCTATGATTTTTCCACGGCCAGGCGGAAGGTAATTTCGGACCTCACCAGTATCAGAAAATTCCATATAAATTGTATCTGGCGATACTCTACTAGTATCTCTATAGTCCATAGTGTCAGGGTTCAGCAAACGACAACTCGGATCAGAAAAGGAAAATGAGTCCAGTCGAACCAGATCCGTATCTTGAAATGCGAAACGCATTTCCAAACCCGCAAGTGTAGTGTCAAGATTACTCACATTGACTGACATTCTGAAACTTATACCAACCAGGATGGAATCAATTAAAGTTGAGTCGTTTTGAGGCTCTATCCAGAGTGTATCCTTTGGTTCTTCCGCATATACAATTGATGGAATAGTTACAGAGTAGAAGAGTAAGAGGAAAAGCATGGCCAAAGAAGCTTTAGCCAACTTCATAAAACCTCCTTTTTGAAAAGATTAAATCAATGCATATAACTATCACTTTCCTTAAAGTGAAGATTGCCTCCCCCTCCAAAGACAGCAATCTAACTTATGTGGAACTCTGTTAATATCGTAAAAGCCTTATGTTCTATCAAATTTTAAGAAAAAAATCACTTTTTGTCAAGTGAAAAATAGCGGATTGTAAGTATTTTTTTTGGGGTTTTATAAGCTTTTTTCTAATACTAAGTCTTTACGTAAGTTATGCTATTTCCACTAAAATTCGTCTGACCTGTTATTCCTTTAATTCTTTGCTTGACAGGATAATGGAAAGCCCTTTATTTGGATTGAAGATAGAAAAACCGTAAAGAGGTGTGAATTTGTCTTCTCAGCTTCTTTATAAAACAGAACAAAGCTCCGGTGGAACGAAACTCGGAGATTCTGTTCAGTTCCTTAAAGGAGTGGGGCCTAAAAAAGCCAAAGCTTTAAATGAGGAGGGTATTCGAACAGTTGAAGATTTGCTCTATTTTATCCCCAGAAAGTATCTGGACAGGAGCACTATTACTCCAATTAATGAGCTCTCTGTAAATTCCAGAGCCACTGTTCTGGGGCAAGTAGAAGCCTACGGTATGAAATATGGATCAAGATGGAGAAGGAAAAACAGGTATCAGGTAATTATAAAGGATAAAACCGGTGTTTTAACCCTGATCTGGTTTGAAGGTATTAGATATATTAAAGGTAAGTTCAAAGAGGGGGATACAGTAGTTGCCTCCGGGATGGTTAAGTTCTATGATGGTTTACAGATCCCCCATCCAGAGTTTGAGATAATCTCCCAAAAGGGTGAGGAGCTTGTCCATACAGGTCGGGTTATTCCCATATATCCATCCACGGCAAACTTAAAGAAACTTCATCTGGACAGCAGGGGAATGAGAAATATCCTGAAGCCTTTTCTGGACCGGTATTATGTAAAGGAGACACTCCCCCAGAATATGATCTCCTTTTTAAATCTATTACCCTTGGATAAGGCTCTAAAAAATATCCATTTTCCCGATTCGGTGGAGACAGCAGATAAAGCCCGGCAAAGGCTGGCTTTTGATGAGCTTTTTTACCTGGAGCTTATGCTGGGCTTAAGAAAAAAAAGACGCTCCCAATCTGAAAAAGGGATTCTCTTCAACCCCCCGGGTAAACTTATAAGAGGGCTTTTAAAACAACTTAGTTTCGAATTAACTGATGCTCAAAAAAGGGTTTTAAGGGAAATAGTCAATGACATGGCTTCCCCCAAACGGATGAACCGTTTGCTTCAAGGAGATGTAGGTTCAGGAAAGACCATTGTGGCTTTGGTAGCAATACTTCTGGCTGTGGAAAACTATCACCAGGCAGCTGTTATGGCTCCCACAGAAATATTAGCTGAACAGCACTATCTTACCATTCATAATTTATTGGAATCACTTGGAGTTAAAACGGTTCTTCTGACTGGTTCTGTGTCCGGGACTCAAAGAAAAGACATTCTGAAAGAAATAGAGAATGGTCAGGCTAAGGTGATAATTGGAACCCATGCCCTTATCCAGGAGGGGGTTAGCTTTTATAGACTGGGATTGGCGGTGATTGACGAACAACACAGATTCGGAGTAATGCAGAGAGCCAGACTTAAAGCAAAGGGTTTTTCACCGGATGTTCTGGTGATGACCGCAACACCCATTCCCCGAACATTAGCCCTGACCGTGTATGGAGATCTGGATGTCTCGGTGATCGATCAGATGCCCCCAGGAAGAAAAAAGATAAAAACCACCCTTTCAGATGAGAATTCTTCAAATCATCTGTATAGCTTTTTAGAGGAGGAGTTCAAAAAGGGTGGTCAAGCTTATATTGTATACCCCCTGGTAGAGGAATCTGAGAAGATGGATCTTAAAGCAGCCACGGAGAGTTTTGGGCATCTGCAGAATGAGATATTTCCTCACCGGAGGATGGCCCTGCTTCACGGCAGGATAAAAAGCGAGTCCCGGGAGAAAGTAATGCAGGATTTTCGCAAAGGGAAATTCGATGTTTTAGTCTGTACCACCGTAATCGAGGTGGGTCTGGACGTGCCCAATGCTACAGTGATGGTTATCGAGCATGCGGAAAGATTCGGCCTGTCCCAGCTTCATCAGCTCCGGGGCAGGATTGGCAGGGGACCCGATCAATCCTATTGTTTTCTTAAAGCTGAACCTCCTCTGTCGGATGTATCGAAAAAAAGACTGGAGGTTTTGTGTAGTTCCAATGATGGTTTCAAGATAGCTGAATGGGATTTAAAGCTACGGGGACCGGGGGAATTCTTTGGAACCAGGCAACATGGTTTGCCTGAGCTGAAAATAGCCGATATAACAAAGGATGTCAAATTGCTGTATCAAGCCAGGGAATGGGCTTTCAGAATAATAGAGGAGGATCCTCAGTTAACTAAGAAGGAAAACTCTGGCTTGAGAAACGATTTTTTACGAAAATATAAGGAGAGGCATAAACTGATGGATGTCGGTTAAAGGAGTATAAGATGAGATCGCTTTATTTCAAAGAGAAGATAAAGTTCACCGGGGAACAGCTGGTGCCGCACTGGACCTATATGAATTTTGACATCCTGGGCGATAGCATCATTGCTTTCATAGGACCTTGCGAGCTGGAGGAAAAATATCTTATAGGAATAGACCACCTTAAAAAGAAAACTCAGATAAGATCGGAGATGATGTTGCACTTTCTGGTGGAACATTTTGAACTGGATTTAGAAAAAGCTGTCCTGCGTCAGCAACTCTTAGTTTCCATTCTTAAGGATAAGTTAAATCACAGGCTCAAGGGAGATGTCTTTCAAAGGTGGGGCAATGATATCTATGAGGAGGATTTCAAATTAACTGTTTCCACCGTTACCAAGACCTCTGTCTCCACCAAGATTCATCTGGGGATCAACATATCCAGCAAAAACGTTCCGGTGAAAGCCAAGGGTCTTTCAGATTATGGGATCGATCCGGATGATATAGCTGAGGTGGTAATGAATCAATATCGTCTGGATATGCGTAGGATAAAAGAGAAGTTAGCCAGAACCAGAAGCATAGGATCATAAAAATCGAGGGAAATTGAAAATGAAATATGGGGAAAAATTAGATAAGCTCTTAGAAGATACAGAAGAATGTGCCAGGCTATTGAACGAGTTGATCCAGGGGGCAGAAGATTACGACCTGGAAAGGCTTCTGAAGAAGGTGGATGCGGAATTGATTGACGCCCGGCACAATCTGGTCTTAGCCCGGAAAAAGGTTAAAGATTAAAAAGGGAAATAACTGAAGGAGAGGAAAATGGAGAAAGGGAACTCAAAAGATTCGAAGATTCAGCTTTTTCTGCAGCTGGTTTTAATGTTTCAGACAGCTGCCCTCCAGCAGATGGGAAAGATAGTGAACCCCTTAACCAATAAAGTGGAAAAAGATTTGAATCAGGCTAAATTCTCCATTGATATTTTAGGAATGCTTCAGGAAAAGACCCAGGGCAACTTGTCCCCGGAGGAGAAAAAATTCTTGGATCACGTCCTTTTCGAGCTCAGAATGAATTATTTAGATGAGGTTAAATCAGAGGGCAAGGAAAAAGAGGAAAAGAAAACTCAAACCGAGGGAAAAAATGAGAACAAAAATGGGGATAAGGCGGAGTAGATTGCTTTGTATGGCTGTATAGCCCAGATTTTCAAAACATACGGGTAGACGCAAAAAACAAAAATGATTTTAATGGGTTAGTTTTTTTCAAAATATTTAAACTTATTCAAATAGTTATCGTATAGAACAAGACGGACTCGTCCGTCCGTTTTAGAAAATAAAAATGGATAAAAAACAGGTTAAAAGAGAAAAGCTAACAGCCAAAAGAAAGCAGCAGATTTTGACCGCTTCCATGAAGGTATTCTCCAGATACGGGTATCAGGACACGGACGTGGAAAAAATTGCTGATTTAGCTGGATTGGGAAAGGGAACGGTCTATCGGTATTTTGAAAGCAAAGAAAATCTTTTTTTATCCACATTGGAATGGGGACTGAATTCGTTGAAAGAGAATATATTTTCCAGCATAGCTAAGGTCGATGATTATATGGATAAACTCAAGCTGGCTTTAACCACTCATTTTAAGTTCTTTGAGAAACATCGTGATTTCTTCAGGCTTTTAGTACAGGAAAGAGCCTGGGCTGAGATGAAATCCGCCCGATGCACTTTGAGGGAAAGAGATCTCTCCATCATTAGCCATCTGAAGGATATATTAGCCGAGGGAATGAAAAAAGGATATCTTAAAAAAGCTGACCCCTCAAGTTGTGCTTACGCATTGTGGGGCTTGACCAATTCTTTACTTTACAAATACCTGATCTCTGACAGGAAATATCCCATAAATAAAGAACTTTCAGTAATCCGTAAGATTTTTTTTGAAGGTATCTTAAATGAGAAAAAGAGGAGAGGAAGATGAAAAAAGCTTTGATCTGGATGGTGGTTCTGGTAATTATTGCCTTAATCGGATACCGGGGATATAAAGCTTATAAAAAAAGCCAGGTGAAAGAGGTTTTTGTTGAGGAGAAGACCAAGCCGGTAGAGATCCAGGTAGTCCAAACCACCCCTTTCAAAAAGTACCTTTCCTTCACCGGTGATGTTAAAGGCATTGAAGAGATAGATGTTTTCCCTAAAGTATCGGGCAAGCTGGTTAAAATAAATGTCACAGAGGGGGATCGGGTTAAAAAGGATCAAGTTTTAGCTCTGGTGGATCGGGACGTTGCTGGTATGAAATTCGAATTGGCTGAAGTTACCTCTCCAGTTGAGGGCATTATAGGTTGGGTTTTTCTGGACGAAGGAGCAGGAGTGAGCCCACCTTCTCCCAGCCCCCAGATGGGAACTCCCATATTTAGAATTGTGAATATGGATCAGGTTAAGGTGGTGATAAATGTAATAGAAAAAGATCTCCCCAAAATAAAGATGGGGCAGACTGCGGAGATTTCGTTGGGTGCCTACCCGGATAGAAGCTTCTCTGGAAAGGTGAATTTAATAAATCCGGTAGTGGATCAGCTGACCCGGAGCACTGCGGTTGAAATTACTCTTTCTAATCCGGGACATCTTATAAAGCCTGGAATGTATGCTCAGGTTTCAATAACTACGGAAAAGACCAGGGAGGCCCTTCTGGTTAACAGCTACTCAATCCTGGAAAAGGGAGATCAGAGGGCAGTCTTCGTGGTTAGGGATCAAAAAGCCTACTTGAAATCAGTCGAAACCGGGGATTTCGGGAGTGATCTTATTGAGATCAAAGCTGGATTGACACCAGGGGAAACCCTTGTTGTCTCCGGTCATAATAGCTTAAGTCATGGTGATTCGGTTCGTATAGTGGGAGGAATAAAGTAATGTTTTTGCCAGAATTCGCTACCAAAAGGTCCATCACCGTCTTTATGATTTGCATTGCGGTGATAGTATTGGGGATGATTTCCTTTGGGCAGCTTTCCATAGATTTATATCCGGATATTACTTTTCCCATAGCCATGGTGGTAACCAACTACTATGGTGTAGGACCGGAGGAGATTGAATCGATGGTTACCAAACCACTGGAGATGAACCTGGCCAGTGTCAAGAATTTGAAGAATATATATTCCTACTCTCTGGAGGATATTTCTACGATATTTCTTGAGTTTGAATGGGGTACTGATATGGATATGGTAGCCATGGACATAAGGGAAAAAATTGATATTGTGAGAGGGTATATCCCTGAAGATGCTGAAAACCCCTGGATATTTAAATTCGATCCATCCATGATGCCAATTTTTTTCCTGGGCGTTTCCGGGGAAGAACAGAACCTGGCGGAATTACGGATCTTAGCAGAGGATGTGATTCAGCCGAGATTGGAAAGGCTGGACGGGATAGCATCCGCTTCCTTGATGGGAGGGCTGGAAAGGGAAATAAGGGTGGAGTTAGACCGATCCAAAATGGAGGGTTTGGGGATTAACACCCAGCAGGTTATTTCAGCCATAGGAGCTTCTAATTTAAATTTGCCCGCAGGTCACCTGAAATTCGGTCAAAAGGATTTCCTGATAAGAACAACCGGTCAGTTCACTGAAGTTTCCCAGCTGGAAAACGTAGTTTTATCCAATCATAATTCTGCTCCCATATATTTAAAAAACATAGCCGAGATCAAGGACGATTTCAAGGAAAAGACTTCTATGGTTACGGTTAATGGTAAGGAAGCCCTGATGCTAACGGTGCAGAAGGAATCCCAGGCCAACACGGTTCAGGCAGCGAAAAGGGTCAAAAAGACTTTGGCTGAGCTGGAAACGGAACTTCCCCAGGGAGTTAAAATTTATTACATCTATGACGCATCCTTTTTTATCCAGAGGTCGGTCAGCAACGTAGAAAGGGCAGCATTGGAAGGTGGTCTTTTAGCTATAATCATTATATTGCTTTTCCTGCGTAACTTCTCCTCAACCATCATCATATCAACTGCCATACCCATATCTGTTATCGCCACTTTCATTCTTCTTTATTTTGGGAAAATGACCTTAAATATCGCAACTCTGGGTGGATTAGCCCTGGGAATTGGAAGACTGGTGGATGACTCTATTGTGGTTTTGGAAAATATATTCAGGCACCGCCAAAAAGGGGAAAGACCATCCCAGGCTGCTCAGATCGGAGCATCTGAGGTCTCCTCTGCAGTTTTAGCTGCTACGGTAACCACCATAGTGGTTTTCATTCCTATATTGTTCGTCAAGGGAATTGCTGGAATCTTCTTCAGTCCCATGGCTTATACCATTTCCTTATCTCTGGCTGCTTCATATTTTGTGGCTATGGTCTTAATCCCCCTGTTGACCTCCAGATTCCTTAAAGTCAAAAAGGTTAACAATCCTGGAGGGAAAAGCCTGTTCCAAAAATTATCCAGACAAAGTCAGAAGTTCTTTGATGGAATAGATAGTTATTATCAAAGAGTGTTGAGCTGGGCCATTACCCATAAAAAGACTATTATCTTCATAGTCTTCGCCTTTCTTCTCATTACCCTTCCATTGGTTAAGTTTATAGGTGCGGAGTTTATGCCTGAGATCGACGAGGGCGAGTTCGATATATCGGTTAAGATGCCGGTGGGAACTGACCTGGATAAAACCCGGTCTGTGGTATCCAATGTAGAAAATACGATCCTGCAAGATATCCCTGAGCTAAAAACCCTGACTGCTCGAGCCGGGGTAGAAGGTAAGGGTTTTGGTGCCCTGGCATCAGTTTTCCAGGATATAACCGGTCCCCATGCTGCGGTGATGGGGATTTATCTATCAGATCTTTCAGAGAGAGATCGATCCGTTTTTGAGATAATGGATACCCTGCGTTCCAGAACAAAGAACATTCCCGATGCTGACATCAAGTACACTAATGCAGGAATGATGACACAGATGTCCGGGTTCGGGGCAACAGCACCTATAGTTGTTGAGATCAGGGGATATGACCAGAAAGTTGCTTTAGATCTTGGTCAAAAGATAGCCAGTTTGATTCAGACTATCCCCGGGATTAAGGATGTGAGGGTGGAGAGAGAAGCGGGCTCACCAGAGCTTCAGATCAAAATAGATCGAGAAAAAGCATCCGATTTAGGATTAAATCTATCTTATATAGCCAATACTATTCAGACCAACATGGAGGGAAGTGTCGCCTCTTTTTTCCGGGATCCCCGATTGGGTAAGGAATATGATATTTTAGTTCAGTTAAGGGAGAAAGATCGGAAAGACCTCTTCGATCTGGACCGAATCTCCCTTATCTTACCCACAGGTGGAAGGATACCTCTTTCCAGCGTGGCTACGGTGGTAAAGGCAGAGGGACCCAAAAGGATTGAGAGGAAAAACCAGGAGAGGATATTGACGGTCACCTCTCAGGTATCGGGAAGGCCTGCTGGAAACGTGGCCCGAGAGGTTCAGGCAATGATTAAAAAAGAGATAGGGATTCCCTCTAATTTTATAGTAACCCTGACCGGAAGTTATCAGGATCAACAGGAATCGTTTACCTCTTTGTTTTTGGCTTTGCTTTTGGCAGTCGCTCTGGTATACATGGTTCTGGCTGCTCAGTTCGAGTCCCTTTTAGAACCCTTTATAATAATGTTCTCCGTGCCTTTAGGGATTTTGGGTGTTATCTGGGGTTTGTTCCTCACCGGTTTTTCTGTAAATGTCCTGTCACTTATCGGTTTAATCATGATGGCGGGGATCGTGGTCTCCAATGCTATCCTTATTGTTGACTATTCCAATGTGCTTCTAAAACGCGGTCTGGGTTTGTACGAGGCTGTGGTGACTGCTGGAAGGACCAGATTGCGTCCGGTTCTGATGACCACCCTAACCACTGTGTTTGCACTTTTACCCATGGCCATCGGAATAGGGGAGGGTTCTGAGATTCAATCACCTATGGCAGTAGCAGTCATATCCGGGCTTTTAGTTTCGACACTTTTGACCCTGGTGTTCATTCCAACCCTTTATACCATTGTCCAGGAGAGGATCAGAAAGAGAAAATAAATGGCAGAGAACTTAGTATATATCATTTTCAACAATGCTTTAGAACCAGAGATTTTAGATGTTTTGAAAAAGGTACAGGTTAAAGCCTACACCAGATGGGATAAGGTAAAGGGAATGGGAGAGACCGGTCCCCATATGGGTGATGAGGTCTGGCCTGCGTGGAATACTATGATTATGTCTGCTTTGGATTCTGATAAAAAGGACGCCCTGTCTGAGGAAATAAAAAAACTAAGAGAACGGTTTCCTGATCAGGGAGTAAAAATGCTGGTTTTGCCCTTTGAGGAGATCGTTTAAAACCCGGGAGGTAAGATGTCCTTTAAGTCATGCGGATTATTTCTGATTGTTTTATTGTTTTTTGTAAATTTTGGATTTGCTCAGACTCAGGAAATGCAATTTCTTACCCTGGATCAGAGTCTTGAGATAGCACTCAAAAACAATAAATCTCTTCTACAAAAGAAGGAAAAAATTGAATCCGCTAAATTTATTGTTGACGAGGCTAAATCGGGCTTTTACCCCCAGCTCTCTTTCACCGGAACTTATACATATTTAGGAGTTATCCCCAGCTTCACTTTTGCCTTCCCTGGAGCTCCTGAAAGTAAAGTGGAGACCGGTTTTCACAACAACTACAATTTGGGCTTGTCCCTGCAGCAACCCCTTTTCACCTGGGGGAGAATAAGAAATAGCTACCAGATATCACAACTTGGTCATAAGATTTACAAGGAGGAATATAATCGAGTTAAACAGGAAGTGAAATACCAGGTCGAATCCTCTTTTTATCTGATCCTTCTGGCTGAAAAGCTGGTTGAGGTAAGAGAGCAGGCTCTGAACAATCTGGAAGAACATTTGAAAACAGTAGAGGCAAGATTTAGAGCTGGCCAGGCATCTGAATTTGAAGTCCTAAGAGCAAAGGTGCAACGTACCAATGCCATCCCTCCTCTGACTCAGGCTAAAAACTCAAAGGACTTAACCTTAGATGCGTTCAAAAATCTGTTGGGGCTTGACTTAAAAACAAATATAAAGCTTTTGGGGGAATTGAAATTCGAGCCTGAGGACTTTAAACTGGAGGAATCAGAGATCATTGCCCTTAAGCAAAGGCCGGAGATAAAGTCTATTAACATACAGAAAAAAATAGCCTCCAAGTCGATCTCCATAGTAAAAGCAAATAATAAACCTGCTTTGTATGGAGTAGCTAATTACACGTATCAGAATCCGTTTTACAGCGTGCAGGAGTGGGATTACGATTGGCATATAGGTCTTTTGGTGAATATAAATTTGTTTGATGGATTTGCCACAAGGTCAAAAGTGGCACAGGCAAAATCCAGTATAAATGAATTAGATATTATTGAGAAGCAAATTCAGGAGGGAATAAAGCTGGAGGTAACCCAGGCTATATCGGATATAAACCTGGCCAAGGAGAACATATTCTCTCAGGGGGAGAACGTCCACCAGGCAGAGAAAGCCTTAGAAATTGCCAAGGTGCAGTATGCAGAAGGGGTGATCACCAGCCTGGAGGAGATGGATACCCAGCTTGCCCTAACCATAGCCCAGACCAATTATCTTCAGGCTCTGGCAGACTATTTGGTTGCCAGGGTGAGGTATTATAAAGCTATAGGTGAAGAGTAGAGAGTAGAGAGAGATTTGTAGGCACGGATTTATCCGTGCTTTTTCTTGCAATGGGATTTTTTATGTTGGTGGCGTAATTAGATTTATCCCTTTGGAGAAAAAAAGGGAATGCCAGAACCTAACTTAAGTTAGGTTCTGGAAAAAAATTGTAGTATTCACCTTTGTATACAGTAACCTCACCTTGCCCTCAAGGTGGGGTTAAATTGTATATCTAACATAGAAATTTTACGGAGGGATAAACCCTCCTCTACGCGTAGCAGATCCTTGATGGCTCCGATTCATTAGCTGGGTAGTTCTGGGTCTTCTGACCTAGAATTAGCTGGACAAGGTCCGGAGATCTGTCAGAAACAATTAGATTCTCTCACCTCCCCTGGAGACCTGAAGGTCTCCTCTACACAAATGAAAAACCCTACTTAAGGACAAGATGAGGTTACCGAATTCCTATTTTTGTCGTTAGGGGCTTCAATTATCTAACTGCTTCCAGGTGCCATCCAGATAACAATATATGTGATGATTTGATGAGCTCACGTAGATATCACCTTCAGACGGGTTTGATGGAGCTGATCCCCGGGGTTGGAGCCGGAGTACGTCTGAGATATGTAAAGCTCTCTGCGGATTGGTCGTCCCTATGCCAACGTTGCCCGTGCCGTTTTGAATAGTGACTTTGTCACCATTCTGGTAGAATCGAAAATCATCGGTTGTTCCATGTTTATATAACGACCAAAATTCTGAATCAGAATCACCACTGTTCCTGAAGTTGACCTCCGGGTTTATTGAACTGGCCTCAATTAAGATTCTTGGATTATCCCCTACTATGTGCAATTTGCGAGTTGGATTGGTGGTGCCCAGTCCGATATTACCAGTAGAAAAATCCCCATAAATCAAAGGGGGATTAACATTGCTGTTAGCGATATAGAGTTTATTGAAGCCTTTTTCATTGTATCCAGCCTGATATCCGATAAAGACATTCCCACTTCCGGTGTCATAAAGACCCGCATTGCAGCCCAAGAACGTATTGTTAATCCCTTTGCTGTTAGAAAAACCTGCACCTGATCCCAAATAGGTATTGAAACTGCCTGAGGTATTCCAGGCACCCGAACCAGAGCCCACGAACACGTTATCCGAACCAGTAGAAAGCTTGCCCACCTCTCTTCCAATGAAAGTATTGTTTCCACCTGTAGTATTCATATATCCAACTCCTGAACCGAGGAATGTGTTTCCACTTCCAGACGTATTTAAGAAACCCGCTGACTCTCCCAGAAAAGTATTTTTGTTTCCCGTGTTAGCAGTTCCAGAATTAATACCCACAAAGGTATTATCATTACCCGGAGCAGTAAGAACTCGATTTCCAGTTATCAAGTAAGAGTCAGCGGTATTAATATGCCCGCTGACATCAAGCTTCGCGTTTGGGCTGGCGGTCCCGATACCAACATTACCGTTTTGCAGAAATGACTGCACTACATCAAAGTTTTGGTTTAAAATTAACAGGCTGGTGTCGCCCGAGGGGGTAAGGATTGCCCAATCGTGGCTTCCCCCTCTTCTGAAGTCAAGGACGGCGGCCCAGGATTTATCCCCGCGGTTGAGCCACATATCCACCTCACCAGTGGAAGACACTTCAAGCTGTGCGCCGGGAGTTGATGTCCCGATGCCGACTTTGTCTGTATCGGTTACCAACCTGACTGCTGTCCCCTCATCTATCCAGCCGCCACCAGTAGGAGCAGATACAGCTACAACTGCGCTATCTGCCACCAAAGACCGATAAGCATAACTTACACTGGTAAGCCTGATTCGGGGAGTGAGCTCCAGATCAGTTTCTACTTGGATCCCGAGATATCTGAGGCTGTCCTGGAAAACTGACGAGGAAATCGAACTTATGCTCCCCAAAATCACGTTAAACAGTCCATCGGTTACCTGCACACCACTATGATGCTCCCACCACAGGGAATCGTCTCCTGATTCAGAACCATAGATTTTAAAAGTTAAATTGTATTGCCCATCCGTCACCGGGTTTCCGGCTGGAGTTGTGAGCATCCCCTGATAGTTTATCAGCCTGGGGATTTCAGCCAGACTCAAGCTGACAAGAAACACCAAAAGAACAAGACCAGCTATTAAAGTGAAGCGTTTCACTGAAAACCTCCTAAAGGTTAAGAGTTAACATATTCGGATAATTAATGGAGGTTTTTACATAAATCAAGATTAATTTTACATGAATGTAATCGAAATAGTTAAACTGGTTTTAGTATTAGAATTTGAAACATAATTAAAACGGAAAAAGCTGAACTTAAGTTCCTCAACCATGATTTGAATGGAAAACAAAATTACAATATTCCCCTTTGTATATGATAGACCCACCTTGCCCTCAAGGTGGGTGAAATTATATACCTAAAATAAAAATTTTGCGGAGGGATAAGTTTATTTTCGTCGGGCGTAAAGTGTATTATCAAGTAACACAGGTTACAAGATTATCAACTGACATGAGTTACAGATTTAATCAGATTTTTATCATAATAGATCTCCCAGTTTTTTTGGGTTTGTTCAATTTTAACAATTTTGCCAATCAGTATGTGGGAGATGAAAATCTCATTACCATTGAAACTAATACAACCATTGCCCCGGATCTTTCTTAACAAGCTCCCTTGGGGATAGAAGATAGGCACAGGAGGTTTTGGAAACTGTCGTTGCACGAACTTATACCGAGAGATGGGAGGAAGATTATCCAGAGCCTGATGTGGCTTTGATAGTTATAATACCAGCGGAAGGTATCAAAAGCTTCCTGAGCTTCGACCAAGTCTTTAAAGCGAAATTTTTTAATCAGCTCCCGATTCAAAGTCCGATGAAATCGTTCTACTTTACCTATGGTAGTAGGGCGACGTACTCCGGTGAGGATGTGGAAAATACCCTGATCTTTAAGAAACGTCTGCACTCGGGTTAAGGCTTTATCTCTGTGAACAAACCAGACTCCGTTATCGGTCATAAGATATTGAGGTCTTCCATAAGTGGCAATAGCTTTTTCTAAAGTATCTAAGATATATTCGCTTCTTTCTAAAGGGAGAAGTTGGCTGGCAATGCAAAAACGGGAATAACCATCCAGGATGTTAAGGGGAAAAGCTTTACCCCAACCCTTGATGATGAAAAAGCCTTTGGTATCTAACTGCCAGAGTTCATTAGGAGATGAGCACTCAAATCGGCGGTATTCCCTTTTTTCCGGAGCGTTCCAGCCGTTAAGATGATGACGGACTAAAACATTTTGAATCCCTTGATGATAAGGGGGGTCTATCCCTAAGTTTTTTAGCTCCGCCTGGAGACGAACAGGTCCAAAGTCAGGATGTTGACAACGAAGTTCTACGATCGCCTCCTCCACTACCTGTGGAATCTTTCTGGGTCTTTGGTGAGGAGCACGACTCCGATCCTGTAAACCTGCAACTCCCTCAGCTTCAAAACGTTGCTTGAACTTATAGAAGGTCTTACGGGAAACACCAAACCCCTTTGCTATCTTAGTTACTGGAGTTTTCTCCTGAAAAAGCTTTTGTAACATGAACCACCCTTGTTCAAATGGGGTTTTATTATCCCATGGCATGTCTACCTCCTGGTTTCTAACTACTAAGATAACATGCCAAAAGGTGTCACCCATGTAAGTTGATAGTTCTGTTACCGATGTAGGTTGATAGTACACTTTAGACCTCCACTTGGTGGAAGGGATTGGGGGAAGAAATAATGGAAAGCTAAAGCTTTCCTCTACATCTAACAGAGAACATATGAAACGTAGCAGAAGATGGTAGCCGCAACCTTTAGGTTGCGAAATTATCATAACTCAAAGCATTATTCTCATCCCGCTTAAGGGGGACGGCTACCCCATGGCTACCGCTTGATCTTTCATAGATGCCCAATTTATTGGGCTTGTTAGTTCGATGAGTCGAGCAACTACAATCTCACCTGAAAAACCCTGTTTTAAGAAGAAAAGCTCGCTTTGTTTACAAGGGATTATCAACTCTACGTTTCTTCAGAAAAACCTCAGTTGTCAAGGAAAAAGGGTGAGGTCCTACGTAGATCTGAGACGGTTATCTCAAACTCAGACTAAGATGAGGAATTATCTTTTTGCGTTTTTTCCAGTATCTCCTCAGCCAGGGATAAGGCTACTCCAGAAAGCATTACTTCGATGCCCAATTTGGTGAAATCGCCTGAGATCAGCTCCCGTTTGACATTAGCATATAGGGCACAAGCAGCTTTGCGTTCCACCACCAAGCCGGAGATCTTTTCTTTTGTCTCGCCCACAAAGGTAACCTCCCCTAACTCCTCTGAGATCACGTAACCTGAGCAGTTATGAAGTTGAAGATGGGAGTTGGGAGTATAGACCACAACCAAAGAACCCTCCTTTTTGCCCAGCTTGACTGAGGGATAGATCTCCAGAATCAAAGTCCTTTTCTCAGATTCTATCTTCAGCCGGAAATGGTCCTTTTCCTTCTCCAAAGTGGTTTTCAGACAGGCAGCAATTTTTTGAATATCTTTCCGATCGAAAAGTGCCATAATTTATCCACCCAACTAAGTTTTTTTCTCCGGTGACTCGTCTTCGCTTTTCTTATCCTCTGTCTTTTTTTCCTCTCCGGCTTTCTCTATTTCATCTTGAGTCTCCCTCATCGCCTTTTTAAACTCCCTGAGCCCCTTTCCCAATCCGGATGCGATCTCCGGTATCCTTTTTGCACCAAACAAAAGAAGGATCACCAGAAATATCAGGATAAGTTCCTGTGCTCCAATTCCTCCAAGCATATTGACCTCCGATTATTGTTCGTTGTAAAATCAATCATAAATGCCACCACCTAAAATACGCTATAACTAAAATGATCATTAATATGCTAACGAAATTTATCTTGATCATCAGACCAAAAGTCAAAGATATGGCATAAAGCTCCCAGGTGAAAGGCTTGAGACCTATGTCAATTGACTTCTCAAATAAGGTTTTAACTGCTCCCTCCAGAAGAAAAGAGCCCACTATATCCCCGATCAATCCTCCGATAACAGCTGCCAGGATTAGTGCTACTACCACGAAAGTAATATCCAGGGTTTTCAAAAACGTTTCTCCCTTTTGAGGAAATTCACAATAGATCTAAATATATATACCCCGTCTTTTGAGCCCAGGATCTTTTCTGATGCCCTCTCTGGATGGGGCATCATTCCCAGCACATTTCTTTTTTCATTGCAGATCCCGGCTATATTGTCCAAAGCTCCATTGGGATTATAAACTGGATCCAGATTTCCAGAGGGATGGCAATATCGAAAAATTATTTGACTTTTATCTTTTAATCTTTTCAGCTCTGGTTCTGGGATATAGTAATTGCCATCCGAGTGAGCTACAGGAATTTTAAGCACTTGATTTTCTTTGCACAGATTGGTAAAAGGTGTAGCAGTTGCTTCTGTTCTTATATACACATATTTACACGCGAACCTCAATCCTTGATTCCTGAGCATGGCGCCGGGTAGAAGGCCGGATTCCAAAAGTATCTGAAATCCGTTACAGATGCCTAAAACTAATCCGCCCTCCTGGGCAAACTTAACCACTCTTCGCATAATGGGAGAAAAACGGGCAATGGCACCGGTTCTTAGATAATCTCCATAGGAAAATCCACCGGGCAAAATCACGCAGTCACAATCATTCAGGGAGGTATCCTGGTGCCAGAGAAACTCCACCTCCTCTTTTAAAACATCCTTCACTGCCCGGTAGGCATCATAGTCACAGTTGGATCCAGGGAAAATTATTACTCCGAATTTCATTTTACCTCAAAATTATATTTCTCAATTACCGGGTTAGCTAAAAGCTTTTTGCAGATTTGATCTAACATCTTTTCTGTCTCTTCCTTGTTGTTGGAGTTTAAGGTTATCTCGAAAACCTTGCCTGATCTAACATCCTCTATCCCCCTGTAACCCATATTCCCCAGGGCTCGTTTGATGGTGGATCCTTGAGGATCCAGTACTCCGTCCTTTAATTTAACGTAAATTACAGCCTGAAAGTGTCTTTTCTTTTTATTTTTCATAGCTTGAGGGTTTGACATCATCTCTGAACTCCTTTTGAGGGCTTCGGGTCACTTTATTTTTACGTTCGATGTGTACTAATTTGTAAACCTCTCTACCGATCCCGGAGAGCACATAGATCAGGCCCAAAGGGAAAATCATCAACCGGGGTTTGATCAAAACAGCTATAACCGCAACAAAAATACAAAATAATTTAACCTTATTTTTCTGAGTGTTCAAGGAAAATCTGGGAAAGGTATCATAGGTCAGCCCAGAAACCATCAACCCGGAGAAGACCACAATCATGGCAATTAATATCTCCGGATATCTCAACTGACCCCAAAGCTCATAGCAGAAAAGGGTATATCCGACAATGGTTATGCCTGTCACCGGGATAGGAAGACCCATATAGTAAAGGGTTTGCTCTGATTTCGATCGAAGATTGAAACGAGCCAGCCTGAAGGCTCCACACAAAATGAAAACAAATCCCAGGATCCACCCCCATTCGGTCAGATAGTGAATCTTGAGGGAATAAAGGAGAACAGCCGGAGCAATGCCAAAGGAAACCAGATCAGCAAAGGAATCCAGCTCTTTTCCGAACTGGGAAACAGATCCGGAAAATCGGGCAATCTTGCCATCCAAAGCATCAAAAAAACCCGCCAGTATGACCAGCCAGACAGCATGAACCACATTCCCATCCAGACTCCGAAGTATAGACAGAAATCCGCAGAGCATACTCCCCATGGTAAAAAATCCAGGGAAAATTCCTTTCATATCCTTCATCTCAATAGCTTCCTATAATGGTCTCGCCGGCTTTTACTTTTTCATTCAGCTGAACCTTGATCTTTACCTTCTCCGGCAACCATAGCTCAACCCGGGATCCGAATTTTATCATGCCAAATTTCTCCCCGGCCAAAATTCTTTCCCCGGGCTTCAATCTGCAGATAATCCTACGGGCTAAAATGCCAGCTATCTGTTTCATTATCACTCTTACCCGCTCGTTTTCCAGCCAGATCTCAGCCTGTTCATTCTCTGAGGAAGCATTTCCTTTGAAAGCAGGATGAAATCTCCCATGATGATATTTGAGTTTTTTAACTTCACCGGAGATCGGATTTCGATTAATATGAGAATTCCACAGGGACAAGAATATGCTTAATTTAATACCCGGGTATTTTAAAAACTCATTCTCCGAAAAATTTTCCAAGGAGATTATTTTGCCATCTGCTGGGGCAAGTATCAAATTTCGCCCTGCTGGAATTTTCCTTTCCGGATCTCTGAAAAAAAAGGCCAAAAGAATTGACAAAACCAAAAAGAGCCCACCACCAATGAAAAGAATCTCACCTTGCAACAAAAATGACAGAAAAAACAAAACCAAAGAAAAAATCAACGTCCCCAGAACTAAATTTACCCCCTCTTTTGCCATTTTCTACTCCAGGTCACAGATTTTTGATTCATTTTCATATTCAAACTTAATCCATCTTTATCTATGTGGGAATCTTTAATCTTTCTTATCTTTTCCTGAATTTATTTAATTAACCCGAACCAAAAACCCTTTTAAAAATGTAATCCACAAATTTTAAGTAGTATTTTAAGTCGAAGCAATCCTCAAGCTCTTTTTCGCTTAATATTTTTGTCAACCTCTTATCCTGTCTCAATAACTCCATAAAACCTTTATCAGTATTCCAGGCTTTCATGGCATTGGACTGGACTACCTGATAAGCTTTTACCTTTCCGATTGTTGGGGTTAACTTCATCAAAACCCTCTGGGAGAAAATCAACCCCTTCGTTTTTTCAATATTCTTTAGCATGTTTTCCGGATAGACCGAAAGATTCTTCAATATATGGGTAAATTTGATCAACATATAATCCACCAGAGTGGTGCTATCAGGCAAGATCACCCTCTCCACTGATGAATCGGTCAGGTCTCTTTCATGCCACAAGGCTATGTTTTCCAGGCTGGATAGGGCATATCCCCGAACCACCCGGGCCAGACCGGAAAGCCTTTCACAGGTAATGGGATTACGCTTATGGGGCATGGAAGAGGATCCCTTTTGTCCTTTGGCAAACCCCTCCTCCATCTCCAGAATCTCGGTCCTCTGCAGATTCCTGATCTCGGTAGCGAATTTCTCAATGGAGGAGCCTATAATTGCCAGGGTAGTTAAAAACTCCGCATGCCGATCCCTCTGCAGTATCTGAGATGATACTGAAGCAGGTTTTAGCTTCAGTTTTTTACAGACATATTTTTCCACCTGCGGATCGACATGAGCGTAGTTCCCAACTGAACCCGAAATTTTTCCCACAGAGATTGTCTCGATTGCTCTTTTGAAACGTTGAATATTTCGCTCTGTCTCCGCATACCAGAGAGCGAATTTAAGACCCAAGGTGATAGGTTCGGCATGAACCCCGTGAGTTCTTCCCATCATGGGAGCGTATTTGTACTTTAAAGCCTTCTTTTTTATCTCCTGACTTAAATCCCTTAGGTCAGCTAGAATGATTTCACCTGCTTCCCTTAAGAGAACCGAAAGAGCTGTATCCACCACATCATAGGAGGTCAAACCCAGGTGGATATATTTTGATTCCGGACCTACATATTCTCCCACGTTGGTAACGAAAGCTAAAAGATCGTGCCTGGTCTTTTGCTCTATTTTTTCTATTCTTCCGGAATCGAATTTCGCCTTCTTTTTTATCTTAGCTAGGGCAGATTTGGGGATCTTACCTAAAGCTGCATTGGCTTCGCAAGCTAAGAGCTCAACTTCAAGCCACTTCCGGTATTTATTCTCCTGTGACCAGAGCTCCCCCATCCCGGGTAGAGTATATCTTGGAATCATATCTTAAGCCTTTTTTACTTTTTCCCAATCCTCTTGGAATTTCTTTATTCCTACATCGGTTAAGGGATGTTTGATTAATTGTTCAATGACCTTGAAGGGGATAGTGGCAATGTCTGCACCCATCAGGGCAGCTTCCACCGCATGCAGGGGATTCCTGATGCTGGCCACGATTACCTCAGTGGATATATCGTAGTTATCAAAAATAGAAACGATCTGTTCCACCAAATCCATTCCCACATGGGAGGCATCATCCAGCCTGCCCACAAAAGGACTAACAAAGGATGCTCCAGCCTTAGCTGCTAAAAGCGCCTGAATAGGGGAAAAAACCAGGGTGCAGTTAGTACGGATCCCTTTGGTGGACAAAATTTTCATGGCCTTTATCCCTTCCTTAGTGATAGGGACCTTTATCACAATATTTTTGTGAATCTTGGAAAGCTCCACTGCTTCCTTCACCAGCCCATCCCTGTCGGAACTGATAGCTTCCGCTGATACCGAACCATCCACCACTTCACAGATCTCACGTAAGATGGTTTTGAAATCGCCCCGGTCCTTTTCCTTGGAGAGAAGAGTAGGATTTGTGGTAACCCCGTCTAAAATCCCTAAACTCGCAGCTTCCTTTATTTCGTCCAGATTAGCCGTATCGATAAAAAATTTCATCTTACAACCTCCAAAAGTTAATAGTTTACTCTAACCAGGTAAAGACCTTTAGCTGGCGCAGTAAGACCAGCTTTTTTTCTATCTCTGGAATTTAAAATATCCATAAAATCTGACGGGTGAAAATAGCCTCTTCCCACATCCACTAAAGTGCCCACCAGAGACCTGACCATGGAGTGCAGGAATCGATCAGCCTCTATTTCAAAAACTAAAGCCTGATTCCTTGTGATCCATTTAGCATAAATCACGTTACACTTGTTATCTTCTTTGGTGGATTTGGCAACACAAAATGAGGAGAAATCATGCTGCCCCTCAATTACACGTGTGGCTTCCTTTAGTTTATCTAAATCCAGGGGAAATAAAACCTCCCACACGTATCTTTTAAGAAGTGCAGTTCTTTTAAGATAAATCCTATATCTGTATAACTTTGATTTGGCTGAATATCTGGCATGAAAATCCAGATCCACTTCCTGGATCTCCTTTATCAACACGTCTTCAGGTAGAAGGCTGTTGCTTCCCTCGAGAATGGCTTTTAAATCCAGTTGGGTTTCGGTTTGAAAACTTGCCACCTGGGCTAAAGCGTGGACTCCAACGTCTGTCCTCCCTGCACCGATCAAATTTACTTCCTCCGTTAATATCTTGTTTAACACCTCCACTATCACACCCTGAACCGTTCTTTGATTCGGTTGTATCTGCCAACCGGAGAAATCACTTCCGTCATATTCTATCACCAGTTTAATATTCCTAATATTCTGACTCCTTAATCTTTAAAAGCTTCATCCTATAAGGTTTTTCGAATAATATATCACCCGCTCATTCCGGCGATTGAAAAGCACAGGATCATAAGCAGTAAAATAACTACCAAGAATATTAAATCGGTCCGGTTAAACCTCAACATCCTATAGCAGCTTCTCTCCTGACCAGATCTGAAACCTCTGGCATCTAAAGCTAAAGCCAGCTCATCTGCCCTTCTGAAGGAGGAAACAAATAATGGAATCAGAAGGGGCATAGTTTTTCTGATCCTTTGAATGAAATTTCCCTGGAAGGAAGCACCCCGGGAGAGTTGAGCTTTTCTCAAATTAAATGCCTCCTCCACCAGTAAAGGTACAAATCTCAAAGAGATCATAGCCACAAGACCCAGCTCCTGAACCGGGACCTTAAACTTTTTCAACCAGGAGAAAGAATTAACCAATCCATCAGTCAGATCCATGGGGGATGTGGTCAAGCTCAAAACCACAGCCCCCATAATGAAAACCATCAATCTCAAAGAATATATCAACCCGTTTAGAAATCCTTTTGAACTCAGATGAAAAAATCTAAAACTGAAAACAATCTCAAAAAAGGCGGAGGTAATAACAAGCTGTAATATGAAAATTAAAATGAAAAGCCAGATAAAAACCCTCAAATTTCTAATAAGAACGGCAAAAGGGAGTCGGGATAAAAAGAATATTGAGAATAGAAAACCCAAGAGGACCAAATAGATAAAAAGGTTTAAGGTAAAAGTAGCAAATACAACCGGTGCCAGAATCATTAAAATTTTGGTCCTGGGATCCAGTTGATGTACAATTGACTGCTGGGGAATAAACTGTCCCAATCTGAAATTTTCCAAAAAGGTCATAGTTCACCAAAAAATAACTCTTCATCCTAACATAAGAAATTAATATATATAGTGGAATATTATATGTCAAACCTAAACTAAACTTTAAAATTAAAAAGAATAAAAAGCTGAATAAGGCAGCGCGACTTACTATCAAATGAAGTCAAATTTCTTCTTTAAAGCTTTTCCCACAATCTTTGGAACAAATTCATCTATTTTACCATCAAATCTGGCGATGTCTTTAATCAGGCTGGAGCTTAAATAGGTGAACCTTTCACTGGGCACCAAAAACAAAGTCTCAGTATCAGGAACTAAGTTACGATTCATCAGAGCCATCTGAAACTCAAATTCAAAATCGGAAACCGCCCTCAACCCTCTTATGATAGCTACCGCATTTTTTTGTTTAGCCAGATCAGCTAAAAGACCGGAGAAGATCAGAACCTCTACCTTCTCTATCCCCTGTAAAGACTCCTTGACCATCTTTTCCCTCTCCCGGGTGGTGAAGAGATATTCCTTCTCCGGATTGTCAGCTATAGCCACCACCAACTTTTCAAATATATTCAAAGCTCTTCTTATCAAGTCCAGATGCCCATTGGTTATGGGATCAAAACTGCCCGGATAAATAGCTATTTTCATATACTTTCTCCTTTTAGGAAACCTCTTGACCTAATGTCTGGAATTAACTTTTTATTCTATCACAATCCATTCTTTGATCTCCTCCAGTTTTTTTGAGCCGATCCCCTTTACCTCCAGAAGCTCATCTAAATTTTTGAACTGACCACCTTTGCTTATCCGAAGCGCTACTATTTTTTCAGCTAAAGCTGGACCTATACCTGGAAGGTTTTGCAGCTCTTGGTTAGAAGCGATATTAATGTTGATTTTGTGGTTGATTTTCGGTTTCTTTGATTTGAATGTCTCTTTCTGAATTAAATTCATGTTTGCCTTTTCCGTGCGACCTAAAATAAGTTCCGGGGCAAAATGGGGATGAGACCTTTTGTAAAGGGCAATTCCTCCCCCGATGATTATAACCACCAGAAGGAAAATCAATGCTTTTATTTCCTGCGATGTAAAACTGGGAAATCTCACAACTTTATTCATATAAAACCTTAAGAATAACCTGGCCTACTTCTCTTAAGCTTTGGGGACTGCATTTATCAGGTGTGTCCTCAAGCGTATCCCAGTAAGGGTAGTCCAGGTCTATTAGATCTACACAGGGGATGCCCGCGCGAATAAGAGGGATATGATCATCCAATACCCAGTGCTTGACCGAATCTCGAAAGCTATTAAGGTTCAGTTCTTTTGCCCGATTCCAAATTAGATCCACTGTTTCTTTTGCATATCGATCAGAATATCCCTCCCTGTAGATCTCCAGGTTTTTATCTCCGATCAAATCCACCAGAATCCCGAATTCCGGTTGGTAACCTCCTAAATTCCTGGAGAAAAATTGGGAACCCAGGCAATACATGTCAAGCCTTTCCTCAGAACCATAATCCTCCCCATCGAAGAATATAATGTCCACCCCAAAGTGGGGTTTTTGGGTAGGAAGAAGGGAAGCTATCTCCAAAAGCAGAGCTACACCAGAGGCACCGTCGCTTGCTCCCAGAATGGGTTGGAATCTATTTTGGGGATGGGGATCCTTATCCGCAAAAGGCTGGGTATCCCAATGTGCACAAAGAATCACCCTTCTTTTCATTTCGGGATAAAAAGAAGCGATGATATTCGTAAGCTCCAATTCTTCACCTCTCAAGGAATCATAATAGGCAAAATCCTGCAGTTTTACAAATTTAGTATGTCGTTTGAGTAAGTCAAGTAAATATTTTTTTGTCCTTTGATGTCCTACAGAACCAGGATTGCGAGGCCCAAACTCACACTGCTCCAGAAGATACTGAAAGGCTCTGTTTTCGTCAAATTCAGGAGTTTTTCCTTTTTCGCAAGAAAAAAAGGGGATGATCAGAAAAATCCAAACAAATTTTCTCAGAATCATAGCTCCTTTAGAATCTGAACTCAATCCAGATCCCCACCTCCCGGGTATGTCTTTTAGCTCCTGTCTTTTTATCTTGGTAATCCGTCCACCCCAACATAAGACCTCCGTTCACGTTGGAGGAAAAACTGTAACCACCTCGAAGTCCCAGGATGAATTGAGTGGAGTTTGCTTTCACGTTGAAGGGTTGTCCCTGAACAGAGCTTTTCTGTTTGCTGTCCTTTTTAGTTATATCTAAGGATAAACTCAGATTACTCTGAAATTTCAAGTTTCTTAAAAAAGGTAATTTGATTCCCTGAGGCGCACTGAAGGAATAATTGGAAGTGATTTTATATGAAGTCTCATAACTAACGGAAATGCTCTGGCTTCCTCCTATTGCTCTTAAATCCTTACTCTCCCTTATGCTCCTGCTTATATCAAAGGTATTCTTTATTCCATTTTTCCAGTTGCAGTTGAAATAGGCCAGAGGTGAGAACCTTTTATCTGTGTCCTGGGACAATGGTTTTTTTGTGCTCAGCTCCTCGGATTTGTCCACCTTACGGGTGAAACCGAATTTGTAAGATAGACTGGAAAATACCCGGTTAAAGAACTTGAATTTCTCCAATCCGTTCCAGTTAAAAATTATATCGGGAAAAGTTTCACTGATATTGTTGACCGGTTTTGAGGTGGAGGCAGTCCACTTAGCTCCCCAACCATACCTGAAGGTAACTGAAATCTGTCGGGAGATTTTTGCCCCGGTTCTCAGGTCATAAGTTTTAGCTACCGAGTAGGCGTCACTGGCGGTTCTATTAGGATCAATTTGTCTCCGAGCATTGGGATCACTGGTGAAGCCGAATTGGTAAGCCAGGGAGGGTCTATCTAAAAGCCCGGAGGCGCTGGAGTTTGTGGTTCTGCCATAACTTCCAGTTATGGGATCGATTCTTGAGGTAAAAAACCTGAGCCAGTTCAAGGGAACAATCTTAAAACCTGATTTCAAAGTATCAGATTTGGGGGAGGATGAGGTTTGGCCCAGAAGGTCGTTTAAATTCAGACTGACATCGATGGACCGGGAATTGGAATTCTTGGCTGATCGAGTTCCCAGAAGTATTTTGGGATCTGAATTCTCTGAATAATTGGAGACAAAAGAGAACTTATGAGTAAGAAAACTGAACAGGGTGGGAGTATAGGTAAGATTAAATGTTTGCCCTCGGCTGATCTCCTGTCCCAGTCTGAATTCTTTTGGACTGAAAGACAGTTTAAAGTTTTCTTTTCCCCGGATATCTCTTTTAGTATTGAATTTGTAATCTGCGTCCAGAGCATTTATAGGCTTCAAAGTGATATTGACATCGCCGTTAAAATCCTTAATGTCTGTATCCGTAATGTTGCCTGCACTGTTCTCGGAATGAGATCTGCTCCCATTTATTTGACCTCCAAACCTAACACTGGTAGGCAACAAGTACAATCTGGTTCCGGTGAGAGTGGAAGGTAAAAGTGGCAATTTCATCCAGCCTAAAATGGGAAAAGACAGTTTCCTGCCCGGGGAAAGACCATAGCTCAAATTCCAATTATAACTTCGACTCTCATTAACCGGAGTAAGGGGGGATCTGGTGCTGTTGTCCCTATAGGAGTAACCTGTGGATATCCTTTTCAGGGTCATGTTTAGAAGCCAGTTCTGGGTATTTTTATTATATGACTCACTAAAACTAAAGGATCGGCCAACAGACTCAGTGGTCTCTGAATCCCTCAATTCAGAAGGAATGACAATATCAGATCCGGTTTTCAATCTGGGAATCGAGGTATCCTGGGACCAGGATAGCCTCAGGGGAAGATTGAACCCCCAGGTAGGTGGAAGTAGCTTCTCCAGATGTATATCGTTCTGGAAGTTTATGGAGGTTTGATTCACCCCTGAACCCATTTTGCTGACCAGGTCCCTGAACTCGCTGTCCCTTTTGGACAGTTTCAGTGAGAACGCAGAAAAATCAGCCAGATTTAAACCTAAAGAGGCGTTCCCCGCAAAACCGGGAACTTTTCGAACATCAGTAACCAGTAGCTCATCCATCCAGACCTCGCCAGTGATAGATGAGTCCAGATTCATATTCTCCACTCCACAGGAGAACCATCTTATACGAGACAGGGATGGACTGCCCTTTACCGTGTAGTTGTTTTCGCTAATAAATTTTGAATTCTTTTCCATATCTATTTTCAGGGCGGTAATCTTTGTGAAATCGATTACCATTTCATTCCAACCGGGGGCTACCTGGGTATGATATTCATAATAATTGGTAGAATCTAATCCCATCCGGAAGAAAAACAGAACATCTGAAGTACTCTCAGAGCCATGGATCCACATATTCATGTAATGGTAGTTAGTATAGTCCTCGGTGGAATAAAGCACTCTATACGCTGAGCCACTGTAATAGGGTTTTAAATCCTCAAATCTTAAAACCAGCGACTGTTCCTTCTCTCTGACCTTTGTCTTTCTGTCCAGTACCCCTGCCACCTTGGGAGGTGGGTAATAGTCTGCATTTTCTTGGGTGTTGGTAACAAATATCTCGAATTTGCTTTGGCTTGGTTTCTGTTCCAGCCAATTGAGATGATCCCCCCCTCCTGTGAAGGAACCCTGATGTTTCATATCCGGTATCTCTTTTTCCTCAGGCATTGAGATTCCGGAATTCAACCACTTATTGCCTACCAGCTGGATGGATGCTATCTGAACCAGAGTGGACTCAGGGGAGGTAATCCAGAGTCGGGCGAACTGTATGGTATTCCAATCGGGATTTCCCACCTCGGAATAGTAAACGGTGGATGAGTCCTTCAAGGGGATTCTATATAACCTCCATCCGTTATTATAAGTCCCCTCTACCCAGTCTGTGCTATTCAGATCTATGGTGTATTCGAAATAGTTATTAAAAGGATCTAAAATCCCGTTGTAGTTGATATCTTCGGTATCCGGTCGCCTTCCTCTGTCCGGATCGTCGATGTTTCCCTCTGTGCCATTGATCCTGGTGTAATCGTATCTTTGTGATCTATCATCAGATTTATATTCAAAGTCGTCTCCATTGGGATCAGCATACTCCTCATGTCCTGGTTCCATATTGTCCCTCAAACCATCCAATCCGGTATCCTCATCCTCATCCAGGATTCCATCACTTTGCCCATATACTGACTTATCCTCTGTATCCACTTTTCCATTGGGAATCACATCCTCACTGATCTGTCCCAGATCCACATGCATTGCTCCCACATCACCTCTGACCCAGATCTCCAGGAATCTTCTTCTTGACTGGTCATAGTTACCCTGAGAAAGGGGACTCATTATCCCGTTGCAGACCGGTTTCCCTGTCAAGGTATCAACAGGTGCCTGGGGCCGGTCCGGGAGAAATACAATGTTTAAAACATTGGTTCTGTTCTCCCCTCTCCAAGCTTCTTTGTTGGGCCAGATCTCATCTATCCGCACCTGATCATAAGGATTATACCAATACATCCGAGCCCTCTGATACGAGGTATAGGGTAGGCTGGAAAGGGTCCAGGTTCCTCTGCGGATTCCCAGATCAGTGTAATCCAGAGCAGATTCAAAATCATCGATAAAGGCTTTGTCTAAAGTGTTAGGATTGGGCACGTTTCCTCCCCCCTGGAAAGTGAAATTGACTCTGGATTCAGCTTCAGTTTCCAAAAGGGGTAAAGCGTCGACCATATTGGTCAAAAACGGGGACGGTGAATTATAGGTAAGTGTCCCTCCCCAACCGAAATTCTTTGTAGGCTCCTCCCCCACCCGGGGACGATCCTCCGTACTTTTCTCACTTTTATACAAAGCCACCCAATCAAAATTCAGCTTCTCCCCAAAATCATATTTCCCCTGAAGTCCAAAAAGGCTTTTCCTTTCAGGCATAAAAAGAGGTGCATATTCATAATCAATAGTAACCCGAGCATCAGGGTCCAATGCCTCATCCGTAAGAAATCTAATTAAGCCTATCTCGTAAACAATGCTATATTCCGTTCCCCGAGTCAGATGTCTTCCGTTCAAGGTAACCACTTCAGAACCCTCAATGATGGGAGAATGACCCAGGGAATACTCTGATTTCCGAGTAGCAGACTTCGAGTATATATAGTATTTGCTGGCTTCAGTTATGGTTGGCTGGACATTTGAAGTATATATCTGGGATATCTTTTCTTTCAAAGTATCCTCCGGATTACCGGTAAAACTCAAATCTGAGGCAAAGGGGTGCCTTTGAGGGAAAAACAGATAACCTCTATCTATAAACAGCTGGCTTTGATCGAAAACACCGTCCGGTTGCAATTCTCCTCTGGTGTTATATCGATCCAGGCCCAATAGCTCAAGATACCTCACTCCATCCTGGTTATTCAAATCCTGATTTATGTTCTCCCCGCCTTTAGGTCCTTTATATATGTCTATTTCTATTCCCTCCGAATCCATATTCTTACTTCTTAAGTAATAGACATTTCTCCATTCATATTCCCAGGTGATGTAGTCGTTTTTAGGATAGTGGTGTTTAATCAACTTCAGAACGTATGATGTATCGTCATCTGTGTTTCCAGTGCTGTAGTAATTCAGATTCCCTACCGTATCCACACTCCCATTTGCACGCAACACTTCATAATAAACTGCCAGAACATCCTGTTCATTCAGACTCTTGTTCAACTCCACATAAGGCAGCTGGTAAGTGACAGTGCCGTTTGGATGGACTGTCTTGCTTTTAACCAGAAATACTTGATAATCCTCATAATCCATCTCCTCAAATCTTCTGTATTCCACCTCTTCACTTGAAGTGTCAATATTTTCAGGATCAACATAAGCTATACCATGCAAGCGATCAGAGTTGTTGGTGATCGCATTGTCGTTCAAGTAGAGTCTGAAATAGATGATGCTATCCCCCACCCCAAAGTCATCCTTCTGGTGACCTAAGAGCACATCCTGCCCCAGGTAGAAGAAGGTACGGTGCAGATATTCGTAATCCCGGATGATTGTAACGTTGGTTTCGGCTCCTGCTTGGAATTCAGCTTTCTGGGTAGAACCCTTCTCCTGGCTGGCAATCATGGTCAAATCCAAACCTCCAAATTTGGTCTGGGCTTTGATTCCGAAAAGGCCTTGCACATTCTGGCTGTAACCCATGAGACCGCTTCTCATACTTAAGGTAGTATTACCGGCCTCGATGCTCTGAACAATTCCATCCTCGTCGCCGGTGTATTTCAGGTGCATGGTATTTTCCAGATCGCTCTGGCGTTTGCTGTCCTGGTCCACCTTAACCGATACCTTGGTTCCCACATTTCCGGTTATGGTGAACTGCGAGATTTGCTCCATATTCAGGGATGGGAATTTCGACTGCCGCGAGGTAGCGGTATTTCTTAACCCCTCCTCCCAGCTGCTTTTTCCGGAGAAGGTAATCCTCCGAGAGCCATTGACTCTTAAACCTGGCCCCCCCTCCCCTATGATCTTGGTAACCAGCTTGGGAAATTTCACCGGTATTTCGAAATTTAAAAGTCCTGCTGCTCTTTCACTCTGCTCCTTCTTCATTGAGCTGTTCAGGGTATTAAGCCAGCCCTGTCTGTATTTGGACCGGTTATTAGCCTCTATATACGAGTGAAGATTAAGGCTGAAAGGATGGTAGATTGAATACAATCCTATTTCATCATGAATGGTAACATAACCGTGATCGTAATCCACATCTGCTTTTCTATTGAAACGCAGTTTGCTTTTAAGAAGAGGCGGGGAGGTGGAGATGGAAAGACCCTGCTCCTTTTGAGGTTCCGGGGGAAGGATGTATAGACTTTTGTAATCCAGTTCGATTTTCAGCCCCTGGGCTTGAAGAAAAGGTGATGGGGAAAAAAAACAAACCGCCAAAAACAGGACAAACATACCTCTCCTGACGGTCCTCAACTTTTCGTCAAAAAGACACATCAAATAAATACCTCTTTTCAAAACTCTTTAGCTATTTTCGATAGAAAACCTCCTTTTTTTATGTGTCACCTCAAAATCCTACAAGTCTAACTTCCTCTTCTAATTCAAGGCCAAACCTTCTCTTTACCCTATCCTTCAATATACGAGCTAATTTTTTAACCTCTTTGGCTTTAGCCTTGCCCCTGTTTATCAGAACATTAGCATGCTTGTTAAAAACAGCCGCATCACCAACTCTCAATTTCTTTGCTTTTACCTGATCCAATAACAATCCCGCAGATATCTTATTTCCATCACCTGTTACAATATTTTTGAAAAAACACCCTGCGGAATTTCTTCTTTTGGGCAACCTTTTATTTCTTTCGGCTAAATTCTTTTCCACCTTTAACTTTATCCTTTCCGTTTTTCCCTTCTTCAATTGAAAAGAAGCTGAGAGCAGGGTATCACCAGATCTCTTTAATTCACTTTCTCGGTAATCAAAGTCAAAATAGTCTTTGTCAACAATATCAATTGCACCTTCTTTTTTGAGCAAAACAGCTTCACTCAAAAACTCTCCTATGGAACGACCAAAAGCCCCGGCATTTCCACACACAGCACCACCCACAGTTCCCGGAATGCCGGCACAGAACTCCATTCCAGTCAAAGAGTTAGAAGTTGCCATCTTGACTAAATCATTCAATTTAGCTCCGGACTGTGCGGTAATCGTGCTTTTGTTTACTTCAATTTTGTGGCAGCTGTTTTTTATTATAAATCCTTTAAAACCATTATCGCTAACCAGAAGGTTACTTCCTTCGCCTAAAATGAAATAGTTAACCTTTAATTCCTGAGCTAAAAGAACTGCATTGATCAGATCATCAATTTTTTCCGCATTAAAGAAGAAGTCACAAGGTCCACCGATCTTAAAATAGGTATAAGGCGCTAAGATCTCATCTCGTTTCAGCTTATCACCTAAAAAACTTCTAAGTTTTTTATACACTCTCTGACGAGAAACTGTATCTATAGGTTTCTCCACTCTTCATTATATAATACAAGAAAGTTTCAAAAAATCAAGGGAAAATTTGAAAAAAATCGCCAAAAGCCAATTAATATAAAGCTTTGTCCAATATGCATAAATCGATTGTAAACAGGTGGGTAGGACAAGGTCTTTTGACCTTGTCCTCGTACCTCTGGGTCAGGAAATCCAGAGCCACCCACCATTTTCATCCCGTCTGAAGGGGGACGCTACATTTTCCAGTCTTTTTTTCGTAACACAGGTTGCCTGCACGTTCCGGGGAACAACCTGTGATACCAAATGTAAATCTCCAGAACCTGACTTAAGTCAGGTTCTGGCATTACATAGATTGGCTAAAAAAAGCCCAATAAATTGGGTGACTACGATCCTCGTATACATGCCCCATAAATGAGGCAACTACGAATTTGGAAAAAGGAAAGTGCTTCAGGCTGGCACCCTAATTTTGATTATGAAATTGTCTTTTCAGGAAACGTACTAAAAAAATCTTGACAAAAGAGTTTGATGGGTTATTTTAAAAAACTTATGTGAATTAATTCGCTATTTAATAATTTTGGTAGATACAATCGACTGGAGTTGACATGAAGAGTTTTAACAAGAATATCGTGATCCTGATAATTCTTTTAATTGCCTGTTCTCCTGCTTTGGCTCAGACCGATGAGGAGTGTTTGATGTGTCACGGGGAGAAGGACCTGACCAGCACTGATGAGGCTGGTAAGGAGATATCCCTTTTTGTGGATTACTCTTTTCTCCAGGGCTCAATACATGGGGGATTTGAATGCATAACCTGTCATTCAGGTGTTTTGGCTGAACCCCATGAAACCAAACCTGGGAAGGTGGACTGCGGGACTTGTCATGATAATGCAGCCCAGATGTTTTTTGCCGGTATCCATGGCAAAAGATATGAGCAAGGATTCAATTCAGCTCCCGGATGCATAAATTGCCATGGTTATCATAATGTTAAAGCTGTAGAAGATCCGGAATCTGAGGCTTATCGGGGAAATCAACCGATATTATGCGGTAAATGCCATAGTAAATCTGCATTGGTGGGTGGGTTGAAACGGGATGACCTGGGTCCTGCAGAACTTTATAAAAGGAGCGTGCACGGTAAACTTGTGCAAGAGGGAATGGTGGATATTTTAGTCTGCTCTGATTGTCACCAAAGCCACCAGACCAGATCCTCCCTGGATCCCGAATCACCCAGCTTCCGGGGTAAGATTCCCCAACTATGCTCGGATTGCCATCCGGATGTTTATGAGGAATACAAGAAGGATGTGCACG
Organism: uncultured Ignavibacteria bacterium; assembly: GCA_964447175.1. Taxonomy (GTDB): domain Bacteria; phylum Zixibacteria; class MSB-5A5; order MSB-5A5; family SM23-73-2; genus CAYURP01. The sequence goes on along the minus strand of CAYURP010000012.1, from coordinate 22,067 downwards.
GAAAAGCTATCCAGGCAGGGATTTTGACTGCTGCAGTTTGTATTGATTGTCACGGAGCTCACAGCATCCAAACTTCAAAGGAACCAACTTCCTTGACTTATCCTCCTAATATCACCCGGGTTACCTGTTCCAGGTGCCATTCCGAGGAAAGGATAGGAGGGAGGTATGCGGTGGCGACTAAAAGAAAAACGCCCTATACTGATCTTTATCATGGTGTGGTAAGTACAGCCGGTGATCCGGATGCTGCCAGCTGTGCTGACTGTCATGGGAATCACAATATTCTTTCCTCATCCGATCCTAACTCCGCCACCCATAAAGATAATCTTTCTCAAACCTGTGGTAAGTGTCATTCCAATGCTGGTCCAAATTTCGTTAAGGGTTCTTTGCATCTTGAGCCCCAAACCAAAAAGGATATCGGGGTATGGTTAATAAGGAGAATATATTTACTCCTGATTCCTCTGATTATTGGCGGAATGCTTTTGCATAACCTGATCGTAATGTTAAAATATGTGGTAAAAAGGTTCAAAGGGAGTGCCAGTGATACTATTATCAGATTCACCAGAAACGAGATAATCCAGCATCTGATCTTACTGGTAACTTTTACCACCCTGGCTTATACTGGTTTAGCCTTGAGGTTCCCTGACTGGTGGATTTTCTCCTGGATGACCCATTCTGAGGCGGGAATGGCATTCAGGGGATTGGTTCACAGAATTGCGGGGGTCATCTTTATTCTGGTTTGTCTTTATCATTTATATTATATCTTATTCACTAAAAGGGGCAAGGAACAGTTTAGAAAAATATTCCCTCTACCTGAGGACATAATACTTTTAATTAAGAACATCAGCTATCATCTGGGATTGATTCGAGAACGTCCTGGTTTTGACCATTATGATTATGCTGAGAAGGCCGAGTTTTGGGCTTTGATCTGGGGAGCGGGAGTGATGATTGTCACCGGTTTACCTCTGTGGTTTGAGAATTTCTTTCTGGGCTTTATGCCTATATGGCTTCTGGACGTTTTCAAAAGCGTCCACTTTTACGAGGCAGTTTTAGCAACCACTGCCATTGTAGTCTGGCATTTCTTTTCAGTATTCCTGCATCCGGACATCTATCCGGTAAACTTCAGTATGCTGACCGGAAGGGTTTCTGAGGAGGAATTAATGGAAAAACATCCTAAGGAGTTTACCCGGTTGCAGATACAAGAAACCCACCCAGAGGAAGAGGAGGAGGAAGAAGGGTAATCATTTGGTTTGACTGATGTTGAATTTAATAAGAGAGTGAAACAATTCGCCCAAATAGTCGTATTAATTTAAGAATATGAAAAGGAACATCCCAAAAACACCTGAGGTGAGAAAAAAGTCAGTATTCAGGGAATATATTGAATCCTTTGCAGTAGCTTTAATTCTGGCTTTGGTGATAAAATGTTCTGTGGTTGAAGCTTATAAGATTCCCTCCAGCTCAATGGAAGATACTCTTCTAATAGGTGATTTTCTTTTAGCTAACAAGTTCATTTATGGGGCAAAGGTTCCTTTGATCGATGCGCATTTACCAGCTGTCAGGGAGCCTAAGCCAGGGGATGTGGTGATATTCAAATATCCGGGCAATCCGTCAGTGAACTACATCAAAAGATGTATTGCCGTTGGGGGCCAGGTGGTGGAGATTCGTAATAAGGTAATTTATGTGGATGGTGAAAAATTTCCTGAACCTACAGAACTCAAGCATACAGATCCCAGGATACTGCAATCTACGGTTTCCAACCGGGACAACTATGGTCCCTACAAGATTCCTGGGGGTTATATCTTTGTAATGGGAGATAATCGGGATAATAGTTACGACAGCCGCTTCTGGGGACCTCTGGAGAGAAAATATCTCCTGGGCAAAGCTATGGTCCTGCATCTATCCTGGGCACCGGATCCCAAAGCTCCGGAATTCAGCTGGGTTAATCCCTTATCCTATCCGGGTTCCCTGTTTTATAATATCACCCATTTTTACAAAAGGGTCAGATGGGAAAGAATAGGTGACATTATAAGATAAATCTTCCTTTAATTGTCTATGGGGGGCTTTCAGGTTTTAGATCTTAAATCCTTAAGATTGTTGTGACTTGTCCTAATTAAGATATAACATTCTATAAACTTCTGTTAATGGAGTTATCTCAAATCACTTCGCATTTTCTCATTTTTAGATCAAGAACAACTCTTGACATTTTTGTGTAAACAGTTATATTAAATTGATAAAAGTGGGAATGCAACTTAAGATTTTTTGAGTTGTAGGGAGAAGTTGGCTTCTACCATATTAATTTAACCTGCCAAGTGTTTTGGCTTTAGAATATAAACATTAATTTATTAACAAAGGACTTAAACATGCTGAAACGTATGAGGATTTTTGTCAGCTTTGTCTTAATCGTCTTTTTTGCCATGTCTTTTTTTACCACCTCTTTGGCAGATCCTCCCAGCTCCTTTGATTTACGAGATGTGGGAGGCAATAACTACGTGAGCTCTGTTAAGAGCCAGACCGGAGGCACCTGCTGGACGCATGGAGCTATGGCTTCCATGGAGGGCAACCTGCTTATGACGGGGAACTGGACAGCAGCAGGTGAAACCGGAGAGCCGAATCTGGCTGAATACCATTTGGATTGGTGGAACGGATTCAATACCTTCAACAACGATGACGATCCGGGTGGTAGTGGTCTTACGGTACATCAAGGTGGGGATTATCTGGTTACCTCAGCCTATCTATCCCGCGGTGAGGGGGCGGTAAGGGATATTGATGGACAATCCTATGGCACAGCCCCAGAAAGAACCGACACCAGTTATCACCACTATTATGCCCGGGACATTGAGTGGTTTGTGGCCCAGACGGATTTGAGTAACATTAATACCATTAAACAGAAGATAATGGATGAAGGGGTTATGGGGACCTGTATGTGTTATGATGCATCCTTTATCGACGCCAATTATAACCATTATCAGCCGCCCAGCAGTACCTATGATCCCAATCATGCTGTGGCTATTGTGGGATGGGATGACAATCGGGTTACCCAGGCTCCCCAGCCCGGAGCCTGGCTGTGCAAGAACAGCTGGGGAAGCAGCTGGGGTCTGGATGGCTATTTCTGGATTTCCTATTATGATAAGCACTCCTGCCAGCATCCGGAGATGGGTGCAGTTTCTTTGCACAATGTCCAACGCATGGCTTATGATCACGTCTACTATCACGATTATCACGGGTGGCGGGACACTAAAGAGGATTGTAGCGAGGCTTTCAACGCCTTCACTGGAGTGGGGGTTACTCAGGGTAAGGAAGTGTTAACTGCAGTCAGCTTCTACACCTCTACGGACAGCGTGGACTACATGGTGAAAATCTACGATCGTTTCGAAGGCGGAGAACTTCTGGACGAACTCACCACAAAATCTGGCTTCATTGAGTTTACCGGATTTCACACAGTTGATTTAGATACCACACTAACGGTGACACAGGGTGATGATTTCTATATTTACCTGCAGCTCTCGGATGGAGGTCAGGCCTATGACCGAACCTCGGATGTTCCCGTTTTATTGGGCGCAAGATATCAGGCCATTGTGAATTCAGTGGCCGAACCCGGACAGAGTTATTACCACGAGGGCTCAACCTGGATGGATCTCTACTACTATGAGGATTCACTATGGACCGGAACGTTAAACTTCTGCATCAAGGGTTTAAGTAAGGTTATACGTCCATTGCAAATACTGTTACCAGAGGGGACACCTGAATACATCGATCCCAATGTTCCTACCACAATTACAGTACAGATTGAGGAAATCGGCGATACTTATGTCCCGGGCACAGGAAGGCTTCATTACCGTTATGATGAAGGTACCTATCTTACCTCAGAATTGACACCTTTAGGTGGCGATCTATACCAGGCTACGTTACCAGCACCCAGTTGTGATGATACGCCCGAATACTATTTCAGTGCCGAAGCTGCTGAAGCCGGGGTAATGTATCAACCCGCTAACGCTCCTGCTAACACTTATTCATCCATTGTTGGGGAACTTTTTCCTATCTGGGCTGATAGCTTCGAGACCGATTTGGGCTGGAGCGTGGAAAATGATCCCTATATTACTGATGGTCAATGGGATCGCGGTGTTCCGGCTGGCGGCGGCGAGCGAGGTGATCCACCTACCGATTTCGACGGCTCGGGTCAGTGTTACCTCACGGATAATGAATATGGTAACTCCGATGTGGATGATGGGATTACCTGGTTAATCTCGCCAATTCTGGATCTAACCTGGGGTAGTGACGCCGTAGTTCATTACGCCTTGTGGTATACTAATTATTATGGGAATGATCCTAACAACGACCTGTTTAAAGTCTATGTCTCCAACGACGACGGTACCAACTGGAATCTGGTTGAGACCATTGGTCCTGCAACCTCCGACGGTTGGAATGAACATACCTTTATGGTAGGCGATTTCGTCACTCCGACCAATCAGGTTAAGGTTCGTTTTGAAGCTTCGGATCTGGGCGACGGTTCGGTTGTGGAGGCAGGCATTGACGACTTCCAAGTCTGGATATTTGAGTGTGCCCCGCTTTGCGGAGACGTAAACAACGATACTGTTGCTGATATAGTGGATGTCGTTTATCTGGTAAACTACATCCTAAAGAGCGGAGTTCCACCCAAATGCCTGCCCGAGCCATACACCACCTGTGGTGACATAAATGGCGATAATGAAGTAACAATAGCTGATGTTGTTTATCTCATCAATTATCTTTTTAGGAATGGACCAGCACCATTATGTTCAACCCCATAAAGGGTTGAATTGGAGGATATGAATCTAAAAAGGGACGGAGACATTTCTCTCCGCCCTTTTTGTTTTGTAAATAATAGAAATGTAGTTGCCCAATTCATTGGGCGAATTGGAGTCTGTTGAAGCGTAATCCATATGGATTGCTATTGCAAAAACAAGTTTTTGCACTCCAAAGAAACGAATGCCCGGGATAAACCCGAACGCTACGAAAGACAAAATAAAAAATGTGAGGAGGTTTTTAGACCTCTATTGATAAATACTATAAGAAAAGAATGGAAAGCTACACTTTCCACTACATAACAAACCCCACCTTGGGGGCAAGGTGGGGCTACCGGTTACGTAAATATGTCTTTCGGGAGCCCACAAGGGACTCCCCTACAACATTCTCCAATTTATTTTAGTTGGTGGTGGAATTATAGTCAAGACCCGTTTTGGGTATTTCTACAACTTTTCAGGAATAATTTGAACATTGCCTTTTGACTTGACATCCCCAGTTATTTCCTTAGATTAATCTCTAAATTATATTATAAATGATTGAATTAAAGGCAAAAAACTTAACCCGATATTTTGAACAGAGATGCGTTTTCAGGGGATTGAATTTTGAACTGAACCAGGGAAACACCCTGGTAGTTATTGGCAAAAATGGCTCTGGTAAGACTACCTTATTGAGAATTCTATCTGGAATTCTGTCCCCGAGCAATGGGGAGATACACTATGCTTTAAATGGAGATGATTTGAAAGGAGGAAGACTTCAAAAGGTCATTAGTTTAGTGGCACCTGATCTGAACCTCTATGATGAGTTGACTGCTCTGGAAAATCTTATGTTTTTATCCAAAGTCCAGGGTTTTGATCTTAAAGAGAAAGATATGATTGATAAAGTGGATCAGGTGGGTCTGGAAAAAAGGGCTTATGATCTTTTGGGCTCTTTTTCCTCGGGAATGAAGCAGCGATTGAAATATGTAAGTGCTCTTATAAAGGAGCCTCTGGTCTTGCTTTTGGACGAGCCAAAAGCTAATCTGGATGAGGAGGGAATTCTATATCTGGAAAGGGTTGTCCAGGACCAGAAGCAAAGGGGGATTTTAATCTGGGCTACAAGCAACAAGGAAGAGAAAGAATATGGAGATCAAATCCTCCAGCTGGATGATTGAAACCTTTTGGGTTTTTCAAAAGGACTTAAAATCTGAGCTGCGCACCAGATACGGGCTTAATGCCCTGGTGATGTTTGCGGTTATCACATTAACTGTAGTCAGCTTTTCAGTGGGACAGTTTTTTTTAACTGCCAAAATACTTGCCTCACTTTTCTGGATCATAATTTTCTTCTCGGCTATGTCAGGTTTAGCTCAGGTCTTTATCAAGGAGGAGGAAACCAAGACGGTGAATTTATTGAAGTTGGTTGCCTCCAATGAAAGTATCTTTTTAGGTAAATTATGCTTTAATTTAATTCTTTTGTTCCTTCTGGAGATCATAATAATTCCATTGTTTCTAATTCTATTAAATGTTAAGATCAGAAGTTTTGGATTGTTTCTTTTAGTGGTTATTTTAGGTACAATCGGTTTGGTTTGTGCCACGACTATCATTGCGGCTATTGTGTCAAAAGCCCGGGTTAAGGGAGCACTATTTGCGGTTTTGTCCTTTCCCATACTTTTACCTCTGTTGATTACGGTTATTCAGGGAACTAACCTGGCTTTCGATGGTTCTAAATTTTCTCAAGGATTAAACGAACTTAAGTTTTTGATATCCTATTGTGGGGTGATGGGGGTGGGTTCGTTTTTATTATTCGATTATGTCTGGAGAGAATGAACAGTTGTTAGTAATTAGTTGTTAGTTTTTAGATTATCAGAAAAATGATCTGGAAGATACTTACAGGATTTCTGTTAAGCGTTGTTATAAGCGCAGTTTTTTTGATGTCACCTCCTCAAAAAGAACTAGGAGATGTCTCCCGAATCTTCTTTTTTCACGTGCCGGTAGCCTGGGTGGCGGTTCTGGCATTTTTCATTTCAATGATAAATAGCATTTTTCTTTTGAGAAAAAAAGAGTTGAAATACGATGTTCAAGCAGCAGCTGCAGCCAGATTAGGCTTTTTGTTTTGTATTTTAGCTATGATTACCGGGATGATATTTGCCAAAAACACCTGGGGGTCTTTCTGGAACTGGGATCCCAGGGAAACCTCCATTTTCATACTGGTTTTGATCTATGGTGCTTATTTCGCCTTGCGATCAGCAGTTGAAATCCAGGAGAGAAAAGCATCCCTTTCTGCTGTTTACTCCATTTTAGCATTTCTCACCGTTCCCTTTTTGGTCTTTGTGATACCCCGGGTTTACCAATCACTTCACCCAACCCAATCGGTAGTTGATACCCAATTTAAATTCCAGCTTCCCCTGCCTTATCTTTTAGTTTTCCTGAGTTCGATTCTGGGATTTAGCCTGATATTTTTTTGGATCCATAAACTGGAGATTTTACTTAATACAAAAGAGAAAGAAAAGGAGTGATTATGTGCTCGAATTTTGTGGTTATGATCGTATCATTGATTGTCTGGATTGGAATCTTTTTTTATCTTTTAAGGCTGGATAGGAAAATAAAGGAGCTGAGGAGAAGATGAATATCAAAGTTCTAATCGGTATCATCATAATTTTAGTGTTTGTGATTTTCGGTACATTTTCCTTCAAGAAAAGCCTAACCCCTTATGTCAGCTTTGAAGAGGCTAAAAGTATGGATGCTATAGTTCAGGTAATCGGTAAGGTGGCTCAAGGTGAGAGTACTTACGATACCACGACTCACCTCTTTCATTTCACCTTAAGGGATCCTGAAGGCGATGCTCTGGATGTGGTGTTCGATGGGACCAAACCAGCCAATTTCGAGCAGGCAACTGATGTGGTGGTTATTGGAAAATACGGGGAAGGGAAATTCGTAGCCAATCAGGTTCTGGTCAAATGCCCCTCCAAATATCAGGGAAGTGAGTTGTAGATGTTTTTAGGAAATCTCCTTTTAGTTCTGGGCCTTTTATCCGGGCTTTTTTCGGCTTTTCATTTTCTTAAAAGCGGGGATGCTTATCCCAAGACTTTTGGGATTGCCAAATCCTTGTATTATCTTCTGGTTTTCTTTATAACAGTTGCAACCCTTTATCTTTTTTATCTTTTTCTGGGTCATCACTTTGAGTTCTCCTATGTTTATGGTTACAGTTCCACGGATTTACCCTTGTTTTATCTCTTGTCATCCTTCTGGGCAGGACAGGAGGGGACGTTTTTATTGTGGCTTTTCTTCGGAGTGTGGCTGGGAGTCTTTCTTTTAAAAAAAGACGACGAATTAAAATCCCATACCATGTTTTTCTATCTGGTGGTTCAGATATTCCTGTTGATTTTGCTTTTGAAGAAATCGCCCTTTGAATTGGTCCCGGGATTTGCACCGGAGCAGGGAAGAGGATTAAACCCCTTGCTTCAGGATTTCTGGATGGTTATCCATCCGCCATTGATTTTTGTGGGGTATGCTGCTTTAGCCATTCCCTTCTCTTATGCTCTGGCAGCCCTTTTAAAAAACAATTACAAATCGTGGCTCAAGCGAGCACTGCCCTGGACTTCCTTTGGTGCACTTTTTTTGGGGGCAGGTATATTTGTCGGCGGTTATTGGGCATATAAAGTTTTAGGCTGGGGGGGATACTGGGGATGGGACCCGGTGGAAAACGCATCCTTAATCCCCTGGATCTTCGTTTTGGTCTTTCTACACGGCGTGATAATCGAAAAAACGGATGGGGCTTTGAGAAAAACAAACCTTTTTCTGGCTATACTTGTTTTCCTTTTGGTTATCTACGGAACTTTTCTCACCCGATCCGGCATTCTGGCTGATTTTTCCGTGCACTCCTTCACCGACTTAGGGATAAACCTGTATCTGATTTTCGGAATGATCCTTCTTATTATCTTTTCCCTGGGGTTGTTGCTCTGGCGTTCTCCAAAGATAAATTCACCTAAAATAGATCGAAACGTCCTGTCCCAGGGCTTCGGGGTGATCCTGGGAATGGTATTTTTAAGCGTAAGTGCGGTTCTGATACTTTTGGGCACGTCTTCCCCTATAATAACCGGACTTTTAGGAAATCCCTCAAAAGTAAGTACTATCTATTATATCAGAACTAACTTACCTTTGGGTATATTGATTGCACTCACTTTAGGGGTAATACCATTTTTAACCTGGAAAGGTTCAATAATTGCTAAAAAGATTTTACTGCCAGTTTCATTATCCATAATTTTAACCCTTTTAGCCTTAATTATGGGTGTAAGATCTCTGGTTTACCTGATATTCATCTGTATGGGGATATTCGCTTTTATGGCTAATCTTTTCGTCTTCATCAGAAGAATAAGGACAAACATACTGACTGCAGGAGGTTTTCTTGCTCATACTGGATTGGGCATTTTGCTGATCGGAGTTATAACTTCCTCAGCATACAGTTCCTCGGTGAAAGTTAATCTGCCTAAAGAAGAGGAAAAAGATATCTGGGGATATCATCTGAGATATCAGGGGCTTGAGGAAAAGGAGCTGAGGGTGGAGGTAAGTAAGGGAAGGGATAACTTCATAGCCAAGCCCAAATTTTATTACAGCGATTACACGGATGGAGTGGTCAGAACACCCCATATCGATTATAATATTTGGGGTGATCTCTACCTGTCTCCCCTGGAGATCCAGACAGAAGAAGAATCATTTGTTATGAAAAAAGGTGAGGATATAAAGTTCAGAGATTATAAGATAAGATTCCTTGAGTTTGATATGGTACCCCATTCTGTTGAGGGCAAGATGGTGGTGGGAGCCAGGTTGGAAGTCTCATGGAATGAGGAAAAACAGGTTATTGTACCCACTCTGATTATGGGAATGGAGGGTGAAAAGACGCAAAGAGGTGCAGAGCTTCCAGAAGGGGATGGATTGGTTTATCTGGAGGAGATCGATGCAGATAACAAAGCTATCTCGCTCAGCATCGTGGATATAAGCCAGGAGGCATCTGAGACTTTAATTTTAGAGATGAGCAGAAAACCTTTAATTGGCTTGGTCTGGCTGGGAACCATTTTTATGATGATAGGCTTGGTTATCACCTGGTGGAGAAGAAGAAAAGAAGCTGGATAGTTTTTGGTTATTGGTTGTTAGTTGTTGGTAATTAGCACTTGATTCAGAACTTCACAGCTAATAATTTAACAAAATATTCACTATCATGCTATTTAGTTACCATCATTCTAATTTCTATTAAAGGAGAAATGTCAGGTTATGTCACAGTTTCTACTATTATCTCTGGTTATAATCTTGAACGTCTGTGGGCATGTTTTGTTAAAGGCGGGGATGAATAAAATCGGAGTCATCTCCCCTTCGATTCTTTTTAATGATTTTGCTAAGATTCTTTCCACCCCCTTCATTTTTCTGGGACTTATAGCTTACGTGGCTTCGGTGGCTATGTATATGGTGGTCCTCTCCAGAACCCACCTTTCCTATGCTTATCCGGTTTTAAATAGCATGGCTTTTGTATTAATAGTCTTATTCTCCTGGCAGATCTTCAGGGAACCCTTTTCCACCTTTAAGTGGATTGGTATTGCCCTGATCTTTGCGGGGGTTTTACTCATAGGCAAATGAGCTTAAACCGGGGAATTTAACTTATTTTCAAGTTTTTAAATTCAAACTCGTTCAGATAATTATTTCTCTGCCGATTATAAAATAGATGCTTTATGTTACTTAGAGATAAGGGGTAACCTTTGATTGATAATAAAATTTCCCTAACTCTGGATAAAAAGGTATCGACCGATCCTGATGCTATAAAAGAGAACTATTATAAATTGTTTCAGGAGTTTTTGGACCCTCTTTTTGAAAAGATACTTAGTGCCTCTAATGGAAATGTCTATGAGCATCTGCACACTTCTCTGGAAAAGGCTATAGTTATTTCCGCTTTAAAAGCCACCCATTACAACCAGGTTCAAGCCTCCAGGCTTTTAGGGATAAGCCGGAACACCTTGAGGGACAGAATGAAGAAATTCGGGTGGCTTAAGACCATCTCCTGATCTCCCTACTTTTTCGATCCCAATAATCACAGGTTTTAGTTGACTTTTTGCTTTTCCCTGATTATTCTGGATAAGTTAAATCTATTCATATGTGGGAAGTTGAAGAATTATGAGCTTGCTTAATGAAAAAATGGAATGTCTCACAAAGCCTTGGAGATTTGATATCAAAAAGATATTATTGTTTATTCTTATTTCTTTTCTCATTGGTTGTGGGTGCACTGAGAAGACATACAATTACTATTTGGAAGTGGAGAAAGGTTCCTTAGCCGGAGTGGTGGAGCCGGTTGAAAGCGGTGCCCGGATTTCCGCCTGGCAGGGAAAGGAGGTGTCCTTCACCTTTATAGATTCCATAGGGTATTTCATCCTCTCCGATTTGAATGTAGGAACATATACCATTAAAGTTGAGGCAGATGGCTATACCACCTATGAATCAAAGATATTCACGGTTTACAAAGGTGGCGTTACCACCGTGGGTACAATAACCTTAAATCCGTTTCCCGATCTGATCAGTTCTGTTTATCCCCCGGACAAAACAGTTAATTTACCGTTATATACCAACGTTCGGATTTACTTCAAAAATCCCATGAATAAGGAAAGCGTGGAAGATGCTTTTTCCATTGATCCACCTACGGACGGCACTTTCTCCTGGAGTGATTATAACATGTATCCTTACGGACGTTATTTCGAATTCAATCCAACCTTAAACCTGTTGCCGATGGTGTGTTATACGGTTACCCTGGATGTAGCAGCACAGGACACAGCTGGAAATCACCTGACTGAACCTTTTTCCTTCTCTTTTACTACTGGGGGCGTTGCGGTGGAGAGTTATTCTCCACCAGACAATCAATATGATGTGGAAACAGGCATTTATATCTATATAAATTTCAATACAGTAATGAATCACGAGTCAGTGGAAAACGCTTTTAGCATTGATCCTCCTACTGTTGGTGAATTCGAGTGGCACAGAGTTAATGTCAAGGACTCGCAAAGGTCACAGGATCGCCTCAGGTTCAAACCTGAGGGTTATTTCAAGACTCAAACCCACTACATAATTGAGCTGGACACCACAGCTGAAGACATAAATGGCATTGCTTTATATGAGCCTGTTTGCTTTTCCTTCACCACCGAAGAATTGAAGATCAAGTGGACTTATCCCGAAGACGGATGGACTGACGTTTCGACTGGAAGTTCATTGGCCATTTACTTTAACTCAGCAATGAGTGAAACAGCTACTGAGCAAGCTTTTTACATAAATCCTGAGACCCAGGGAAGTTTTGACTGGTTTGGGCCGCAACTGAGGTTTAATCCGGAAAAGGTGTTAGGTTCCAATATGCTTTACACCATCACCATAGACGATTCCGCTCAGAATATGGAAGGGGTCAGGTTAAAGGAAAGCTATTCTTTCTCGTTTACCACTGCGGAAATTCATATCATTTCATCTTTTCCAACCAGTGGGTCAAACTATGTGGATCCAGAAGCTGATATTCAAATAACCTTCAACACGGATATGGATCAGCTGTCGGTGGTGAATGCCTTCAGTATGTTGGATGCAAGTTCAGCCGGAATCAAAGGAGAATTTTCCTGGTCCGGTCTAAACAAGTTAATCTTCGATCCGGACTTGCTTTTAGTTCTGAGTGAAGAGTATTCGATAACTATAAGCACCAAGGCTTTAGATATCCAGGGAGTGAGTATACCCCGGGAGTTTGTGCTCTGGTTTAAAATCCGCCCATAACCATTTTTACAGCATTTATTTCTTATTTTTGGTTCAAAAAAATATTCTTGAGGATTTAATCAAGCTAAAGCTTGATACTCCAGTAGGATGCCATTTATTTTCAAAAGATAGAATAGATTTGGCTTGACACATCGTTTATTTTTATCATTTTATAAATGCGTTTTTCTTTAGAAAAGGAGGAAAAGTGACAATTAAAGATAAAGAGGAATTACATCACTGGATACTCTCGGAACGAGCCTGGGATATGAAATCCTCTGCTATCCGGGATATTTTAAAAATAACCGAGCTTCCCGACGTCATCTCTTTTGCCGGGGGTTTGCCCGCACCCGAGCTTTTTCCGGTGGAGGAGCTTAAGGAGGCTTGTAATAAAGTTCTGAGCAATTCTGGTCCCAGATCTCTGCAGTACAGCCTGACCTTGGGTCATAGACCTTTAAGGGAATTTTTGGCTGGGCGGTATCAAGAGAAAGGAATTCCAGCAACCGAAGAGAATATAATGATCACTGCTGGTTCTCAACAGGGACTGGATCTGATAGGCAAGGTTTTCCTGGATTCAGGCAGTTTCGTGGTAGTGGAGGATCCCACATATTTGGGAGCTTTGCAAGCGTTTGCAGCTTATCATCCTCATTATCAGACCGTGGCTATGGACGATGAGGGAATGGTGGTTTCAAATGTGGAGGACGCAATAAAGAAGAGCAAACCGAGATTTATATATGCCGTTTCCAATTTTCAGAATCCCTCCGGAATCACCATGAGCAAAAAAAGAAGGGAAGATTTAGTGCAGCTGGCCAAAGAATATTATATCCCAGTAATAGACGACAATCCTTATGGGGAGTTGAGATATGCTGGTGAGGACTTACCCTCATTGAAAAAGCTGGGTGGTGATTTGATAATTGAATTAGGAACCTTCTCTAAGACCATCTCTCCGGGTTTGAGGATCGGTTGGATATTAACCTCAAAAGAGGTGATGGGGGTTTTCGAGAGAATGAAACAGGGCACGGACCTACACACCAACACTTTTGCTCAATTTGTGGTTTACGAATACATCAAAGCTGGAAATCTGGATAAACATATTAAGCTTATAAAGGCTGAGTATAGCAAGAGAAGAAAAGTGATGATAGAATCTCTGAAAAAATACTGTCCCGATTACGTGAAGTGGACTAAGGCGGAGGGAGGTCTTTTCCTGTGGGTTTTTCTGCCTGAACACGTATCGGCAACTGAGCTTTTGAAGAAAGCTCTTGAGAAAAAGGTGGCATATGTCCCGGGAAAACCATTCTATGTTCATGGAGATAAGGATAATACGCTGAGACTCAATTTCTCCAATGCCACCCCGGAAAAGATCGAAGAGGGGATAAAAAGACTGGCACAGGTCTTTGAGGAAAATATTAAGTGAAAACGTGAAGGGCATACCAATATCTTGTCCGACAACAGCTTAAACGATAAAACATTAACTTTTATATATTTCTGCTAATTTGAAAAATGTGAAAAAAAATTGTTTTTTTAGCTTTTTTCCCTTGACAAATAAAGGGTTTTAAGTATATTTATCTATAGATGAGGGGGACAAGGTAAGAGTAGCCTCTAAATAAGTGACACTGAATCTTTTGGATTTTATGTTAAACCCAAAAGTAATGTGTCGATATTCTAACTAAAGCTGGGTGAAAAACCAGCGCGGGTCACCGGGTTTAGATGTTGGTAATCCCAAATGGCTCAAAGTGGTGGATATCACTATCCACTGAGAACTTTAAATCTTTTTGCATGGGGGTTGAAGGAGGTGATAGTAAGGAAAAGAGAAAGATTGATTATAGTTATTGACAATCGTTCATTTTGAAGGAGGAAACGACAAATGAACAAAAAGTTATTATTAATACTTCTGGCAGGATTGATTTTGGTGGGAGGTTTTACCTTATTGTATGCCAAGCAGATCAACAAGGAAGCGACCCCCAGCAAAATAATCCCCAGAGGACAAGACAAGCTTGCTGAGACGCCTACGGTTGCAAAGCGGGAGATTCCCTCTTCATATTATTCGGATGTGATAACTAGATCCTATTCTGGTATTTCACCTGAGGATCTCCAAGTGAAACTTGCGGATGTAGAAGGTACAATCAAATATGCCAACCAATATGGAACGCAGGAGGAGGCGCCGCTTACGGAGTGTCTGATAGATCCTAATCTTGACCCCTGTTGCTACTATCAGCCCTGGCCAGACTATTTCGATGATCGGTTGAACTGTTGCGGTTCGTATGTGGAATACTTTGTTCGTCAGGACCCACAACTTAATGCAGATATAAGTGCATGCGGCTATCCGATCTATCCTTTTGAGGTCTCAGGTATCTACCTTCGGATGAATGTTCCTGCGCCCTGCTCCTTGCTCATTGCGGTTGCAGCATATGGTTATTGGTGGAGTCCTTCTGAAGGAACCTGGGTATACCTTGATGAGGCTGGTCAATTTCTCGTGGGTTTAGAGATTCCAGAGGAAGAGCGCCCGTGCGTCCATGGTCCATTTTTAGCTTGGTGGCAACTATTAAACTCAGATGATTTTACTGAGGGTCCCGATCCGGAACGCTGTGGGCCAGACACAACCAGATATGGTTGGTGGATTACCACATACTTTGATCAGGCACCGCCAATTTCTGGTTTTCACGATGGTTATTACCGCAGTGAGATAAAAGGTCCTGAACTTCCTTACGTTTATTCCATAACTGATGTTTATGGTGGATGTGTAGTGTTGCGCGCAGAGGGCTTTACCAGAGATCAGAACGAATGTGACTTGAGAGACGCATGGTATCACAAGGCTTCCTTTGGTGAGTGGGAGTGCAGAGAGCCTGTTAGAGAGGATCTGGAGCTGTGCATAGTTGATATTACCGGTGATCCTCCGGAGACCACCTGGGGTTCTTATTATCTGGTTGAGCCGGTGGACTACGGTTATGCTCCGGATGGGATACCTGATTTTAACCAGGCTGAGCCTAACTGGTGCGGACCGGCAGCTTTGTCCAACTGTCTGTGGTGGTGTTTTGCCGGAGGTTTCCCCTGGTATTCCATCAGCAACTGGTATGGCGGCTGGGATCCGACCATCCCGCCGGCTATGATAGCTGAGCTGGCGGCCTGCATGAACACTGGTCCCGAAGGAACCGATGTATATGATATGCAGCAGTGTATACTGGACTTGATCGAAGCCCATGGGTTCTGGATTACCGAGAACACCATAGTTCAGCCCACCTATGAGGATATTGAGTATCAGGTCAGGCGGTCCCAGGACGTGATCCTTCTGTTAGGCTTCTGGTATTTTGATGAGGTAGAGGAAATCTGGTACCGTCTGGGTGGACATTATGTCAACGTGGAGGGAGTGAACATCGAGCAATTCATGTTCAGCTTCAGCGACCCGTTCATTAACGGATTCTGTGATGGACTGACTCCGGGCGACAGTTCCGGTGGTGTATTCTATGTTCACGATCACACTCAAAACACCGATCCACCACTTCATTATGATGCGGGCAACGTTTCCCACGATTACTACGTGATAGGATGGCCCTCACCCAGCCCGGGTGGATTTCTCTTCATACCTGATTATGATGTATATGACCCGTTATTCTACGGAATGAACTTCACTCCTGAGCTGGAGCCTTACATGGCACCCTCAGCTACTCCTCAGTATCCAGTGCATACCGAGATCGAGTATGCAGTGGTGATCTGTCCTGCCGAACCGTTTGTCTCAGACCAGCTTGACTCCTGGAACGTGGCTATGGTCAAGAGCAACTACGGAGAAGAGGGTCCTGGATTCGTCTACTGGGAGTACTACCCTGACTATACCGATGACCTGTTCGAGGGAACCGTCCTTTTGGGAACCTCAGCTGATGATCTGGCCATGGGTATAACTGCTGTTGGTGAGGACATCGGGTTCTTCCCGTACGGTGATTTGGTGTGCGATTATGAGTATTATGATGACGTGCTGCTTGAGAAGTGCCGGACTTCCTTCTATCACAGCGTGACGGGTCATGCGCTACCTCTGGACATTGAGATGCTGGGTGTCGGTTTTGATCCAGGTGGAGATGTGTATTATCTGGAGCCGGAAGGCGACGTGGTCATCCAGAAGTTTGTGATCACCAACACCGGAGAGACCCAGATAGACGACTTAGAGTGGGCACTGTTTATGGACTGGGATGTTAATGTGCCCGATCCTACTAACACCTCCTTTGGTGGCGGAGATTCGGTTACCAATACCTACTGGGCATATGACTCCACTGAGGAAGGCAAGGTGGCTTACGTGACCTTAGCACCGACCTCTTTGGGCAAGATCGCTCCGGGTATGGATATCGGTGATCATAACTCCTACTTCTATGAGTTCGTTCCTGGCGGTCCGTATGATTCTCTGAAATTCATGATGGAGATGACCTACTGGTCTGTGCCGGATAAGACACCCGCTCACACTGACACCTTCGACTATGGTTATCTGTTGAACTCCGAGAAGTTCAGCCTGGCTCCGGGAGAGAAGAATCTTCAGGAGTACTTCATCTGGTACGACACTCAGATTCCGTCCACCGACTATACTGCCTACAGATGCAAACTCTACAGGCTACTGAGATTGGCTGGCTTCTACAGAGGAGACGTGGGCGACTTCGGTACTGGCGTAGCTTCACCGGGCCTTTTGGACATAGCTGACATAGTATACTTAGTGGGCTACACGCTGAGAAGCGGTCCACCTCCACTACCCTTCATCAATCAGGGTGATGTGAACTGCGATGGCGAGGTCAAGATCGATGATGTTGTCTTTCTGGTGAATTACATTCTCAAAAGTAAGCCTGATGCACCTATTGACAAGAACCGGTTCTTTGACGAGGAATACGAACAGTTATTCAAGAGAACGAGTCTGTTTACTGATCCGCAGTGGCAGAATCTTGGTGTAGGATGTTACCCCTATCGTCCATAATTGACCCTGTATTCTGATACGGAGACTGATTCCCGCCCCGATTCAATTCGGGGCGGGATTTTTTTATATTAATATTATTCCCAACAGATGGAACGGATCGATCAATATGTAGCGGCGAGCTTCAGCTCCAGTTGGTTGGGCAATTGGATTTGCCCAACTTGAGGACCTGGTGGCGGAAATCCCCGAAACGGGTCTTGACGATAATTTCGCAACCAACGAAGAAGAGATTCCCAACAGATGAGACAGATATTGGAGTGTGGACATTTATGTTAACCTCCGTGGGTAGGACAAGGTCTCCGGACCTTATCCATAAATTTTCCAGTTGGTTGGGCAATTGGATTTGCCCAACCTGAGGACTTGGTGGCGGAAATCCAATTCCGCCACCAACGAATGAACTACCCGGTTGTATTATCACAGATTAATACAAGCTGTGATATCTGATTCTTTGGTTTACTATACGGTTTTTTAAAAATTATTTGCGAAAAAGGTTATTAGTATTTAAATTGCAGTTAATGTATTGTTAGATTCATAGAACCTAAAATGATACCAATACATTTTATAAATAACGGTAATGTGGTGAATTGAAATGAAAATTGAATTCAGCAAACTTCAAGCTCTGGGCAACGACTATATCTATATCGATTGCTTTAAACATAATCTCAAAGGTGCAAACCTTAAAAAACTCTCCCAAAGCATTTGCGATAGGCATTTCGGGGTGGGAGGGGATGGCTTGATTCTGATTCTACCGGGCACCAAAGCTAAATTCAAGATGGGATTTTTCAATCCCGACGGAACAGAAGCGGAGATGTGCGGTAATGGCGTTCGCTGCTTTGCTCGATATCTGTACCAGCACAGGCTTTCCAGAAGAAAAAGGGAATGGATTGAAACCAAAAACAGACTGATACAGACCGAAATCTTAAGCACCGATCCTAAGAATTTTCAGATAAGGGTGAATATGGGTGAACCGGTTCTGGACAGGAAAAAGATACCGGTTAAAGGTGATCTTAAATTCTGTATTCAGGAGAAACTGAAAATAGAGGGGAGGGTTTTTGAAATTACCTCCCTCTCCATGGGAAATCCTCATACTGTGGTTCTGGTAAAGAATTTTCCAAAAGATTGGCAAAGGATCGGTGCCCTTATCGAAAACCATTCCATGTTTCCCGAGAAAACCAATGTTGAGTTTGCCAAAATTCTTGACCCGCAAAAAATAGAACTCCGGGTCTGGGAAAGAGCTGCCGGAGAGACTTTAGCCTCAGGCACGGGTGCCTGCGCCTCTCTGGTCACTGCATTTTTCAAGGGGAAGTCTAACCGGAAAGCTCAGGTTATATTTCCACACGGAAAATTGAAGGTGGAATGGGATGAATTTACCAATCATCTTTTCGTTACCGGACCCACCTATGAAGTTTTCTCCGGAATCTATTATTTATAAAAAATAAAATAAAATAATCAGAAAAGCTTGATTAAAGGTTTCAATGTGATTTATTAATCTAAAGGAGAAGAAGAACTTAGAATAGGCAATGAACATATTTGAAGAGGAAATAATAGACATTCTAAAAGAGAGGATTGATCTCTCAACTGCTGAATTGGAAAAGATCATAGAGATCCCTCCTGAGGAGAAATTGGGGGATTACGCTTTTCCCTGTTTTGTCTTAAGCAAAAGATTAAGAAAACCACCTGATAAAATCGCAACTGAACTATCCCCTAAACTGAAGCCCAGAGAGCTGATCGATGAGATATATTCTGTTGGTCCCTATATAAATTTTAAAGTGAACAAATTGAAACGGGCTCAGGAGGTTTTAACCAGGATTTTTGAACAAAGAGAATCATATGGCGGAGATGAATCCGGAAAGGGGAAAACCATTGTTATTGACTATTCCTCGCCCAACATTGCCAAGCCTTTTGGAGTAGGTCACCTGAGATCTACAGTTATTGGCAGCGCCATATCGAACATATACAAAACCCTGGGGTATAAGTGCGTGGGCATAAATCATCTGGGTGACTGGGGCACTCAGTTCGGTAAGTTGATAGTAGCCTTTCAGAAATGGGGCGATGAAAGAAAACTTAAATCTGATCCGGTAACCACACTTTATGATCTATATGTGGAGTTTCATAAGGAAGCGGAGAAAAATCAAGACCTGGATGAAGAAGCCAGGATCTGGTTCAGAAAACTGGAGTCCGGTGAAAGGGAAGCGACTAAACTCTGGAAAAGATTCAGAGATTACAGTATGGGAGAGTTCAAAAGGATATATAAGATGCTGGGAATAGAATTTGATACATTTACCGGGGAGAGTTTTTACAATCGATTTATGGATTCCACCATCGAGAAGTTGAAAGCTGCTGGTCTCACCCAGAAAAGCCAGGATGCGTTGATCGTAAACCTGGAGAAATACAACCTGCCAGCCTGTCTTTTGAGGAAGAAAGATGAAGCGACGCTTTATGCCACCCGGGATATAACGGCTGCTATCTACAGGTATGATACTTATCACTTTCACAAGCTGTTGTATGTGGTGGGATCTGCTCAGAAACTTCACTTCCAGCAGGTTTTCAAGGTATTGGAACTTATGGGCTATCCCTGGGCTAAGGATCTGGTGCACGTGGATTTCGGATGGATTCTTTTTAAGGAGAAGGTTATGTCCACCCGCAGAGGAACCATCGTTCTTTTGGAGGACGTTCTGAACCGTTCTGTGGATCTGGCTCTGAAAATAATCCAGGAGAAAAATCCTGATCTTGAGAATAAAGAAAAGGTGGCATTTGACGTGGGGATCGGTGCTGTGATCTTTGCTGATTTGTCCACCCGACGCCAGAAGGATGTTAATTTCGACTGGAAGGAGGTCTTAAACTTTGAAGGTCAATCCGGTCCTTATATCCAGTATACCCATGCCCGATTGTGCAGCCTGATGCGAAAGTATGGTAAGCCCGCTGGCAAAGATGTTGATTTTAACCTTTTGATAACTGAAGAGGAAAATCTAATAGCTAAAAGGCTTCTGGATTATCCCCGGCAGATTAAATTAGCAGCTGAATCCTATGAGCCTTCCATCATCTGCTCTTATCTTCTTGATTTATGTTCCATCTTCAACAGATTCTACCAGAAGGAACGTATCCTTACCTCTGATAAAATCTCCACTCAGGCAAGGATCCTTTTGGTAAAAGGAGTCCAAACTGTGGTGAAAAACGGACTGACCATCCTGGGGATAAAGGCACCGGAGGGGATGTAAGAGTTGAGAGTTAAGAGTAGAGAGTAGAGAGTTAAGAGTAGAAAGTAAAGAGTAAAGAGTGAAGAGTGAAGAGGTAGGTATTATGGATGAGAATAAATTCTGGTATTATAAGACTCTGGTTTTGAAAACGATCCAGAGCCTCAAAAGAAACGGTATGGAAGCTTTTTTCTACGAAAGCTCAGATCAAGCCAAAAAGTCTGTTTTAGCTATGATCCCCCCAGGTTCTTCTGTAGGTATGGCCGGATCGCTAACTTTAAAACAGACAGGTATTTTAAATGAACTTATGTGTGGAAAATGGGAGGTCTATAATCAATATCTTCCCCAGCTAACAAAAGAGGAGAGTTTAGAGATCAGGAAGAGAGGAACTTTAGCTGACTATTTCTTAAGCGGGACCAATGCCGTCACTTTAAATGGGGAGCTGATAAATATCAGTGGCATGGGTAATAAAACTTCTGGTCTGGCTTATGCCAAAAAAGTTATAATTGTCGCCGGGGTGAATAAAATAGTCAGGGATGTAGACGAAGGGATAAAGCGAGTACGTTTTTATGCAGCACCGATGAATGCCAAAAGACTCGGATTTAAAACACCCTGCAGGGAAAATGGTCTCTGTGACTATTTTAAATGTTATGCCCCAGATTTCAAGCGGATGTGCAATCAGCTACTGATAATAGAAGGAGAAGGGGAAAAGGGGAGGATTACAGTCTTTTTGGTAGGTCAGGAACTGGGATTCTGAAAAGATTTCTCACCACATTTCTCTCCTAATTTCTTTTATAATTAAAATTATAATTCTTTAGAACTGTTTACAGCTTTCGTGTGATTTGAATTGTGTGAAAAAACTGTTAAGTGGGGTTACTGGTTGAATCCGTCTACCACTGGAGTCCAGGGCAACAGTGTTTTTGTTCATAAAAGATACAGGACCAAAAATCAATTTGCCCTCTGATTAGCCGATAAAAAGATGTAAGAAAGCCTGTAAAGATAGTGGTTTGGGAGGATAGGTATGAATGAAGATTCCCTGATTCTAGTGGTGGATGATGAGAAATATATATGTGACCTGATTAACGATATGCTGGCAGATGAGGGATATAAAATCTGTGCGGCTTACGATGCCCAGCAGGCTTTTAGTATCCTGGAAAGTCAGAATGTAGATCTGGTGCTAACCGATCTGGTGATGGGGGAAAAATCCGGGGTGGATGTTTTGAACCTGGCTTTAAAAATTCAGCCGGAGACGGTAGTGGTGATGATGACCGGTCAGCCTACTATTGAGAATGCGGTTACCGTTCTGAAATCCGGAGCTTACGACTATCTGATGAAGCCTTTCAGTTTGGAGAATCTAAAAGCTACTGTGAGAAGAGGGCTGGAGAAGAAAAAGCTGCTCCAGGAGAACATTTATCTGAA
>CAYURP010000011.1:5383-70903 GCA_964447175.1 uncultured Ignavibacteria bacterium | reverse complement strand
ACCCGGTCCTGGGTATTATACCAATCTCTGATCTTGGTGCTCAACCTATCTCCTCCTCAATTTATAAGGCAGTTTTTCATTTTTTATCTAAATTCTTGGCTATGTGATCCAGGATTCCGTTAACGAAGCTTCCCGAATCTTCAGCTCCATATTTCTTTGCTAATTCAATAGCTTCATCAATGGATACCTTCTGGGGTATGTCGCTGAAAAACAAAAGCTCAGATATCCCCATCCGGATAACGTTTTTATCTATAATGGCTAATCTATTGATGTCCCAATTCTTGACACATTCTTTTATCATATTATCGATGCTTTTGATATTCTCCAGAACCTTTTGGAAAAGCTGTGAAGCGAAAAGACGGGATGGTGGATCCAGGCTTGATTTCGATAATAAATCACTCATTATGCTGTTGGGTTCGGTATTGGTAATCTCATAGGAATATAAAGACTTCAATACTAACTCCCTGGCTTTTCTCCTTTTCCCCATGGTTGTTTACCTCTTCTTTCCGAACTCTCAAACTACGTCCCCAAAAAAGATCACGGGACATAAAGAAGTCAGATTTTTGTAAAAAGGTCTACCATCTCCATAGCTGAGATAGCTGCATCCCATCCTTTGTTTCCGGCTTTGGTTCCGGCTCTCTCAATGGCTTGTTCTAAGTTTTCGGTAGTTATTATCCCAAAGATAACCGGAACTCCGCTGTCCAGGGATATCTGAGCAATACCTCTGGCTACCTGGTTAGCAATATAATCGAAATGAGGAGTTTCTCCCCGGATGATGGTTCCCAGACAGATAATTGCATCATACTTTTTGGAATTAGCCATGCGGGAGGCAGCATAAGGTATCTCAAAGGAACCAGGAACCCAGGCTATGGTAATTTTGTTCTCTTCTGCATGATGCCTTTTAAGGCAGTCCAGACAACCGTCCAGGAGCTTCTGAGTGACAAACTCATTGAATCTGCTGACAGCTATCCCAAAACTCTTACCTTTAGCATCCAGATTACCTTTATGCACTTCAACCATAAAAACTCTCCTTTTGTTTTTTTCTACTTCATATCCTCAGCTTTTGCCTTTATTAGATGTCCCAGTTTGTCTCTTTTGGTCTCAAGATATTTCAGATTTTCAGGGGTGGGACAGACCTCCATAGGTATTCTCTTCACTACCTTCAATCCGTAACCTTCGATGCCTATTATCTTTTTAGGATTGTTGGTTATCAACCTTAAGGTGGATACACCCAAATCCACCAGGATCTGTGCGCCTATTCCATAATCCCTTAAATCCGCATCAAATCCCAGTTCCAAATTGGCTTCAACCGTATCTTTGCCGTTATCCTGAAGCTGGTAAGCTAAAATCTTATTGGCTAGCCCTATCCCTCTGCCCTCCTGCCTCATATAGAGAAACACGCCCAAGCCCTCCTGCTGTATCATTTGCAGGGCTTTGGAAAGCTGTTCCCCGCAGTCGCAGCGGGAAGAGCCGAACACGTCACCGGTCAAACACTGAGAATGAACCCGCACCAAAACGTTTTCCTTACCCTTAACCTCCCCTTTCTCCAAAGCCAGGTGATGATGCTCATCGATCTGACTTTTGTAAAGGTGGAGCTTGAAATCCCCGTATTTGGTGGGAAATTTCACCGTAACCACCCTTTTAACTAACCTCTCGGTTTTTCTTCTGTACTCTATCAGGTCCTTTACAGTGATTACTCTTAACTGGAATTCTTTTGCCATCTGGATAAGTTTAGGAAGTCGAGCCATGTGACCATCCTCATCCATTATCTCACAAAGAACACCCGCAGGAAAAAGCCCAGCCAATCTGGTTAAGTCCACTGTAGCTTCGGTGTGGCCAGCCCGAGCCAATACTCCCCCATCCAGGGCTTGAATCGGGAAAATGTGACCGGGTCGGGCTAAATCGTCCGGTTTGGTTTGAGAATCGATCAGGGCTTTGATGGTCTGGGCTCTATCGTGGGCCGAGATGCCAGTGGTGGTATTATGCAAAGCATCCACTGAAACGGTGAAACGTGTGCCCAGCTTGGCGGTATTGACCTTTACCATGGGCTCTAAAATTAACTCCTCTATTCTCTTTTTGGTCATGGGAACACAGATCAAACCCCGGGCATGTTTGGAAAGGAAGTTTATCATATCCGGAGTGACCTTCTCCGCAGCCATAATCATATCCCCCTCGTTTTCCCTCTCCGCATCATCCACCACGATCACTATTTTACCCCTCTTAATATCCTGGATGGCTTCTTCTATGGTGTTCAGTTCATACATACGACCTTACCATCCTCTTTCTTTTAAAAACTCCTGGGTGATTTTCTCTTTTGTAGATTTCATAACCAAAAATCTCTTTACGAATTTTCCTATAAGATCCACCTCGATGTTGACGCTGTAACCTTCCCTCTTCTTACTCAGATTGGTATAAGCCAGCGTGAAAGGGATGACGGAAACACTGAAAGAATCCTTAAATACATCCACTACGGTTAAACTTATACCATCCACTCCTAACGAACCTTTTTCTACCATATACGCAAGATAAGTCTCAGGCAGTGAAAATTCAAATCTCCAGGAATTACCTCTGTGGGCAATGGATTTTATTCTGCCTTTACAATCCACATGCCCGGTTAGGATATGACCGCCCAGTCTGTCGGAGAATCTTAAGGCTCTTTCCAGATTTACCCGATTCCGGGGTTTTAACTCCCCCAGGCTGGTTCTTCTGAGCGTCTCCTCCACAGCTTCCACCAGAAACGAGCTGGATGTTACTTCTACTACTGTCTGGCAGGCGCCATCTATGTTAATGCTATCACCTGTTTTGAGATCCTCTAAAACTTTTTTCGCTTTAATCTCAAGTTTTCTGAGTTTAGTCCCTTTTGAAACGCTTTTGACTTCACCTATTTCCTCGATAATACCGGTAAACATCTGTTATCTCCAGATGGGGTAACCTGTGATTAAGATATGATCTTTTAGCTTGTGAATCTCCCTGTTCTTCAAATCGATTGAATCAGTAACCTTTAATACCCCCAAATCGCCGAAGGGTTCCGTATCTTTAAATGAAATCCTGGGACATAGAAAATAATATATTTTATCCACCAGCTGATTTTTCACAAGATAAGTGAGATTTTCTTTTCCTCCCTGTACCAAAATCGAGGTTATGCTTTTTCCTTTAGCTTTCCTGAGCAAAGAGATTAACTCCTTAGCTTCCTTTCCCGCTTTCTGTTCTTTTTCCAATATGTTTTTCAATTTCGAATTTAATTGTAAACTGTTTTGGGTTAGAACTGCGTCAAATTTCAATTTCAGATTCTTTAAAATCCTTTTTGTTTTTTCTGAGAAGAGGTTTTTTGAGTTTTCAGCAAGTGGAATAACTTTTCCGTTTATAGTTTGAGCGATGGCTATTGCCAAAAAAGGATTTTTAGATTTGATAAATTTAAGGTATATCTCATTTAATTTTAGAGCTTCATCTTTCAGTATTCCCACATCTACTTCGATTCCATTTTCTCTGAGCTTTCTAAAACCTCTGCCTTTTATCCTGGGATTGGGATCAGGTAGAGCACAGACCACTCTTTTTATTCCAGTTTGAATAATAGCATCAGTGCAGGGTGGGGTCTTGCCAAAATAACAGCAGGGCTCCAGGTTAATGTAAAGGGTGGCACCTTTAGCTTTGGTACCGGCAGCTTTTAAAGCGTTGACCTCGGCATGGGGCAAGCCAAACCTTCGGTGATACCCCTGACCCACGATCTTTCCATTTTTTACCACAACAGCGCCCACCATGGGATTGGGTGAAGTTCTCCCTTCACCTTTCTGAGCTAAATCCAGAGCCAATCGCATAAATTTTTCATCCAAAGGTCTCATACAAAAAATCCCCGATAACATCCGGGGCAAAATGAAAGCTTTAAGCTGTACCTCTTCCATCCGGACTTTACCGTCGGCACTGGAATTCCACCAGTTCAGCCCTGTGGGTTCGTGGGCTTTCACCACCGATCGAGGAATTTCACCTCGCCCCGAGGGTTAAAATAATATATAAAATTTTCAGGATTAGTCAAGAATTTTATTCAGAAAATATGTTATATTAAGATATTCTATGCCAATGAAGCTTAAAATAGTTATTGAGAATTAAAGAAAAAAATTGACTCTCTTTTTAGGGTAGCTATATTAGTGAAACTCGATCGTGTTTTTTAGCTTACCGGGTCAGGGAGTTTGAGTGTTTCTGTGTATTCATTTGGGAGAGTGAAGGTGCCCTGTGAGTTTATAAGTTTTTGTGATTTTGACGATTATAAGAAATGAAGAGCTGATTAAAACAAAAACCATGGTAAAGAAATTAAGCGTGCATATGGGAACCAATGCTGTACTGGAGACAGCATTGGACTTAGCCCAGAGGATTAAAGCCAATGTTATTTTGCTTTTGTCCACTGGTCGGGTTGGCCGGGAATGGCTGGAGATAGCCTCAAAATCATGTAAGTTGATTCTGGTTTTCAATTCTAAAAGGCTTTTCAATTTTTATAAAAAACAGGGATACGACGTGATATTATCCACCCCCTCCAGGCTGGCCAGATTCTCCAGGATAAGACATGCGGTTATCACAGCCATGTCCCGGAAGCTGATAAAAAAAGACCAAAGGATTGTTTGCCTTACCGGACCTGTTACCAGAAACATAATAGATTGTATCACTGTTCTGAGAACCGGAAAGGCATTCCGGGAGATGTTGTTTTTCGGAGCTGAATCCTCAGCTGAGGATGTTTCCCTGGGTGTAATCGAATGTGTGCTGGATATAGCGGTAGAGATTGCCACTTTCGGAAGGGAAGGAAGACCCGTTGGATCCATATTTGTTATCGGAGATACGGCTAATGTCCTGAAAAATTCCAGGCAGATCAACTTCAACCCCTTTAAAGGATATGATGATAGGAGGAAGAATATAACCGATCCGAATGTAAGGGAGAGCATAAAGGAGTTTGCTCAGATCGATGGCGCTTTTGTGATCAGATCGGATGGCACGGTGAATGCCTGCGGGAGGCTTTTACTTATGCCCAAAGGAGAGGTTCAGATTCTCAAAGGTTATGGAGCCAGACATAATGCTGCCGCATACATAACCAAACAAACCCAAGCCATCGCCATCGTGGTCTCAGAATCCTCAGGAACGGTAGCTGTTTTTAAAAATGGCCGGGTCCTCTTCAGCTTTGAGCCGGCGGAAAGCTACAAATACCCCATGGCTTTCTAACGGATTTAACCGAAAAGCTTTTTTATCCAGGATTTGACTTTTCCCTCATATCTTTTTACCACCATTACCGAGGCATCGGAATGGCGAGCTATCTTTTCTGGGATCTCCCCTAAGAATATTCTTTTGAAATAACCCTCTCCGGTGGCACCTATTACCACCAGATCGTAGTCTTTCGCCTCCCGAATCAAGCCCGCAGGAATGGAACTGGATTCCACAAGCTTTCTTTTAAACTCCGAGCCAGATTCCAGATCTTTCAATGTTTTCTCTATCCACTCCCACCCTTTTTGTCTATCCTCATCTGAGGGATTTTTGGTGACTACGTTGCAACAGGTTACCTCTGCCTTAAGAGTTCTCATTAAAATCTGAGACAGTTGAGCTGCTAATCTGGCATTTGCTCCACCAGCGCTGGGCAAAAGTATCTTTTTAATGGGATACTTTGCTAATTTCAAGACGATCAAATCGCAGGGGGTATACCTTATCACCTGATCTGTTACTTCACCCAAAATTTTATCTCTGGTATTGGTGAAGCCTTTCCAGCCCATAAGCAAAAGAGATGCCTCCTCTTCCTCAGCCGAAGTGATTATCCCATCTGCCACTCTATGGGCGATTTTAATGTCAGACTCAATCTCCATCCCATTTTTCTTGGCATATTCGTTTGCGGCTTTAAGTAATGGTCTTTTATGATGCACGAATCTCAGTCCCTCGTAAATGGGCAACTGAAACGGGACATCCACTACTACCAGAGCCACTATCTCCCCGTCATTTTTCCGGGCTAAAGGAATGGCAAAATCAAGCAGCTGGGTTACGTGATCTGGATTGTGCAGAGGAACTAAGATTCTGAATCTCTTTTTTTCCTTCTCTTCTTTTTCCTCTTCTTCCTTTTCCCTATCCCTTCTATCCGCATCCAGAACCTGAGGTTTTTGGTCAGCGGTCTTTTTCTGGAAGTAAGCGAAATAGATTAAAAGTCCTATGAATATCCAGACTAAACTGATATACCAGGTTAAAGGTTTGAACTTATATTGAAACAGGGCTAAAAATATACAGCAAAATACCCCTAAGAGAGGAGGAAGGGGATAGAAGGGAATCTTAAATCCTCTTTTTATGTCAGGTCTTTTTCTTCTCAAAGCAATAACCGATAAATTTACCAGAGAGAAGGTTAAAAGAAACATCAGACTGGCACCTGAGCCCACTACCTCGATGGGCAGAAAAACCGCCATAAACAGAAAGATAACTCCGCTGGTTACCACCGATATGTGAGGAGTTCTTCTTTTGGAATGAATAGTACTCAGCTTCTCCGGCAGGAGTTTATCCCGGGCCATGGCAAAGGAGACTCTGGAGGAAGCCCACAGGGTGGCATTTAAAGCCGACATGGTTGACAGGATGGCTCCGAAACCTATGAGAGCTACACCGAAGTATGGTATAAATTTCTCTGCGGTTTTTATGATGGCTATTTCTTTGTATTCTCCCAGCAGCTGCCAGGAGGGCATCCCTTCAGACCTTAGACTTCCAAGACAGACAAAAAGAATAAGGAGATATAGGGGGATGACTGTTCCCAGGGCCAAAAAAATTGCTTTGGGAATGCTTTTCTCAGGATTTTTTACCTCCTCAGAGACGGTGGTTATTATATCATATCCTTCAAATGCTATAAAGGTTAAACCCATAGCAGTTATCACCCCGGCAAATCCTTTAGGGAAAAACGGCTTAAAATTAGCCATTGCTTCACCAGGGAAATTGAATATCTCCTTAAGTCCGAACAATACAAACACTGCCAGAATGAATATTTTGGACAAAGTAATTACATTCTCTGTTTTGGCGCTGGCGCTTGACCCCACATAATTCAATCTTATGAAAAAGATAGCCACCAGGATAGTCATGATTTTCAGGGAGAGTGAAAGTCCTAAATTATCGATCATGAATTGATAAAAGGGATGGGCATAGAAATTAAGGAACTCCAGAAAGTATGAAGAGAATCCCAGAGCATACAGGCTGCAGGCAACGATACGGGCAAACCAGGCTAACCACCCGGCAGTAAAGGCAATAGGTTCAGGGAATGCTTTTTTTACAAATGAATATCCCCCTCCAGCTTCGGGAACAGCTGAAGCCAGCTCGGCATAGCTTAAAGCGGTGAAGAGGGTGACCACTCCGTTGAGGGCAAAAGCCAAAATCGAAGCAGGACCAGCTATACCAGCGGCCATACCGGTTAGTACAAAAATTCCTGCTCCGATTAAAGCTCCCATCCCGATCATGGTGGCATCGAAAGTTCCTAAATTCCGGGCAAAGGTAACCTTCTCAGATGTCTTTTTTTCCAAGGTCATTGCATCTTTTCAAGAATATAAATTCAAAATAAGACTAAGAAACTCATTTGCTCAGATTATACACAATTCTACCAAATAGGCAAGATTTAGTTGAAAATATATTTAGTATGGATTTTCCTAACATGGATCTATAGGAAATGTATTTTTGAAATCAGTGATCTCTTATCTATTTGTGAGTGAAGTAATTATTTGGTAAAAAGCTTGAATGCAGATAATTTGTTTTTTTTGAAGATTTTACTTGACAAATTTTAAGGATTAGCTTTATAATACCAACTGTAAGTGGATGATATTAAACGGACTGGGTTTTTTACGAGATAAACAGTGCAGAAATTGAACATCCTTCCGATATGTTCAGATGTAGAACAGTTGGCTTCTGAGTCAGGATGATGAGTTAATTCCAAGGCAGGGGGATGCTTTGGAGATGGAAGTCTACAAAAAAATTGAATCAAAAAATCAAATCCTTGAAAGGAGGTGGGTGTTTAAGTCATTTTGCTTATGTTTTAGTAAATGAACGTTAACCTTACATCCTCTAAAGGAGGGATGGAAATTGCGAAAACTAATATTATTTAAATTGATCTCCTTGGGTTTGATGTTGTGCTTTCTGATGGTACCAGTGATCTTTGCGGGAACTACGGGAAAGATCGCCGGTGTGGTTAAAGACAAGGAAACCGGGGAGCCTTTGCCCGGGGTGAGCGTTATGATCACCGGAACCACCATGGGAGCAGCAACAAACTTAAAAGGGGAATATTTCATTCTGAATGTACGACCCGGGTTGTACAAGCTAAAAGCCTCCCTTATAGGCTACGCTCCGGTGGAGATGGAAAACGTTGCAGTATCCATAGACCTGACCACCACAATGAATTTTGAGTTGATTTCTGAAGCAGTGGAGGTTACAGGTGTTACCGTAACCGCGGAGAAGCCGTTAATCGAGGAGGACCTGACATCCACCGCTCATATAATTACTTCCGCGGATATTATTCATCGTCCGGTGATCAATACGGACGGCATCATTTACCGGACTCCCGGAGTGGTCTTCGACCCCATCGCTGGACCTATTAATTCAGGAACACAGGGAACGGTTATCGGAAATGAAGGTGACCGGGTTACAGACACTGCTAACCCTGGTGTAACCTTGAGAGGAGGCCGACCCCAGGAGGTAGTGTACATGGTGGACGGGTTCTCTATCACTGATCCCATTCTCTCAGGTCAGGCCACCAATTTGAATCATTTTACCATCTCCGAGGTTCAGCTGATCACCAGCGGGTTCAATGCAGAATATGGTAATGCCCTGTCCGGTATAATTAATTACGTCACTCAGGAAGGTGGGCTCAAATTCACCGGCAGATACCAGTATGCTACCGATGCAATCTTCGGAGAATTGGGGGATGACTGGGAAAAGGATTATGATTTTGGGACCAACGAGCATTTCATGACCTTAAGCGGTCCCATACCTGGCACAAAAGAAAAGGTCAGGTTCTATTTCGGTGGAAATCTCTATCTGACCGAAGATTGGGAACCCCGACAGCATAAGCTGCCCCATCACCAGCAGCAGACCTACCGGACTCAGGGTAAGTTGACTTTCAAATTCTCCCCTTCCATTACCCTGCGGGTGGGTGGTTTCGACAATCGAAGGCAATATGAGAGGTATAATCACAGCTGGCTTTACAACCTGGACAGCTATGACGCCACCCTGGAGAAGGCTAACCAGATCAATGCCACCCTTACCCATACACTTTCCAAAAGCACTTTTTATGAACTCAGAGTGGGTTACTTCACTAACGACTATAGTATAGGTAGACGTTTGGACAGAAACTTCCTGGAACGTACCGCTCATGATATGTATCCGGACGATCCTGCGGCTGCACAAGCCTTCATTGCTGCGCATGAAGATGAGGTATGGGACGGGCAGTGGTGGAAGGATTACGAATTCTGTGAGGCCACACCCGATACTGCTGAGTGGAGAAGATACCGGGAACGCAGGCAGGAGCAGAATTATCCCCTGGCCGTGGATAATCTTTTCTGGTCGCATTATGATACCAGGACCTACGAGATCAGAGGAAGTGACATCATCACCGGAAAGATCGATTTCATCAGCCAGGTCGATTTTAACAACCAGATCAAGAGCGGCTTGGAAATCAATTCCTACAAGATCAACCGACACTATAACAGCCTGCCCTGGGATGCTCAACCCTTCATAGATATCTATGAATATAAGCCTTTGGGCGGAGCTTTCTACGTTCAGGACAAAATCGAGTTTTCGGGACTGATAGTCAATATTGGAGGAAGAGTCGATTATCTGAGCAAGGATGCGAAGGCCTGGGAAAATGAGAGAGAGCCCCCCACCAGACCTGATCTGGAACCGGATTCTATTGGAGGAAGAACTAAGGAGGTGGACGATAACATTACTTTCAGTCCCAGATTAGGTGTTTCCCATCCTATCTCAGAGAAGATGACCGTCTTTTTCAACTACGGACACTTTGTCCAGCAGCCCCGTTTCCTGGAGCTGTATACAACTCTGGCTCCAAACCTGCAGAGATCTAATCAACGGGTAGGGAATCCCGAGTTGAAGGCAGCCAGAAACATCCAGTATGAGCTGGGACTCAATCGAGCCATAACAGAAGATATCAAGCTCAATCTCACCGCCTATTACAAAGACGTTTATAATATGACCCAGTCCGAAAGGATCTTCATCATACCCGTGCCCTACGATGTCTTCAAGAACTTGGATTACTCCAACATCAAGGGTCTGGAAGCAACCCTGTCCCAGCGTCCCAGGAGATACCTGGCCTTCAACTTCAGTTACGTTTTGCAGTTCGCACAAGGGACAAACTCGGATTACATCGACAGGTATGAATACCACTCTCGTGATCCTTCCGATCCGGTGACTGGTTTGACCCGGGCATTCCCCCAGAGAGTGAATCCTTTAGACTTTGATCGCCGGCACAGCTTTGTTATGCAGGCCGATTTCAGATTCCCTCATGATTTTTCAGTTGCAGCACTGCAAGATTTCGGAATTAATGTCATCTCTGAAGCTAACAGTGGTCTTCCCTACACCAAGAGAGATTACCGGGGCAACCGGGTGGGAACCACCAACCAGTACCGCAAACCCTGGACTTACAATACTGATATGACTGTGGACAAAACCTTAAGATTCTGGGGAACCGAGGTCAACTTCTTCGTTCAGGTATTCAATCTGTTTGATAAGATCAACGTCATAAACATCTATCCGGCAACCGGTCGTCCTGATGACGACGGTTATCGCCTGGATCCAGCTTCAGTGGTTGATCCGGGAGAGGATACAAGTCACGAATACTGGGATTGGATACAGGTTAAGGATACGAATGGAGATGGAGAGATCAGTGCTGCGGAGCAGGCGGTAGCTTATACCAACGCCTATAAGCTATATGCCAATGATCCGATGAATTACGGATCTCCCAGACAGATAAAAGTTGGCTTCTATGTTGCATTCTGAGGAATGATCTAAAGTGAAACAAGGATTCATTCGAAGAATGAATTTTTAAAAGGAGACTTAACATGGAGAAGTTTAAAAGGAAACTTGTATTCTTAAGTGGGTTTGTCCTGGTGTGCCTCTTTCTTTTCATTCTATTGCCTGTTCAAAGCGAGGCCTGGAGACCGACCCACAAGGCCTCCCCAACCCTGGGCAAGGTAGCTCAAACCGAGCATTTTCCCACCACATACTTTAGGCATGGTCTGGATGTCAACGATTTCAGAGTGCCTATGACCAACTATGCCATTTTTGGGCAGTTCATTGAGCTGGGAGCTGCAGGAGGAGAGTGGCCCAGAGGTTCCAACGAGTTCTATATTTTCGGTGCTGGCATCTGGGTTGGCGGAACGGTAAACGACCGCAGCATACAGACCTTTAATTATGCTAACGCGGGCACCAAAAGGGATACTGTTCTTTACGGAGCCATCACCGATCCCCGGGTGGTAATTGGGTATAATCCCAGCGGTGGTGCAGAGGAGTTCTCCGGTCTGTCTAATATATTCATCAGCGATCACCCGGAGGACTATGCTGACGCTAATTTCTGGCCTCTGAAGGATAATGAAGGAAACCCGATAATCGTCGGCATTGAGGACAGCTACTGCGAGTTTGACGATCAGGATCTTGAGAGGTGGGATACGGGCAGCAATTCCAATGCCGGAGACGGAGAGGATATCGCACAATATGGCGTGGGAGTCAAAGTCATCCAGAGAACTCACTCCTGGAACTACGAGAACAACAAAACCGTTCACTTCTTCATCTTCCAAATAATCAACATAAGAGAGGATAAGCTGCCCATAAGAAATTGCTTTGTTTCAGTTATGTGCGATGCCGATGTGGGTCCCACAGCCAATGATGATCTGGTAGGCTTTGACGCCAGCCGGAACTTAGGTTATGCCTATGACAGCGACTTTGCCGAGCAGGGATTCGCCAGAATCCCTGGCTTTTTAGCATATAAGTTTCTGGAGAGCCCGGCAGCCAATTACGATGTGGACCTGAATGGTGATGACCAGATCAACGACGATTCCATACTCATAAATGATGTGTGGGTAAAAGACATTAAGAAGGGAGATCCCTTAGGATTAACCTCGTTCAAGACCTCAAATCTTCAGTCAGGCGACCCGGATACCGAGCCTGAGAAATATATAATCATGGCCGGTCATAACTACCCGGACGTGGGAGACCAGCGTTATGCTCCCTTTGATCTGGGTACCGGAACTACCCCTGTTGATCAGAGGTTTTTCCAGAGCACCGGGCCCTTCCTCTTGGCGCCTGTAGGTGAGACGGTTATCGACACCGTTTGGTACTGGGATGCCGATAGCTTAAAACTATTGCCAGCAAGCATAGACACCATAGTAGGTGATACCGTCAGAGTAGTGGTAGCAGTTATGATGGCTCCGGATGAGGAACAGCTTCCCCAGATCGCAGACATCGCCCAATCCATCTATGATATCGGCTTTGTCCTGCCCAGACCTCCGGATCATCCCATTGTTACCATAGTTCCGGACGACAGGAAGGTTTACCTCACCTGGGATAATGTAGCTGAGCTTTCCAAGGACCCCTATTATGTGTTTACCAGCGATCCTCTCCACCCGCTGTATGATCCTAAGTATCTGGAGATGGATTTTGAGGGTTATAAGCTCTATCGTAGCACATCTGGCCTTCCAGGGACCTACGAACTTTTGGCCTCCTGGGACAAAACCAGCGCCACCCCTCGAAACGTGAGGATTGTACAGCTGTCTGGTCCGACCTTTGAAGGTACGGTGAGTTATGATCAGCTTAACACCGAGGAGTATATACTGGCATTTGGTGGAACGGCACTCTTTGCGGGCCACGAATACTTAGTGCAGGTTAAATCCGACACTTCCTTCTCTGTCACCGACCTGACCTTGGGTGTAACTATCCCCGTGAGCGAAGAGGAGGATCACTGGTATAATACCGGAGAACCACCTTACGTATTTGAGCTCTTCGATGCTGAGTTCTACAGTCGGAGTGACTCCGCAGGGGTAGCTAATGGAACCAACGACAAATATTTTGATGGATGCAATTTCCTGGTCGGCGGAATGGTGATCAATTTCACGGGAGACGAATCTACTTACGTCCCGACAGAGGACATCGTTTTCAAAATTACCGGCTTTGCCGAAGCACCTGAAGGAGAAAACCTTGAACTGGCACATGCCTATCTGGATACCGGATTAATCAATGGGATGATTTACTACTATGATGTCATAGCATTCGATTTTCAACCTTTCGCCTCCCCTCGCAGTCTGGAAAACGGTATCGGGAGAGTAGCGGTGAGTCCGCGTTCTAATGTCACCGGCCTCTCCCCGGCAGCGGTCCTGGATGTTGAGCATACTTCGGGGCAGAGTGACGGTTCTGTGACCGTGGAGGTGGTTGATCCCCTGTCGGTCAGCGGACATGAGTACAAGGTGGTATTTGATGACTCAGATCCCAGTAATATCGTATGGCATCTAATTAACGTCAGCGTATCGCCTGAAGATACGGTGCTTAAAGATCAGACCAACCAGTTAGGAGACAACAACTACCTGGTGGTGGACGGTATTCTGGTCCGGGTTTCGGGGCCGAATTTCAACATCAAATCTATTGTTGAAATTCAGAATGCTGCCGGACCGGTTGACCCGCCGGATAACGTGGGCTGGTCTTACAACTCGACAGGTGAGTTCTATGTCTCCACCGATGTTTCAGGATCTGACTTCAGCAGAATGAACTGGAAAGGTCTTATCGGAATAGACGATTGGGAGTTCAGATTCACTGAGACTGGCAGCGAATACTACGACTGGAACACCGACGAGAAATGGGCTGATAGAGCTCTTTTTGAGGTATGGAATATTGGCCCTGGGACACCGAATGATCCCTCCGATGATGTAAGAATTCAGTTTGCTATATTGGATGATGACGGATCAGGAGGCTACAGTGCTGGAGACAGAATATATCCGTTTGAAGTGGAATATGGTAGCGAACCCTTGCCCGATGTAGCTGAATACTCTTACCCTGCTGATTTTCATATCGGGAGGATAATATTCAACGGCTCGGTCCCGGACACAGGGACTATCGTCAGGTTTATCACCAACAAGCCTAACGCTTCGACGGATGTGTTCTCGTTCGAGACCCAGAAGGCAACGATCTCATCTGATTTAGTCAATCTCGACGACATCAAGGTGGTCCCCAATCCTTATATTGTCCGTAACAACTGGGAGCCCAGCCGGGATTACTCCCGTATAGCATTCACTCATCTTCCCGACGAATGCACCATCAGGATATACACTCTTTCCGGCGATCATATCCGAACTTTGACACATGAGAGTGCTGAATTTGACGGAAATGAGAACTGGGACCTTCTGACCAAAAACAATCAGAAGATCGCTGCTGGGATCTATATCTATCATATAGAGTCAACATACGGAGAGAAAATCGGGAAATTCGCTGTAGTGCGATAACCTATATCATATAGGAGGTAAATTGCGATGAGAAAATTACTTGTGTTTTTGTTGATAGCCCACCTGGGGTGTTTCGCAGCTGCAGCTTGGGCTCAGGAATTTGACAACGTGGGGACATCCGGGGCCCAGTTTCTCAAGATGGATGTGGATGCCCGGGTGGTGAGCCTGGGTGGAGCCTATGCTGCCATAACCCGGGGAGCTATGGCTTTGTACTATAATCCCGCAGGCATAGCAGATCTGGAAGGTAATAGTGTGGCTTTTAGTTACACCGACTGGATCGCAGATATCAAGTACAATTACCTGGCATATGCCCGGCCCTTCTCCGGATTTGGAAAGGTTGGATTTCACGTGGCAGTCCTGACTATGGACGATATGGAAAGGACCACCCTGGAGGAACCGGATGGGACCGGAGAGATGTTCGGAGCCAACAGCTGGGTGGTGGGAATAAGCAACGCCCACCAGTTGACGGATCGCTTCTCCTTCGGAGTAACAGCCAAAATAATAAGGGAGAAGATATCCGACATGACCTCCAATTCCATTGCCTTCGATTTCGGAACTCTTTATTACACCGGTTTCAGAACCTTAAGGATAGCTATGTCAACTCGGAATTTTGGTTCCGATACCAAATATGGTGGAACTGAGCTGGAAACCACTTTAGATCAGGATAACAATCCCTCAACCCTCCCGGTTGAGGTAAGGCTTAACACCGAATCCCATCCCCTGCCCTTGACCTTCCGTCTGGGCATGGCTTATGATTTCGAGTTCGGCGAGGAGAGCAAACTTATGGCAGTAATTGATGGTTACAATACCCGGGATCGGGGACAGCAGGGAAGTGCGGGGTTGGAGTATCGCTATCTGGATAAACTTGCTATCCGCGTGGGCTATAAAATCAGGGCTGATGAGGAAGGTATAGCTGCTGGCGGTGGCTACGATTTCGAAATTCCTGGATTCGGAACCTTGGGGATAAATTATGCCTGGGCTGATCTGGGAAAACTGGAACAAGCACATCGATTCAGCGTGGTTTTAGGCTTCTAAAGCTTAAGATTTAAAGACCGAAGGTATGACGCCAGCCTCTTTGGGAGAGGCTGGCGTTTTCTTTTACATTATAGGAAAAGGCTAACAAAGATTAAAGTGTAAATCTGGATTTGGACTATCATCTTGATTTAGCTTCACT
This sequence comes from uncultured Ignavibacteria bacterium, assembly GCA_964447175.1. GTDB lineage: Bacteria > Zixibacteria > MSB-5A5 > MSB-5A5 > SM23-73-2 > CAYURP01. The sequence goes on along the minus strand of CAYURP010000011.1, from coordinate 55,252 downwards.
TCATTTTCAATACAAGTAAGCCAAAAAGAGATAGATCTACCGGACGCTCAATACAATAGTAAACATCTATCTTAATTTCACCTGAATCTAAGCTTTTATTCTTATGCATGACAAAGGATTACTATTGAGATTTTTTTTCTGATGGAATTTATTAGAAATTATAGTTAGAGGTTAAAGTGTTGTGTATTTCAACAGTAACTGTAGTAAATAACCACAATCTTTTACTGATTAAGTGTAAATAACTTAAGCAATAATTCTTAATATAATCAAATATTCTGTTGTATTTCTCAACATTCTTGTGGGGCATTTTTAGACAAAAATAGATATGTATCTTAGAATTTTATTTTTTAACAGTATGGTAGATATGAAATTAACACAAGAGCTTTGATCAGTGGGAATTCTTGGTATCAAGTTTGCAATAATAATCTGATGAGAAATTAAATGGAGGTTAAAAATGTCAGTAATTATTGTTTTTATTTTCCTGGCGATAATTATGGGAATTGGCATAAGGAGAAATAGAAAAACTTCGGTGATCTCTGAATTGCCGCTCTCCAAATTAGATGAGAATAAATTAGTTCTGAAATGAACTAACAGGAGGTGGGAAAATGTCGGTGATTTTGGGATTGGTTTTTCTGGGAATAGTGACAGGATTGGGTATCCGGAGAAAGAGTAAAGCTACCAAGAACCAGGTAGTAGCACTTTCAACAATTGATCAGAAGACTGTTATTCTAAAACTGAGATGAAAAAAGAAGAAACATCTTTATTTACACTGCCTTTAATGGTTTCAGTGTTTATAACCTGGAGGGCTGTTGTAAAGAAGAATAGGATTTTAAAACGGGATAGGAGGTGAGAAAAAATGGTAGTATTACTTTTTTTGCTTTTCTTAGCAGTGGCCATTGGAATAGGTATCTGGCGTCAAAGGAAAGCTGTTTTAGTTCCTGAGAGGGAAGCGCTCAAAGCAAAGGCTCCCCCCAGCTGGCAAGGTATTTTTGTTCATCCCGGGCATGCCTGGGTGGAGGTGCTGGAACCGTCTTTAGTTTCTGTGGGAGCTGATGATTTCACCAGGTCTGTGTTCGGTTCTGTGGAGAGCTTTACCCTTCCTAAACCGGGAGCATTAATTCAACAAGGTGGAAAAGCATGGAAAATGAATAAAGGTGAAAGGGAGCTGGTTCAAACTTCTCCTATTAGTGGAAGGATTGTGGAAATCAATCGAGAACTGGAGAAAGATCCCAAGCTTTTGTCCCAGAGGGATACCAGGAAGAATTGGATATTTAAAGTTGAACCGATCAGACTGAAAACGGAATTGAAGAATCTGCTTCACGGGAAGATACTGAGCAGTTGGAACCAGGCAGTTAAAGACCAGTTAGTGGCTACTTTAACACCTGCTGAGTTTCCGGTTCTGCAGGAGGGAGGAGAGATAAAACCCGATTTGGGGGATGAGCTAACTGCTAAACAGTGGGAAAAGGTAACCAGAGAATTCTTTTCGCCATCTAAGAAAAAATAAGGATCAGGAACAAGTGGAAAAGGCACTCAGGATAACTCTATAAAAAGAAAGGAAATTGAGATGCAGAATCTTCAAGAATTTCTGCTGACAACTAAAAGCATTGAATATATAATAGCCATTGTCTTTCTCCTGACCTTCATTCTTTTTTGGAAGCTGTTAAGCGTCACCAGCTACCGTCCGGTTAGAGAGTCTTTAGCCAGGGTTTCAAGGTTCATAAAGGGAATTTTCGCCCACCCCAGTCACACCTGGGCCGAGGTGGTGGAACCTAATTTAGTGAATGTGGGAATGGATAAGTTTACCTCTTCAGTTTTCGGATCGATCAAAGAGATCCAATTGCCCAGAGAAGGTCACAGAATCTATCAAGGTGGGAGCGCCTGGAAAATAAAGAGGGGAGAGAGGGAATTGGTGCAGGTTTCTCCTGTCAGCGGGAGAGTGGTTGAAGTCAACAAAGAGTTTGTCAAAAATCCAAGCTTTTTGAATCAACAGAACCCGGAAAAGAATTGGATCTTGAAGATCGAACCTACCAATCTGGTTCGGGAGCTGAGAAATCTTCTCACCGGTGAGACCAGAGCTCGCTGGAATCAGGCGGTAAAAGAGCAGCTGGTAGCTACGCTGGTGCCCACTGATTATCCGGTTCTGCAAGAAGGAGGAGAGATCAAACCGGATTTGGGAGATGAGTTAACTTCTGAGCAGTGGAAGAACGTGGCTCGAGAGTTTTTCAATGTCAGGTGAGAGCGATGATCACAAATAGTAAAAAGGAGATGTGATGACCACAAGAAATACTGTAGTTGCCATCCTATGCTTGTCCATCTGCTTGCTCGTTTCCTCCTATGCTGTTGAAAGCAAACAGACATCTTCCTCCGGGGAAGTGCCTGAAACCTACACCCTGGGACGTTTGGCCAAGATCTATCAGCCTGTTGAATTCTCTCATGAGGCGCATACTTATATCACGGAGGGTTGTGAAACCTGTCATCATTACAGCCAGGAAGGTGAAACCCCCTCTTGCAATGAATGCCACAATTCTTCTTCTGCCAAGGATCTGGGGATAGCAGATTTGAAGGAAGCATACCATGGTAATTGCATGGGTTGCCATAAGAAGATGGAAATGGGTCCTACTGGATGTAACGAGTGTCATGCTAAACAGACTTCAAAAGCCCCACCTGTAATTCAGACCACCACAAAGAAAAGTTCAAAGGCTGGACCGGAGACTTTGACTCTTAATCGTTTGGAGATGAAATATGAACCGGTTGTATTTTCTCACGAGATGCATACTTTGTTGACAGAGGATTGCGCAGCCTGTCATCATCACAGCACCGCGGGTGAGACTCCCTCTTGTGCCGAGTGCCATGGTGCTCCATTTAATCCAGAAAACCTGAACCTGCCTGGTCTTAAAGGCGCATACCATCTGCAATGTATGGGATGCCATAAGGAGATGGGTGCTCCCGATGGTTGCACTGAATGTCATGCTAAAAAAGATAGCAAAAAAAGTGAGTCAAAAGAAAAATGATGGATAAGAAAATTAAATGGAGGATTGCAGATGAAAATTAGTCGAAGAAAATTCTTTAAGATCGCCGGAGTGGCTGGAGGTGGTAGCATATTGGGCAAGGTTAAATCTGCTCTGGGGGTGGAGCAGTTCACTGGCTGGCCCGATCGTGTGGGTGTGCTGACCGATTTGACTCGTTGCGTGGGATGCCGCAGCTGCGAAGCAGCCTGCAATGAAATTAATAAGCTTCCTCAACCCAAAATCCCTTTTGAGGATCAATCTGTTCTGGAAAAAGAAAGGCGGGCTGACGCCGATTATTACACCTATGTTAATCGCTATCCCGATCCAAAGAACAAAGGTCAGTGGATTTTTCGTAAGATTCAATGTAATCATTGTGATGAGCCAGCTTGTGCATCCGCTTGCTTGGTAAAAGCTTTAAGGAAGACACCGGAAGGTCCGGTCATCTGGAACGAGAAGGTATGCATAGGCTGCCGATACTGTATGACCGCCTGCCCCTTTTATGTTCCAGCCTACGAATACTCTAATGCTTTCAGCCCCAATGTAGTCAAATGCACCATGTGTTATGATGCTCGAACTTCCCAGGGGAAGGTTCCGGCCTGTGTGGAAGCCTGTCCCATGGAGGTAATGACCTTTGGCAAACGCAGAGATTTAATCCAGGCTGCCAGGAAGAGAATTATGGATCATCCGGACAGATATGTTGATCACATTTATGGTGAAAATGAAGTAGGAGGCACCTGCTGGTTGTATATTTCCGGAGTCCCCTTTGAAAAGCTGGGATTCCCAACGGATGTGGGCACCAAACCTTATCCGGAATTCACCAGGGGATTTCTGTCCATGGTTCCCGCAGTTCTTGTGGTCTGGCCTGCGCTTTTAGGCGGGTTCTACTTGTTTACCAAAAATCGCGAACGGATGGCTGATGAAGAGGAAGAGATAATTCCCGAGGAAAAGGAGGAATAGTTATGACTGAGTATGTGGGAAAGGCAAATGTTTTCCAGTCCTGGATAAAAGAGAGGATATTATTGGGACTTAGTCTTAAAGGATATCTGAGGAGCTTGTGGAAGCCTTTCAACATTGTGGCTGGAATAATTATTCTGATTGGGCTACCTTTCATTATAATGCGTTATACTCAGGGTCTGGGAGCGGTAACCCATGCATCAAACGATCAACCCTGGAGTCTTTTTCTTAACTGGGGTCTTTTCACCGGTGTGCCTTTAGCCGCTACCGGCTATATAATGGCTTCGGCCGTCTATCTTTTTGGACAGAAGGATTACCATCCCATGGTTCGGCCTGCCGTCCTTACCGGGTTTATTGGTTATCTTTTCGCAGTTATATTTCTTCTGGTTGATTTGGGCCGCCCCTGGCGCCTTCCTTATCCTATGATCAGTTCGTTTGGGACAGCTTCGGTTTTATTCTTGGTGGCCTGGCATGTGGCTCTTTACCTTTCCACCCAGTTCGTAGAGTTTTGCCCGGCTGTCTTTGAATGGCTTGGTGCTAATAGATTCCGCAGATGGGCTATAGGAGTAACTGTGGGCGCCACTATCTTTGGTGTGATTCTGTCCACACTTCATCAGTCAGCTTTGGGAGCATTGTTCCTTCTTGCCCCTGGGAAACTGCACCCTCTGTGGTACTCAGAGTTTTTGCCTTTGTTTTTCTTTGTTTCTAGCATATTTGCTGGACTCTCGGTGATAATTGCGGAAAGCACAATTACCTCCCGTTTTCTTAAACACAGGTACAGTTCACAATACTTGGCCAGACTCCCTGGACTCACTTTAGGTCTGGGAAAAGCTGCCTCCTTTGTTCTTTTCACCTATTTTGGCCTGAAGATCGTGGGTTTAGCCCATGGATACCACTGGAATCTCCTGAACACGCCCTATGGTTACTGGTTTTTGGTGGAGCTGTTTGGATTTGTTCTTCTTCCGTCTTTTCTTTTCGCGTTTGGAGTGAGGAATAGAAGCGTGGGACTTATCCGTTTCACAGCGTTTTTCACCATAATCGGCTTGGCTGTCAACAGGTTCAACGTTTCCCTGATCGCGCTCAATTGGCAACTGCCCCATCGGGTGTTCTTTTACTGGAAGGAAGTCATTATGGTTATCACCATAATTACTATCGAGATTTTAGTTTACCGTTGGATTGTGAATCGATTGCCAGTTTATCGGGAACACCCGGTCTATCGGGAAGTAGATTTCGAGGAGGACCTTCTAACAAAAAAGGCGATGGTATGAAAAAGAGGGCAATAAAAAAGCATAAGGCTGAATCTGCTGAGACCCAAAACCGCTGTATCTGGATGACTGCAGGGGTGATCTCTTTTAAGCTGTGTCCCTTTGATTACGACTGTGAACACTGCGACTTAGACAAAGCCATGCGGACCCAGGTGAAATCTCGGAAAATAAGCTCCAGCCCCAGAAAATCTATGAGCGAAAACCTGGCACAGCTTGAGGGTGATTCTGGATTAAGGGAAGACTCAGGGAAACCTCCGCCCTTTTTCACCTTTTCTACCAGCAAGGAGGTAAGGGGATTATATCTACATTCCAGTCACCTATGGGCCAGGCAGACCCAGGGTCAGATGTGGAAGGTAGGAGTGGATGGGCTCTTAGCCTACACCCTACCTCCTCTGATAAAACTGGAATGGGATGGTGTAGATAAGAACTTAATCCAGGAACAGGTTTTCGGGAAAATTATTACCCAGGCAGGAACGGTTTTCTTAATTGCTCCACTCTCTGGGCGCCTATCTCAAGCTAATTTTAGATTGGTTCAGGAGCCGGAGCTGGTGCAAAAGGACCCATATGGAGAAGGTTGGCTGGCTATTATAGAATGGACGGAAGACCGCTCTGAACTGCAAAGGTTTCACACCGGGAACAGAGGGAAAAGATTTCTGGATGAGGAAGCTCAGCACTTGAGGTTTTTGCTCAAACACAGAGGGGTGGAGGTGGAACTAATCGGAGAAACCCTGCCGGATGGCGGAGCTGATATCAGGTATCTCCACCAAGTTTTGCCAGGTAAGGTATGTCTGGGATTAGCAGTGGAACTGGCGGCGACAGATAAACAAGCCTGGTAAGTCCACTCCGGGTTGGAGTATATAATGGAAGTTAAAATATTATAGAGGTTTATTGTATCCCGGCGGAAATACCCTCAACTGAAATTGCTTCGCTAAAAGTCAAAAAAAGGCTTTTCATTCATTTTCAAAATAAGTATATTATTAAATAAGAACAATAAACTATGGTATTGATTTTCTAAAAACGCTCAAGAGGTCTAAAGACTGAAATATGCCTTTAGGATTAAAGTTCTTCGTCGCACTTTTCTTGGTTATGTTTGTGGGTTTGGCCGCTCTCACTTTTATAAATGTTAAAAGTGAGGCTAACGATCTTCTGAAACAGGTTCAATTAGCTGCCCTGAGGACCACCGATCTGATTAAGGAGTCCACCCATTACAGTATGCTGATAAACCGGAAGGAGGACATTGAGCAGATATTCGAGAATTTCAGGAATATGCCTGGATTTGAGGCTATTCGGATTTATGACAAGAAGGGTGAAATCATCTATACCACCCGTCCGGAGGAAAGGCTGAAAAAGGTCTCGATTTCCTCGGAGGCTTGCCAGGTTTGCCACCGCTATCCCGAACCGCTTAAAGCTTTGGCTACAGAGGAACGTCATCGAATTATAAAATCTTCAAACGGGCACCGGGTCCTGGCATTAATTAATCCCATAGAAAATGAGATCGCCTGTTACGGATCCGGATGCCACCTGCATCCAGATGAGAAATTCATACTGGGAGTCCTGGACGTGCAGATGTCTCTGGCAACCGTGGATGCTGATATCGCCCGCAGCCGTCGGCAGACTATACTGGCGTCCGTTATATTGGTTCTCAGCGTCCTTTCGGTGACTGGTTTTTTGATCTACACCTTAATCCGGGCACCTGTACGTGAGTTGACCAGAGGTACCAGAGCAATTGCTGAAGGAAACCTGGACTACACCATTCCTCTTCATCAAAAAGATGAAATTGGAGGACTGGCTAATTCCTTCAATACCATGACCTCGGAGCTGAAGAGAGCCCGAGAGGAGTTGGAGCGAATTCAAGCTCACCTGATTCATATGGAGAAGATGGCTTCCCTGGGAAAATTATCCGCCAGCGTGGCTCACGAGCTGAACAATCCCTTGAGCGGTATTCTGACTTATACCCGGCTTCTGCAAAAGAAATTGAACTCTGGAAATCTGTCCAAAGACAGACTGGAGTCAATACAAGGGGATTTATCCATAGTCGGTGACGAAACTATGCGCTGCGGAAACATCGTGAAAAACCTTTTGCTCTTCTCGAAAAAAGAGATAGGCGAATTCGCTGCGGTGGATCTGCATCAGATCTTAGACCGTTGCACCCAGCTGGTGGAACATCACTTGAAATTGAACAACGTCGAGTTGGTCAAAATATATCAGAGGGGAAAGGCAGAGGTGATCTGTGACAAAGATCAAATCCAGCAATGTTTTTTGGCTATTTTGGATAATGCGGTAGAAGCCATGCCCCAGGGGGGTACCTTGACTATAAAGACCAGCTCTATCTTCAATGAAAACAGCATAAAGGTGCAGATTCAAGACACTGGTTCGGGTATCTCTCCGGCGGATCTGCCACATATCTTCGAGCCTTTCTATACCACTAAGAAGGAGGGTAAAGGTGTGGGTTTGGGTTTGTCTGTGTGCTACGGTATTATAGAAAGGCACGATGGGAAAATCGATGTTAATTCGGTTATCGGAGAAGGATCGTCTTTTACTGTGGAACTTCCCTTAAAATGAGAGGAGGGGAAAAACAGATTTTCCTTTGAAGTTTAAAAAGTTATAGAAAGATTATGATAGGAGGTGAAAGCTATGAATCCCCGGAAAAATGAAAAACTGGTCAGCATTTTGGTTGTGGATGACGAGCTCAGTGTGCGGGATTCCATGACCAAGTGGTTTATTGAAGATGGATATAACGCAGACTCTGCTGCCGATGCAACCGAGGCGTTGAAAAAACTCAAACCGGGGCTTTGGGATATCATATTTCTGGATATAAAACTTCCGGGCATGGATGGAATGGAGTTGCAACAGAGAATCAAAGGTGTCGATCCCAGCGCTACCATTATAATGATCACAGCTTATGCATCTGTGGACACGGCGGTTAAATCTCTTAAAGAGGGAGCATATGACTATGTTACCAAACCTGTGGATCCGGATTATCTTTCTCATATGGTGGCTAATGTGGTAAAGCAGAAGCGTCTTCTTACGGAGAACATTCAGCTCAGAGAACAAATACAGGAGCTTTACGAGATAGACCAGATTATTGGAGAAAGCCAGGCCATGCAGAAGGTCTTTGAGCTGATCAAGACGGTAGCCCCTACGGATACGAGTGTGATGATTAAGGGTGAAAGTGGGACCGGCAAGGAACTCATCGCCCGGGCTATTCATTCACAAAGTCCTAGGAAATTTTTCCCCATTATCACTGTGAATTGTGGTGGGTTGACTGAAGGACTTACGGAAAGTGAATTCTTCGGTCATGAAAAGGGAGCTTTCACTGGAGCTCTATATAGACGCAAAGGTAAATTCGAAATGGCAAATGGGGGAACAATCTTCTTGGATGAGGTGGGAAATGTAGGCTCCAAGGCTCAGACAGATCTTCTGCGAGTAATTGAGACCAAACAATTCACCAGGGTAGGGGGAGATGAGATCATTAAGGTGGATTTCAGGCTCATTTGCGCAACCAACCGGGATTTAGAACTGGCAGTGAAGGAAGGGACTTTCAGAGAAGATCTCTATTACAGGTTGAATGTTTTTTCCATTTCCATTCCTCCTTTAAGGGAGAGGCGCTCAGATATACCATTTCTGTGCAACTATTTTCTTAAGAAATTGGCTGCAAATATCAACAGACCCGTAACCGGATTCTCGCCAGAGGCTATGGAGAAATTAAAGAGCTACCACTGGCCAGGAAATGTGCGCGAGCTCAGGAATGCGGTGGAAAGGGCAGTAGTAGTAGCAAAAGAATCATGCATCAGTCTCAATGATCTTCCCCTCCCTCCCTGTCCAGAAGCATTTGCCCAAGACCAAAGCTTGGAATCAGTGGAGAAAGTACACATCCAGAAGACCCTGGAGCAGATGGGATGGAACATAACCCGAACAGCTGAAGTCCTGGGAATCGATAGAGCAACTCTCTATAAAAAAATAGAGAAATATGGCTTGCGAAAATAAATGTGCGTATTTATATATTACCCATAAATCTCTCAGAAAAAAACCTTTTAGATGGTCTCTCAGATGCTTTAAAGGATGCCTTCAGGCTTCCGGTTTTAATATTGAACCGATCCTTTTCTCTGGAAGAAGGCAGGGACCCGGTTAGGAATCAGTATAACTCTACCTGGATCCTGTCTCAGATTCTGAAAATAGCCCCGGATGAGCCCTGTAAGGTATTAGTGGTGACCAGCGTGGATCTTTACATTCCGGTTTTAACTTACGTTTTCGGGGAAGCTCAGTTAAACGGAAAAGCAGCCGTGGTTTCCAGCTATCGTTTAAGGGACGAGCTATACGGTCTTCCCCAAAATCCACAGCGACTGAAAGAGAGACTGGAAAAGGAAGCCATTCACGAGCTGGGACATACCTTCGGGATAATTCACTGTCGGGAGCCAGAGTGTATTATGTACTCCACTACCTATGCTGAGGAAATCGATTTTAAATCAAAGAATTTCTGCAGGGCGTGTTCTTCTCTTCTGGAAGAAAACAGGAGGAAAGCCAATCTCGACACATAAACAGTTTTGAGTATTTGTAACTGAAGCGTGGTTCAATGATTATCCTGAACAGAATCTCAGAATCCAATTGACGTATCTCTTTCCTACACAGTTCAAGCCTAAGGGGACAAACGTTTGTTATCAATAATAGTATTGATTTAGATTGTTTCACCTGTTATTTTTATTCATACTTTTTTTATGTGAAATTAATTTACATATGACTCTGGTAAGCTTACATAATGTGTTCAAATCCTATGGGGCTCATCTGGTCTTGAAGGACATCTCCTGGCAGATCGAGGCGGGAAGAAGAATCGGGCTTTTGGGATCAAATGGGGCAGGGAAAACCACCCTCTTTAAAATCATCACCGGGGAGCTGGAGCTGGATAAGGGGGAGGTAAGTCGAAAAAGAGACTTAAGAATTGGTTTTTTGCGTCAGGAATATCAACTGGAGGATGATCTCACTCTTTTCGATGAGATGCTCAAACCCTTCTCTAAGCTTCTCAAGTTTCATGAAAACTTAAGGGAACTTGAAAAGAAGATGTCCGCTTCAAAAGACCCCAGAAAGCTTTTGAAAATCTACGGGCAACTGCAGCTGGAATATGAAAACAAAGGAGGGTACAGCTACGAAAACAAAATCGAGAAAGTACTTTGCGGTTTGGGTTTTAACAAAGAGGACTTTGAAAAAAATGTTAACATTTTAAGCGGTGGTGAGAAAAATCGAGCTGCCTTAGCTTCTGTTCTTCTCTCCGATCCTAATCTCCTATTATTGGATGAGCCCACCAACCATCTGGACATTGAGGGGACCGAGTGGCTGGAGGAATATCTGTCGGAATTTCCCGGAACGGTAGTGTTAGTGTCTCACGATCGCTATTTCCTGGATCGGGTGATCCAGGAGGTCATAGAGCTTGAGGATCACAAAACAGAAAGGTATGTGGGCAATTTCTCCGCCTATGTGAATCAAAAAGCTGAAAAACTTGAAAAAGCTATAAAGGAATACAAAGGGCAAAAGGAGTATATCTTTCGCACCCAGGATTTTATTCGCCGAAACATAGCCGGGCAAAAAACCAAACAAGCCCAGTCCCGGAGAAAGACTCTGGAAAAGCTGGAAAGACTGGAAAAACCGAAAACCAGGGATAAAAAGGTGAAGCTCTCCTTCTCAAAAACTCACCGTAGTTCTAAGGCACTTATCTGGACAGAGGGATTGAGAAAAGAATTCGAGGGAAAAGTTCTGTTTGAGGAGGTTGACTTCTCAATCGAAAGATACGACCGGGTGGGGTTGATTGGTCCTAACGGTTGCGGTAAAACCACCTTTCTGAAAATTCTTATGGGAAAGGAAGCTCCCACAAAAGGTGAAGTGAACATCGGTTCCAACCTGGATGTGGGTTATTATGATCAACAGCACCAGGGGCTGGACATGGAAAGCTTGGTTTCAGATGAGGTGTGGAAGGTCAATCCCCAAATGCTTTTAGATGAGCTTCGCAGTTTTCTGGCAAAGTTTTTGTTCTGTGGTGAGGATGTGTTTCGCAAGATAAAAAGCTTTAGCGGTGGAGAGCAAAGCCGGGTGGTTTTAGCAAAGCTGATTCTTTCTCAACCCAACTTTCTTATTTTGGACGAGCCGACCAATCACCTGGATATCACCTCCCGGGAGGTTCTGGAAAATGCACTATCAGAATTTGAGGGTACCCTTTTGATTGTCTCGCACGATCGTTATTTTCTGAACAGGATTGTTAGCCGGATTTATGCTTTTGAAAATGAAAGTTTGAAAGAATACTCAGGAAATTACTCCTATTACGAACAGAAGAAAAAAGAGCAAAAAGAAGAGGAGAAAAGGTTCCTGGAGATTCTAAAACAGGAACAGGAAAAGAAAAAGAAAACTGTAATCAAAAAATCCAAGCCCAAAGTCAAAAAAAGAAGCTCAGAAGAGATACAAGAGGATATCTCTGAGGCAGAGCAGAGAATTGAAGAGATAAATAATCAATTTTCCAGCAGGGAGTTTTATACGGATTGGCAAAAGCTTCTGGAACTAAATCGAAAAAAAGAGGAGTTATCCAAAAAGCTGGAGGAGCTTTATGTTGAATGGCAAGATTCAGAAACATGAAATAGGTAATTTGAATTATCTTGATAGGGGAATACTTTTTTAAGTGATCCAACTTACAAGTGAAGTCTTTTACTTTCTATTGCTATGAGTAGATATTGTTCGATTGAAAATAGTATTCCTTTAGATATAATGGACAGTAAAGGTCTTAACGGATTCTACCATTTTAGTTGAACTGGTTCCGTTTTATTTTAAGCTCCTTTTTTCATCACGTTTAGAAATGAAGACCTGAGGGTATCGCTCATCAGGCTCTTTTTAACCGGAGGCAGTTTCAGAAATGCCCCGACTATGCCCCGCATGAACTTATGAGTTATGCTCTGCGGATTGCTGAACATCTGGTTTTGAAGAGTTCCTCTTTCCAGGCATTGCAGAACTACTCTCTCAATGGTGTCCTCTGGGTGAAGGACTCTCTGCTTACGCTTTACTAACTTGAGTGCACCAGTCTGACAGTTCAATGCACATACGCCGCAGCCAATGCAGAGGGACTTGTCTATTTGAGGATTTCCATCAACAGGCATATCAATAGCATTTATGGGGCAGGATTCTACGCAGGTTCCGCAAACTGCACATAATTTTTCATCAACCTCAGCGATATAACTTGAGGTAACCAGTATATTAGGGTAACCAAATTTATTTATACCTAACATAACGTTGCAGCAGCATTTGCAGCAGTGGCAGATAAAAGTGATATCTTTTTTCACATTATCAGCACAGAATACCAGCCCCATCCCCCTGGAGCGATCCAGGTTTTCCAGCATCTCAGTTTTGGAAACTTCTTTTCCTAAGTTATGCCTGATCAGGTAATCTGCAGCACCATCAAAAGAGGAGCAGGTATCCAGTGGCACGTCGCATTTTTTTTCTCCCACATGCATTTTCTCGTGACGGCAGGAACAGATGCCAATGCAGAATTTTTTGGCATTTTCAACGATAGCCGTGGCTTTTTCATAATCCAGAACCTCAACATATTCTGATTTATCCACAGCTTCTTCGTGGGGAAGCGTTCTCAGGGGTGATATTCTCTTATCCTGGGTAAAGTTAGCTGCCCAGAAGGAATCATCACTCTGGAGATATGAGTGAAAAAGCTTAGCCCACTTTTTTGAGTCCAGATCATTTCCCGTTCGCATCATAGTGAACTCAAATATCCCAATGATGATCGGAGAAAGTGTGTAATAATATTCACCACCCAGACAGATATCCATTATTAGACCCTTGGAGCACAAGCTGTCCAGGATTTTGTGTAATTTAGAGCTCTCGTATTTGGTTATTTTTTCGATTCGATCAAACTTAGATAAACCATAAGGCATTTTAACAACAACATCAGCTTCTTGAGTTGAGTAAAGCTCTTTTAAAATAGCGTGAAATGCCTCATTCCAGGGAGCTCTCATAGTCAGATTATCGATCTTTTTACCCAGCTTCCGGTAAATATCTTTCCCCACCATATGTCCCATAATTAACCTCCTTGCCTTGTTAATGCCCCTTTTATAATGATAAATATTAAGAGGATTTTGATAAAAAACAAGAGATTTAATTTTACATTTCAGCCAGTTCCTGAAGTGTTTCAAAAATTCCTGGTATTAGTCTTAAAAGTCAAGCTTTCTGTATTCCACTTTAAAATAAAAAAACTGGGGGACAGGGATTCGAACCCCGGTTCCATGGTCCAGAGCCATGTGTCCTGCCGCTGGACGATCCCCCAGAAACTAAACTACCTGAAATCAAAATATGAAAAATTCACTTTTTGTCAAGAAATAAAAAAACCACATGAGTCCAGTTTTTTAATTGTTTTTACCTAAAAATTCCCGTAATTATTTGACCTTTGGGATATCTACCAGAGCTTTTATAGCCTTGGTCTGATTTCTTTTTTGAAACCTCTAGACTAAGGATTCGTATTTTAACTTGACACAGGAATATTTGCAAGTTAATTTAGTTTAATCTTGAGGGAAGAGATGAAATTTGAAAAAAGCAGAAAGGTAATCCACGTCACTTTTTTGGTTCTGTTATTTTTTCTTTTCTTAGGTTTAACCCAGTCTCAGATAATCTCTTCGAATAAAGCTTTTGCTTTTTCATACGACGAGGCATCGGGCACCTTAAAAATCTCCTCATCCAATACCAGGGAGTTATCCCTGAAGACCCCTCAAAATATGGGGGGGAAGATAAGAATCCAGACCTGGGAAAAGGATGAGGTGGCGGTGGAATATGAAAAAGATAGCAAGGCTGACGATAAAAAAGAAGCTAAAGAATTTTTGGAAATGATAGAGCTTGATCTGGACAGATCTGCAGACATAATAACGCTGGAGGTTTCCACTCCCCGCCACGCTCCCTGGCAGGGAACTGATAAAAGTGCCACAATAAATATGGACATATTTGTTCCAGAGGATTTCAACTTGACCTGTGAGAGCAGATACTTTGATTACGACATCTCGGGTCCATTGATGAATGTCCAGATCGAAAGCGATTATGGTAAAGTTAATATTGAAGAAGTGAAAGGGGAAACTAATATCGGAACCTCATACGGAGGAGTTGAGGCTAAAAATTTATCGGGTGGGGTGAACATCGAGACCAGTTACGGTCCCATCTTTTTAACCGATGTGGATACCCACAACAAGACCGTTTATCTGGAGACGGCTTATGATAAAATAGATATTATAAGGGTTAAAGGGAATATCAAAGCCAGGACCAACTACAGCCCCATTATGGCCACTGATCTGGAGCTGGTGGAAGGCTCATCCAGCTTTGAAACGGTCTACAATAAAATAGATCTGAAGATAAAAGAGCTAAAAGATTGTGATCTTTACATTGAAAATACCTATGGAAACGTCTATTTAGTTTTACCTTTTGATGTCTCTGCTGAGCTCTCTTTGTCCGTTGATCCCGGGGGGAAAATAGAAACGTCAAAGATTCCCATACTGGTGGAATCCATAGACAATACCAGCCTGGAAGGTGTGATCGGAGAGGGTGACTCTAAAATCGAAATCAATGTCAGCGGGATAGGAAAAATCCTTCTGGAAACCTACAAATAGCAGTGAGGTAATTTCTTTTCCAGTTTTTGTTTATTTTCTTTGATGTTGAATAAAAATTTCAAAAAAAGGAGTGGTGATGTTTAAAAATCTATCTTTTTTTATCCTGGTTTTATTTCTTATAAATGCCAGCCTGGCATTTGCTGATGAGTCTCCCACCATTGGTTTTCGAGCACCATTTTACTCTTCTGCATTTTCCGATGATGCCTCAGCTCTGATGTTTAATCCTGCAGGATTGGGCTGGAAAAGAGGAACCCAATTTCTGTACCTGCATTCTTATTCTGACTCCACTTTCAAGGGTGACAACGCCCTATATTTCAACGGAGGTAATGCCGCTTTTGCAGCTGAGTGGCTGGGTTATGAAAAAGATATCAGGTATAGAAAATATACCCTGGCTTTGGGATTTGAGATCATGCCCCGTTTGTATTTTGGATCAAGCTACAGCTGGTTCGGATCAAAAATCAAAGAATACGATGATCTTTCATCCTGGAGGGTGGGGCTTTTAGCCCGCCCCTGCCCCTATTTCTCTCTGGGAGCAGTAGCCAGGGATCTGAACCGTCCCACATTCTTTGGTGAAAAAGTTGAAGTGGGGTATGATCTGGGTATAGCGGTCAGACCACTTACAGACAGGGTTACTCTTTTTGTGGATGGTTCGATGAAGGATAAACAAAAACTGAAACAAGGAAAGTTAAGATACGGAGCTCAACTGGAGGTTCTGGAAGGTCTGATCTTATCCGGAGATGTGGATAATGACGGCAATTTCGGGGTAAACTTAAGGCTTAACTTCCCTACTGCTTCACTGGGCTCTTATAACTACTATGACAAAGATACAAAATTTCAAAAAGGCGTCGCTTACCTGAACTTATCCGGAGATAGATACCGAACAATTATGCAGAAGAAAAATAGATATCTTGAGGTTCGCCTGTCCGGAGAGATTGCAGAGGAAAAGACCAAACTCATCTTCGTTCCTGGTAAAGAAACCGTTCTGGATTTAGTAAAAAACATGGAAAAGGCAAAAGAGGACAAATCTATCCAGGGAATGGTCTTGCGAATAGAGTCTCTTGATGTGGGTTGGGCTAAACTGCAGGAGATAAGGGAGGCGATTTTAGATTTCAAAAGCTCGGGCAAAAAGGTAATCTGCTTTATGGAGTTTGCTGGAGATAAGGAATACTATCTGGCTACTGCTTCGGATAAGATTGTGATGCTGCCTGGAGGGTATTTACTTTTAGATGGATTGGCATCTGAGGTCACCTTTATAAAAGGAACTTTAGAAAAGTTAGGCATCAAGGCTGACCTTGAGCATATAGGGGATTATAAGTCAGCATCTGACCTTGTAACCAGAGACAAGATGTCGGATGCTCATCGGGAGGTGGTGAATTCTATTTTAGATGATCTTTATACTCAATTAACTGAGGGTATAGCTTCTGGTCGGGGGTGGAGTTTATCTGAGGTCAAATCCAAAATTGATTCCGGACCCTATACCGCTCCCGAAGCGTTAAAAGCGAATCTGGTGGATACTCTGGCTTATTATGATGATTGGGAAAATATAGCTGAACAAATGGAGGGGAAAAAGTTTGAGAAAATTTGCGAAAAGGAATACTTTAAAACAAAGGAATACAAATACTCCTGGGCCATTCCGCCCAAGATAGCTATTGTTTATGGAGTAGGCTCCATTTTTTCCGGCGAAAACGGAAGTAACATTCTTTGGGGGAAAGTCATGGGATCGGAGACCATTGCTCAAGCCATCAAAAAGGCAAGGGAAGATAGATCGATCAAAGCAGTTGTATTTAGAGTTGATTCTCCAGGTGGAGATGGTATGGCTTCCGAGGTGATCTGGCATGAGGTAGTACTTACCAAGGAGAGAAAGCCAATCATTGTATCCATGTCCGATGTAGCAGGTTCAGGTGGATACTATGTAGCTTGTGCCGCAGATACCATCTTAGCCATGCCCGGAACCTATACCGGTTCCATAGGTGTTATCACAGGCAAGGTGGACCTCTCGGGTTTGTATAAAAAGATAGGTTTTTCTAAAGAGACGATCAAAAGGGGTGAGCATGCAGATTTTTACACCCTTACCAGAGAATTCAATGATGAGGAAAGGCAGATCGTCAAACGGCAGTTAAAGGAATTCTATGATGATTTCGTCAACAAAGTGGCTGAGGGAAGAGGAAAGTCCTTTGATGAAATAGACAAAGTCGCCCGGGGCAGGGTCTGGACCGGAAATCAGGGAATACAAAACGGTCTGGTGGATGAGTTAGGTGGTTTAAAAAGGGCAATCCAGATAGCCAAAGAAAAAGCAGGGATACCTGAGGATAAAGAGGTAGAATTAGTATTATTGCCGGAAACACAATGGTCTCTGGGCTTGGGTTTTCCTTTTGGCACTTCCACCGAGCTGGAAAGGACTTTGGAGCAGATCAAAAAACTGGAAAAGCTAAACCAGGAGCGCATCTGGTATCTGATGGAATATGAGATGGATACAAAGTAGAAGGTTAGATAAAAGGAAAGAAAATGTAGGGGCGGATCTAAGTGTCCGCCCGTTTTGTTTTTTTGGTGAATGGTTCTTTTAGTTTGGTATCACAGGTTGTCCCAACCTGTGAGCTAATGGGTAGTTCTGGGTCTCCCGACCCAGAACTGTGGAGACAAGGTCGGGAGACCTTGTCCTACCCGCTTTGTTTTGACCAGTAGTAGTAGGGCAGGAGCTCCGTGCTCCTGATACCATTGTTTTGCCAGGTGCGCAGGGCACCTGACCTACGAGCTACCGGGCGTAGCTGAATCTGGCGTTGGACAGAGCTTTAGGTAGCAGAACAGAATCCGATATGAAAAAAACACCAGAGATTGAAGAGTATTGGAAAGGTTATATTCGTTCATTTTCCGAGGGGGAGACTGTTCCGACTTCGTATCATGTCTGGCATTTTGGCAACAATCGACGCCTGGCAAATGAGCTGGCAGAATTAGTGAAGTCGGGAATAAAAACCGCGACAAGCACATTGCTCTGTGAGATCGAGCATGACAATGAGGTGATATCCAGAGTGGGGGATTCGGTCGTGGTGACTGAATGGGATGGCAAACCGGTGTGCGTGATTGAGATAATAGAAGTTGAGATAAAGAGTTTCAATGAAATAGATCAGCAATTTGCTTATGATTATGGAGAGGGAGAGCGGACCCTTGAGTGGTGGTTAAAGGATATGTGGATATACTACGAAAAGGTATGTAAAGGGATTGGCAAGTCTCCATCAGAAGATATGCTTTTGTTGTGTGAACGGTTTCGTGTTGTATATTCAGCGTGATAACCCAGCAGACACTTTGTGAGGAAAGATGCGATGCGTGATATACTGAAACCGTATAAGACGCTGAAAAGCAATCCCGGGCACTCAAGTCTCTGATTGCTATCCATTTAGGCGGATTTCTGCACGGCTTCTTATCTTAAGGAAAACCGTGAACAGGTATTATCTGGAAACCTTATAGATAGAAGTCACGTAAATAATAAATGAATTACCTGCAATAAATTATTTTTAAAAGTTGTACAAAAGAAATATGGATGCAAAAATAGTTTCAAGTTCTCTTAAATGAATCATTTGAATTACAAAGAATTTGAATGGATGTTTTATTAGTTATGACATGCAGGAGTAAAAAATGAAACGTTTATTAATCTTCATTATCTATTTTATTATATGTTTTGGATACTCTATTACCATTGCTGACAACGTGATCACAAATGGTGGTTTTGAGATGAGTCCATTTGATACGACACGTCCGCCTTATTGGTACATTGGCTTTGAAGACAGTCCTATTGAATATATGACTAACGGTGCATGGTCACTTGATACCTTATTTAAAACTGAAGGCTCACAAAGTATTAAATTAATGCCTTTAAGCGATGAAGATTATTCCATGAGCCAGGTTCTGAATGCCCCAACATACGATCTTTCCGGGAAAACCGTAAGAATTTCGTGCGATATTCGTACTCAGGATTTACAATCTTCCCCCATGGTTATCATATTAGCAGTAAATCCCGAATTGCCACCAGATCCCGATTTAGGAACCGGGATTGCAGGTGAAGCGGTAATAGTGGCGGATAGCTCCAATGAAGCATTTGAAACCTATCAAGCCGAATTTACGGCAATTGACAACGCCTCATTTATTCTTTTGGTTTGCACAACTACAGGAACTTCCGGTGCGGTATGGTTTGATAACATATCAGTTGAAATGGATGTAACAGAACCTGGATCTGATCCGGAACCAATACCCGCACCAATTGCCTCCCGCTCATTTGATCTGGGTTTTGTGCAGGAAAATCCAATTAATATAAGTGAGAAAGGTTGGGAGGATGTAATTATAAGAGCTGCTTCTGCATCTGAATTGGTGAATATCTTTTTTCACGTTCGGTGGTGCGAATTGACCGGGGAAGATATCGAATATGGACACCGCTTGAGATTACATCAGGCAGAATTAGCTAAAACTATGGGTATGAAAGTCGCTTTGACCCTTGACTTCACTCATGAAAATTCCGGCTCTATTGGCGATATTCTTCCTACACCTGATGGAACTCCAGTCGGCAGTTTGAACGATACGATAGTCAAGGATGCATACGTAAAAGAATTAATTGAGCTTTGTTCAATTGTTTTACCTGATTATGTGATCGTTGGCATAGAAGCGAGTATTTTTTACGAAAAGCATCCAGAGCAGTGGTCAGCCTACGTCGATATGTTCAAAGAGATCGCTGATTCACTCAAAATTATTTATCCCGACATTCACGTAACCTCTTACTTCACTTTACCCTGGATGGTACAAAATAACGGAGCCATTAATTGGAGTCACGCTGCAGTGTGGCTGCAGCTTCTGCCCCAGCTGGGAAGTATTGCTTACAGCACCTATCCGGAAGTTATGGATTTATCAGGAGTCGATTTAGCACCAGGTTACTTTGTTAAACCTGCAGAAATTGCACCAGATCTGCCCATTATCCTGCTGGAGTTCGGCGTTCCGGGAGGTCCTGATGCCCAAATCAGCTTTGAAGATCAAGAGCAATATCTGGAACGCATTTTTCAGGAATTAGCCACGGTAGATGTCGAATTGGTTTGCTGGTTCTCTATTTACGATCAGAGTTATCTGGGGTATCCAGAGTACCTGGCAACGGCCTTCAGTCACATTGGTATGCATACCCAGGACGGGACACCTAAACCTGTTTGGGCTTTATGGCAATCCGTTTATGAGTTAAATAAAACATATGTTGATGATCAATCAATATCAGATAATTCAGCATCGAATAAGTTAACACTATATTCAAATTATCCCAACCCTTTTAATTCGACTACTACCATCTCGTATTATTTACCAAATAAATCATGGGTGAATTTATCAGTTTATAACATATTGGGACAGCTAATAGAAAGCTTAGTGAATGAGTATCAGGATCAAGGCTACTATAAAGTGACGTGGTATGCTGATGATTATAGTTCTGGACTTTATTTATGCAAAATCAGTGTCGGCAATCTGATTGAGGTTAAGAAATGTCTATTAATAAAGTAAGAAACGAATTATATTAAGAAAATGTATATCTAAGCATTAAGCTGACGCAAAGATTTTGACATGAATTTGAAGTAAAGAACACCTGATCAAGTTTTGATGCTTCGGAAATAGGAAGGAATATGCACTATCTACTATTCTATGACGTTGTCAATGATTATGTCGAACGCCGACTCGCTTTCCGAACCACGCATCTTAAGCTTGCGCGTCAAGCCGTTGAGCGGGGCGAGTTGGTACTGGGCGGTGCCCTAGCTAATCCGATTGATGGAGCCGTTTTGCTATTCCGTGGTTCTTCATCTGCAATCGCTGAGCGATTTGCCACAGCAGATCCATACGTGACCAATGGGTTAGTGACCCGGTGGCACGTTCGAGAATGGACTACTGTTATTGGTCCAGAGGCCGAGATGCCGTTAACCGATTAAGCTTTAAGATGCTTCGGGAATAGTGTCAAGATCCCCCGCAAAATGCGGGGGAGAATTCCCGAAGCTGGAAGCATCGGCATTTCCGAATACCGATGCATCATGAAATTGGTAGATAAAGAATGCCAAGTCTGCGAAGTCGTCTTTTTCTATTCTTTTTGAAACACAGTCATTTATTGCGTTTTCAACTGAAAAGGACTACAATTAACTGGAATACTTCAATACCACAATTACACCAGGAAGTTGAAAAATCTGCCGGAATGTTCGGTAAGTTGCCAGCTCAAATCGAAGTATCGCCTATCAAAATAGATGGTCTTTCTGCAGAATGGATTCTACCTTCTCAAGTAACAAAAGATAAAGTAATACTTTATTTCCGCGGCGGCGGGTATGTAATAGGCTCAAGCCAGTCCCACCGGTCGATTGTTGCCAAATTCGTTAAAAGCAGTGGCACAGGAGCATTGCTCTTCGATTATTGTTTGGCACCGGAACATCCTTTTCCTGCAGCACTTGAGGATTCGGTCGCAGCTTATCGCTGGTTGTTGGCACAAGGTATTTTACCTTCACATATCGTATTTGTAGGAGATTCTGCTGGCGGAGGTTTATGTTTAGCCACGTTACTTGCCCTTCGGGATCAAGGTATTTCCCTTCCTGCCGCAGCAGTAGCTCTCTCTCCCTGGACCGACTTGAAAAATACAGGAGAGTCCTTAAAAACCAAAGCTAAGGTAGATCAGTTAACCTGGGGCGAGTCATGGATCGTTTTCAGCAAATATTATGCAGGAGACAATGATCCTGGCAACCCTTGGATATCCCCTCTGTATGGGGATCTTCACGGGCTTCCGCCCATACTCATCTATGTGGGTGAGAATGAAGTCCTTCTGGATGACTCGACACGATTTGCAGAAAAAGCGGAAAATGCAGGTGTAGATATCACATTGAGAGTTGGTGAGGGGATGTTTCATTGTTTTCCTGCTTGTGCTCCACTGTTTCCGGAGGCTAAGCAGGCAATGGATGAAATTTGTGCTTTCATAAAGACAAACATCAAAAAGCAGATTGAATAATTCCCTGTTGTGCCGGGTCTTGCTCATGGCTTGCCAGGAGTGTGACCGGGCACAGATACAACGAGACTGTCAGGTCACAACCGCCGGGGCGGGCAAGACCTGACAGAACAAGAATGATACTCATGGATACGTGATTCAATGGTAGCCGCAACCTTCAGGTTGCGATATGAATTAAATGATTTTCCATTTCGCAGGCTAAAGCCTGCGGCTACCACTATTGCATCTAAAAACTTCTGGCTCGATGAATCGAGCAACTACAAATCTTGTAAACCTAAGTTGCCCTCAACATGTGTCTATGCACCTTGAGGGCAAGGTGAGCCCACCATAAAATACGAAACCGCGTAGGGGTGGAGCTTGTCTCCACCCAACAAATTATCTGAAAAGTGCTTGACAAGGTTGCATAGATGATTATAATGGATTATAATGAGTAGAAGGGATTTCCTTAGAAGTCGGGTTGTAGCTTATGCATCCAGGGGTTCTTAATCAGAAATCATATAATCAATATTCATCCTTTTAACCTTAATTAGGAGTGGAGGAATATTATGAAATGGCACAAATTGATCATTGCATCGGGAGTTGTCCTGGTTATTGGTGTTGTAATAATCATTTATCTTTTAAAATCGACTCCTTCCACATCTAAAAGAACAACCGTAGTCCAGTCCGAGGCATCAGAAGGAACAGAAGAGAATCCACATGCCCGGGCACAATACCAGTGGCTTCTCCTCCGAGACCCAAAAACCAACGAAATTCCCCGTGACATCGGCAGGCGGGAGTCAGCGTTCGTCAAGAACCTGGCCCGGCAGACAATGGGGCAAGATCTCGCTGTGACCGCAGGCTGGGTCGCCAGAGGTCCTTACAATATTGGTGGCCGGACAAAAGCTCTGGCTCTGGACGTGACGGATGAAAATACCATACTGGCCGGATGTGTTTCCAGCGGTATGTGGAAGTCGACTGACGGTGGTGCTTCCTGGATAAAAACCACAGCACCAGATCAGCTCCACAGTGTATCATGTATCGCACAAAACAAAGCTTCGGGCAAAGAGAACATCTGGTATTATGGAACGGGCGAATGGTCTTCCGGCATGGGGGGTAGTGCTTCTGGTCCTTTAGGAACAGGTGCAAATTATAGAGGTGACGGAATATTCAAATCCACTGACAATGGCACGAGCTGGTTTCTTCTGCCTTCTACAGTTTCGGGAACACCTACTATGACCGATTCGTTTGACTTTGTCTGGAAGATTATAACCTTTGGCGAAGACGGAGTCTATGCTGCAACATCAACCGGGTTATTCAAGAGCACAAATGGGGGTGATACCTGGGAACATGTTCTTGATTTTGGATCGGACTATCCCAGCACGGACATAGCTCTCACCAGTCAAGATACGTGTTATGCTGCAGTTGGTGGAAATGGGCCGGCTAATGGTCTTTACAAGTCTGCTGACGGAGAGATCTGGGAAAATATCTCTCCTGTAGATTGGCCCGACACAACGGTACGAACTGTCATCGCTATTGCGCCCTCCAATGAGAAGGTCATTTATTTTTTGGTTGACATAGCTCATTGGGAACAGGAATTAAGAAAATACGAAGCAGGCGTTGGCTGGACAGACCTCTCGACGAATCTACCAGAGCAGGCCGAAATGACTACCTATGGCGGGAACATGTTGATTCTCTACGTAAAACCTGACGATGAGAACACGTTGTTTCTCGGAACCGTCGGGCTTTACCGGAGCACCGATGGGGGACAATCCTGGGAGGTGATTGGCGCTTATGATGATTTTCATGTTGACCAGCATTCTATTGCATTTTATCCATCAGACCCGAGTGCCATGATTGTGGGGAATGATGGCGGGTTGTTCAAAACCAACGACAACGTCGCAGAGGTCGACTCTACGCCCAATGGAACCCGGATCGATTGGGAATCACTGAACAATGGTTACATTACAGCGCAATTTTATACCATTGCAATTGATCACGGAACACCAGGCAGCGAAACCATCTTGGGGGGAACGCAGGACAACTCATGGCTTTTCACGACGTCATCCGATCCCCAAACTCCCTGGACGTCGATATTCAAGGGATCAACAGATGGCGGCTTTTCAGAAATCAGTGACGGAGGAGAATACTACTATACCAGTCAGGCTGCGACTTTCACGCTGTGGAGACATACGTATCCGGGTGGAGAACACCACTGGACAGAGATTACGCCCAGTGCGACACTCGGCGGCAGTCTGTGGCTTCCCCCATTTATCCTTGATCCCCATGATACTCGGATCATGTATCTGCCGTGGCGAACCCAGATGTGGCGTAATTCTGATTTGACCGGAATACCCGAGGTATTTCCACCAGTCCCAACAGATGTTAACTGGACTCAGCTGGACAATGTGAAAGACTATTACATTTCAGCACTGGGAATGTCTGAGGCTGAGCCCAGAAGGTTGTACTATGGGTCCCATTATGGAGAAGGAATTTTTGCAGGAAAAGTATTCTATATTGATAACCCGCATGAAGGTCAGCCCGTGCCAGTTGAGATAACAGGTGATAATTTCCCATTTTATCCATATTGTCCATACGTACACTGCATTGCAGTCGATCCTGAAGATATAAATAAAGTGATAGTTGTATTTCCCAATTATGGTGTGATCAGCATTTATGCATCCGAAGATGGAGGGAACAGCTGGACGCCTATCAGTGGCAATTTGGAGGAAAACCCCGATGGTAGTGGCGCTGGCCCTTCTGTACGATGGGTCTCCATCCTCTATGTTGACGATAAGCCTATCTATTTTGCAGGCACCAGCGTGGGACTGTTCTCCACCACCCATCTAAATGGAATGAATACCGTTTGGGTCCAGGAGGGAGCGTCCACCATTGGCAATATTGTTATCGATATGATCGATGTGCGTCAATCAGATGGCTATGTTGCCGTAGCCACGCATGGAAACGGTGTCTACACCACATATGTCACCGAAGTAGGTATAGCTGAGGAGGAAATAACAAGCCATTTAAAAAACTTTAAACTCTTTCCGGCTTATCCCAACCCGTTTAATGTGTCAACCAATATCCATTTCAGTTTGAAAAATTCAGGCCGGGTAAAATTGAATGTGTATAATGTGCTGGGACAGGAGGTGACAACGCTGGTTGATAGACATCTACAGGCAGGAGAACATAATGTTCAATGGACCGCCGATAAGGTAGCCAGTGGAACGTACTTTATTCGATTAAATTTTGAGGATTTCTCTGAAACGCAAAAAGTGATTCTGCTGAAGTAAAGTAATCTTAGGTATTTCAAGGCTGTCAGGTCACGCCCGCCAGGGCGAGTAAGACCTGACAGAACAAGAATCGTCAAACCAAACATTACCAATAGGGTGAATAATCTAAAAAGTGCTTGACAAGCTTGCATGAATGATTATAATAAATTCTATGAATAGAATGGATTTCCGGAGGGGATCGGGTTAGAGGTAGTATGTCCGGAACCAGCGTGCGTACAGGGTATTATGCGAATCAATATAAACAATGTTAGCCGTAACACAAAAATATTCTGTTTACTTGTCAACCCGAAAGGAGGAAACAGATGAAAAGCCTATTAAAGATACTAGTGTTGATGGCCCTCATTTCTTTTGGTTCAAGCCACCTGATGGCCCAATGGATTCAAACGAATGGTCCTGAAGGCGGTGGGGTAGGCTGCTTTGCCATCATCGACACTAATCTCTTTGCTGGGACCGGGGGCGGGGTGTATCTTTCCACTAATAACGGCACCAGCTGGACTCCAGTTAATACCGGACTATGGAATTTAGGCGTCATGTCCTTTGCGGTCAGTGGCACGAATCTTTTTGTAGGGACGGATTGCGCTGGGGTGTTTCTTTCGACGAACCATGGTGCTAACTGGACCAATGTTAGTACAGGACTAACGAACTGCTCGGTTTGTGCCCTTGCGGTCAGCGGCACGAATCTCTTTGCAGGGACTGGTGATGGAGTATTTCTTTCAACTAACAACGGCACCAGCTGGATTCCTGTCAATGCTGGTCTAACGAACACAGTTGTCTATTCCCTTGCTGCCATTGATACTAATCTCTTTGCGGGGACTTTCGGTGCTGGAGTGTTTCTTTCAACTAATAATGGCACCAGCTGGACTGCTGTGAATGCCGGACTGCCGGATGACTCAGTTGTTGTATGTTCCTTTGCCATCATCGACACAAATCTCTTTGCAGGGACTTGGCACGGCGTTTTTCGTTCAACTGATAACGGAGCGAACTGGACCCTTGTCAGTTACCCGGAGATGGACAAAGGTGTCATGTCCCTTGCCGTCAGCGGCACGAATCTCTTTGTGGGGACTCATGAGGGCGAGGGGGTGTATCTTTCAACTAATAATGGCACCGACTGGGATTCTGTCAATACCGGAATGACGTACCCGGGAGGTGTCGGTGCCCTTGCCGTCAGCCCCTCCGAAGGCGGGTCCGACACGACTCTTTTTGCAGGGACTTGCGACGGGGTGTTTCGTTCAACCAATAACGGCACCTACTGGACTCGTGTTAATGCCGGAATAAAGACCACAAACGTCCACTCTCTTGCCGTCAGCGCCGCGAATCTCTTTGCAGGGACTAACGGCAGTGGGGTGTTTCGTTCAACCAATAACGGCACCAGCTGGATTCCTGTCAATAACGGACTGACGGCCCGATATGGATCTGTCTCGTCCTTTGCCTTCAGTGGCACTAATCTTTTTGCAGGGGCTTGGGGCAGGGTGTTTCGTTCAACTAATAACGGCACCAGTTGGACTCAAGTTAATATGTTGGAGGCCCGGTATGGATTTGTCCATTCCCTTGCTGTCAGCCCCACCGGAGGCGGGTCCGGCACGAATCTTTTTGCAGGGACTGATAGCGGTGGTGTGTTTCTTTCAACTGATGACGGTACCAGCTGGACCCCTGTAAATACCGGACTGCCGGACACAGTTGCTATCTCATCCTTTGCCGTCAAAGGCACGAA
This sequence comes from uncultured Ignavibacteria bacterium, assembly GCA_964447175.1. Lineage (GTDB taxonomy): Bacteria > Zixibacteria > MSB-5A5 > MSB-5A5 > SM23-73-2 > CAYURP01. The sequence goes on along the minus strand of CAYURP010000011.1, from coordinate 28,422 downwards.
TCTCTTTGCAGGAACTGATAGCGGCGGGGTGTATCTTTCAACTAATGACGGCACCAGCTGGACTCCTGTCAATACCGGACTGCCGGACACAGTTGTTATCTTATCCTTTGCGGTCATCCCTGCCGAAGGCGGGTCCAGTGCGAATGTCTTTGCAGGGACTTGGGGCGACGGGGTGTTTCTTTCAACTAATGACGGCGGAAGCTGGACCCCTGTCAATACAGGACTGACGAACACAATTGTCCACGCCTTTGCAGTAGACGATACGAATCTCTTTGCAGGAACTGACAGAGGGGTATTCCTTTCAACAAATAACGGAGCGAACTGGACCGTTGTCAGTCACCCTGAGATGGACGCTTGGATCTATTCTCTTGCCATCTGCGACACAAATCTCTTTGCAGGGACTCATGGGAGGGGTGTATGGCAACGCCCGTTGTCGGAGATGCCTACATCGGTTGAGATCGTCTCAAGCGAGCCGTCCTTGACCTTTTCTCTAGAGCAGAACTATCCTAATCCCTTTAATTCACTTACTACTATTCAATATGAATTGCCAAAAACATCAAAAGTAGTTATCAGGATTTATAATACATTAGGTCGTGAAGTAAGAACACTTGTAAATGGAATACAAACTGCTGGAATCAAATCAATTACCTGGGATGGGAAGGATGATAATAACCAGATTGTTAGTTCAGGAATATATTATTACATCTTACAAACTGACAATGAAGAGAAAACCTTTAAAATGGTATTTTTAAAATAATATTTTAATAATAATCATGTATCAATGAAAGGAGTGAAGTTATGAATGCCTTAAAGAGAAGGTTTTTGACAATTAGCATAACGCTAATTGTGTTGGTACTGAACGGATACGGAGTAATATATTCCCAGCCAAGGAGCGGGGACTGGAAAGTCCCAACTGAGTTTGGTGAGTTTGTGTTCACAGTGAATGTTGATGGTACCAACATAACCAAACTCGTCACCACTTACACAGACTGGCAGTGCGGGAGTGTTATAAAGTCTGGAACCATTACCACTCAGACAGAACCTCCGTGGTCCATCTCTGATGACCAATTCACTATCGGATATAGCTATCCGAACGACACAATGACCATCAATGGCACATTTAATCAAGCTGGTGATGAAGCGTCAGGCACATGGACTGCTGTTATGTCCGGGACAACCTGTCCCGGGGAATGGGAAGTTACCTTTACTGATGTGGAAGAATTGGGAAACCAGATCACGACAGGGTTTAAAATTGCACAGAACTATCCTAATCCTTTTAATTCTGCAACAACAATCAGCTATGATATTTCAAAGATTACACACATTGAATTAACGATTTTCAATATATTAGGTCAGAAAATTAAAACATTGGTCAATTGCAGGCAACCAGTTGGTAGTTATCAGATTCAGTGGGATGGACGTGATAATACAGGCAGAGATGTGGCAAGTGGTATTTATTTATACCGTTTGAAAGCTGAAGCATTCGTTCAGATTAGAAAAATGATTTTAATGAAATAATTTATAATGCTTCGGGAATAGGAATTCCCGAAGCTAGGATAACCGAAAACAGGTATTATCTGGAAACGATATAAACAGGAGTTGGGTAGGCAAATAAATGAAATAAGTGTCGTCTATGAACACATATGTTGCAATAACTGATTTTGATTGGTTTGAACTACTCGCATCGCAAACCAATATAGATGAGGTCAATTTTTGGCAACCTGGAGGAAATAGAGTTTTTTCTGCTATTGGACGAAACGAACTATTTCTTTTTAAATTACATAGCCCTCGAGACTTTATTGTTGGTGGAGGTTTTTTTGCTCATTCAACTTTATTGCCTGTAAGTATAGCTTGGGATGCTTTTGGAATCTCAAATGGAGCTACATCTCTTCAACAAATGAGACAAAGGATTGAAAAGTATAGAAGAAAACAACCATTACCTCACCAAGATTATAAAATAGGCTGTATTTTACTGACTCAACCTTTTTTCCTTTCTGAGAGTAACTGGATTGATGTACCCAATGATTGGAAACCTAATATTGTTCAAGGTAAAACATATGATCTGACCAAAGGACCCGGATTAAAGCTTTTTCGAGAAATATCAGAACGAATTTCGTTAGATTCTTTCGACAAAAACAAACACAAATTAGTAGCAGAACCGAAACCGAAATACGGTTCTCCTGTTGAAGTATTTCCACGCTTGGGTCAAGGTAGTTTTCGAATTATCGTAACAGATGCATATGACCGAAAATGTGCTGTAAGTAATGACAAAGTACTGCCTGTGCTTATTGCCTCGCATATTAAACCATATTCAAAGGGAGGAAACCACCACCCTGACAACGGTGTGTTACTTCGCAGTGATCTACATACACTTCTAGACAGGGGATATGTGACAATAACTCCTGATTATCATTTTGAAGTTAGTAAGCGGATTCGTGAGGATTACGAGAATGGTGATGAGTATTATGCTTTTCATGGGAGTAATATCAATGTTCCAAGAAGTACAATCCAAAAACCATCAAAAGAAAATTTAATGTGGCATAATTCTAATGTCTTTTTAGGATGAGTACTTTTTATGATGCTTCGGGAATTGGAATTCCCGAAGCTAGAGACATCGGCATTGGGAAATGCCGATGCATCAAGAAGGGACAAGGTCAGGAGACCTTGCCTTACCCGTTTTATTTTGACCAGTGGCAGAAGCCACTGGTCTACCCTGACATCAAGTGCGCAGGTCACACCCACTGAGCAAGACCAGACTGAACACAAAAGTGTACGTGGATGCTATCCCACAGCAGAGCTGTGGGGCACCCAGGTCTCGTTGGTGGCGGAATTGTCGTCAAGACCCGTTTCGGAGATTTCCACCAGCCCTCAGAAGGTAGGACAGACATTCTGTCTGTCCTGGACAGGCTATAAAGCCTGTCCTACCAAATCTAAAGGGCACCCCTATAAAATTATGCATTAGTGTTTTTCTGGCTTCAGATGTCTGTAAAGGAAAAAGGTTATGCCTAAGAGGATGACTATGATAATTACGATGTCTGCCCCGCGGAAATAACTACGGATATTATGCCAATTTTCACCTAACACTTTCCCCACATAGGCTAAGGCTAAACACCAGGGCAAGGAACCTAAGAAGGTATAAAGGACGAACTTGGTGAAATTCATCCGAGCTATTCCAGCTGGCAATGAAATGAAGGTTCTGACTATGGGCATTAATCTTGAGAAAAATATTGCCCAGTCGCCGTATCGCTCGAAAAATCGCTCGGCTGTGGCTAAATCCTTATGCGAGATCAAAACGTATTTTCCATATCTTAAAATGAAAGCCCTTCCTCCCCAGATGCCCACCCAGTAAGCAGCTATTGAGCCGAAGACACATCCTAATGCTCCGGCTACTGATACTAACCATATATTAAACCTTCCCACAGAGGCTAAATACCCGGAAAAGGGCATTATTATCTCCGAGGGCAAAGGGATGCAGGCTGACTCAATGGACATGGTCACGATTATACCCAGGTATCCTATGTTGGATATGACCTGAATTATCCACCTGCCGATTGGTTCTATTATAGCTTCGAACATTTTTGTCCAGACAAACTAAAGGCAAGTTCTAACTTAGTCAAGAAAAGATAAGTGACTTGCCTTTATATGGATTGGTTCTATTCCTTTTTTTGTTTATGTTTTATAACCTTGATCTTTCTTATTCGATGTCCTACTTTTTCATATATGATGAAAGTCAGATTATGCAAATCTATTATTTCATCCAAAGCCGGTATTCTGCCCAGGGTATTGATTATGAAGCCGCCCAGCGTATCAGCCACATCCAAGGGAAGTTCGGTTTTCAATTTGCGATTGAAATCGTCTAACTTTATCCCGGCTCTGACCAGGGCTGAGCCATCGGAGAGGATATCGATCTCCTTTACCACTTTGTCATACTCGTCCTCTATCTCTCCCACGATCTCCTCCATTATATCTTCCAGGGTGACCAGTCCGGCTGTTCCCCCGAACTCGTCTAAAACTATTGCCATATGAATCTTTTTGGTTTGAAACTCTTTAAGCACTTCAGAAATCTTTTTGGAATCAGGGACAAAATAAGGTTTACGAATTATGTCATCCAGGATAATCAGATCCTGATCTTGGAGGACATTTATCACATCCTTAGCATAGATTATCCCTACGATGTTGTCCAGGTTTTCTTTATAGACCGGGATTCTGGAATAGCCTTCCTCGGTAATGCTGCGAACGACTCTGTGGGTATCTGCCTTGGTGTCCAGGGCTACGATCTCTGTTCTGGGAGTCATTATGTTATGCACGTAGGTATCGGTGAACTCGAATGCTGATCGGATTATCTCCACTTCGGTGGGCTCAAAAATGCCTTTTTCCTTTCCCTCCCGGATCAAAAACTTTACTTCCTCCTCTGAGATGAAGGGAGGCTCCTTGGGGGTTTTGCCTATCAAAAGAGATGCTACTCCTTTAGTGGAGACTGATAATAATTGCACAACCAGGAACGAAAGATGGGACAGAAACTCAATGGGCCTGGCGATTCTGAAAGCGATCTTTTCCGGGAATCTTAGAGCCAGATATTTGGGGACCAGTTCACCTACGACTAAGAAAAGATAGGTTATTATTATAACCACAAACCCGATGGCGATAGGCTCTGCTGCCCTTTGTATGAATGGAGCGGGAAATGATTTAAGCCAGGGTATTAATAAATGGACTATTCTGGCACCTCCCACCACCGAAGCCAGAGTCGTAACTAAAGTCACCCCGACCTGAACTGTTGCCAAAAACCTGTCCGGCTCTGATTGGAGTTTTTTGACCAGAAGGGCTTCTTTATTCCCCTTTTTTGCCAGATGGGTGATCCGGCTTTTGCGAGCGGAGATCAACGCAAATTCAGAGCAGGCAAAAAATGCATTGGCCAGAATGAGTATGATTATAAGTAATATCTCTAACCAGTAACTTTCCATTCTATTTCAGGAAGGTAAAATTCTGGATACCCCTTTTGGATAACCTTTTCACGTCTTTTTAGCCAGCTCGTAAAGTTTTTCTATACGTTTCTGGACCGGAGGATGCGTGGAGAAAAGCGAAGCGAAGCTCTGTGAGGAGAGTGGACTGACAATGAAAATATGAGCGGTGGCTGGGTTAGCTTGAAGCGGCACCCTGCGGGTGGCATTATGAAGTTTCTCTAAAGCATTGGCTAAATGAAGTGGTTTATGGGAGATCTTTGCTCCGCTCTCATCTGCAGCGAACTCCCGGGATCGGGAAATGGCCATCTGTATTAAAAGGGCTAAAATCGGAGCGATAATTGCCATAACCAGAAGGCCTAGCCCTCCCCCGCTCCGGTTGTTGTCTCTTCCACCATAGCCTCCGAACAGGGCTGCCCACCTGGCCATAAAAGCAAGCATACTTATAGCACCAGCTAAGGTGGCAACTATGCTCTGGGTAAGGATGTCCCGGTTTTTAATATGGGCTGTCTCATGGGAGATCACACCCTCCAGCTCATCCTCGTTTAGAATCTTCAAAATACCCTGAGTTACAGCAACCGCAGCGTGTTTGGGATTCCTGCCGGTGGCAAAGGCATTAGGTGACTCAGAAGGAATTATATATACTTTAGGCATGGGGATCTGTGCGCTCTGGGAAACCCTTCTCACGATACTGAAAAGACGGGGATTGTCCTTTTCCTCGATTCTTCTGCCTTTAAACATCCTGATGACAATTTTGTCTGAAAACCAGTAGCTTCCGAAGTTCATAATGGCAGCGAAAACTAAAGCCACAATCATCCCGTTTCTTCCGCCCAGAAGTCCCCCGACTATAATCAAAAGGATGGTTAAGACGGTTAAAAACAAAAGAGTTTTCAAGGTGTTCATCTAAGCTTCTCCTGATTTTTCCGAAATTATCTTAATATAAATACGAACAAAGTCAAGGGAAATTTTGGATGCTTGGTTTACACATTACATCAGGTTTTAATCCAGAAAAAGTTGACTCCAGAGCTCAAAGGTCAGAAGTAACCCTATCTGCCGGGAATGATTCCCTTTTCCATTCAGATGTTGAGAAAGTAGGTGTTGTATAAAGGAGGGATTTAAATATTGATTTGATTTGGCTTTTTTATTCAAAAGAGTCTCAATTACAAAATCCTTTAGCTGATGACGAAACCATTGGTCTACGTTTCCATAACCTCGTATAGACGGGGTATGCGATCTGAATATCCTTTGTCTTAATCTTTCAGATGCGATCTCGCTTCCCCTTTTGAGAAGAACTCTCAAAATATTTGAGCTTACTGGCAGCCCTGTTCTTTGATAGGGTATGGAAGCAACTTCCGAAAACCTTTTTCTCATAAACTGCAAATAGAAACGAGCTAAAGCCCTCTGTTTAGGAGGAATGGATTGAGCCAAATCGACGAGATCATAATCATAGAAAGGGAGTCGGTAGTCAACATAACCGTGATCCACAATCGCCCCCAGAATGGTCAATCTCCTGTCCTTTTCCGTAACCAAGAAATGATATATCCGGTTAAAATTGGACTGGTAATCTATGTTTTTCAATGATTCCCTTAACGATTCAAATGCTAATCCTTTATTTTTTCTAAAGAACTCATTTCGGAAAAGCTGGGAATGAATTCTAACTGGAAAAGGAGAGTTTAGTTTGTGAAAGAGTCTTTTTATAAAACTATTTTCATCTTTTGATAGAAGAAATTCTAACAAGCCTAAAGACAAAAAGCCCAGCCAGGTGTTTCCTTCCAAACCGTAAAGCATAATTTTGGATTTTTCTCTTATCTCTGGTAGTATCTCCACACCATGAAAATTGACGCAGTTGTTCATCCCCTCGGTTATCCAAATTCCCTTTTTTGCCCATTTTTTCAGGTAATCTGGTGAGAGCTGGAAGAAATCGTTGGGACATTTCAGCGTATAAGCCACTTCTTTAGCATATTTTTCATCCTCACAGCCTTTATCTCCAAATGTGTAAGTGGGGATGGAATATCCATTTCGAATAGCTGCTGTCAATATGGTTCTTGAATCCAGACCACCACTTAAGAAAAGCCCTACTGATTCCTTAGGCTCAATCTGTCTTTTTACTGCCTGGCAGATAAGCTTTTCCATTTCTTCCAGATCCTCTTCTCTGATAACATAGCTGTCTTTTTGATTAAAACTGGGTTTCCAGTATTGTTCCATTTTTAACTGATCGTATTCAATTGTTAAAATAGAAGCAGGAGGCATTACCTTTATGCTTTCAAAGAAGGTTTTATTCCCCAAGATGAACTCAAAGGTAAAAAACTCAGCAATGGAGCGATCATCTATTTTTCTTTCCACCTGGGAGAATTTGAGCAAAGCTTTGATCTCAGATGAGAAAATGAAAAGATGATTATTAAAAAAATAGTACAGAGGTCTCAATCCATATCTATCATTGGCAATGACCAGCCTTTTCCTTTTGAAATTATAGACAGCGAAAACAAAGGAGCCATTCAGGTTCTGAATAAAATCCAAAGGCTTTTTCTGAAATAGATCCAGGATATTCACCAGATCATTTTCCCTTTTATTTATCAAACGGGGTAAATTCTCTCTATAATCATAGATCTCCCCGTGCATGACTATGCCCAGGGATTCATCTTCATTGAAAACCGGTTGAGGGGCATAATTAAAATTACCCAGGTTTATAGCGCCTAATGCGATTGGGTTTTGATTGAAAGTGTGGGTTTTAAACCAGGGCTCATGTTTGAGCGAATCTGACATGGCTTGAATTTTGCGTTTCAGGTCAACCTTGTTGTATAAATCAAATATGCCAAAAATGCCAGGCATCCTTACCTCTTAAGATCTCAGTTAAAGTCCAAATGCAAAAACGAGCATAAGTAAATTTTAATAATTCGTAAAGATTTTGGTGATAAAATTCTTCTTATGCAATCATCAGTGAAACAATCACATTAAAAGACAAATATCAAAAACAAAACATAAAGAGCCAGAAGTATGGCTCCTTCAATTCGGCTCAAGGTGAGATGAGTCTTCATCATCCAGACCAGTAAAATGCTGAAAATCAGCATAGCCGGGAACTCAAACCCCAGTGTGCTTTTTTCCACGCTCAAAGGATGGATCATAGCCACGACCCCTATCACGAAGAAAATATTGAAGATGTTGCTGCCGATCACATTTCCAGCACTTATGTCCGGCTCATTGCGATAAGCGGCCACAGTCGATATGGCAAGCTCAGGCAGGGACGTGCCCAGAGCTAACATGGTCAATCCGATTATAATTTCACTTACTCCTAACCTGTGAGCGATGAAGATTCCTGATTTAATCAAAAGATTTGCGCCCACTATGATCAGAATCAGACCAGCTGCCATAAGTAATATAAATTTGATCCGCTTTCCGTTTTCACCCTTCAGGAATTCCTCATATTCTTTTTCCACCAAACGGTTTTTTTGCTTTTCCTTTATGCCCTGATGAACGGAGTAGGCTATAAAGAGGACGATCCCCGTAAAAAGTATAATGCCTTCCCAAAAATCGATGCTCAAATTGAGCGCCATCAGGTAAAATATAATTACAGCTCCCAGCATAATGGGAAGCTCTTTTCTTATGATTGATAGCTGAATCTTCAAAGGTGAGATTATTGCGGAGACTCCCAGAACCAGTCCGATATTGGCGATCATACTGCCCAGGATATTACCCAGAGCAATATCGCTATTTTCTTTAAATGCCGCAACTATGCTGACTGCTGCCTCCGGGGAAGAACTTCCAAAGGCAATTATGGTTAAACCAATAATTATAGGACGAATAGAAATGGATTTGGCGAATCGGGATGATCCTTTAACCAGCCACTCTGCCCCAAAATATAAAGCAACCAGTCCAGCTAAAAATATGACAATGTGAATTAGCATTTAAAATCTTTTTTTCCAAGTTATTACTTCTGGAGGAATTGTCAATATAAATGATGAATAAAGGTTTGCTGATAAAAGAGTTTTATCAAGAGTCATCTAAAATTATAATTTCTCATTCCGTTAAGGCGATTTCAAGCAAACTATTGAATTGGCTCCTATGTCACATTCTGGATAATTAGAGAAGTGAATGGTTATTTCGATCTGAATATGTAGGAGTAGTTTTTGACCCAGATTGACGGTATTCACAAAGTGTTTTTTTGAGGGAGTCTAAAATTTTTTTTATTTGCGTGACCATTGGATATGGCATATTTTATTAATAGATGAAAAAAGGAAAGTAAACTGGCAACAGGCATTCATCCGCATTAATACAAAAATAAGTAATGAAAATATCTCAGAAAAGACAAAAGGATAAACTGGAAAATCGTTTTAAGCTGGGTGTAATTCCACTCCTGTTATTGCTAGTGATATTTCACCTTTTGTCCGGGTACCTTGTCCCAGCTCGACTCTGGGGAATCCACCATCTCTTTTTTTTCCCTTTGTCTTTTGGAATTATCCTGGCTCTGGTTACGCTTCTGGTCTTTGTCCCCAAGTTGAATGGTTTATTTCTTCGGATATTTGAGAAGCTCCTGAGGTATCCCCTGAATTTATTTTCGAGAGTTAAAAAGTCGAAAATATACATCACAATCAGCTTTCTTTCTCTTTTCATCTTCTACACTCTGCATACTAAACTTTTTCTTATGGGAGATGGATATTTGAAGTTAGAGCAGCTCCTGAAAGGGGAGGTGACGGGAGCAGGATGGCTGGACGATCTCATACATCTGGAGATCTTTAGATTCCTATCATCTAAGATGGAATGGTGGAGTCCTGCATTAACCTATTCCAGTGTAAGCATTCTCTGTGGCGGGTTGTTCGTTCTGGTTGTCCTTTATATTTCAGATCTTTTAGGAAAGACTAATTTAGAGAAGCTATTCCTGGGCTCCTTGATCCTCTCAATGGCTTCTCTGGAGCTTTTCTGTGGATATGTAGAAGCCTACACCATTTTTACCCTGGCTCTGGTAACTTATGTTTTTCTTTCTGTGCTTTATCTTAAGTCCAAAGTTAGTTTACTTTATCCTTTTGCTGCTCTGATTTTCTCCTCGTTATTGCACGTTTTTGGTTTCGTGCTCGTGCCGTCCTTCCTCTGGCTTCTGTGGCAAGATGGTAAAAAAGGGACGAAATATTCTTTTAAGCTGAGCCACTTGTTACTCTTATTTTTTCTTGTTTTGACTATAATTTTGAGAACACATCAGGTTTTGACTTTTACCCTGGAGTCCAAATTCAGGATGTTGATTTATCCCTTGTTTCCCACCCCGACCTATCATTTCAGCATGTTTTGTTGGGAGCATTTAGTGGAATATGCTAACCAACTGCTTCTAATTTCTCCAGTGGGAATAATTTTATTTTTCTTTTTCCTGAGAGACTCTTTCAGGTCCGGAGACAGGATCAAGACTTTTTTGTTTCTGGGATCATCTTTTTCACTTTTGTTTATTTTTATCTTTAATTCTTACCTGGGAACAGCTGACTGGGATCTGAGATCATTTCCCGGAATATTTTTTGTCCCTTTAGGAGGGATTCTGTTTATCAGCAGAGGAAGAGAGTGGAAAAATTTCAAGAATTACGGTCTTATTTTAATTTTTGTGACATTTTTTCATTTGACTCCCTGGTTACTACTTCATACCAGCGAAAAGAGATCAATTGAACACTTCAAATTTGTTCAGCTTCGGGATCCTCATCCTCAGGATTATACTAATTACAACGTTTTCAAGATCGCAAGGGTTTTGAGACAAGCTGGATTTCCTCAACACATAGAAACCGTATATAATGAAGCTATATCACTGTATCCTGATCAGACCGCAAATTATTATAACTTAGCTCGATATTATCTGAGGGAGGAAAGATATGAGGAAGCCATCTCCCTGGCAGAAAAAGCATTAAAAGTGAACCCAAAATATTTATTAGCCTGGGTGGTCATTGGCAGAGTCCATGAACAGAGAAACGACCTGGACAGTGCTGCTTTTTACTATAAAAAAGCTATTCCCGCTGCCTACCAGGAAATCGATTTCATTACCGGGCTGTGCAAATTATACCTGGATCTGGGCAGACTGGATGAACTCGAGGATTATTTCAGAAAACTATCTATGGCTCAGCCAGAGCTGATGGAACATCACCGAAATATGGGTATATTGTATTTTATCAAAAAGGATTACCTTAAGGCAAAAGAAGAATGGGAAAATGCTTTGAAATTAGTTCCGGATGATTCTTTCTGTGTCAATTGGTTGGACAACCTGAAGAAGATGAAAGACTAAAAGACTTTTTTGTTGAATTCTACTAAAAAGACCAATAATTATCAGACAGATAAAAAGGGACCGGGTAAAACGAGACGATCTTTAGCCCGCCACTCTGCCCCAAAGTATAAAGCAGCCAGACCAGCTATGAATAGGATAATGTGAATTAGCATTTAAAATCTTTTTTTTTCAAGTTATTGCTTCTGGAGAAATTGTCAACATAAAATGGGAAATAGGGCGGGTATTGAATAAAATCTTACTTGAAAATCATCTTGCATTTTATTCTTATTCCCGGTAAGGCAGTTTAAGGCAAACTCCGGCATTCAAACTGGTGGCCAGTTTCGAATCATTGTAGTGGTGAAAAATTCTTTCCACCTCGAAGAGGAAAGAGAAGTTTCTGATTAAGTTTATCTCAGTTCCCAGAGTTACTTTGGGACGCAAACCAAAAATTTCATCTCTTTCGCTTAAATCATATAAGGCTCCAACGAATTTAAGTTCGCTGTATAGTGTGAATTTAGGGGATAGGTCTTTGCTCAATAAGACTGAGAAACTGCCAGGATAGTAGAGCCACAGTTCAGCTGCCAAAGCTATGTCAAAAGGCAATTTTCTTGGAAACTGAACCTTGAACTCCTCTGAGAAAAATCCCACCGGATCGTAATTTCCATGATCGATTTTATCTGTTAGAAATTTGAGTCCAAAATCCCAGCCCATTTTTTTCTTGGTAGCCATTCTGCCAAAACGCGCCATCATAACTAATAGATGATATGATTCATATTGTTTTTCATAAACTGGATGAAACTTTTCTTTTTCCACATAATATCTTTGAATTCCTGCTGTGAAACTAGCTCCGTCAGTAGTTTTAGCTGTCTGCAGGGTGGTGAAACATCCAGCAATGCTTAATAGGGAAAGAAGGATCAAGACTGTGAGGATGTATTGGATGTCCTTTAACTTCATAAAACTGTATTTAGATATATTAACAATAATCTATCTTGATTTATTTTTTCTTCCCTACGGGCATTATGGCTAAGGGCTTCTCCTCTTTGAGTTTCAAAAGCTCTGCAACGTCATTATCGTGGAAGGAACCGATTACCACCGTTCCCAGATTCAAAGCCTCAGCTTGCAAATAGATGTTCTGGCAGGCGTGTCCCACTTCCATATGCACGTAGCGGTTAGCTCTTTCACCATATTTTTCCATGGTTCTGGAATAGACTCCGGTAACCACTATATCCACCGGTGCATTTTTAATACAGGGCTGTCCTATGGCTGCTTTTGTCAGATTTTCTCTTAAATCACCTCTCTTGAATCCTATCACACTGTGATCCTCTGGATCATACCTGTAGATCCCCTGTTCTAATCCTTCCACCTTTCCCACCACCACAAAGACTTCCAGGGGATATTTCGCTCCGGCAGAGGGTGCGGTTCTTCCACCCAATTTTTCTGTAATACCTTGAGCTGCCCAGAGAAGCTGGGAAAGCTCCTTCAAAGTTATGGGTTGATCTTTATAGCTCCTTATTGATCTACGATTGGAAAGAGCTTCCTCAACCGAAACTTTGCTGTCATATCTTGGCTGGGGCAGTATGATTTTTTCGGTTTTGATTTTAGAATAGGTATTTCCTCTCCACAGGTTAGGCAGAAGAATTATCGCCCCTAAAACCATAGCTAAAAGCACTATCTTAAACCGGTTCATCTTTTACCTCCTGAAGTTTTTGTTTGCTTATAATGAAAATTCCCCATAATATTAGAATCGCTCCCAGGATCTGAGGAAGGGTCAATTTCTCACCGAATATAATAAAAGCCAGACCCGATGCAACTACTATTTCCCATGTGGCGACGATCCCGGTTCTGGATGCCTCCAGGTATTTCAATCCTCTGGTATATAAAGAATAACCAAAAAGTGTGGGAACAATGGCTAAAGTGAAAATCCAGACCCAGGCTAAAGCTGGGTAATTAGCTGATAGCAACGACTTGGGTTCCCTGAAAAATAACAAAAACAAAGCCCCGAAAAGCATGGCGTAGGTTACTACAGTCTGGGGATCGTATTTGAAAGTTGCCTTCTTGCCAAAGATGGTATACGAGGCTGCTCCTAAGGCACAAAAAAGACCGTAGGTTATCCCTTTCAAGTTGAATTTCAAAAGGGAAGCATCGTAAACCTGAATTACTAATATGCATCCTAAAAATGTTAAAAGAAGAGCGGTGATTTTATTTTTATTTAACTTCTCATTTAGAATGAAGATTGATAAAATCAAAACCCATGCCGGGAAGGTATAGATCAATATGGTGGCAAGTGCTACCGTGGTGAATTTTATGGCATAGAAAAAGAGAATGAAAGTCAAGGTGACACTTAAAAAGCCGTAAATGGCAAAAAAGGGGATGTCTCTTAGTTTTATCCTGAGTTTTTTAAGATCAAACAGGGCTAAAGTCCCAGCTAATAAAATGGAGGCGATTACCCCTCTATAGGTAACGATTTTTATCGGGTCCGGCTCGTACTGATAGATTAATTTTCCCAGTACTCCTATGCTCCCCAAAAGGGTTGTTGCCAGAATTATCAGAAAATATCCTTTAAGTTCTCTGGTCATGAGGTTAGACAAATGAGGATAAAAATAGGGGAGGGGTTTATCCCCTCCCTTTTAAGGAGCCCATTAGGGACTCCCCTACTTTTTTTTCTTCACCGGCTCCGGAATATCCTCATCTATTCCCGCCAGTCTTTTAGCGATGTTGACCTTTTCCTCTAAATTGGAATTAGCTCTTATAACTAATTTAGCTCCGTCTGGTGAGCCTCCTCCGTGCATGCATCCCGGAACGCCCGCTCCAATGGTAGTCCACTCTACTAACCTGGCTGCTTTAGTTCTGGATTCAGCTGAGGCACTGGCTTTGAGATACTTTTGGACTAAATTTCCGTATTTAGGGTCATAGAAATCAACTGAGGATGGTATGCACCCGGTTTCAGCTATGCCTCCGGCTATATCCTGGGCTAAAACTGACGTCTCATAGGGCAGAGTTGCCACGTGAACTTTGTTCACGTTGGCTAAAAGTGGGTTGCACTGCCACACACCGGAGGGATGTTTCCTTCCCAGAGCAGCAGCTGCAATACCCATTCCAAAAGTAGTTTCATTGTTTATAACCATTTGGGTCAGCTTCTCGCTGAAAACTTTTGAGGAAAGGCCGTTGGCCCGGGCAACCAAAATGGCAGATCCGATCTTCACATCGCCCTGACCCGCCACGCAGGCGCCAATTGCTGCCCGATAGGGCATTATGAAATTTAAAACAGCACTCAAAGAGTATTTATATTCCTGGCACATAAACACTCTCTCATTAGGAACAAACACGTCCTCAAAGAAAAGATAGGCTTGAGTTATTCCCCCGCATTTAACCGGAATGTCAAACCCGTCTTCCTCCTCTCTGGTATCCGACGGTCTCCTGGTCTCAACAATGGTTAATCCTTCAATGTCTTTGGGAATCACAAATGAGACTGCCCAATCCTTATCCTCCTCTTTGTATCCGGAACCGGGTAAAATAAATAACTCATTTGCAGCAGCCACGCCACAAATCATCACCTTTGCCCCTCGAACCACAATCCCGTCCTCCCGTATGTCCACGATATGCAGGTTCAAATCGGGATCTTCCTGCTGGGAAGGAGATTTGGTCCTATCGCCTTTAGGATCGGTTAATGCTCCAGCTACGGTGATGTCGTTTTTCTGTGCCTGAGTCAACCAATTTTTAAGCCTTTGCTGATAGTCAGTTCCCAGCTCCTTATCCATATCATAGGTGGTGGCCCACATGGAGTTGATGCAGTTCCAGCCAGCGCATCTGCCACCGGTGCAGGTTCCGGTTAGTTGAAAAATGAACCTTTTCATTTTAGAGTTGGCTATCATATCCTCAGGTGATTCAATTATGGACAGATAGCGGGATATCTCCTCTCCGTTTAGGGAGGATTTAGTGGTGACTATGTCCTTATACTCCGGATGGTGCTGAGCTTTAAATATCTGAGCATGCCCCTCCACAGTACACCTGGTATAAGGGCTGGTGGTCACATCCTC
The DNA here is from genome assembly GCA_964447175.1 of uncultured Ignavibacteria bacterium. Taxonomy (GTDB): domain Bacteria; phylum Zixibacteria; class MSB-5A5; order MSB-5A5; family SM23-73-2; genus CAYURP01. Next base: position 13,201 of record CAYURP010000011.1, on the reverse strand, counting down.
TATCACCTTACCGAACTTGTGAATATTAGAACGTAGCTTTTTCAAGCTCTCCTTGTATTCCTCTGGTGTTTTTAAAGCCATTCTTTACTCCTTGGTTAACATTTAAAATTCGAATGCTTTTGTTTGTAGTCGTTGCATCTTGATAAACAAGCGGTTTTTAAATCTATACGTAATAAATATGTTTTAGACTTTGTGAAATTTTTAACAAATTAATAAAAAGACAACTTGCAAAAAGGATAGATTTTTTTATAATAGAAATCAATAAGCTCAGGGAGAAGTTAATTCATGGCGGTTAATAAAGTTGCGATTTGTGGTGCCGGGGTAATGGGCAGAGGAATCGCTCAGCTTTTGTCCTCCACGGGTACCGAGGTTGTCCTGATTGATCTGACGCAGGAGATACTAAAACAGAGCCTGGAGCTTTTATCCGAAGAGATGGATCAGGAGATTGAGAAATGGGGAATGACAGAGTCGGAGAAAAAAGCAGTGCTCTCCAGGATAAAATGGTCTATTAAGCTAAAGGATGCTTGTGATGTTCCTATGGTCATAGAGTGCATTCCGGAGGAGCTGGAGAAGAAAAAAAGGATCTTTGAGGAAATGGACAAACTCTGCTCTCCGGAAACCATCCTGGTAACCAATACCTCCACCCTCTCCATCACGGAGTTAGCTGCTTTTACTCAAAGGCCGGATAAGGTTATCGGGATGCATTTCTTATATCCTGTGGTGAAGATACCACTTGTGGAGATAGTGAGAGGGCTCAGGACCTCCCAGAAAACCTATGATCTGGTGAAAGAGATCGCCCAGGAACAGCTCAATAAAACCCCGGTAGCAGTTTATGAGTATCCAGGTTATGTAACTACCCGGATCATCGTCCCTCTTTTGAATGAAGCCATACACGTTCTGATGGAAGGGATCGCCTCTGCTGAGGATATAGATACTGCCATGAAGCTGGGCTACGGATTCAATATTGGGCCTTTAGCCTTAGCGGACTCTATGGGTTTGGATGTGGTTATGGACTGGATGGAGAATCTCTTAGAGGAATTATCTGAACACAAGTACAATCCCTGTCCTCTCTTGAGGAAGTTGGTCCGAGCTGGACATCTGGGTAAAAAGGCTGGTCAGGGCTTTTTCCTTTATGATAAGGAGGGGAACAAAATTGGAGAGAATCCTGAAATCATCCTAAGAAGATATGTTCCCCCTCCGGAAATTTAATTGGTGGAATAACTATGCGCATCCTGGTTTTAAATTGTGGAAGTTCCTCGGTCAAGTATCAACTGATAGACACCAGTGTAAACATAGCATTAGCCAAGGGGATGGTTTCCCGGATCGGAATGAGCGATGCTGTTTTAAGCCACAAACCATTCGATCGATCCGAGGTCAAAATAACAGCTGAGATACTGGACCACATAATGGCTATCGAATATGTGGTTCGGGCACTTCTATCCGGAGAGCACGGGGTAGTAAAAGACAAATCCGAGATCGAGGCAATAGGTCATAGAGTAGTTCATGGTGGGGAGGAGTTTGCCGATTCCGCTTTGATTACCTCTGAGATTATGTCCCAGATCAGAAAATGTATCGACTTAGCACCTTTACACAATCCTCATAACATTAAAGGAATAAATGCAGCTCAAAAGATATTTCCCGGAGTTCCTCAGGTAGCAGTATTTGACACTGCCTTTCATCAGAGTATGCCTCCCAGTTCCTACATTTATGGAATTCCATATCTATTGTATAAAAAATACGGAATTAGAAGATATGGATTTCATGGCACATCCCACTTTTATGTAGCACATCGTTCAGCCCAGCTTCTCAAAAAGAACCTTGAAGATATATTGATGATAACCTGTCATCTGGGTAATGGTGCCAGCATGGCTGCTATAAAAGGGGGAAAGTCCATTGATACCAGTATGGGATTTACTCCCCTGGAGGGACTTCTTATGGGAACCAGATCCGGGGATCTGGATCCAGCAGCGATACTTTATATCATAGCTCATGAGGAGCTTACATTACATGAGGCCAACACTCTGCTTAACAAGCATGGGGGATTGCAGGGAATCTCAGGCATCTCCAGCGATATGAAGGATATCCTGGAGGAATCCAAAAAAGGAAATAAAGGCGCTCAGCTGGCTCTGGATATCTACTGCAACAGAATAAAAAAGTACATAGGAGCCTACGCAGCCATTCTGGGGGGATTGGATGTTTTAGTCTTCACCGCAGGGATAGGGGAAAACGCTCCTTTGGTCCGCAAGAAATCCTGTGAAAATCTGGATTTTTTAGGCATCAAAATCAATGAGAGAAGAAATAAGGAAGCAATTAAAATCGAGGCAATGATAAGCTCGCCAGACTCCAGGGTGAAGGTTTTAGTTATACCCACCAATGAGGAGCTGGTTATCGCCAGAGATACCCAAAGAATTATTCAAGAAACCGAAAAAAGAAAGGTTATGCATAAAGGAGTATGAGAAAACCATTATCCATTTTTTTAGCAACCCTTTTTTTATTTCTTTTTTGTTGTGAGGAATCCAAATTGGATAATCTGCAGAGAAGATTGGATGATTTCAGATATGTTCTGCCTGAGGAGATGAGAAAGCAATTTGATTCCGGAGATTATCAGTATGTGATAGTTGGTCTGGATTCACTTTTAGCCTCTGATTTCACTTTCAAACAAGATTATGACAAATTAAAGGATAAAGAGGCCATAAATGTTTTCTCCACCCAGGAGGTGGTGGATTACTTTCGGGAATACTTTGTGAAAGAGATTGAAAAACTAAAGAAGAAAAAAGAAAAGGAGGATTTTTGAACCGGATAGTTAAAAAGGAAAAATTAGCTCCCCAGATCAATCTGATTAAACTTGAAGTCCCTGAAATAACAAGAAAAGCACAACCAGGTCAATTTGTTATTTTGCGAATTCATGAGGATGGTGAAAGGATTCCCATGTCCATAGCTGATCTGGAGCCGGAGACTGGCCTTCTTACCATTATTTTCCAGGAGGTGGGGAAATCCACTGTCCAATTAGGTAAATTCAAAGCAGGGGATGGTCTTTGTGATGTGGTGGGTCCTTTGGGAAAGCCCACTCATATTGAACAATTTGGAAAATGTGTTTGTGTGGGTGGGGGAATAGGGATTGCTCCCATACATCCCATAGCTAAAGCTTTGAAGAAAGCTGGCAATGAGGTGATCTCTATTATCGGAGCCCGGACAAAAGAGCTTCTGATAATGGAGGAGGAGATGAAAAAGACATCGGATGAATTTGTAGTCTGCACTGATGATGGTTCTTACGGTTTTAATGGATTCGTTACCCAGCCTCTATCCCAAATGTTAAAAGATGGAAAGCAGTTGAATTTCTGTATGGTTATTGGTCCGGTGCCTATGATGAAGGCGGCTTGTATGGTGACTCAACCTTATGAGATAAAGACCATGGTGAGTTTGAATCCCATAATGATAGACGGCACCGGGATGTGCGGAGTCTGCCGGGTAACGGTTGGAGGGAAGACCAAATTCGCTTGCGTGGACGGGCCTGACTTCGATGGCCATCAGGTGGACTTCGACGAGCTTTCCCGAAGACTTTCCATGTATGTTAAACAGGAAAAAATCTCCTTGGAAAAATATCTTTCCCTTACAGGGAAATAGTAGAAAGAAAGGATTGAAAATTGGAAACTAAAGACAGGTTAAAAATCCCCCGCCAGAAAATGCCGGAACAAACTCCGGAGCAAAGGATTCATAACTTCAGGGAAGTACCTTTGGGTTACACCCCGGAATTGGCTCAAAAAGAAGCTACCCGGTGTCTGCAGTGTAAAAAACCCACCTGCATTGACGGTTGTCCGGTCGAAGTGGACATACCCGGCTTTCTTAAATTAATAGAGCAGGGAGAGTTTGTTGCAGCTGCCAAAAAACTTAAGGAGACCAATAGTCTTCCGGCTGTTTGTGGAAGGGTTTGCCCCCAGGAGGAGCAGTGCGAGAAGACCTGTATTCTCTCCAAGAAATTTACCCCCTGTGCCATTGGGAACCTGGAGAGGTTTGCTGCAGATTACGAAAGAGAAAAGGGAGACGTGGAGATTCCAGAGATACTGAAATCCACCGGCAAGAAGGTGGCAGTGGTGGGATCGGGTCCTGCTGGTTTGACTGTAGCCGGAGATCTGATCAAAATGGGTCATGAGGTGACCGTATTTGAACTTCTGCACAAAGCCGGCGGTGTTTTGGTATATGGGATACCTGAGTTCAGGCTGCCCAAAGTGATTGTGGAGGCGGAAGTGGACTATCTTGTGAAAATGGGAGTGAAGGTAAAAACCAGCTGGCCTGTTGGCACTATCCAGACTGTGGATGAGCTTTTTCAAGAGGGGTATCATGCCGTGTTTTTGGGAACCGGTGCCGGACTTCCCAATTTCATGGGAATTCCTGGAGAAAATCTCAACGGGATATATTCAGCCAACGAATATCTAACCCGTTCCAATCTGATGAAGGCATATTCCTTCCCGGAGGCGGATACTCCCATTTCTTCCGGCAAGAATGTAGCGGTTTTGGGAGGGGGGAATACTGCCATGGATTCGGTCAGAACCGCTTTAAGACTGGGTGCGGAAAATGCAATGATCGTTTACCGACGCTCCAGTGCGGAAATGCCTGCCCGGGAGGGTGAAATCCATCATGCTCAAGAAGAGGGCATCCAGTTTCATTTTCTGACTACCCCCATCCGCTTTTTGGGCAACTCCGATGGCTGGGTAACTGAAATGGAGTGTCTTAAAATGAAATTAGGTGAGCCGGATAAATCCGGAAGGAGACGACCCATTCCCATAGAGGGGTCCAATTTCAAAATGAAGGTGGATACGGTAATGGTAGCTATAGGCAACAGTTCTCATCCTCTGGTACCTCAAACCACACCGGGATTGGAGTTAAATAAGTGGGGCAATATCATTGCTGATCCTGAAACCGGACAAACCTCCCGAAAGGGTGTTTTCGCAGGAGGGGATATCGTGACCGGAGGTGCAACGGTAATCTTAGCTGCAGGCGCTGGGAAAAAGGCAGCCCGGGCTATCCATGCTTATCTGAAAACTCTCTGAGAAAATAGCTAAAAGGAATTATATAAAAAAGAAGGAGATAAAAGACAGCTCTTCTTTTATCGAAGAATGTTTACATTGCAAAAAATACTAAACTTTTTACGTATAAACGGTCAAAACGGTTCAGGGTGATAATTTAAGCCCTTTTGATGCAGTGGTCATAACCAAATTTCGCTTGACAACCCTTTTTGTATAGGTTAACTTCGGGATTATGAAAATGGGATTAAAAGATTTGAGAGATGACTTAAGCTCCCTCCAGTTTAAGGCAACTCCTCAGGATTTGGAATTGAAATTTGAAGGAGCAGACTTTGTCAAACCGGTGGAGATACAATTAAATTTGAGAAGGAGTGAGGATAGTTTTTATTGCAGCGGGTATGCTAAAACTGAAGTTAAACTGGAGTGTTCAAGGTGTCTGGAACCTTATTTTCACTCTCTGGAGGCAAGACTTGACTTTTTTGTCAAAGTGGAGAAGGACAAAATCGAGATCGAATATCGGGATCAGGTAGAACCCCTCATTTTTCCAGGAAACCAGTTTTTCTCCATAGACAATTTGATTAAAGAGGCTATCTTGTTGAACCTGCCTTTGAAGCCTCTTTGCTCAGAGGACTGCAAAGGTCTGTGCCCGGTATGTGGAGTTAATCTCAATATCTCCACCTGCAAGTGTAAAAAGGAAAAACTTGATCCCAGATGGGAAAAATTGAGGGATCTTCTGAAAGGATAAAAATCATGCCTTTACCTAAACGCAGACACTCTAAGACCAGAGGCGCCAAGAGGCGGACCCACTGGAAATTAAAAACACCTCAACTGGTGGAGTGTTCTCATTGTCATCAGGCAAAACTGCCTCATCATATCTGCCCTAACTGCGGCTACTATGATGAGAGGGAAGTTATCCCGGCAAAGGAAACCAAGACTTAAAGTTCAATCTGAACAAAAAGATGGCATCAAATAGAATCAGAGTAGCCCTTGATGCTATGGGTGGTGATTATGCACCTCAAGCAGTGGTGCAGGGTGCGCTTTTAGCCTTACAGGAGGCTAAGGAGAAGATCGATTTGATCCTGGTGGGAGATAAGGGGGAGATTGAATCAGAGCTTAAAAATTCTTCACTTCCCATCCCTGCCCTGGATATCAAACACGCTCCGGAATCCATATCCATGGAGGAACAAGCCACAGAGGTGGTAAGAAAGAAAAAAGATTCCTCCATTGCTGTGGGGATGCATCTTCTTAAGGAAAGGGAGGTGGATGCATTTATTTCCGGAGGCAACACCGGGGTGGTTATGGCTACCGCACTTCTTAAAATGGGAAGGATAGAAGGGGTGGCCCGGCCCGCTATTGCCTCCTTCCTGCCTTCGGAAAAGGGAATCGTGGTAGTGCTGGATGTGGGAGCCAATGCCGAATGTAAACCTCAAAACCTGTATCAGTTTGCCTTGATGGGGAGCATCTATTCCAATTATGTTTTGAAGGTTAGAAATCCAAAAATCGGACTTCTTTCCATCGGCCAGGAACAAACTAAAGGAAACGAATTGATTCTGGACACCCATAAGCTACTTACTGGTAGTACCCTGAATTTCGTGGGGAACGTGGAGGGGAGGGACGTCCTGAAGGGGACCTGCGATGTGGTAGTCTGCGATGGCTTTGTGGGGAATATAGTTTTGAAATTTGCGGAGAGCATTGATGGATTTTTAGTTTCCCTGGTGAGAAAAAGGGTCAAAGAAAGCCTACTTTTCCGGTTGGGAGCCTTTCTTCTGAAAATATCTATAAGAGATCTCAAGAAATCCTTAGACTACGCTGAATACGGAGGAGCACCTCTCTTAGGTGTGGATGGAAGTTGTATTATCTGTCATGGTGAGTCCTCACCTAAAGCTATAAAAAATGCTGTGAAGCTGGCTTGTAATATGGTAAAAAATGAAGTGAACTCTCATATCAAAGAGAGAATTACTCAAAACTCCCATATATTAAAGGAAACCTATGAGCCAAAAGATTAGTGCGCATATCACCGGCACCGGATCGGCTGTACCTGAGAAAATATTAACCAATTTCGATCTGGAGAAGATGGTGGATACCTCGGATGAATGGATAAAGGAGAGAACCGGTATAAAGGAACGAAGAATTGCTGATAAGGGGACAGCTGCCTCTGATCTGGCGCTGGAAGCTTCCCAGAAGGCAATGCAGGAGGCAAAGGTAACTGCAGATAATATTGATTTTATAATAGTAGGAACAGTGACCCCTGATTTTCCTCTTCCCTCCGCTGCTTGTATACTTCAGGATAGATTGGGCGTAAAAAACGCAGGGATTATGGATATTTTGGCTGCCTGTTCGGGTTTCATCTATGGGCTGTCCATTGCCCAAGCTTATATTATATCTGAGAAGTATAAGACCATCTTGGTGATTGGAGTTGAAATTTTATCCAAAATAACAGACTGGACCGACCGGGATACCTGCGTGTTATTCGGGGATGGGGCGGGTGCGGCTGTGGTTCAGGCTGTTAATTCTGACAAGGGTATAATAGCCACCTATCTTTCAGGGGATGGTTCTCTGGCTAATCTTTTACACATACCTGTGGGTGGCACAAGAACACCTTTAACTCCTGAGAACATCCACCACAAGGATCATTTTATTCAAATGAAGGGGAGCGAGGTATTTAAATCAGCAGTGAGATCCATGGGCGATGCAGCACAAAAGGTGATAGACATGAGTGGTATTTCCCAACAGGATGTAGACCTTTTGATACCTCACCAGGCCAATATCAGGATCATTGAAGCTACCGCCAGGAGGA
>CAYURP010000011.1:0-5373 GCA_964447175.1 uncultured Ignavibacteria bacterium | reverse complement strand
GGATAAAACTGCCCTTGGATAAGGTCTATATCAACATAGATAGATATGGGAATACCTCGGCTGCCTCCGTCCCTATAGCTTTAGACGAAGCTCGAAGAACTGGAAAAATAAAAGACGGAAGTAATGTAGTCTTAGTCGCTTTCGGCGCAGGGTTCACCTGGGGTTCAGCATTGATCAAATTCTAAAAAGGTTTTAAAATGGAAAATTTCGCTTTTCTTTTTCCAGGTCAGGGTTCACAATATGTGGGGATGGCTAAAGATCTTTACGATTCCTCCTCTGAGATTAAAGAGCTCTACCATCAATCCAACCAGATCCTGGGATTTGATTTAGCTGGAATATCCTTTGAAGGTCCCAATGAAGTCTTGGTTCAGACCCAATATACTCAGCCGGCAATATTTGTCCACAGCATAGCTTTATGGCAGCTTTTGAAAAAACATGAATTAAAACCGTCTTTTGTTGCCGGTCATAGCCTGGGTGAGTATTCTGCTGGTGTTGCAGCACGGGTTTTCACCTTTGAAGATGCACTTTTAGCAGTTAAAAAGCGCAGCGATTTAATGCAAAAAGCTTGTGAAAAAAATAAAGGAACCATGGCAGCAGTGATCGGACTCTCGCAGAAGGATGTTGTGGAAATCTGTAAAGAAGCTTCTGAGGCAGGTATAATTCAACCTGCCAATTTTAACTCCCAGGAACAGATAGCTATATCCGGAGAGATAAAAGCAGTGGAGAGGGGTGTAAAGTTAGCTAAATCCAGGGGTGCAAAAATAGCCAAGCTTTTACCTGTGGGAGGCGCTTTTCATTCCGAGCTGATGAAACCTGCTGAGGAAGGTATGCGAGAGGTCTTATCCCGAATCAAGATAAATTCCGCATCCATTCCCCTGGTAGCGAATGTAACTGGAAAGTCAGTTTCAGATCCACAGGAGATACTAAAGCTCTTGACCCAGCAGATCACCCAGCCGGTTTTGTGGTATCAATCCATGCAGTTCATTTATGATCAGGGTGTGAGGGATTTTTTAGAAATCGGTCCGGGCAAGGTTTTGCAGGGTCTTTTGAAACGTTCCTTTAAAGATGTTAATTTATATGGGATAGATAAGCTTTCAGATTTAGAGAATTTTTTAAAACTGTAGGGACAGGTCAAAAGACCTGTCCAGGACCCAAATGGGTCCCTACAGATATTAACTGAGATTTTGAAATGAGGCTAAAAGAAAAAGTCGCTGTTATCACCGGTGCAGCTCAGGGAATCGGTAAAGCTATAGCCCTGAGGTTTGCCCAGGAGGGGGCAGTAGTAGTTATGTGTGACATCAATCTGGAAGGAATAAACACGTTATCTAATGAATTAAAAGAAAAAGGATTCCCTAATTTTGCTTTGCAGCTTGACATTACAGATTCGCACCAGGTTGAGGAAACCATAAAAAATATCTTGCAAAAACACAACCGGATAGATATTTTGGTCAACAATGCTGGCGTTACCCGGGATAACCTTTTGATCCGGACCACCGAGGATGAGTGGGATAAAGTTTTAGCGGTCAATCTGAAAGGCGCTTTTAATATGACCAAATCTGTTGCCCGGATTATGATGAAGCAAAGATCTGGTAAAATAGTTAATATCAGTTCAGTGGTGGGTCTGATGGGTAATGTGGGGCAGGTAAACTACTCCGCTTCCAAGGCGGGATTGATAGGATTAACCAAATCTGCTGCCAAGGAGTTGGCACCTCGGGAGATAACGGTTAACGCCGTTGCTCCGGGTTTCATCCTGACTCCCATGACTGAAAATCTGTCCCCAAAAGCTAAAGATAGCTTCCTCTCCTCAATCCCTTTGAAAAGGGAAGGAAAGCCAGAGGATGTAGCTAATTTGGTCTTATTTCTGGCTTCAGATGAAGCAGATTATATCACCGGCCAGGTAATTCAGGTTGACGGAGGACTGTTAATGTAAATGACATAAACCATCAAGGAGGTAAAACATGTCAGTAGCTCAACAGGTAAAGGAGATCATAGTCGAGCAGTTGGGAGTGGATCCTGCTCAAGTTAAAGATGAGGCTTCATTTGTGGAGGATCTGGGAGCCGATTCCCTGGATACAGTCGAACTGGTCATGGCGTTGGAGGAGAAATTTGGTCTGGAGATCCCGGATGAGGAAGCTGAGAAAATAACCAAGGTGGGAGAAGCAATCAAATATATAGAGGAGAAAACCGCAGGAAAAGAATCAGAGTAAATTAAGATCAACTTAAATTATCTGTAAGATCGATATGATGAGGAAAAGAGTTGTAGTAACTGGAATGGGCGCTATTACTCCGGTGGGGAATTCAGTGGAGGAATTCTGGGAGGCTTTGAAATCCGGTAAATCCGGAATAGATAGGGTGACCAGATTCGATCCCACTGGCTTTACCACGCAAATTGCCGGGGAGGTTAAAAACTTCGATCCCCTAAGTTACATAGACAAAAAGGAGGTTCGAAGGATGGACCCAGCAGAGCATTACTCTATCGCTTCTTCCCAGCAGGCTTACCATGATGCCAGGTTGAGTTCTGATTCTTTTGACCCTTACCGGGCCGGGGTAGTTATTGGTAGTGGGATCGGGGGAATCGAGACTTTAGAGAAACAGCTTTCCATTCTTTTAGAGAAGGGACCTTCCAGGGTCAGTCCCTTCTTTATCCCCATGATGATAATAGATATGAGCGCAGGTCTGGTGTCCATGAGATTTGGCTTCAAAGGACCCAATTATGCTACGGTATCTGCCTGCGCTACCAGCGCTCATGCCATAGGTGATGCTTTCAAGATAATCCAAAGAGGGGATGCTGATATAATGATAGCTGGAGGGACCGAAGCCGCCATCACACCTTCTTCCCTGGCTGGATTCTGTTCAGCCCGGGCCATCTCCACTCGGAATAACGAGCCTCAAAAAGCATCCCGTCCCTTTGATAAAGAGCGGGACGGTTTTGTTATGGCTGAGGGATCAGGAGCGGTTATCCTGGAATCATTGGAGCACGCCCGAAAAAGGGATGCGAATATCTATGCAGAGATAGTGGGTCTGGGTATGAGCAGTGATGCCTACCATATCACCGCACCCAACCCGGAAGGTGAGGGAGCTGCCCGTTCCATAAGTCTGGCTTTAAAGGATGGAGATCTATCTCCTGATTCGGTGGACTATATAAACTCCCACGGGACTGCCACTGAGCTGGGAGATGTATCCGAGACCTTGGCTATAAAAAAAGTATTTGGAGAACGAGCTTATCGGATCCCGGTGAATGCCACCAAATCCATGATAGGTCATCTTCTGGGTGCAGCCGGTGCTGTAGAAATCATTGCGTCTATAAAATCAATGCAGGAAGGTATTCTTCATCCCACCATCAATTATGAATTTCCCGATCCAAAATGTGATCTGGATTATGTTCCCAATAAATCGAAAGAAAAAGAGATAAATGTCTTTCTCTCTAATTCCTTCGGTTTCGGAGGTCACAATATCACACTTGCAGTTAAAAAATTCACGGAATGAGGTTTGATTTAGGTTCTCTTTTAAGAAAAATTTTTAACAAAGATTCCGGGGAGCTGGCTCAGCTTCAATCCAGGTTGGGTTATGTTTTTCAGGATCGTTCCCTGTTGCAGCAAGCCTTAACCCATCGCTCATTTTGCGAGGAAAGGGAATCCTCCTACGAAAGGCTTGAGTTTCTGGGGGACTCGGTTATCGGGCTGATCACCTCCCAGTTCTTATATGAGAACTTTCCCCAGAAAGCCGAGGGGGATTTAACCAAAATCAAAGCCTCTCTGGTGAGCGAAATAACTTTAACCCAGGTGGCCCAGTCCATATCTTTAGGTGAATACATCCAAATGAGCAAGGAGGAGAAAAAGGCCGGGGGCCAGGAAAAAGCGTCCATAATCACCGATGCCTATGAGGCTCTTATCGGAGCTGTGTTTTTGGATGGAGGGCTTTCTCCAGCCACAAAAATATTAGACAAACATATATTTTCCCGCATTCACCAGATTATCAAAAATGATGCCTTTCGTAACTACAAGGGAGAACTGCTTGAATATCTTCAAGCTCAGGGGAAAAGACTTCCTCGATATCAGGTTCTGGAAGAAAAAGGTCCTGATCACGAAAAGAAATTTGTCATAGCTGTTTTTGTTAAAGGGAAGGAATGGGGAAAAGGTTCTGGAACCACAAAAAAGGAGGCAGAGCAAAACGCCGCAAAAGTCGCTTTAGAGAAATTACAAGAAAAAGAAAAATCTAAATTATCTTAGAACTGATCTTATTCCCACCTTGGGTTCAAGCTGGGTATTTTTTTGATGAATCAGAGAAAAAAGAACACTGAAGTAGAATCAAGTATTGCAGAAAAGTTTGAAAGTGAATTTATGCTTCACGTAAGATTTTTCCGAATTTGCCGAGAATCGCTAAAAAGTCCTTGACAGCAAAAATTTAAAAATTTAATTTGAAGTGGATGAAAGGAAAATACTTGGGATATTGTTTTATTATGATGAATATTTATTTTAATTTTTGATGAGAGGAGGTGACTTATGAGACAAAGTAGATGTTTGATTTTTGTTTTGTTCTTAGTTTCATTTCTTCTGATAGCTTCCAATATTTATGGGGTGAAGATGAAAACCCAGTGTATCGGAGCGGGTGGGGTGATTGGTTCCAGTTCCACAAGTTATAAAATTTCAGCCACAGTGGGACAAACTGCTATTGGGAAATCTGAAAACTCCTACTGGGTATATCACGGTTTCTGGAATCCGTGGGTTGTCACAGCTACAGATGTGGATGAGGAAGCACAGGTCATTTTACCCAGAGATTTCGGTTTATCCCAGAACTATCCCAATCCCTTTAATCCCCAGACAGTGATCGAATACGCCTTGCCCAGAGATTCTCGGGTGAGCATAGTGGTTTACAACGTCCTGGGACAGAGGGTCAAGGTATTGAAAGATGAATGGGAAAAGGCCGGTTACAAATCTGTGAGCTGGGATGGAACAAACCAGAGCGGACAGGAGGTAGGAACAGGGATCTATTTCTATAAGATTCAGGCGGATAATTTCGTTAAAACCAAAAAGATGGTGCTGCTCAAGTAAAGAGATCAGAGTGGATAGTGTAGAGCGGAACATTAAAAGGGGAGCGGAGGATTTTTATGCCCCACAGCAAGGGCAAAACGTTAGTTGTTTTCACACCATTAAGTAAATTCCCTAAAAATGAAAGGAGTGTGGAATGAGGAGGTCTTTAATTTTTTTTGCAGCATCCCTTTTGGTACTTTTTTTTGTAAGTTCAGCTTTTGCAATCATAGATCCAATTCCCCACATGATTAACTATCAGGGGATGTTAACCAACGATGAGGGTACTGCATTAAATGGTCTTTATGATCTGACTTTCAGGATCTATGATGTTCCCTCGGGAGGA
>CAYURP010000010.1:0-71148 GCA_964447175.1 uncultured Ignavibacteria bacterium | reverse complement strand
GGATTCCTATGGATCAATTTAAGGTTATTACATATATGATCCAATGCTTGTAGCATAAAGGGTAGTCTATTTGCAACCGATAGTATAGATAGTTTGCTTATCAGGTGCGGTAAAATAAGCTGATTCTACCAAGGGTGAAAGAATTAGCAAAAAGAATGTGATCTTTGCGATTTTAAATGACTATTGGCAAATAGGGAGTGGGGAGCTTTTCTAAATTACTAAATATACAAAGTTTCTTCTCCGTTTCAGTAGTATTCTGATCAATAGATTCACCGCAGCCTGGCAACAAACCCAGATAAGTCGTTGATGGTCTGGTTGTTCTATGTTTTGAGATCATGACCATTTTATAGCATTGTCTCTTAGCGAGAGAAGGAGGTGTGGGTGAAGTTCAAGGACACAGATGGTCTAAGTACAGCTAAGAAAATGATATTAATTGGAATAGGATTCGGGGTGCTCTTTTGGGTTCTTCAATCCGGAATAGACGTCTTTATCTTTAAGAAAGGCAATATATTAGAGGAGATATTCACTTTGAATTCCCATGAAATCTGGATGCGAGCTTTAGTTCTATACATTCTCATAATGTTCAGCCTCTATGCCCTACGGGTAATCACCGAGCGTCGGAATGTGGAAAATATGCTGCGTGAAGTAGAGGAAAGGTTAAGGGCGTTTATGGACTCAGCACCCGACAGCTTTATCCTTTTCGACTCAGAGTTGAATTATGTCGACATCAATGATGCCACATTGAAATTGCATCCATCTGAAACCAAGAAACAGGAATTGGAAAAAACATTACTGAAATAATACCTGATATTAAGGAATCAGGTAGATTGGAAAAGTATAAAGATGTGATAAAAACTGGCAAGCCATTAACTTTTGATGATTTAGTTCTTCATCCAAAATTCGGAAACAAACATATATCGGTATGGGCTTTTAAAGTAGGAAAAGGGCTGGGAATGATAGTTTCAGATATCACTGAACGTAAACGAGTGGAGGTAGAGTTACGAGAAAATGAAGAGAAATTCAGAATGGTAGCAGAACAATCGCCAAATATGGTTTTTATAAACAAAAAAGGCAAAGTGGTTTATGCTAATAGGAAATGTGTGGAGGTTATGGGTTACAGATATGAAGAGTTTTATTCCCCTGACTTCGACTTTTTCAAACTGATTTCAAAGGAATCACAAGATTTAATAAGAGAAAATCTTGAAAAACATATAAACGGTGAAGAAGTTGCTCCTGTAGAGTATACACTAATCACAAAAGATGGAAAAAAAATAGAAGCCATACTTACTACAAAACTGATAAAATATAAAGGAGAGCAGGCCATCCTGGGAACAGTAACTGATATTACGGAACGTAAAAAGGCAGAGCAGATATTATTAAAGGCCAAGGAACAAGCTGAGGAGGCTAATCGGCTTAAAAGTGAATTTCTGGCTAACATGAGCCATGAGATCAGAACACCCATGAATGCCATTATCGGGATGACCGATCTGGCTTTAGATACCGAGCTGACCGAGGAACAGCGTGACTATCTCAATACGGTAAAGGAAAGCACCCAGGCACTTCTGGAGCTCATAAACGATATTCTGGATCTTTCGAAAATAGAAGCGGATCGAATTGAACTGGAGAGCATAGACTTTGATTTGCGGATCACGGTAGAAAGCGTGGCAGATGCCTTTGCCCCTAAAGCTTCAGCAAAAGGGTTAGAACTGGCTTCCCTGATCCACCACCGGATTTTTCCTCTTTTACGTGGTGACCCGGGAAGGCTCAGACAGGTTCTGGTGAACCTGGTGGGAAATGCGGTTAAGTTTACTGAAAAGGGGGAAGTGGTACTTAAAGTGGAGCTTTCCTGGGAAACCGAAGATCAGGCAACACTTCTTTTTTCCGTTAAGGATACCGGAATAGGAATTTCCAAAGATAAGCAAAAGAAGATTTTCGAAACCTTCATCCAAGCGGATGGTTCCACTACTCGTAAATATGGTGGCACCGGTCTGGGTTTATCAATATCCAAGCGATTGGTCGAGCTTATGGGGGGGGAAATTGGAGTGGAAAGCGAACCGGACAAGGGAAGTCGTTTCTGGTTTAGGGTTACTTTCAAAAAACAGAAAGAGACCAGGGAGATTCATCCACCAGTTTCTGTGGACATACGTGGCATGCGGATGCTGGTGGTAGATGATAACCAGACCAATCGAACCATTTTGGCTAAAATCCTACAGTCCTTTGGGTGCTACGTTGAATCCGTTGAAAGCGGGGCTTGTGCATTAAAGGTTTTGAGAGAAACAGTTAAAGACGGAAAACTATTTGATCTGGTATTGCTGGACATGCGAATGCCGGGTATGGACGGTGAGCAAACCCTGCACGCCATTAAGAATGACCCTCAGATAAAGGGCACTACGGTGGTAATCCTGACATCTGTGGGAGTAAGAGGTGAGGTGGCTCGATTAAAGGAGCTGGGGTGTGCGGGTTATCTGATGAAACCCATTAAACAATCACAGTTATATGACGCCATCATAACTGTCCTGGGTTTGCAAAAGTGCAAAGCTGAAAAAGACCAGCCATCCATAGTCACCCGTCATACCATAGCCGAGCAAAAACGTAGAGCGGTTCATATCCTTTTAGCAGAAGACAACCCCACAAACCGAAAATTAGCCCTGACCTTGCTTAAGCGAGCAGGCTATTTCGTTGATGCGGTGGAGAATGGATATAAGGTAATTGAGGCTCTAAAAAGCAAAGTTTACACCCTTATCTTGATGGACGTCCAGATGCCGGAGATGAATGGTTTTGAAGCCACTAAAGCCATCCGGGAAAAAGAGGGACAGGGAAAACATACCCCTATTATCGCCATGACGGCCCATGCCATGAAGGGGGACAAGGAGCGCTGCCTTAATGCGGGCATGGATGATTATATCTCCAAGCCAATCGACTCCCAAAAGCTGTTCCGGGTAATAGAGAAGTGGACCAAATCCACTGAATGCCAGGTGACCCCAAAATGCTTGGAGAACTCTAAAAGAGATGAATCTCGTCCCGGCATTCCTATTAACCTTGAAAATGCTATTAATAGATTTGGTGGTGACAAAGAATTCCTCCAGGAGATGCTGGAGGAATTCCTGAGTTATGCTCCAAAACAGCTACAGATACTGGATCAAGCAGTACAAAAGAATGATTCCCAGATAGTGGAAAGGATAGCACATAGCATTAAAGGTGCTGCAAGTAATTTAGGTGCCAAACGCATTTCTGATCTGGCCTTAAAGCTGGAGGTCACAGGAAGAAAAGGTGATTTAACAAATGCTCAAGATGTAATCCATAACTTGAGAACAGAATTCAAATATTTAGAGGAATACGTTAAATCATTAACCCAAACCATAAAAGTATAACCTTGAGATATTAGAACTGAATCTACAGGGGTGAAAGATGAAAATATTAATCGCAGAGGATGAAAAAACCTCCAGA
Source organism: uncultured Ignavibacteria bacterium (assembly GCA_964447175.1). Classification (GTDB taxonomy): domain Bacteria; phylum Zixibacteria; class MSB-5A5; order MSB-5A5; family SM23-73-2; genus CAYURP01. The sequence continues at coordinate 67,701 of CAYURP010000010.1, read as the reverse complement.
ATGATACTTGAAAAAATTTTAATTAAAGCCGGACACGATGTTATTGCAGTTGAAAATGGGCTAAAGGCTTTAGCTTCCATCCAAAAAGATGTGCCGGATATGCTCATTACTGACTGGATGATGCCCGATCTGGATGGACTGGAGCTTTGTCACAAGGTCCGGGCGCTGAACCTTCCCAGCTATGTTTATATAATCCTCTGGACAGCCCTAACTCAAAAAGAAAACATAATAAAGGGACTGGATGCTGGAGCTGACGATTACATCACCAAGCCTTTTGATAAAACCGAGCTTTTAGCACGGGTAAAAGCCGGAGAACGGATAATACAACTCGAAAAAACGCTTCGCCAGAAAAACAAAGAACTTGCAGATACCTTAGCCCAGGTTAAACAACTAAAAGGCCTTTTGCCCATCTGTATGTTCTGCAAAAAGATAAGAAACGACGAAAACTACTGGCAGCAAATTGAGGATTATGTAGCCAGGCATTCAGAAGCGGACTTCAGCCACGGCATCTGTCCCGAATGTATGGAAAAACAATATCCTGAATATGTCAAGTGGAAAAAAGCTCAAATGAAAAAGGTGGACTTACATGAATCCTTAAAAAGATAGAAAACTTTTACCAGTCAAAATGTTATTATTATTGCCAGGTTTCTAATTGATTCAACAATGATGCTCCTTAAAAACCCCCACCAATAGCTGGAACTACGCGGTTATTGGGACTCATAGACGAACCCCGAATTGCTATATAGCTTTACTTATTTAATCAAGAATTTTTAAGTCAAGAAATCAGCTTTTATAAGATCGTTAATTTCTAAATTCAATTACTCTTCATTTAATCTAATAACACTAAGATACAAATTTTCTATATGGCTAATAGAAAAAATTGATGAACAAATAAAAATATGGTAATTACCTTTAACTTAAAAAAGTAATAATCTTATAGATTCTAACTAATTTTCTTTTCATATTAGGTATTTAACACTAAATACTATATCTATTTTACCGATATTATTATTGAATTATTAATTATTTGGGGTAAAATATAAGGGTAATCCCCTACGGGGTGAAAGAGATAAAAAAATTGAAATCTAAAGGATTTGCTGATTTACTATTTCAGGAATTCGGTGCGGGGAACTTCTCTGGCTTCTTAACCATACCCTGCATCTTGGAATAATCTGTAAAGTTACTTTATCAATATAGTATCATCTCAATTCTATGTCATAGTTGGAAACTTGCCAAAATAAGGTTTGTACTCATTACGCTGAGAGTCCAATGTGAAGTATTCTTTCCAATTCCAAATCTGAATAGGAGATCAAAATGAAGGTTAAAGAAACAAACAGTACGAGTATAGCAAAAAAAATGATATTCATAGGAATTGTATTCGCATCACTATTCTGGATTCTTGAATCTGGTATAGATGTTATTGTATTTAACAAAGGCAATCTCCTCGAAGAGATATTCACGCTGGATTCACACAAAATCTGGATGCGCTCGTTATCTCTGTGTATTCTTATCATGTTCAGCATCTATGCCCAACGGATTATCAGTGAGCGTAAGCGAGCAGAAGAGAAGCTCAAGAAAGCCAAAGAGGAGGCAGAGGAAGCCAACCAGCTCAAGAGCGAATTTCTGGCAAATATGAGCCACGAAATCCGCACTCCAATGAATGCCATCATCGGGATGACTGACTTAACTTTAGATACCGAGCTAAACGATGAACAGCGAGACTATCTGAGTACGGTTAAAGTGAGTGCTCGTGCACTTCTGGAACTTCTAAATGATATTCTGGATCTCTCAAAAATTGAAGCGGATCGGATTGAGGTCGAGGACATTGAATTTGATCTGCGTCTTACAGTGGAAGGAATCACTGACACATTAGCACCTAAGGCCTTCACCAAAGGATTAGAGCTCGTCTGTATGATCCATCACAGAGTACCTTCTCTCCTGCGCGGTGATCCAACTCGATTGCGGCAAATCTTGATTAATCTGGCAGGTAATGGCATTAAATTTACGGAAAAAGGAGAAGTAGTAATCCGAGTCGTGCCTGAGAGCGAAACCGAAGATCAAGTTACGCTTCTTTTCTCGGTCACAGATACTGGAATAGGTATTCCCAAAAATAAACAAGAAAGAATCTTTGAGAGCTTTACTCAGGTGGACGGATCTACCAACCGCAAATATGGCGGAACCGGCCTGGGATTATCGATCTCCAAACGTCTGGTCGAGCTCATGGGTGGTCGAATCGGCATGGAAAGTGAAGTGGGCAAGGGAAGTCATTTCTGGTTTACTGTTAGCTACGAAAAGCAAAAAGAGGTTAAAGAGATATCCCCGCACTTTTCTGTGGATATAAAAGGCATGCGGATGCTGGCAGTAGATGATAACAAAACAAATCGGGTTATTTTAGTTAAAATGCTGGAGTCCTTTGGTTGCTATGCTGAGGCTGTGGAGAGCGGTGCTGAAGCAATAAACGTTTTGAAAAAAGCATCCCATCAAGGAAAACTTTTCGATTTGGTACTGATGGATATGCAGATGCCAGAGAAGGACGGGGAGCAGACTCTAAGATTTATTAAGGAGGATCCAGCGATAAGTGATGTGGTAGTGATCATTCTCACATCTATTGGGACTCGCGGAGATGTCTCTCGACTGAAAGCTTTAGGCTGTGCCGGTTACCTGATGAAGCCAATTAAACAGTCACAGCTATATGACGCCATCATTACCGTCTTGGGTTTGCAGAAGACAAAAACCAAGGAGAAACCAACCCCGATAGTTACCCGCCATACCATAGCAGAACAGAAACGTAGATCGGTTCGTATACTCCTGGTAGAGGACAACCCCATGAATCAAAAATTAGCTGTTGCCTTGCTAAAGCGAGCAGGCTATTCTGTGGATGCAGTAGAAAATGGAGCTAAGGCAATACAGGTTCTCAAACACACCACTTATAACCTGATCTTAATGGATGTTCAGATGCCAGAAATGAATGGTTTCGAAGCTACTCAGGTAATTCGTGAAAGAGAAGGTGATAGAAAACATACACCCGTTATCGCCATGACAGCCCATGCTATGAAAGGGGATAAAGAGCGATGCCTCAAGGCGGGTATGGATGACTACATATCAAAACCAATAGAACCGCAAGAACTGATCGATGCCATAGAAAAGTGGACCAGTTCTTATTCTCAGCAGGAGGTGATTAAAGAGCAAGTCTACATTAAGAATGAGAATCAGCTCAGTGGTGTTCCCATTGAGTTTGAAAGCGCTATTAATAGATTTTGTGGAGACAGAGGATTTTTTGAAAAGATGCTCACAGAGTTTTTGGACTATGTGCCAAAACAAATAAAAAAACTGGATCAAGCAGTAAAGAAAGGCGACATTGAAGCAGTGGACAGAGAAGCTCACAGCCTAAAGGGTTTAGCTGCTCAGCTTAGCGTTAATGGTCTTGCTGATTTGTCCCTCAATTTAGAACTTTTAGGACGAACGGGCAATTTGGCCAGTGCTAAAGATGAGCTGGATAAAATGAGAACTGAATTCCAACAACTAAAGGAATATATTAATAATTCATTACCTCATGAGATTGGAGTAAACTCCTAACAAAGTTGAAACCAAAGAGAATAAAGAATCTTCTCTAAAAAACTCAACCCGCCCAATAAAAGAATCAAGTAACTTTGGGTTAGACAGTTCAAACTACCCCTCTGCAGAAAGGGGTGGTTATTCTATTATCTGATTTGTTACTGAATCCTATTGTGCTTTACACCAGGTTATCCAGATAAACTAGGGACAAGGAGGTGGTCCACTTTTAAACAGGTAGATGGTTAGATAAACGGCGTCAGCAATGTCTACGATTCCATTCTGATTGCAGTCAGCTACCCATAAGGGATCAGGTTCAGGACCGGACCTAAACACATAGTTAACCAGGTAAACCACATCGGCAATAGTCACCTCCAAATCTCCATTAGCATCGCCACACACTCCAGCCTTTTCTCCGCTTATCTTTAGATCATCAATAAACAAACCTTCGAAAACAGAAGCATCATCATCGCTGAACATGGTGAACCTTATCTGGATGCTATCCCCATAGTGTTCAGATAGATCGTAGGTTTTCTCAACCCAGCCTCCACTTTCACCGGTCATCATACACAGAACTCTCCACCCCTGACCATAATCTATCTCGCAGTAGGAATAATCAAATCCAGCTTCTATCTCATACCAGGCCCAGAAACTGAGCTCCGCATCCGGAGGGACCATTATGGTTGGAGTGTAAAGATATGCAGTGAAATCCGAGCTGTAAAGCCAGCTTCCCTCGTTACCACAGTACCAGCTGGTATTACCAGAATGGGATTTGTGAGAAGTCAGATGCCACTTATCTGAGGTTCCTGTGTGGGACCAGCCATTCTCTCCCCCCTCCATATCATCCACAAAGCCCTGATCACCGATCACCAGTATGAAACTATCAAGGGAGGAGTAATCGTCAGCTCCAACATCTAAAAACATTGTTGAGAAATAAGGAACCGGGCAGGATAGTTCTATGGAAATATTAAAGCAGGAATCGGGTGTTTTGCTCTCCTGATTGGGAATATCACCAAAAAATACACTGTCTGAGAGAATCTGGATATAGGGATCACTGGTGAGCAATTTGGCAAAGGTATTGTATGCATTACCCCATCCCAGGTTTTGCAGAGTTACCCTCATATCAATTGTCTCACCCGGATCGGGAAAACCGTTTATTCCGGTACCATTCTGAGGAGTGGTCTGGAGATATTTTAGATCCGGTGTGCCCACGTTGAGAGCTAAGGTGAAGGACCAAAGATGGGAGGCATCTGTTATTTCCAGATCGAAGCAGATGGTATGATAATCCGGACACGAAGAATTTACCTGGAAAGCATAGCTCCCTGAAGCTTCATCTCCGGAATTCAAATCACCAAAACTTCCCGCTGAATCGGTAATGCTTACGTATGAGTCATTTGATCTCAGTTTAGCTTCAACTCCGGATGCAGTCTGGCTCCCATAATTCTTTAGAATCAAATTCAAAGTTATCTGCTCACCCGGATTTATGATACCATCGCTGTTTCCTGCACCATCATCAATGGATTTGTCTTTACAGGTTACATAAGGTAGATCGGTTTGAACCATGGAGTATCCCTCAAAGGGATAGAAATCAGGTTTGGAAGCGGTTACGTAGAGTGTTCCCACAGATTCCGGAGTAATAGAAAATGTAATATATCCATCCGATCCTGTTTTACCGGATGCATAGACTTCATTATCCTTCATCAAGCATACCAAAGCATCCTGCACTGGTGAGCCCTGGTTAACCGTTACCCAGAATTGATTTGAACCGGTTGTTACGGTATCCGCGAAATCGACCACCAGATTCTGAGGGATATCCGTCCATAAGGGCATCTCGGGATCACCTAAAAGAATTAACTCGAACTCAATCCACCTGAAATCATTTTCCTGATTGGCTTCCGCTGCAAAATAGATCTTAGAGTCTGCTATGATCTGTCCGTAGTGGTAAAATCCTCTGCTGAAAATGGAGGCAAAGAACTGTTGATCGAAAAGGTCAGAGGAACCGTAACCGGGAAGGGACGGGGTGTACCAGCCGTATCTGGAGTTCCCCACGAAAAATCCACCCCCATTTGGATTTTTCACAAAGTGTTCGCCTATACAATCATAATCAATAGCAGCCGGCCAGCAGCCCACGGTATAAAGAACCCCTGAGAATCTTGGGGAATTAGTTAATCCATCCACGTCTTCATTCCAGATATTATCCGGACCGGTACACATGACCGGGTAATTGGCATGTCCTGCGTGATTCATAAAGTTGAAACCCAAATCCATGGAATCCAGAACCACCTGGGCGTTTTCGTTTCCATCACTCTCATAGAGTTTAGCTATGGGGTCAAAACGAGAAGGCACGTAATAGTCATCGATCATATCCTTGCCTATGGCATCATCTGTTCGGGCATCGCTGTATTCGGCAAAAAACAACATCTTGAGTTGATAATCCGATGGGACGTTCTTCTCATATGTTAGAACTTTATCCACAAAAACCTCAACCTCGGCTGTGGTTGAGGCCGGTGCCCTTCCCACAAACAGATCCGGGAACAAATCCAGACTATCTCCCGGTTCGCCATAACCGTGATCACCATCATAATCCCAACTTCCATCTAAATCCGAGTAATATAAGTCAGAGGGAATGTCCTCTGTTTCCGTCTGTAGTTCTATATGCGCATACCTACAGGGTATCACGTCAGTATCTCCACCCAGAAGGACCCAAACACATCCTGAATCCTGATATGCTATCTTAAGGTAATTTCTTATTCTCTCTGCAGGATCCCACCCGGAATAATTCGAGACAATCCATTCCCTGGTCCTTATGGCTGAGGGGATTCCCTTTTTCCTCTTCCAGTCAACCAGCTCCTGAAAGTAGGAGGATAAAGTCTCATTGGTAATTACCAGATACTCCAGCATGCCTTCATCTGAACCATCCTCTATGGAGCTGGGAGGCACATTTTGGGGATTATCAACGATATTTTTCACCATGCTCAGATAGGTTTCCTCTGCTTTCTGACTTCGCCGAGGAGGTGAAGGCGCTTTCGCCTTAAGGGAATAATTCAATCTGTATTGAATGGTTTTGTAGAAAACAAGTGATCTTTGAGCTGGTATGTACTCCAAAGGGTGAACCTGCAAGACTGCAATTCTTTTGCCCCCTAAAGATCCCGTTTTTATATATTTTAATGGGGTCTCGGGAAAAGGTGAAGAGGAATTATAGACACTGGAAAGCGGCTGCACAAAGGAGTTGAAATCAGGTGTCCTGGACAGAGGAATGGAAGGCTGAGCCGGGAAGACATAGAAGCTTTCACTCAATTCCTCCTTTTCTGTTGAAATCACCTCCACCCCGATAACCTCTGCATTATCCGGTAAAGCCAGAAAAATGTTTTTCACGGGCAATGCAGGTTTGCCGATCTGGTTCATCAGGTGAGCTTGAGAGAGCTTGACCAGGTCATATTCTTTTTCTTTCTCAAAAACCAAAGAGGATTTAGAGAAATTGACGGTCTGGGTTAACACATTGGCTAAGCCCTCTGAGTAAAAGACACCAAGACCTAAGATCATTAAGAATACCAAAAGCTTTTTCACTATGAACTCCTTTTAAGAAGGTTCAGAAAATCATAGCTGTCTTTTATCCCCTTTGCAGGTACCTCATTTTATTATACTAAATTTTCCTTATTTGTCAATAGATAAACCAACTCATTGTAAAACAAAAAATTACCAACTTCAATGAGTTGAGCTTCTCCACATCAGTCAGTTCGATTTCAAATCTTCAATGCTTTGACTATCCTTTTTATACCAGCCAGATCCTTTATAATCTCTGTTTCGTGGAAAAAACCTTCTGATCCAATTAAATCTATCAATCTATCTCCATCCTCCCATCCCACCTCCAGGGCTAATAATCCATCTTTTCTCAGATATTTCATAGATTCTTTTAGAATTCTTTTATGAAAATTCAATCCATCATCCCCTGAGAACAAAGCGACGTCAGGTTCGAAATGAGTAATCTCTTTAGACAGGCTTTCAGAATCATCATCCTTCACATAAGGGGGATTGGAGACAATGCAGTCCACTGAATTTTGAATGTTTTTACGTTCCAGTGGTTGAAATAGATCGCCCAATATAAAATCAATTCTCTCTATAACCTTATGTTTTATTGCATTGTCAGATGCCAGTTTCAATGCCTCCTTTGAAATGTCGACCGCATACAAAAAAGAGTTCTCCAAATTTTTAGCCAGGGTTATGGCTATTATCCCAGAACCGGTTCCCAAATCCACGATCCTTAAGGGTTGGTTTTCGTTTTTGATATTATTGAAATGGTCGATTACCGAAAGGGTCAATATCTCCGTCTCCGGTCGTGGGATCATAGCCCGGGGATCAATCATAAATTCCAAGTCCAGAAATTCAATCGAGCCGGTGATATATTGAAGAGGTTTTCCAGAGGCTCGCTCTTTCAGAAATTCATCGAACTTTTTTTTATCCTTTTCATTCAGAACCTGGTCTTTATTCAAATATAAATCCACCCGGCTTAAATTCAGAATCGAAGATAGAAGAACCTCAGTGCTTGACCTGGGATTCCCTATGCCCTTCTCCTTTAAAAATTTTGCCCCGGAGTTTAAAGCTTCAAGAAGGATTGTGCTCATAAATCATCTCAAATCCGAAATACTGTGTAGATCGCAAAGGCAGTTTTCAAGTGAGTTATTTTGTTCTGATAAAAGATAAGAAGTGGCACATCCTCTTTTAGGCAAACCCAGAAGCCAGAATCGATCAGCATTTACATTTCCCGAAAAGCTGGTTCTAAAAAAAGGTCTTTTAGCCAGAAATTGAGGTAAAAAAGTGATTCCTAAGCTCAAAATTCCGAAAACCTTGATAAATTTTCTACGGCTGATCATTGTTGGATAAAGTTAAACTTAGATATTTTCATTGCTGGGACCAGCATCACCACACCGAATTGAGGACAAACCTTTCTGGTATTGGCAATGAGTTCCACATTGGAGAAAGCCTCCAAAATGCTTTGGCCTATTCGCATGTTCTTCACCGCCCCGCTTATTTTCCCCCTTTCAATCAGAAAAGTACCGTCCCGGGTAGTGCCCGTAACCATGGTCTTCATAGGATTTAAGTAGTTAACATACCACAGGCGGGTGATCAGTATCCCTAAATCTGTGGAAGAGATCATCTCCTCCATATTTGATTTACCGGGGGACATGACCATATTTTTGGGATAAGGCCCGAATGGATTATCGGGCTTGAGAGCGTGCCCTGTGGACTGGGTCCCGAATTTATTGGCATAATAGGAGTTATAAACAACACCTCCGGCCAATCCCTTTTCGATCAGCACCACCTTCTTTTTGGGAACCCCTTCATAATCAAAGGTCATACCTATCATCTCAGGATTAAAAGGATCTTCTGTAACGGTAATGTTCTCGCCGGTTATTCTCTCTCCTATTTTATTGGACATAAAACTTCTGCCTTCAGAGAAAGTTTTTCCACCAAATCCCAGAAAACCCAGAAACAAAAGAAGTGAGGCAACGGCAGCCTCCTCCAGGATCACGGTGTATTCGCCAGGAGGCAATTCAGCCGGATTCTGTGACATAATCGCTTTTCTTATGCCAGCTTGAGTAACTTCCTGCACATTTATTTCCTCTACGTCCCTTCTGAAACCCTGTGCCCAACCTGAAGCACCATTGGTTGAAGCAGTCAGTGTCAGGTGAGCCTGGGTTCCTTTAAAGAACTGCTGTGTCCCCAGGGAATTAACCACACCTATGGATTCGGTTTTTGTCTCAAAAGCACCGAATGAATTCAGATTTTCTCTCTCAGATTCCTTGACTATTTTCTCAACCACCTTTGCTCTATCCGATGGTGAGAATTCCGAGGTCTTTTGATAAAATCCTTTTACTTCAGGTGCCATAGAGGAGAAAGGTAAGGATACAAAATCTGGATCCTCCTTTTGGCTCTGAGCGATCTCAAAAGATTCATCTATCACCCTCCTTATATTTTCTTCATCAATTTTATTAGTGACAGCCACACCGATTTTTTTATCCAGTATTGTCCTTGCCATCAAAACGTGATCATAGCGTGAAATATTATTAAATACCGTGTTCTGCATAAAGCCGGTATAGTTAAAATCCTCCTCCAGCCATAGAAGTTCAGTCTGTTCAGCCTGAGAAAATTTTAAACCCTTTTGTAGGGTCTTCAGTATTCTATCTTTTTCCATCGACTCCCAATTTGTGGTTATTAATTCTCAACATTTTATTCTTAAATAATGCTCTCCTGAAAACCAATTCAGAAGTTCTGTAATCACCAATACTAATTATAATAAATAAACATATTTCTTATCAAGCAATAAATTTATTTTAAATTTTGAATAAAACTTTTTATTATCGGAAATATATAAGCAAGCGGTTATCACGCATATTTGAATTTTATATGCCTGAATTTAGTGAGCCAGAGTGAAGTGATCTCTGTTAATCAGAGAAAATTACTTTTATGACATTAAGATGTAGATTTGCTCATTTCTGAAAGCACCTGATGCAGGACCTGACTCAGCTCTTCGATTTTGAATGGCTTAGCAACTATACCGCTGAAACCGTATTTTTTGAAATCGGACATCACCGGATCATTGAAATAACCGCTGGAAACTATGGCTTTAATATCGGGATCGATCTTCATCAGCTTCCGAATTGATTCTTTGCCTCCCATTCCTCCGGGAACGGTCAAATCCATTATTACCGCATCAAAGGGTTGAGCGGATGCTTCAGCCTTTTTATAGATTTCAATTACCTCATCACCATCTTTGGCGAACTCCACATTATAACCCAGGATTACCAGCAAATCGCCCACCACCTCCCGCACCACTTCTTCATCATCCATCACCAGAATTCTCCCTTTGCCCGGAAGGGTTTTCTCCTTCGGGAGCTTCTTCTCAGGGATCTTTTTAAAGGAAGCAGGAAGATAGATAAAAAAGGTGGAACCAATTCCCAGTTCGGATTCCACCTGGATCTGTCCGTTATGGTTCTTTATAATAGAATAGGAGGTGGCAAGTCCCAAACCATCACCCTTCTTTTTTGTGGTGAAATAGGGATCAAATATCTTTTGCAGATGTTGTTTGGGCATGCCGATACCCTGATCCTCAATTATTATTTTGACATACCTTCCTTTCTTAAGCTGTAGAATGTCTTTCGCATCAAGGGAAATATTCTCAGCGCTCACCCTAATTATTCCGCCCTCGGGCATAGCCTGGTCTGCGTTGATGATCAAATTGTTCAGCACCTGGTTTACCTGACCTTTATCGATCTCCACTGGCCACAATCCATCAGGTATGGAAAATTCGCATCTTACATTGGATCCTCTGAGCACAAAATCTGCCGAGTCCTCTATTAGCTCCCCAATTGAGGTTGTTTCTTTAATCGGTGCTCCACCCTTGGAGAAAGTGAGTAACTGCTTGGTCAAATCCTTGGCTCGCAAGGAGGCTTTTTCCGCCTTGACCAGTATCCTGAAGATTTCATCTTCAGAATCCGCTTTAGCTTTAGCCAGGGAGATATTGCCCAGAATGCCGGTCAATATGTTGTTGAAATCATGGGTAATGCCCCCTGCCAGAATTCCGATGGATTCCAGTTTTTTGGCTTTTAAAAGCTCCTCTTGCATTTTCTTCTGCTTGGTAATGTCTGTTACCGTTCCCAGGATAGCTTTCTCGCCTTCGTATCTCACCAATTTTGTCGTAAGTATTGCCTCTATTATTTTCCCTTCTTTGGTGATAAGTCTATATTCGCATGGAGTGCACTCTTCACCCTGCACATGCCTGCTGAAATTCGCCTTTATTAAGTCTTTAGATTCTGATGAAATTAATGTCAGGAAATCGAAATCGGGAGAGTAAAATTCCTCCCTTTTGTATCCGGTGATATCCTCACATTTTTTATTGGCATAGACCACCCGAGCTTTCTTGTTAATAAAAATCATATTCGGGGACTGCTCCGCAAGGTTCCTGAATTTCTCCTCGCTTTCTCGCAGCGCCTTATCCGCTTTTTTACGCTCGGTGATGTCCAGAGTGATTTCGACCGCACCCACGACATATCCTTTGCTATCTCTGACTGGATGCCCTCGTATGAACCAGGTTCTTCCGTCTGGGGTGGTCATCTCTGCCTGGTGTAACTCCCCGGTTTTTAAGGCTTTTGCAACCGGGCAGTTTTCACAGGGTTGGGTTCGCTTTTGCCACACCTCATAGCAGTGTTTTCCAATCAGTTCTTCGGATGTCAAACCCTCCAATTCTCCGACAACTATGTTTGTCCAGATTATCCTCATCTCCTTATCTTGATACACCACACGTTCTGTCATACTGTTGAGAATAGTTGCTTTCTCCTGTTCCACTGATCTTAGCTTCTCTTCTGCCTGTTTGCGTTCGGTTATGTCCACGAAGGCTGCCTGAATTGCTGGTTTCCCACCGTAATCGATTCGACTGGAAAACATCTCCACCCAGAGTTTTGTTCCATCTTTCCGGATCATACGAAACTCGTAGCGTGGCAACACTGGTTTTCCTTCCAAGCGATCTGCATAACGCTTCCACACGAATCCACGATCCTCAGGATGAACCACTGCATTTATATCCTCAGGTGAAAAAGACAGCAGTTCCCTAATAGTATAACCAAGCATCTCAGCAAGAGTGGAATTTACGAAAAACAGCTTATGGCCTATGAGTATTACCAGCCCCTGTAGCGAATTCTCGACCAGCACCTGATAGGCTTCCTCCGCTTTCCTCCGCTCTGTGATGTCTTCATGCAATGCTACTATGCATTCCAATTTCCCTCCCTTATCCAAAATTGGAAAGCCAATGCCCCGTACCAGCACGGGTTTATCCGGAAGCTCCGGGTAAACAACGTGAGGGTTATACAACATTTCAGGAAGTTTCACCACTTCCCCTTTCTTTAACCTGAGCACTGTTTCGGAGCATCCGTTCTTTTCAAGAATCGGATCTGTAAAAATCGAATAGTCTGGTGGTGGAAAGGATTTGAAAAGATCCAGGTAGGCTTGATTCCCTCTCACATAATGTCCCTGGGCATCATATACTGATATGCTGTAAGGATTGTAGTCAATGATGTTATTCCAAATGGCTTTCTCTTTACTCAGCACCTCCTCCGCCCGCTGTCGATCAGACTCCGGCTCTCTCAATTCAGCAGTTCGTTGGCGCGACGTGCCCCAATCCGTTATAAGCTGCTCTTTAGACTTGTCTTTGTCTTTCACCTGGCACCCCTTGAAAATATTTAGTTCGACTAACTTCGGGAAAGTCTTAATATCACCAAAGAGGAGTTATCCGCCACATAAATGAGTTTACCTACAACAAAAAGATCATAGCTTTTCCCCTCGGAATCGAAACGACCCACAAAGCTGATCCGGTAAGGATCGCTTACATCGATCACATGCACCCCATCGTCCCCAAAGGCTATATAGGCTAAATTGTCTTTGACAAAAATTCCGTAAGCCTTAGCTCCAGGACTATACACAGTATCCAGCTCCACCGGATCATGCGGGTTAAACACATCGAAGATATGCAATCCCTCAATCAAAGCAGTAAGATAAACATAGTCTCCCTCGACGAAGACCCGGTTACCCTGATATTGTGCAGTATAGACAAACCCGGCTGAGCTGGGATTTGTGGGATCGGATACATCTAAGATTTGAAGCCCGACAGCAGTAGCCAGGTAAGCATAACCTTGGGACACGAAAACCCCCCTCACTGAACCGCCATTGGAAAATTGAGCAGCTGTGTCTGGGTTATGTGGATCGGTGATATCAACTATTAGCAGTCCTTCAGAGCCATTTGCCACATAAGCATAATTTCCGGAAACGAAAACATCCTCGGCATATCCCGGCGTATTGAACCACCCTGCAGAATCCGGGCTGGTGGGGTTTGAAATATCCACGATCTGCAATCCATTTTGCCCATCCGCTACATAGGCATAATTACCAGATACAAAGACCCCTTGGGCAAAACCGGAGGTATTGAAATTCCCCTCAGAATAAGGATTGGCTGAGTTTTGGACGTTAATAATTCGTAAACCCTCTTCCCCATCAGCTACATAGGCATAGTTCCCGGAAACGAAAACATCATAAGCCATTCCCGGAGTGTAGAAATCAGAGATGAAATAAAACCCGGCACTCACTCTAACCAGGACTGTAATCACAGAGGAGGTGGCTGAATTATTAGCCTGATCATAGGCCACGGCATATATTGTATGAGCAGTGCTATCATCAAATAAATAGGTTGTCCAGTCATATTTCCAGGGAGCCTGGGTATCCGTAAAGAGGAGTTGAGAATCTATATAGAATTCCACCTTAGCCACCTTGTTATTGTCCTGAGCTTGTGCGCTGATCTCCACCGTATCGGAAACCTCGGAGTTATTAGCTGGCGATAGGATATTGACAGTCGGTAGCGTGGTATCCTCACCCGTTACTTTTTTCTTACCACAGGAGGACAACACAATTACCACCATTAAACTTAAAACAAATAAACCTACCCATACTGGAATGTTAACCAGAGTAAATGATCTTTTCATTTTTTATCTCCTAATTGTAAGTTAATATCCCCGAACCTCTATATAAAATATATAGGCAAATGTAATCAAAACCTTAAGGAAAATCCAGAGGAATATTTAACGCATTGATATGAAATAGGTTACCTAACCCATACAAGAGAAAACAAGTAATCCTCTCATCAGAAGAAGTTTCCTTTAATAAATTATTTATTGCCTGTATCTTATCGAACGTACAATGATATTTGTAACTAAATCAAATAAATTCCGGCTCATATACAAACATCTAATAATAATAAACAAAAGATATAACTAAGTTGTCAACTATTTTATTACCAAAAATGGATTATATTTAAAAAATTAAAAAAAATTAAAATTTTTCTTGACTAAATTCGGTTTAGGTTTTAAGTTTAACCCCCAAAACTAAGGAGAAGCATTGTTAAACGCCATTTCGAGGAGGTAGGTTTAATGAAAGTAAAGATTGATCCAGAACTCTGTACCGGGGACGAGATTTGCGTCCAGCTCTGTCCTGAGGTTTTCGAGATGCAGGAAGACAAAGCCGTGGTGATAATGGATGATATCCCTGAGGATCTGCAGGATTCCGTAAGGGAGGCAGTTGATTCCTGCCCCAGCGAAGCCATATCGATTCAGGAAGACTAATTATAAAGGCAGACTTTAATCAGTACAACTTTTGATGAGGAGAGGGGCTGAGTATTCCTCAGCCCCTCTTTTTTTGCTTCAAACCAAGAAAACAGCTGCTGCAAATAGAATATACCCCCCCTTGAGGATAGGGTGGATCTACCGGTTAAAGGATCAACACAGGTAGCCGCAACCTTAAGGTTGCGAAACATGTCTCAAAATGTCCTATGCAAGGCTTGGCTACCAAAAAAGGTGGGATGAATTCCCACCTCTATGAGTCAATCGCTTAATGGCTGAATGTCTCTGCCCATGAAATATCCACATACCAATTTATATACCAGAAATATGGTATCACAGGTTGCCCCAACCTGTGAAAGGTGGGATGAATTCCCACCTCTATGATCCAAACGGGTAATGCCAGATGTTCGCCCCCACGCGGTCTAACTTTTTCTGCTTGTTGGTAGCCTAAAAGATTTATTAGGTTGCGTATATCATTCAGATTCATATTTTAGATTAATTGGATTTGGCTCATCCAGGATTCATAATGAGGATAATAGCCGGCACACATAAAAACAGGATATTTAAAAGCCCTAAAGGAAAAACTACCCGACCGGCTTTAGCCCTGGTTCGCAGGATAATATTTGACACCATTGGACCTTTCATAACGGGTTCTGAGATTCTGGACCTTTTCGCTGGATCGGGTGCATTTGTATTTGAGGGAATATCCCGGGGGGCAAAAAAGGCTTTAGCCATTGATTTAGAACCAAAGGTAATATCTCTTTTAAAATCCAATGCGAAAAATCTGGGAATATTTGATCTTATAAAGACCTATCCCTCCGACGCCTTAAAAGCCATACCCAGATTAGCTCAAGCTAACAGAAAATTCGATCTGATCTTCGTAGCTCCACCCTATTTCAAGGAGTTGACCCAGAAATCATTAAATCTACTTGACAAACACCCTCTCAGCAGCAAAAATGGAATCATAATTGCCCAACTCCACAAAAAAGAAGTAGTGGATTTGGATTTTTCAAACTTTGAGCTTTTTAAAACGAAAAAGCATGGGATTGCAATTATCCAATTTTTCAAATATATGAAGGATTGATTTACTTACCTTTTTATACATTTTAGTATTCTTAAGTCAAAACCTTCCCTGATTTAAAAGAAATCCGCAAATGCCAACTCTAACCTCGATTCTTCTAATCACTAATGCCTTGTAAGGCAATAGAATAGCAGTTGCCGTTAATATCTATTACCCAATTAGATCCACTATTTTAGAATGATTTGATTGGTGAAATTTTAAACAATCTTTCAATGATTCAAGCAAATAAGACAATTTTTGTCGTATACAATTATAAAGCGTTGTGAATTTCACCAATAGTCTATGAAAATATTAGTGCAAACAAAAATGAAAGTGGCAGTATTAATTGTAGTCTGTATTCTGTTCTTGCTACCTGCTGTCGTCATACCTTGTAAGAAATGTGACATATCCCAGAACCGCCACTCCTGCTGTAAGAGCTGCTCAGCTTCTCAATCAACTAAGACCCAACAGAAGAAGTGTTCTTGCAAGATCAGAGAGTGGCCTGAGACCCAGAGCTCGCCCGAAATTATCGTTCCTGATTATAATAAGAAATCAGAATCCCTGCTGCAATACTCTCCAAGCGACATCGTTCAAGATGATTATCTTACCCAGCCAAAGGATTTGAATTCTCACCTTTTTATATTTATCAACAGAGATCCCCCCTTATATTTACTTAACTCATCTTTTCTAATCTAATATCTCCTTAAGCTAAGTGGCAATACTTTGTTGCCCCTTTTAGGGGTGTGGTATGTCTTTTACTTAAGGAGGTTAAATTGAG
Source organism: uncultured Ignavibacteria bacterium (assembly GCA_964447175.1). GTDB lineage: Bacteria > Zixibacteria > MSB-5A5 > MSB-5A5 > SM23-73-2 > CAYURP01. The sequence continues at coordinate 51,152 of CAYURP010000010.1, read as the reverse complement.
AATATCATTTTTATGGTGTGGGTTGGTAATTTGCTTCAGCCTTCTCACACTTTTGGCACAATCGAGTCAGGCACAAAAGCAGCTGATCTTAGATTCCCTTATTTCAGAGGGGCTGAGAGCCAATCCGGACCTCAAAGCTGCTCATTTTAGGTTCAAGGCAGAAAAACTGAAAGCCAAAGCCTCTGGAACTCTGCCGGATCCCACTTTAGGATTGTCCTTCTCTAATCTTCCAATTGATTCTTACCGTCTGGATGAGACTCCTATGTCCGGGGTTTCTCTGGGAATAACCCAGATGCTGCCCTTTCCTGCAAAATTAGGTGCAAAATCTGAGATCGGAAATTTAACTGCTACCTCTGCTCAGTTTTCCTATGTGGAATTTGCAAATCGATTGGTCAAGAAAATTAAGTCTGCCTTCTATGAACTGTCTTATTGGAACAAAACCATAGGGATTATCAAAGAAAATATTATGCTGATGCAAGGTCTGGAGCAGGTAGCTGAAGCCAGATACACTGCTGGTGAAGGTCTGGCTTCAGATGTGCTTCGAGCTCAGACCTCAGTTTCTCAGCTTCAAAACAGGTTGATCTCTGCTGAAAAGATGTTTAAGTCGTCTGAGGACCTGCTTCTGAATCTTTTGAACCGACCAGCGAATGCTTCGATTGGCACACCTCCTGATTTGCCGGATGAGCTTATTGAATTAAATCTGGATTCCTTGTTAAGTGAAGCAATAAAAAAGAATCCAGCGCTGGAAAATTCAAGTGTCCAGGTAAGGCTTTCGGAAAAGAAAAAATCGCTGGCTAAATGGAATTTCTGGCCCGATTTCAGCTTTGGGATTGATTACAGAATAAGAGAATCCTCCCCCATGGATGCTGTCAAAGGTACTGATTTTCTTTCTTTCAGAGTCGGGCTGAGCTTACCTTTATGGTTTTTTGCCAAGCAGAGCAAACACATGGGCTCTGCTGATGAGAATCTCAGAGCCGCACGGGAAATGAAAGATGGAATGCAAAGAATGGTGGAATACCAGGTTGTCGAGAGGTACCAGGAAGCTGAAAAGGCAAGAGAGCAGTTTACCCTGTACCGAGACGCCATCTTGCCTCAAGCCAGATCTACCCTGGAATCATCCATGATCGCCTACCAGGTAGGCAAAGTCGATTTTCTTACGTTGATAACTTCCCAGCTTTCAGTTTTCAATTACGAAATAGAGAAACTTTTAAGCTTAAACAGCTTCCATCAAGCTCTGGCAGATCTGGAGGAGCTAACCGGAAGCGTTCAGAAAGGAGAGTTGAAATGAAAAACACAATAATTATCATTTTAGCTTTGCTGGTGGGACTGGGTGTGGGATATATGACATTCGGTGCAAAAGGTATGGTGAACCTAAGTAGCGCCCAGACGACATCTAAACAGCTTTATACCTGCGGGATGCATCCGGAGATCATATCTGATGAGCCCGGGTATTGTCCCATATGTGGAATGAAGCTGGTTCCCAAGAAAGATGGTGGGGAGTCCTCAGAAATGGGAATAATTTCCATTGATCCTACTACAGTTCAAAACATGGGTTTAAAAACTACTCCTGTTCAGACAGGGATACTCTCAAAAACCATTAGAGCTTATGGCCAAATGGATTTCGACGAAACCCGGCAATATGCAGTCAACATGAAGATCTCAGGGTGGATTGAGAAGCTGTATGTCGATTTTGAAGGAGCTGAGGTAAAAACAGGCGATAGACTCATAGATATTTACTCCCCTGAGCTAGTAGCAGCCCAAAAGGAGTATCTTGTAGCGTATGACAACAGCAAAAGAGTCACCGCAATCCCGGCTGCCAGCGAGCAATCTAATCGTCTACTCACAGCATCAGAACAAAGACTTGCTAACTGGGATATCTCTCAAGATCAAATACAGAGGCTGCGATCTGAAGGTGAAGTCCTTAAGGTGTTGACCATGCGAGCGCCTGCCACAGGCGTAGTGGTTAAAAAATATGCAGTTGAGGGAGCTTACCTTAAGGCGGGAGCCAACTTATTTGAAGTCGCTGACCTTTCTACTCTGTGGCTGAAGGCTTTCGTTTACGAGCACGAGATACCCTTCTTGAGATTAGAGCAAGAAGTTGTAGTACAACTACCTTATCTCCCTGGAGAGGTTTTCCTGGGAAGAATATCTTTCATCTCCCCTCAACTTGATATGAAAAGGCAAGCAGAAGTACGGATTAACGTGTCCAATCCTTATGCCAAGCTAAAGCCTGGAATGTATTCTGAGGTTTTGATCGCTTCACACCTCCCTGGAAAGAAAAAGTTGGTTCCTGCTTCTGCAGTGATCAATTCTGGTGTTAGACAGCTGGTTTTTGTGGACAATGGAGAAGGTAAGTTCGAGCCCCGGCAAGTGGAAGTGGGACATTATGGGGACAACGATATGCTGGAGATAGTGTCTGGATTGGAACAAGGCGAGATTATTGTCACCTCTGGCCAGTTTTTGTTAGACTCAGAGACCCGATTGAACGAAGCTCTGGGTACCGGGCACGCACACGAATCGTATCAGCCAAAAAACGAGCCCGCCGGCGAGGAGCACACGCAGGATACTACGCACCAGCATAAAAGCACAGAGGCAAAACCTGAAAAAAAGGCACAAGGAGAAACCTTATCCGGGATTTACACCTGCCCCATGGATGAACACAGTCATATAGTGCAGTATGGTCCTGGCAAGTGTCCCCTGTGCGGGATGAAACTGGTTCCCATTGAAGAAACCTCAGGCCGAACTGTATATATCTGTCCTATGCCTGAAGACAGTGTGGTCTCAGCCAAACCAGGGAAGTGTCCCAAGTGTGGTATGAAATTGGTTAAAATGGAGCAAAAACCTGAGCTGACCCTGTATGTCTGCCCTATGCCTGAGGACAGCGTGATTTCCTTCAAACCCGGCAAGTGTCCCAAGTGCGGAATGAAACTGGTACCAGCGGAGGAAGCAGCAGAAATGACTGTCTATGTCTGTCTTATGCCAGAAGATAGTGTGGTCTCGTTAAGCCCGGGTGAGTGTCCCAAATGCGGGATGAAGCTTGAGCCTTTGAAAATAGGGAGGGAGAAGAAATGATCGCAAGGTTAATTCAGTATTCAATCGACAACTGGCAGATAGTCCTGATTTTAGGGATCGTGGCAGTAGCTTTTGGAATCTACTCATTTTTTGAGATCCCGGTGGATGCCATACCGGATCTTTCTGACGTTCAGGTGATTATCCAGAGCGAGTTTCCCGGACAGCCACCGCAGATAGTGGAAGACCAGGTAACATACCCTTTATCCACAGCCATGCTGGCTGTACCAAAAGCCAAGGTGGTCAGGGGCTTTTCATTTTTCGGACTTTCCTTTGTCTATATCATTTTTGAAGACGGAACCGACATCTACTGGGCACGCAGCCGGGTACTGGAAAGCCTGAGCTCTGCCATCTCCCGACTTCCTGAAGGGATAACAACTCAACTGGGGCCTGATGCCACCGGTGTAGGTTGGATCTATGAATATGTTCTGGAGGATACCACGGGAAAACACGATCTGGCAGATCTACGTTCCATTCAAGACTGGTTTCTAAAATATGAGCTGTCTGCCCTTCCTGGCGTGGCAGAGGTGGCATCAATTGGTGGCTATGTAAAACAATACCAGGTTGAAGTCGATCCCAACAAGTTGGCCTATTTCGGAATCCCCCTATCCCATGTGACCATGGCTATAAAGAAATCAAACCAGGCTGTGGGTGGAAGACTTTTGGAGATGGGAGAGACGGAGTTCATGGTGCGCAGCGTCAATTATGTGAACTCGTTAGATGATTTGAGAAATGTCGTTGTTCACACGCCCAAGGAGGGGCCGCCGGTTCTTCTCTCCAGCGTGGCTGACATACACTACGGTCCTGAGCTCAGACGAGGTCTGGCTGAACTGGACGGTCAAGGGGAAGTTGTGGGCGGAATTGTAATTATGCGTTGGGGAGAAAACGCTCGCAAAGTCATAAGTGGTGTTAAGAAAAAGTTAAATGAGCTGAAAGGGAGTCTTCCTGAGGGAGTGAGCATCAGACCGGCTTATGACCGATCTGATCTTATCGACCGGGCAGTGAACAATCTCAATCACACGCTGTTCAAAGAGATGGTAATCGTGGCTTTGATCATTTTACTCTTTTTGTTTCACGTCAGAAGCACCCTGATTGCTTTGTTTACCTTGCCCGCGGGAGTGCTTTTGTCAATTTTAACCATGCACCTTCTGGGAATCAGTGCCAACATTATGTCCTTGGGCGGAATCGCCATTGCCATCGGGGTGATGGTGGATGCATCCGTGGTTATGGTCGAAAATGCTCACAAACATTTGGAAAGAGACGGTGACAAAAAACCGCACAAGGCGATCATAAGTGATGCAGCCAAAGAGGTGGGTCCAGCGATCTTTTTCTCCCTTTTGATTATCACCGTTTCATTTCTGCCCGTTCTGGTACTGGGCCAGCAATCGGGAAGGCTTTTCAAACCTCTGGCTTATACCAAGACCTTTGCCATGTCCGGCTCAGCTTTGTTATCCATAACCATAATCCCTGCCCTGATGTTTCTGTTCATAAAAGGTAAGATATTATCGGAGTCCAAGAATCCAGTGTCAAAATTCAGCATCAGGCTCTATGGTCCGGTGATCAATTGGGTCCTGAAGTATCGCTGGACATCTATTGTTATATTATTGGTAATCACTGGCATTACACTTCTTCCTTTAAGTCAAATCGGTTCGGAGTTTATGCCCCCTCTGTACGAGGGGGACCTTCTCTATATGCCCACCACTTTGCCCGGTATTTCCATCACCAAAGCTAAAGAACTCCTTCAGCAGACTGACAAAATCATAGGCAGCTTCCCAGAGGTAAAGAGAGTTTTCGGCAAAATCGGGCGAGCAGAAACAGCTACCGATCCAGCACCCTTGTCTATGATTGAGACGACGATACTTCTGAAGCCAAAGGATGAATGGAGAAAAGGTTTGACCCCGGAGATGCTGATCGACTCTCTTGATCGAGCCATCCAGTTTCCGGGTTTGACCAATGCCTGGACCATGCCCATCAAAACCCGCATCGATATGTTAGCTACCGGCATCAAGACCCCGGTAGGAATAAAGATAATGGGACCTGATCTGGACAGTCTGAATGCAATCGGTGAGCGGATCGAAGGTCTTATCAGAACTATTCCCGGGACCCGTTCGGTTTATGCCGAGAGGGTCACAGGCGGAAACTATGTTGACATTGTATTAGATAGGCGCAGAGCTGCTGCATATGGCCTGAATGTTGAGGATATCAACAAGGTGATACAATCTGCTATAGGCGGGATGAATCTGAGCTGGACTGTGGAGGGGCTGGAGCGTTATCCCATAAACTTGCGCTATCCGCGTGAACTTAGAGACAATATAGACGCTCTATCCAGGGTTTTGATACCAACGCCATCCGATGCCCAAATTCCTCTGGGGCAGCTGGCAGAGATTAAAATAAGCAAGGGACCAGTTGGTATTAAATCTGAGAATGCTCGTCCAACTGCCTGGGTCTACGTCGACATCAAAGGAGTTGACGTGGGAAGCTATGTAAAAAAAGCTCAGGCAAAGGTTTTATCCGAGATTTCGATTCCCCCCGGCTACTCCCTGGTCTGGAGCGGGCAGTACGAGTATATGCAGGCTGCAGCCAAACAGCTTAATATCATTGTGCCTTTAACCATACTGGTGATCTTTTTGCTCTTATACTTTTTATTCAAGAATTTCACTCAAAGTCTGATCGTCATGTTATCCTTGCCTTTTTCTTTGGTGGGAGGAGTATGGCTATTCTATATATTTGGATTTAATACCTCTGTTGCTGTCTATGTCGGGTTCATCGCTTTAGCTGGATTAGCTGCTGAAACCGGCGTAGTCATGTTAGTCTACTTAAACGAGGCTGTTAATCGCTATAAAAGAGAGGCAAAATTAAATAATCAGGATGATTTAAAAGCTGCCATCAAGGAGGGAGCCGTGCAGAGGGTTAGACCCAAACTTATGACCGTCAGCACCACCCTGTTAGCACTGTTACCCGCGTTGTTTGGTACTGGAACTGGTTCGGAAGTAATGCAAAGGATTTCTGCTCCCATGGTGGGTGGACTTATCAGCTCGACCTTGTTGACCTTAATAATTATTCCCTTGCTTTATTTTTTAGTTATGAGGAAAAACCTACGCCATTAATCCAGGAAACTTTAGGGTCACAAGAAGAGAGCTACTTAAATTCTCCGCAGTGAGGGTTAAAAATGAAATCCCTTTAGTCTAATTGAATCCTTAAGTTTTCAACAGCGGAGCTTCCGGGTCACTCATGCATTATCCAGCTGATCAGGTGTTCGATTACCTTTGGGTCCACGTGGCTCTCCTTCTCGTATTCAGAAGGGGTGGACATGCCCTCGCCTATCATAAGCAGATGATTCAGATCAGGATATAAACGAAAGGTGACGTTCTTTTTATCCTTCAGCCCCTCTTTCCATCCCTCGAAGTCCCTGGTAGTCACCTGATAATCCCTTGCTCCCTGCAGGATCAGTATGGGGCAGTCAAGTTTTCTGGCAAAACCAATCTGATCTCGTGCTTTCAGATCCTTCCAATAGTAACCCTTGACAAAAAGAAAAGGTTCATCATCTCCCAGAGTGCCATCCTTTAATTTCTCTACCTTCTCTTTTATATCACCCAATTCCCTTTTTTCAGTGGAATCCAATTCGCCATCCAGATTGAAAATGTAGTCATATTGTTCTAAGATCAGATCCTCCAGGGGACGGGCATTTCCTGCCATTATTATAATACCAGCCAGTTTTTTTGCTCTGACCCCTATTTCCGGGGCAAGCATTCCACCCAGACTGTGTCCCAGAAGGTAAATTCTTTCTGGATCTATCCTTTTGTCCTTTCGTAAAAACTCAATTGCTTTTAAAGCATCCTCAATTGTCTCATCATCCACAGTTAATTTGTCCACATCAAATTTATCAGGATAAACTTTAGTTCGTTTATCATACCTGAGCACCGCAATTCCATTGGATGACAGCCCCCAGGCTATATCCCTGAAGACCTTATTGGGACCAATAGTTTCGTCCCTGTCGTTGGGACCTGAGCCGTGTACCAGAACCACACCTGGAGATCTCTTTTGATTTTTGGGAATGCTCAGGGTGCCCGGAAGGATCCAGGGTTTTTCCCCGATCTGAATCTCCTCCTCGGTGAAGAATTCTTTATTCACATAATTTGGAGGTTTGTATTCAGCCTTATAGACAATAGAATTCTGCCAGAATCCTGCAACTTCGCCTTGAGGATTAAAGACAACTCTTGCATCCATAAATGCTTTCTCAAACTCAAGTGTTAATATCACGATTTGATACCCATCTTTTTCAGTTAATTCTTTTCTGGACGCCGACTGGAAATCACCCAAAGATGAAATTAGCTGGTTCCAGAGACCCATTAGCTGAGGCTCTGTAAGCGCATTTTTCATCTCCAGGCTCAAATCCTCATAAACCTTAGTAAAATCCTCCTGAGCCAATAGATTTATGAAATCCTCAGCTAACTGATAATAGGATTCCGTCCCAATCTCTTCAGATATAATTACTGAAGTTGAGAGGAGAAAAATTAAAAGTACTAAAATTAGAAAACACCTCTTCATAAAACATACCTCCACTGGTTTAGTAGTAAAAGCTTTCTGATACCATAATCGAATCCAAACTTAAAAGAGCACAAGTTTTTGCCAAAATTATACTTAAATAATATACAACTAATCTGGAAAAATATTCAAAATTTAGTTTTATACAAATTCAAGTTGCTATTGCCGAAGTCTTTGATTTAAAATAGGATAGGTGATCATAATTTGTAGGTCAGGTGCCCTGCGCACCTGACACTAAGAGAAGTCAGGAGCACGGGCTCTGGACCTACAAACTAACGAGACTGTCAGGTCACACACAGTGGGCAAGACCTGACAGAACAAGAAACAAACTAACAATGTTAGCAAGGACAATTCTGTCATCTTACCAAAAATTATGAAGTTTAATAATCAATAAGCTATTAGAGGAAGGTAATAAAAAAACGTAGGCTCCTTCCGAGCTTGCATTTTACTAACCATCTCCAAAATTACTCAGTCTACTGGGAAATCACCAGATGCATCCTTCTAGCGGAGCTGGTCCACTTTTAAAAAGATAATTGTTTAGATAGACAATGTCTGCTATGGTAATGTCACAGCTCGAATTAGGATCTCCTGCAGCCCAAGGTAAAGGCGGAAGGCCTGCATAGAACAAATAATTGTTTAGATATATCATATCCACTACATTAACTGATTCATCGTCGTTTGCATCTCCATAAACATAATCTAAACCGTCGCATTTCTGTAAAAAGGTATACTGACCAAAATCACCATCAGTGCTGTTAGGAATGGGGTAAGCATGTCCTATCCCATCTCCATCATCATCGAATTCAGAGGTGAAGTCATTGTACCAGCTATTGTACTCAGCAGCGTAATTGAAAGCCTCCACCATGGACACGCAGCCATCATTGTTGGTATCCGCGTCCACACCCTCATACCACATTAGAGCCTTGAGCAATGCTTCGGTGAACATGGTAGACGAGAGCTCCTCTTCACCAGAATTCGTGAAAATCACGCGCCCGGATTTACTCAGGTCTTCAATGAATCCACCCGAATAACACTGTTGGGGAATTACAACGATAGTGTTGGCGCAAATATTATTCAAGAGGTCTCTTAAATCATCATCATATAACCCGCGAGATACACTGATCATATACTCCTCATCAATACTCACCCAATCAGTGGTATCTCCATCATCATTAGCATCGATCCAATCGAATCTGCCCTGGCCGTCGACATCGGTTCCATCAACCTCGTATCCCTTCGTAGAATCGTATTCTAAATCTATATCCACATGGTTGTCCAATCCTGAATCCCAGTATGTAGGACCAGGATAATATAAAAATGAATCCCCAACGGGCCAGAGTTCGTAATAATCTTGCTGTAGAGTATCCACATTTCCCCAATCATCCTCATCAAACAAACCGGTGAGCGAATCATAGGGCGGATTCCCGTCTTCGTCCCAATCGAGCAGTTGCCTTTCTTGCGAGTCAATTCTCCAGTTATGATTAGTATCAGCCAAGGGTCTGTCTATGAATTTTTCAATTAATGAGTCGTGATCCGATTGCCAACCATAAAGCTCAAAGTATACGCTATCGAAATGGCTGACATATTGCTCGCGCTGGTACCAATAACCAGGATAAGATGATTTATAACGGAATCCCCATTCCTCCATTCCCAGATGTTTCGCGTATTCTCCACCGACATAAAAACTCTCTAATTTGAATTCTGATTCCCTGTAATCCTCTTCATCTTCGGGATCAACCGTCGCCCTGCTACCCAGATATGCACGCTCAGGACCGTCATATCCTATTCCGTGACCAAACAACCATACGTATAGCTTGTCATCCGAATCAATTGTATCTGCCAACATTTCAAAAAGACGTTCGATCGAACTGTACGTCAGCGAATCATAGATCCGGTCGTCCTCTTGGCCACTACTGTCCAATCCATGCCCATACAAAAGAAAAATTTCATTTTCGTTAAATTCATAGACACTCACCAGGGAATCATAAAAAGCGCTGCCATAGTACCAGTATTCAACAAATCCAGTAAGTAGCACTGCAAACCTTCTGAAATCACCATCTGGAGCAGAACACCCTGCAACTTTGGGTAAGGGTGCAGATGGCTTAACATATTCCTGCTCACCCATCCCGCTCCTGACTATTACCTTGAGCACAGTTTCTCCTGACATTCCATTGTCATCCCAGGCCCTTAACTTGGCGAGGTAAGTCCCTGGATTGGGGTAGCTATATTCTACTTCGCTGGAGGTGTGTGATTGCCAATCGAAGATACCATCTCCGTCAAAATCCCACTCCCATTTCACTATGTCAAAATCATGGGACAAAGCGAACCCCTTAAACTTGGTGGATATCCCAGTATAGGTGATGATATCCTTACCAGCCTCAACCCCCGGAGGATAATAATCCCTCTCATCCAAAATGTCCTTGTAGCCCCAGGAGAAAAGATCCACAAAAACAACCAAAGTGAGGCTCACCAGAGATAAAAACAAAAACCTGTGCCTTATTGCACACCTTCTTTTAAAGGTAAAAATTACTCATATTTCAAATATTTTTATTTTAATATACATTAATATAAAAATTATTATCTAAAAGCCAAGTGTTTTCTTAACATTTGTTATCGTATATTGTGTAAATTATGAAGCTGTTGCCGAAGTTAACGAAGCTGTCAGGTCACCCCCAGTGGGCAAGACCTGACAGAACAAGAAAATTATACAACCACTATGAAAAGATATTCAAAATTTAGTTTTGCACAAATTTATTTATATAATTTATAAATTTTCCCAGAATCTTTTGAGTTAATGAATTTCTAATGAATATACAATATTTCCTGGTCTTTTATGTTGACAAACACAAAATATTGTATTAGCTTTTCAAATACTTTAGAGGAGCGAGCAGCTTGAGAGCGGTCTTGCAGAGAGTCAAACAAGCGTCAGTTGAAGTTGAAGATAAAGTCATCGGAAGTATCGGTGAGGGTATAGTTCTTCTTCTGGGAGCGAAAAAGGGAGACCAAAAGGAAGATGTCAGCTATCTGGTGGAGAAGTGCTTGAATCTTAGAATATTTGAGGATGATAACGGGAAAATGAACCTTTCCGCTCTGGACGTGAAAGCTGAGATTCTGGTTGTGTCTCAATTCACCCTCTATGCGGATACCTCTAAAGGGAGAAGGCCCAGCTTTACCGAAACTTTGAATCCTGAGGAAGCGGAGAAGCTTTATTTGAAATTTATAGAGCTGACAAAGGAAAAAGAGCTTAAGGTTGAATCGGGCATCTTCGGGGCGAAGATGCTGGTTAAAATCTTCAACTGGGGTCCGATAACCTTTATCCTGGACAGTAGATAAAAAGATTAAATTTATTGAAAAATGGATTCCGATTTAAATCAAATTTCAAATAACAAGAAATTGACTTTAGCTTCCAGCTCTCCCAGAAGGGCTCAGCTTTTAAGAAGAGAAAATATAGAATTTAAAGTTGTTCCACCTGAGGATATTCAGGAAAAGGATATATCCCCTGATCCGGTGGAACACGTTCTGGAGCTATCCAGAAGAAAAGCGAAAAGCATTTCGGAAAAAGTAAAAGAGGGGTTGATCTTAGGTGCGGATACAATTGTGGTTCTGGATGGCGAAATCCTGGGCAAACCCATAGATGGAAAGGACGCCCGAAGGATTCTTAAAAAGCTGAGCGGAAAAACTCATAAGGTTTACACTGGTTTAACCCTGATGAACAGGTCTGATGGCAAAATCTTATCAGATTACGATTGCACAGAAGTGAAATTCAAGGATCTGGATGAAGAGGAGATAATTAAGTATATTGAAACAGGTGAACCCATGGACAAAGCTGGTGCTTATGGTATTCAGTGCCAGGGAAGCTTTTTGGTGGATCACATTAAGGGAAATCTGGACAATGTGATCGGGCTGCCCATGAAAAAATTCCAGGAAACCCTGAAAAAGATGAACCAGGATACTTAATCTGAGAAACAATGAGAATACATCTGGACGAAAGCGCAGATGAAACCAAAAGTTTAGGCTCCTTTCTGAAGAACAAGAGAAGGTCTAAAGAATTGAGCATAAGGTTAGTAGCAGAGGAACTGCGAATAAAGGAAAAATATATAAAGGCTATAGAAAACGATCAGTGGGACCAGTTACCCACTTCAGCTCATCAGATGATTTTCGTTAAAACCTATTCGGAGTTTTTAGGGATAGATTTTGAGGAACTCAAAAAGAATTTCGGAATGGAGAAAAAGGGAAAGCCAACTCCAACTCAAGAACATCCGCAACAGAACTCCACCTTGCTCCCGGTATTAGCTGGTTTCATAATCGGACTCTTTTGTATTGTCGCTTTTCTCAATCATGTACCGGAACAAGTGTTAAATTTCACTGAAGAAAAACTCCCAACCCAGGGGGTAGCAGCGGAAACATCTTTAGTTTCAATTCCTGAAGAGATTCCCCTGGTGGATAAAATGACCTTGAGACTGGAGGGAAATGAGGATTCCTGGGTTCTGGTAACAGCAGACAAAGACACCTTATTCAACGGGATTCTTCGTAAAGACACTGCCTGGGAATGTAAAGCCATAGATGAGTTTATGATCAATGTAGCCAGGTCCTGGGGAGTTGCCGGATATGTGGATGGCCAACCACTTCTGCCCTTTGGTGCCACTGGTGAGCTAGCCCAAAAAAGGACAATCACTAAAGAGAATCTTACGTCTTTTCTGGATAGCTCAAAAATTAAATGAATTTCTAAATATCGTATATATGAACCCCATAATAAAAAGTCTTCTTATCTGGAAAAACAAACTTTTCTTTAAACAGAAGCCTTTCTCCTTTGCTACCAATTTGAGCCAGGCTCAATCCTTGTTAATTCTACTTCCTCATCAGGCGGAGAGCTTCTCCTCTGTCTTCAATCACCTTTCCTCTCTGGAGGACATTTTCTCGGATCTGCAGATCTCTTATTTATTGCCTTTCAGCACCCAGGGATTCATTTCCACCTTCAAAAACCATGATGTAATTCCTCTGAAAAAAGAGGAGATGGGATGGTTGGGGTTACCCAAAGGAAGCTTCACCCGCAGGCTTAGAGATTACAGATTCGATATAAGCCTGGATATGGACCTCAGTAAAAATTTTCTTAATGCCTATCTGGGGCTTATATCAGAGGCTGAAATTCGTATGGGAGTCCGGAAAAAAGCAGGATCACCTTTTTACAACCTGGAGCTAATTATCCCCTCCCATCTTCTATATCTGGACGAGCAATATGATTCCATAATTAAGATATTAAAAAACTTAAGGGTGAAAAAAACCGTGGAGGCGTAGTTGTATCTTTCCAACCTGGAGCTTTTAGGTTTCAAATCTTTCCCTTTAAAGACCAAGATTTTCTTTGATCAGGGGATAACCGCCATAGTGGGACCCAATGGATGCGGTAAAACCAACATCGTGGACGCCCTGCGCTGGGTTTTGGGGGAGCAAAAGACCTCCATCCTGCGGGGAGACAAAATGGAGGAGGTCATCTTCCACGGAACTCAGGAGCTCAAACCTTTAGGAATGGCTGAGGTCTCGTTAACCCTGGATAATAGAGGAAAAATTTTACCCATCGAGTACAGCGAGGTCTCTGTGACCCGCAGGCTTTTCAGGTCCGGGGAAAGCGAATATCATATCAACAAAAATCCCTGCAGGCTGAAAGATATAATCGACCTTTTTTCAGACACGGGAATGGGAGCTCATACCTATTCCGTTTTGCAAAGAGAGATGATCGAAATAATCCTTTCAGACCAAGCCGAGGAGAGGAGATTTCTATTTGAGGAAGCATCCGGAATATCCAAATATAAAAGGAGAAAAAAGGCTGCCCAGAGGAAATTAGAAGCCACCCAGAACGACCTGTTAAGGATAACTGACATAATAAAAGAGGTGGAACGTCAGGTCAATTCCCTGAACAGGCAATACCAGAAAGGGGAACGATTTAAAAAGTACCGGGAGGAATTGAAAGACTTAGATGTCAAATTAGCCGGATTTGACCTGTCTTTATTTTCATGCTCAGAGAAAAAAGTTAAGGAGAATCTGGAGGAGCTGGAGGAGAAAAGAGAGGAACTCAAAGATAAAACCAAGGAAAAAGAATCACAGCTTCAGAGCCTGAAAGCTCAACTTCTGGATATTGAAAAGGAGAATTACGCATTGCAAAGGGAAAAGGAGGAGCTTTCTCAAAGAGTTTACAATCTGGAGAGAGAAAAGTCAATCACAGTTGAAAGGGAAGCTAACTTAAAAGAACTGGTAAACAAAGCAAAGGATGCGAAAAAGGATCTACAGCTCCGTCTGGTCAAAATCAATGAAGATAAAAAGATCAAAGAGAAGTCTTTTTTAGATTTATCTGAGAGTCTCAAGCTTAAAGAGAATGACAACTCCGATCTGGAGTCCAGACTCAAAATAGAAGAAGAATATGAGAAAACTAAAATAAACCATGAAAACATCTCCAAAAACCTTGAGGAACTTAAGACAAAAGAGAACCAGGTCAAAATGGAGATTCAAAATCTAAACACACAGGTTGATAATACGGAAAAGGAGAATCTGCGGTATCAAAAGGAAGCAAAAATCTTCTCAGAGAGACTAAACTCCATTATAAAAGAGATCGAGAACCAATCCCAATCTCTGGAAAATGACAAAAAGAACTTAAAAACTGAGACTGAAGAGAAAAACTCTTTAGAGGAAAAACTAAAATCCTGTGAATCAAACCTGGAGAAGTTAAGCCTGGAGAAAATCAGGGCAGAATCCGAACTCAATTCGCTAAAAAAACATTCAATACTTCTGAAGGAAATATTACTCAGCTACCAGAGCTATCAACGGGAGAAAACATCACCTCTGGATCAAAGGGAAAATTTACCTGGAATCGTAGACTACCTGGGCAATCTTTTTACCACAGAGGAAAAGTATGACAAAGCCATCAGAACCCTTTTAGGTGAATCCCTGAACTTCATTGTGGTTAATGACATCAAGTCCGCTCGGGAAATCATAGATTACTTGCAAGAAAATAAAAAAGGGGAAATCTCTCTTCTGATTTTAGAGAAATTCAAAGAATATCATATCTCAAGACCAGAACTATCTAAAATCAAGCATAAAGGAAAATGGGCCATTGAAGCCATTGATTGTCAGAAGCAATTCAAACCCCTGATGGAATTCCTCCTGGGCCAGGCATTAATCCTATCCTCATTCGAGGATGCTCTGAACCTGGCTTCCCAGACCGATTCCAGTTCAACTTTAGTTTCCATAAATGGCGAGGCGATAAAAGAGGGAAGAGTTATAACCTTCGGGGAAAAACAAGAGTTTTTCTTTGATACAAAACATAAGGAATCAGAGATTACAAGAGAAAAGATCACAGAACTTCAAAGCCAGCTGAGTAAAATCGAGAAGGAGAAAGAAAAAGCCTTATCGGAAAAAAGCCATATCTCCCAGGTTTTATCATCAAAACAAGATGAAATCAAGTCTATGCTTGAGCATCTCAGGGAAAAAGAACTTAAGTTAGATCATCTGAATATTGAAAAATCCGAGATGGAAAAAAGATTGAAGGATATAAAAGCCCAGCAGGAGGAGACCAGCTCAAAAATTCATCAGTTAAATGTCGATCTGAGTGAAAAAAATGAAAAACACTCAATTCTTAAAAATGAAAATTTAAAAATCGTTCAGGAGAAACAAAACTCAGAGGAAAAACTGAAGGAGCTGGAGAAAACCAAGGATAAAATCTATCAGGATTTAAATGAGTTAAGAATAAAAATAGTAACCATCCAAGGGAAAACAGAACAGCTGGAGAATGATAAAAAGAGATTAGGAGAGCTGATACTGGAAATTGAAAATAGTTTAAAGTCAAAGGAAGAGGAGATAAAGGACTGGACCAAAAAAATCCTGGAGATCGCCCAAAAAAAAGAGGAGATTGAGCAGGAGCTGACAAAAATCCTGGAGCTCAAAGAATCCAAATACGAGATGGTGAACTCCAAAACCCACATCAAAAACGAATACACAGATAATGTAAACCGAATTGAGGAGAACCTGAAAAAGCTGAGGGAGCAAAAGGAAAGATTTCAGGAGGAAACTCACAGCCTGGAAATGGAAAAACTTAAAATCTCAAATGATGTTCAAAGGCTCAAGGAAAAAATCTGGGAGGATTATCAGGTGGATGTAACCAAACTTCCATATCCGGAAGAGGAGGAGAAAACTCATATAGAGGAAATGAAGAAAAGAAGGGATTTCCTGAAGGAGAGAATTGAGGGAATGGGTCCGGTGAATCTTTTAGCTGTGGACGAATACAGATCCCAGAAGCAGAGATTGGATTTCTTAAACGAACAATATCAGGACCTGTTAGGTGCCAAGGAATCACTTAACTCAGCCATACTCACCATCAACAAGACAGCCAGAAAACTTTTTCTGGAGACATTTGACCGGGTAAAAATCAATTTTAAGAAAATCTTCTCTGATCTTTTCCAGGGTGGCGAAGCGGATATCTGGCTGGAGGATGAAGAAGATCCTCTCGAAACCAACATTGGCATCTCAGCCAGCCCCCGAGGCAAAAAGCTTCTGAGACTGGATCAGCTTTCAGGCGGAGAAAAGGCTTTAGTGGCTATTTCCCTTTTGTTCGGAATCTATTTGGTAAAACCCAGCCCTTTCTGCATCTTAGACGAGGTAGATGCTCCTCTGGACGATGCCAACCTTGCTAGATTTTTGAAATTAATCAAAAGTTTCAGCACTCACACTCAGTTTATAGTCATCACCCATAACAAGCTCAGCATGGAATCATCCGACGTCCTGTACGGGGTAACTATGGAAAAACCCGGCGTTTCGAAAATCGTCTCGGTTAGATTGGAAAAGGAAGAAAATAAGAGTAAAGAGTTAAGAGTGGAGAGTAGAGAGTAGAGAGTAAAGAGTGAAAAGAGTAAATCGACAATGATATCGCTGGGAAAATTAAGTTCGGGGCTGATCAAGACCAGGGAAAGCCTGGTAAAAAAGATCGGAGGGCTGGTTGGCCTTCATAAGAAACTGGATAGAGAGCTTTTTGATGAGCTGGAGGAGATCCTCCTGAAAGCCGATGTGGGCCTGACCGGAACGACAAACATAATTCAGGGTATGGAGAACCTTTCCCAGAAAGAAAAGAACACCGATCCTGCGACGGTGATTTCCCTTTTGAAACAACAGATAAAGTCGATTCTCAATGACACAAGTGCTCCAGACCAGCCAGCGGAGTTATCCACCACTCCCTGGGTGATAATGGTGGTGGGAGTGAACGGCACCGGAAAAACCACCTCTATAGCTAAATTGGCTAAAATATATCAGGACAGGGGCAAGAAAGTGCTTTTAGCCGCATGTGATACCTTCCGGGCTGCCGCCGTGGACCAGCTTGACATCTGGGCAAAGAGGGTGGGTGTGGATATGGTAAAATCTCAGCCTTATCAGGACCCGGCATCAGTGGCTTTCGATGCTTTGAAGTCAGCTCAAGCTCGAGAGATGGACATAGTCATTGCCGATACTGCAGGCAGGCTGCACACCAAATTTAATCTGATGGAGGAGCTGAAGAAAATAAAAAGGGTGATGGACAAATCCCTTCCCGGTGCCCCGCATGAGGTTTTATTAGTCATAGATGCTACCACGGGCCAGAACGCCATATCCCAGGCAAAGATTTTCAAAGAGGCAGTGGGAGTAACCGGCATCATCCTGGCAAAACTGGACGGAACAGCCAAAGGTGGAATTGTCATAGCCATTACCTCGGATTTAAAAATTCCGGTAAAATATGTGGGGTTGGGTGAAAAATCCGAAGATTTAGAACCATTTGACTCTGAATCCTTTGTGGAGGCTTTGTTCCAATGATCAAACAGCTTAACGTCAAAACATCCAATCGGTTGGAGCTTGTCGACATAACCCATCTGATCCAGAGCAGTGTAAAGGAAAGCAAGATCAAATCCGGAATCTGTTTGGTTTATGTGCCTCATACCACAGCCGGAGTAACCATAAACGAGAACGCAGATCCATCCGTGAGAAAAGACATAATCAAAGAGCTCAACAAGGTCATACCCTTTGACGATAATTATTCCCATCTGGAGGGAAATGCAGCCGCTCATATAAAATCATCACTGGTGGGTGCATCCGAGATCATAATAATCGAAAATGGCTCACTGGTATTAGGCACCTGGCAGGGAATTTTCTTCTGCGAGTTCGACGGACCCAGATCCAGAAAAGTCATAGTAAAGATAATCCAGGGATGACCAAAAGTCCGGACATAGTAGCCGCAACCTTCAGGTTGCGATTTGTAATAAAAACGATACCCAATTTCTATCCTTGCACAGAAACTAGAACATAAGGAAAGAGGTGATCTAGTTTATTCATAAACTGGAGAAGATAAGGTTTTGAAAGAAGGGAACATACTATGGAAAAGAAAAGAGCGAAGAGCTGGATCCAAGTTTTTATCTATACTATCTTTATTGGTTTCTTGGTCATCGTTTTTAACATTAGTCAAAATTGCAGCAGGAAATCTGATGAATCTGAAAAATCAGTCAGCGAAACAACTACTTCAACTGAAACTGCAGGAGCAAAACCCAAATCAAGTACAAGCCAAGAGACTACATTCGAAAGAAAAAGTCGGGGAATGGGTATTACCATCGGAACCCCTGCAGATGAAGTCCTTGCGATTCGAGGAAAAGCCCTTACAGTGGAGGTTATGGGTAAAGATGCCAGCGGATTGATAGTAGAATGGGAATATTCAGATGGCATCTATGTCATGCGTAGGTACGAAATTAATGGAGTAATTTGCTACAGAGTAGCTGAGATGAAGTTGTGAATAAGGCTTCTGAAATGTACATTTACAAACCTTCAAACAAATGTAACATTCGGTTCTTCATGGACAGATCCGAAAGGTTGCTAAAAATCCCAGTGAAATGCGGAAGTTCTCTACTGTGATCGACAAGCCTTTACAATAGCTCTTTATGCTTATTATTGATCGAATATGATCAAAATAAATTTAGTAGTCGTAGGGAAAAATAAATATGACTGGCTTACTCAGGGAATCAAGCACTACCAGAAGCTTCTCAAAAAATACCAGGTGAATTTAGACTTTAATGTAATAAAAGATGAAAAAATAGATGAGAAAAAAGAAAGGGAATTGATTCTGGACAAGGAAGCAGAAAGAATTTTTAAATATTTAAGCAGCGATTCTTATAGAATAGTATTAGATGTTTCAGGCAAAACACTTTCCTCAGAGGAATTAGCTAATCTTTTAAGGGACAAGCTAAACACAGGAAAAAGCGATTTTGTGTTCATCATCGGTGGACCCTTGGGCTTATCCGATAAGATAGTAAAAAACTGCCAGTTCAAGCTTTCTTTATCCCGGATGACCCTGACTCATCAATTATCCAGATTAGTATTATCCGAGCAGATCTTCCGTGCATTTTCAATAATCAGCGGGGATAAATACCATAAATAAATAGAGTTCAAGACCAGTGGCAGAGGCCACTGGTCTACCCTACGTGGTTCTTTGTCCTTGCGGGCTCGAAGGGCGTGGCAATCCCTTTAAATTGAATACCCATTTCCAATATCCTGCGGACTGGGCTCTGCCAGAGGGGCTGTTTCAGAAGTCTCAGTTAGAGAACTCTGGTAGAGCGTGAAATCGTGGTCGGGCAAGGTGCCCGACCTACGAAAATCATTCTTAAAAAGACATCCAATTATACATTGAAGGCTTTCCGTTACGAAATTCTAATCCATTACTTTAACAGAAGCATCTTTTTTGTGCTGACCAGGTCGTCCGCCTGTATTCGGTAGAAATAGACTCCGCTGGCAACCTCTTGGTCTTTTTGGTTCTTTCCATCCCAGACCACGCTTCTGTATCCTGGAGATTGATGTTCATCTACCAGCTGTTTGACTTTTTGACCCTGGATGTTAAAGATTGTGATCCTGACCCTAAAATCCCCGGGCAAGGAATACCTTATAAATGTGGTAACGTTAAATGGATTGGGATAGTTCTGATAAGCTTCAAATCTTGTGGGTTTGTTCTTTTTCCCTAACACCTCCTCTAAGAATTCCATCACCTGGTTTTTCCCTTCTGATTCCGGACAATCCATCAGAGCATTATACATCTCCTCAAATATAGATAGGTTTTCCTGATGATTTTCCTTAAACAAATCAATAACCTTGTGTAATTTGTTTGATGAGCCGGAAACCGTGCTGTCCCAGTTAGCACTCACAGCGCAGATATCACTACCGCTCACTTCTCCGTCACCATTGGCATCTGCATACACAGCAGATTCAGGTTCCCATCTCGTTTTGGGACTGTATGCAGTGCACCTGCGAACAGGTTTAATTGACCAACTCATATCTTGATATTCTTTTTTTCTGCAAGGTCCAGTCTCTCCCCAATAAAAACCTAATGCTAAAATATCTCTCTGATCCACGATCTGGTCATTGTTGGTGTTGCCCGGATAGACTCCCAATCCAGTATAGAATTCCCAGGAATAATCCTGAGCCATCCCGGAGTCGGCCAGGTCTCTGATTCCAGCATAAAGCGTAACCACAATGGTATCCAGAGCAGGAAACATAGTTGACTGTGAAATCAAAGACCAGCTAAGCTCCCGGGCACTATGATTATATTCACAAACACCTCTTAATATCCCATTCATTCTGCTACTCACCTCAAAAAAGCTGTCAACACTTTCCTGGTTAAAACTTATAGGCTCGCTCAGTCTTATAGATACCTCAGCATCGATTAACACATCCTCCTCAGATGAATCGGGATAGTGTCCCAATACCTTCAGAATTTCATTGGTTACAGTGACCGTAACATATGCCGTATCGGACAATGCCCCATCGCTAACCATAAACAGTATGTAATGTTTGCCCACCTCACCGTAGTCGGGAATCCAGAAGAACTTTCCGGAAATTGAATCAAACCAGGCTCTCTCAGGTAAGCCCAAAGCCAAATAGCACAGGGAATCCTCATTGGGATCGTGAGCGTATAAGGTAAATTCTAACTGGTTGGTCTCCTCAACGGTAAATTCTATGGTTTCATCTCCTGTAATGCTCCAGGGTCCAATGGAATCCAATACCGGCGTGCACTCGGGTCCGGGCATTGTACTATCAGGTAGATCGATCAAGTGAAACCAGGCAGGAACGGTCAAATAAGGCTGGTCACAATCGTTACTTAAAATTTTAATATCACCTGAATAGTCACCACCTGAAAGACCGGCAGGATCGAATTTCACTTCCAGCTTTTGGGTCTCATCGACTCCCAGGGTGCAGGCCCAGGGAAAAACCTCCAGCCAGGTATAAGCTGGAACTCCCGACTCCACCAGATAAACCATCTGGGTGGATTGACTTACGCACCATAAATTACCATGTCCATCCAGAGCTAAGCCACCGCCGTTATAGCCACTGCCATCTCCAGGGGCTAAAAACTGGTTGATTACCTCTCCTGTTTCCGGATCCACCTGGAAGATATAGTCCGCACCCGCATTAACCGCTATCCACAGGCTTCCTTCCGGGTGCCAGGCTAATCCTGAAACAGCGGGGAAATAAAAGGAATTGAGAATTCCCCCGGGGTTGTCCCAGCTCAAACCTTTGATTTTGTAAACCCGATTCTGATTCCAGCCTCCTACATAGAAAACGTCTTTTCTCTTATCATACGCCAGGCCCCGCTGGGAAATAGCATCCCACTTATGCGCTGGATCGTGAATTGAATTCAAGACTTCACCACTGACCGGATCGAGCTGAAATATCCCATTATCTCCACCCAAACTGCCCACTTTTACCTGCCAGATATGTTGACCATCCCAGGCCATATCTGCTGGCCAGGCATCAGCCCAGTCAGAACAACTAAACCAGGACAACATGTTACCCAAGGTGTCTACCTCACTGTCAATGACTTTTCGAAGATCGGATATCCAGACATCCCTCCCGTCAAAACCCAATCCCCAGGGATGCAGGATTGGACTGGGAGCAGGCCAGGATGCTAATACCTTGGCGGATCTGGCTTGAATTCCAGAAAAATCGTCTTGTCCTGCCTCATAAAGACCAGAAGTGTTTACAGAGTTTGGATTATAATCCAGACTTCTCATCCCGGTGGTACCCGAAAGTTCCCCAATGGAATAACGGTTCACCGAAGAGGAAACACTTGTATCTAACTGATTGTCTCTCAACTCAGAGGAATTAGCGAAATTATCCAGTTTCACCTCAAGGTAAAGAGGACTCCTTCCGGAATTAACCACGGTCAATGTCTCCACCCAAATCTCTCTTACAAAAAGAGCAGCCCCAAGTGAATCCTGATCAACCCGGATATCAGGACACACCAGACCTTCACCTCGTAAGGTCACTGTCAAAGCCGATTCATCCGGATCATCAGAGCTTATAATCAAATGGCTCCGGAGCTTTCCCACGGAATTGGGAGAAAAGGTGACATGCACCACTGTATCCACATCCGGTGATAAAACGAAATCAGATATATCTACCGAAAGCTCAGCATTCTCCAGGTAAACTTGAGTTACCTTTAAGAGATCCGTTCCTTCATTGGAAACCAATAAAGGCAAGCTCTCAGGATAACCTATATAGGTAATCCCAAAATCCAAAGAATCAGAATCCAGCTTAATGTCCGGCGAGTCTATAACGTGTAACCATACCTTCACCGAGATCAAACTATCATCCGGATCATTGCTTTTGATGAAGATTGTTCCCTGGTAATCTTCCCCTTCCGAATTCAGGGCGTTGAAATTAACGTCCAGGTTGGTATCACTGTAAGGTGCTACCTCTCCTGAATCAGGGTAAGCGGAAAGCCAGAAGGCACCGCTTGCCGCATAGTTCACAGCGTTATGAATAAGGGTGGGAAAATCCCCGCTCCAGTAATACCGATCTCCAGGCCAGATGTTAATGGCCACGGTGTGCGGGTTAAAAGCTACCAGAGGTGTACCATTATCCCAACGAGCCACCTCCAATGCTCCGTCTGTGAGAACAATGTTATCATAGAAACTCCTGATAGCCAAGGAATCCACTCCATCCATTATGGTTTGGAAGGGGTCATACCAGCCTAATATGCGAGGTTCAAAAAGAGCCTCGCCCAGGGATTTAAAGGGGCTGTAACCTTTTTCTTCGAAATATCTGCCCCGGGAAGCGTATGTGCCCGCACTCCAGCAATTAACCATGGCCACCACCGCCCCACCCTGATCAATATAATCGGCTAAAACATCTCCAATCGCATGCATATCCTCCCAGGCTTGATTGTTCCAGGCTACCACAACATTATAAACCTTAAGATCTGAAAGCGAAGGGATGATCCCACCTGAGCTTGAGGCATACCACAAATCCACTGCTCCTATATCTGAATAGCTTTGTAAAATGCTCTTCAAAGCAGAGGCGCCCTCATCAGCGTAAACCAATAACACATCCTTAGTTCTTGTAGACGCCTTCCAGCTTGTCATATCAAATCCGATTTTCCCTGTAAAATTACTATTTTCGTGGTTAAAATTCGCCTCCCCTAAAAAAGGCGAATTTTGTGAAGTAAAAATAATATCACCCGAGACATCCATCTTTTTCGGATACTCCACGTCAATTTCATAGAAAAGTTCCCCCTGCTCCAGATTGGCGATGTTCAGCTTTTGCGTGGAACTGCCATTGACAAATATAGAATCGCTTAAAGAATCCGGAGTCACCTCAATATCTGGAGGACCCAGAGTGGTGCTCCAGGGTGAATTTGAAATACCAGAGGAGTTATTCCATTCGTCATAAGTTTTAACCGCAAAGTAATAAGTGGTATTGAAATCCAATCCGGTAATCACAAAGGCCTCTGTTAATCCAGCCATCTGGGGATCCGGCTCGCCTGAAGCTTCATAAGCTGAATTGAAATTACTGCTGTCTATGGGGGATAAAGAATACCTGATATCATAGTAGGATGCTCTGCCCAGTCTTGAGTCATCTCCAGTAGCAGTCCAGGAAAGGGTTATACGGGTAGCTTCAGTATTGACCACCGTCAGATCAGAAATCGTGGACGGGGAAGCAGAATCCGGCTCCGCCAGGGTCATAAATGCATTCAGACGTCCTCCTGACACGCACCTGTCAATTAGATCCGGATTTTGATCCACCATATTCATAATCAGGTCCTTCACCTGGAAATGGATTAGCTGCGGGTGCTCAGACCAGATAAGTGCAACTGTTCCGGATACATGGGGGGCAGCCATGGAGGTACCGCTTTTGTATCCATAGCCGTCTCCGGGAATTGTGCTGTAGATATAAACTCCCGGAGCTGCCAGATCCACTGAGGTCAAACCGTAGTTGGAACCCCAGGTGGTCTCATGGGTTAAACTATCAAAATGATCAGTAGCTGCCACCGATATGACGTTATCCAGATCATAACTGGAGGGATAAAAAGGATACACGTCATTGTTATTCCGGGTATTCCCAGCAGCTGCCACAAACAACATTCCCTGTGCACCGGAGGAATCAATAGCATCCTTTAATGCCTGGGAATAGCCCCCCCCTCCCCAGCTGTTGCTGGTCAACCTGGCTCCCATCTTGGTGGCATACTCTACTGCTAAAACTGCATCCTCTGTGGTCCCATTGCCACTGGCATCCAGAAATTTCAATGCCATTATCCTCGCAGACCAGCACACACCCACAACGCCTACAGAGTTGTCCCCCATCGCAGCTATGGTGCCCGAACAGTGAGTGCCATGGCCGTTATCGTCCACAGGACCGTTGTCCCAGTTGACAAAATCCCAGCCGTGAATGTCATCCACATAACCATTGCCGTCGTCGTCTATACCGTTGTTGGGGATCTCATTTGGATTGGTCCAGATGTTACCTCGTAGATCCACGTGGGCCGTATCCACACCCGTGTCAATCACGCCTATTATCACCGAGTCACCGGTGCTTATGTTCCAGGCATCCACCACATCGATATCCGCACCCGCCTTCCCACCCGTCTGTCCGGTATTATGCATTCCCCAGAGAAGATCAAAACCAGGATCGTTAGATACGATATCTGCATGCCAGATGTAGTTCGGTTCCACATACACAATCCGGGGATCGCCTTTAAATAGATTAATGGCTTCCTCTACGCTCATCCCGGAGATCTGGACTAGCTGTGCCTCTATAAAGGGAAATTCCCTTAAGGTAGCAGAATTTATGCGAGCATGCAGTGCTTTTTTCTGTCCCTGGGTAACCTTATCCGCAAATTTAATGATGAGTTGACCTTCTACATATTGTGGAAAAGATTCCCGAGCATATGAACCGGATATAAAAATAAAAAACAAAAGAAGGTGAAAAAACAGAACTACCCAACCGACAAATGAGGGTCCTTTTTGGATGATCTTACCCCCAGTAAAATCACCCACTACCCCAGGCCATAAAAACATAAGTACCTCGGTTGGGCTTCAGATTAGCCGGAACCCACTAAATCAGGGTCCTATCTTGGCTTTCCCTCAACTACAACTCTTCATGCTAACTAATTTTACCCCAGAGGATTGCCACCCAATTAAATATATGCCCTCTATTTTCACCTGTCAAGTAGAATTTGAAATTTTATTGTAATTTTGCAGTGATGATCCTGTGCAAGAGAAAATATAAAAATTACGGATAAGAAAAAACCGAAGGCTTTGACTTATTATTATCTTGATGTTTTTGTTAATTATTAATTAATTAGTGATATCTTTAAAGAGGAGTCGATTAATGAATTTCTCAGAAGCTTTAATATTCATCGCTGTGCTTTTAATTATGTTAATTGGTTTAACTGGCATATTTCTACCTATTCTTCCTGGAGTTCCTCTTATTCTTGGTGGGGCTATTTTATATGGGATTTTGACGGGGTTTAAGGAAATTACGGTCAATTTGATATTGGTTTTCACTGGCTTAACCGTATTCAGTTTAGTTATTGATTATTTAGCCAATTATTTAGGAGTGAAGAAAATGGGCGGAGGGAAAGCTGGAGCTATGGGAGCTATACTTGGTTTAATTCTTGGAATTTTTGTAGGAGTTTGGGGAATTGTTATTTTTCCTTTTTTATTTGCTGTCTTTTTCGAGTTATTAGCGGGTAAAAAGGAAACCCAGGCTTTAAAGGCAGGCACAGGCGCTTTTTTGGGATTTTTGTTTGGAGGGTTAGTAAAGTTCATACTGGGCTGTATAATGATTGGAATTTTTATCTGGAGAGTCGTATTCTGATTAACAGTTTCTTGGTAATCTAAACAAAATGAAGAATTGTATTTGTTTTTACTATTACGACCAGAAAAAATTCAATAAGTTTAATTTTCAATGTCTAAAACAACTCCTTAAACTCTAAAACACAATTTCAATTGGAGTACTAAGCAACTGTCTCAATTCAAATTTGCCTTTCAAATCTTATTATCTTTAGCTGAAAGATACTCTGTTTTTCAGAAATAGTAAAAAAGAAATTAATTTAAAAAAATAGGTTTGACTATCTCAGGATAGCATTTTATTTTCAATCATAAGTTTTAATTTATCAGATTAGTGAGCATGCAAAAAAATAAACTTAATGAAAGGATGGTAACCCTTATGCTTAAAAAGCAACGACTCCTGCACTTAGCGCTCATTGTTGTATTGAGCCTCCTGGTGGTTTACTGTAACATTCAGGCTGAGGTAGGTCCGCCATTAGCTAAAATTGAGCCCCAAGTGGACACTTTGTTTGGCCAGGAGAGAATTGATAACTACTACTGGCTGCGTCAACGAAACAATCCTGAGGTAATCGACTATCTAAAGGCTGAAAACGCCTATACTGAAACGGTGATGAAGCCCACTGAGAAACTCCAGGACAAGCTATACCAGGAGATGGTAGCCCGCATCAAGGAGACTGACCTTTCAGTGCCAGTCAAGCGAGACGACTATTACTATTATTCTCGAACTGAAAAGGGAAAACAGTACAAAATCTACTGCCGTAAAAAGGGGAGTCTTGAATCGGAAGAGGAGATCCTTTTGGATGTCAATCAGCTGGCACAGGGCAAGGACTATATGTATCTGGGCATCTACGAAGTCTCTCCTGACCACAACCTTCTGGCTTATGCGTTTGACACCACGGGCGGCGAACGCTACACTTTACGGGTCAAAGATCTTAAAACCGGGGAGCTTTTTCCGGATGTTATTGACAGCGTTTCCACCTCGTTTCAGTGGGCTAATGACAACCAGACTTTTTTCTATACCATCCCCGACGAAGCTTGGCGACCTTATAAACTTTATCGTCACCTGCTGGGCGATGAGGTTGAAAATGACGTCCTGGTCTATCACGAGCCGGATGATGCTTTTTACCTGTCCATAGATAAGTCTAAGAGCATGCAGTACCTGTTCATCAACCTGGGAAGCATGACCACCACCGAGGTACACTATCTGAACGCTGACGATCCAATCGGGAAGTTCAAGCTGGTTCATCCCCGGCAACAGGAAATGGAATACTACCTGCATCATCATGACGATAAATTTTACATCGTTACCAACGACAACGCCAAGAATTTCAAACTGATGCAGGCACCCATTTCCAATCCATCCAAGAGAAACTGGAAAGAAGTAATCCCCCACCGGGATAAAGTAAAGCTTGATCAAATAGAGGTGTTCAAAGACTTCCTGGTCTTATATGAGCGGGAAAACGGTCTGAAGCAAATAACGATCATGGATTTTTTCACGAACAAAACCTATAGAGTCGAATTTCCCGAGCCGGTGTATACATTTTGGCCTGAATCCAATCCAGATTATAACAGCCAACTGCTGCGCTTTAATTATTCATCTTTTATTACCCCCAGGTCTGTATTCGATTACAATATGAAAACAAAAAAGCGAGAGCTTAAGAAGCAGGATGAGATTCTGGGCGGATATGATCCTGAACAGTATCAGTCCGAACAAATATTCGCCACTGCCAATGATGGGACTCGTATTCCAATCTCATTGGTATACCGGAAAGGCATGGTGAAGGATGGCAACAACCCACTCTACTTATATGCCTATGGCGCATATGGTTTAAGCACCGAACCTTACTTTTCCTCCAACCGGGTAAGCCTTCTTGATCGGGGTTTTATCTTCGCTATGACTCACGTCCGGGGCGGAGGTGAAATGGGACGCTACTGGTATGATGATGGCAAACTCCTGCACAAGAAGAACACCTTCACTGACTTTCTCGCAACTTCGGAACATCTTATTACCGAAAAATATACATCTTCTGAGAAGTTGGTTATATGTGGCATCAGCGCCGGGGGGCTTACGATAGGCACAGTGGTCAATATGCGGCCTGAACTGTTCAAGGTAGTTATTGCCGACGTCCCGTTTGTGGATCTTATTAACACCATGCTTGACCCCAGCATACCTCTGACCGTAATCGAGTATGAGGAATGGGGCAACCCGCACAAAAAAGAGTATTACGACTATATGCTATCTTATTCGCCTTATGATAATGTCCAGGTCAAGGAATATCCTAACATGTTAATTTTAGCCGGCCTAAATGACACCCGGGTGCAGTACTGGGAACCTGCCAAGTGGACCGCCAAACTCCGGGCAATGAAGACCGATAATAACCGCCTTCTGCTCAAAACCAACATGGGAGCTGGTCACGGAGGAGTTTCGGGACGGTACCAGCAAATAAAAGAAATGGCGTTCGAATACGCATTTATATTAGACATTCTGGGAATAAAAGAATAGTCAACAAATCTATTACACATTTTCTGTTCTGTCAGGTCTTAGCCAGCGGGTGTGACCTGATATAAAAAGGAATTTTGTAGCGGAGCTCTTTAGAGCTCCATGGATTTGGTGGGATAGGCTTTTCCACTTAATGCGGATCTGCCTAAGACACGAATAGCTTTTCCAGGACAGACAGGAATGTCTGTCCTACCTTCTGAAGGCTATTCTGTAGCATCTTAATATAGAAATCCACACTTCTCTGTTCTGTCAGGTCTTGCCCAACGGGTGTGACCTGACAGCTTGTAGTTCAGGATCTCTGTGCTCCTGACATACAAAACCACAAAAAAATCCACAGGGTAGGACAAGGTCTCCTGACCTTGTCTTGCTGGATCTGGGTCAGGAGACCCAGAGCTACCCTTTTATGTTTTCACAGGTTGCCTGCCCGGCCAGGGGGACAACCTGTGATACCATAATAATGGTTCGTTCGGGCGAACATAGAGGTTCACCCCTGCACAATATGTTTCTAAAAGATGGTGTAAATCCCCAAAACGGGTTTAGACGACAATTCCACCACTAACAAAAAGAACTTGCTTCTGGTTTTTTTCTAAAAACCAACAACTAAAAGCCAAAAACTAAAAAAGTGGGGCCTAAGAGACGGCTTAGAACTTTTTTCATGGTAAATTGCCACATTCTTCCATGTTTGAAGATATTCAAGAGCTGGTAGCTCAAACTCACTTATAGCAGGTTGACCTATGCAATTAGATGATTCTTGAGGCTTCAGTTGCATGCCAATTTTTAGTTGACAATCAACTATTTATTGTTAAAATATATATGAGAGGTTCGCTTGGGGTGAAAATGATTGGTAAGACCATTTCTCATTATAAGATTTTAGAAAAGCTCGGTGAGGGCGGTATGGGGGTAGTCTACAAAGCGAAGGACACCAAGTTGGATCGGATAGTGGCTTTGAAGTTTCTGCCAAAACATTTATTGTTTGATGAAGAGGCCAAGACCAGATTTATCCACGAAGCCAAATCTGCGTCTGCTTTAGATCATCAAAATATTGCCACAATCTATGAAATTGATGAAGCAGAAGGTGAGTGTTTTATCTCTATGGCTTACATCCAGGGCAAATCCATAATGGAATTGGTCAAAGAAAAAGGGTTTTTAATAGAAGATATTTTGAAAATTGCCATTCAGATAGGGGAGGGCTTAAATGTTGCTCACAAGAAGGGTATCACTCATAGAGATATAAAATCAGATAATATTATGTTGACCCCAGAGGGAATAGTAAAGATAATGGATTTCGGTTTGGCCAAGCTCAAAGGAGCTCCCAAGCTAACCAGAACAGGAACCACTACCGGCACAATGCAGTATATGTCTCCGGAGCAAGCTCAGGGGATGGAGGTCGACCAGCGTTCCGATATTTTCTCTTTCGGGGTAGTTTTGTATGAGATGATCACGGGTCAACTTCCCTTTAAAGGTGAACATGAGGTAGCGATAATCTATTCAATTGTAAATGAGACACCAGAACCATTGGCAAGGTTCAAATCCAATGTTCCAGAAGGATTGCAGAGGATAGTTGACAAAGCTCTAAAAAAAGACCTCAGCACCAGGTATCAGAGTACAGCTGATGTGGTGGCAGACTTGAAAGGATTGCAGAAGGATACGACAACTGGCGTTTTGATCCCACCAAGGAAAAAAACAATCAGCCAGAGCATCATCTTCATAGGTATTGCAATCTTGATTGTTATAGCTGGTTACACACTTTTGTCCCGTTTTTGGGCTCCCTCTGGAATAGAGCCTGCCTTTGTCGAAAGGAAATCAATCGCAGTGCTACCATTTAAGAATATGGTTCCCGATCCTGAAAATGAGTGGTTCAGCGATGGAATCACCGAAGACATAATCACCCAGCTTTCCAAAATTGGCGACCTCAAGGTAATCTCCCGCACCTCAATAATGCTATACAAAGACAGCAAGAAGAACCTTCGAGAGATTGGCCAGGAGTTAGGCGTTGCCACAATCCTGGAAGGAAGCGTCCGTCGTGCAGATAGTCGGGTTCGCATAGTCGGTCAGCTTATCGATGCACGAACGGATGAGCATATCTGGGCCGAAACCTACGACCGGGACCTGAAAGATATCTTCGCCATCCAGAGCGACGTAGCCCAGCAGATTGCTCAGGCTCTAAAAGCAACACTTTCTCCCGAAGAAAAAGAACGGATTGAACAAAAGCCTACGGACAATCTTGAAGCTTATGACTACTATCTTAAAGGCAGGGAATATACAACACGTAGTTATGAAAAGAAGGATTTGGAAATTACTATTGAGTTGTTTGAAGAGGCGGTCAGAACAGATCCGGACTTCGCGGAGGCTTTCGCTTGGATATCAATAACACACAGCCGGATGTACTGGTATGGATATGACCGATCTCCAGAACGCCTAGCCCGGGCAAAAGAAGCTATTGATAAAGCTCTAAATCTAAAACCGGATGAGCCCTTGGTGCGGGAAGCAAATGGCTACTACTATTATTGGGGGTTCAGGGATTATGCCAGGGCTTTGGATGAGTTTTCTTTCTGCCTGCAAAAAGAGCCCGGAAATGAATGGAATATCTCGTCGATCGCTTGGATCCAGCGACGCCTGGGTAAATTTGAGGAAGCACTGAAAAACCTGAAAACAGCATTCCAATTAAATCCACGAGAACACAATCTTGCAAAAGAATTGGGCTACACCTGCGAGGCTCTTCGACTGTACACAGAAGCGGAAGGCTATTTTGACCGGGCCATCTCACTTGCTCCGGACAGGGCAGCGAGTTACATATCAAAGGCATGGATACAGATATACAAAACGGGCAGTACAGAGAGCGCCAGACAGGTTCTGGATGATGCGTCGAAATATGTAAACTCACAAGATATTTCCTGGGATTTGGCTCACTTTGATATTTATGATGGGCATTATCAGGACGCCCTGGACAGACTCGCATCCGTTCAAGAAGAAGTAGAAATAGGAGGTAGCTTTTATACCCCCAAACAAGCAATAGTCGGTTTTATCTACGAGTTGAAGGGGCAATTGGATCAGGCTCGAGCTCACTATAAAAAGGCACTGCTAATGCTAGAGAAAAAGACAAGTGAATGGCCTGATGATGCCCGGATTCACGCTGATTTGGGTAAGGTTTACGCCCATCTGGGTCTTAGGGATAAAGCAATTCGTGAAGCACAGAAAGCAGTTGATCTTTTACCCCTTTCAAAAGATGCACTGGATGGACCTGAATATTTAGCTCACCTGGCTGAAACCTACACGATAGTGGGGGACTATGATGCTGCCATCGATAAGCTTGAGTATTTATTAGAAATTCCGGCTGGAGTACATATTGGCGAACTCAAAGTCAACCCAGTATGGACTCCACTACACACCTATCCTGGTTTTGAAAAACTTTTGAAGAAGTGTGAGTAACCTATCAAAAAAAAGGTGTTTGCCACCCTGGCAAGCCATAAGCAAGACCTGACACAACTAAGCTCCTTAAATGTTTTTTCTAAAAACCAACAACTAACAACCAAAAACTAAGAATGCTTCTATCTTTACTTTTTGATTGACAACGAAGTCTTCCCTCAGTTAATTCAGAGAAAGTGCAGAGGTGACCTGGTATCACCCAAATAGAGCGGTTATCCGGTAAAAAGCAAAACATAAGATTGCAATTCCATAGTACCACTCAAAAATCAAGTGTGATGAATCCGATGAACTTAAATGACACTCTTAACAAGAAGCCAGCTTTGCTTGTTGCCACATTAACCGCTTTTCTTACACCCTTTATGGGTTCTTCAATCAACATTGCGCTCCCTTCCATCGGAAGGGAATTTGCAATGGATGCGGTTTTGCTGGGTTGGATTGCCACCTCTTATCTTTTAGCTGCGGCTATGTTTCTTGTCCCCTTTGGAAGAATAGCAGACATATACGGAAGGAAAAGGATTTTTACTTA
Organism: uncultured Ignavibacteria bacterium; assembly: GCA_964447175.1. GTDB lineage: Bacteria > Zixibacteria > MSB-5A5 > MSB-5A5 > SM23-73-2 > CAYURP01. Next base: position 18,973 of record CAYURP010000010.1, on the reverse strand, counting down.
TGGCATATTGGTTTATGCTGTTTCGTCTCTCCTCTCAGCGATTGCCCCTTCTCCCCTTCTGCTTATCTCTTTTCGAATTCTGCAGGGAATCGGAAGCGCTATGATCTTTGGTACGGGAATAGCAATCCTGACCTCAGTATTTCCTGTGGGCGAAAGGGGTAAGGTCCTGGGAATAAACGTAGCTGCGGTTTATTTAGGGCTTTCTCTGGGACCTTTTTTGGGCGGGTTTCTGACTCAACATCTGGGCTGGAGAAGCATCTTTTTTCTAAATGTACCCCTCAGCCTGATAATAATTGTTTTTGTATTATGGAAATTAAAGGGGGAGTGGGCTGGTGCAAAAGGAGAAAAGGTGGATTTTGTGGGCTCTGTAATATATATCCTAACTCTTCCAGCTATGATGTATGGCTTCTCTCTGCTTCCGGCAGTCTCAGGTGCCTGGCTTATTCTTTTGGGAGTTTTAGGTCTTGCTCTATTTGTCAGGTGGGAGACAAAGACAAAAAGCCCGGTTTTCGACATAAATATTTTCAAAAATAACACTGTTTTCGCGTTCTCTAACCTGGCAGCTTTGATTAATTATGGCGCAACATTTGCGGTGGGTTTCCTCTTGAGTCTCTACTTGCAGTATACCAAGGGACTTAGCCCGCAACATGCAGGCACAATTCTGGTATCTCAGCCTCTGGTGATGGCTCTTTTTTCACCTCTTGCCGGCAGGCTTTCGGATAGGATTGAACCAAGAGTAGTTGCCTCAATCGGCATGGCATTCACAGCAGTCGGGCTTTTTCTGTTCACGTTTTTAAGTCAAAATACCAGCCTAAAGTACATAATCGGTTGTTTAATCGTGGTGGGTTTCGGCTTAGCCCTCTTCTCGTCTCCCAACACCAATGCCATTATGAGCTCTGTTCAAAAAAGATTTTACGGAGTAGCCTCAGCCACAGTCGGGACAATGCGGCTTACCGGTCAGATGTTCAGTATGGGAATCGCCTTGCTTGTGTTTGCCCTGTACCTCGGCAGAGCTGAAATCACTCCTGAAAAATATTCGCTTTTCTTAAGAAGCGCTAAATTGGCATTCATAATTTTCACCGCACTTTGTATTGTTGGTATATTTGCATCACTCTCCAGAGGCAAGGTGCGAGGAAATAATCTACCGAGTCTCTAAACTTCCTTCTATTCGTCCAATTGATGGCATTTGCCCTATTTCTTGTTCTGTCAGGTCTTGCCCAGTGGTCGTGACCTGACAGCTTGTAGGTCAGGAGCCCCGTGCTCCTGACTTTTTTTGTGTCAGGTGCGCAGGGCACCTGTCCTACGAACTACCGTTACATTAATCCGGTAACACAAGTTGTCTCAACTTGTGTGTATCACAGATTGGGACAACCTTTGTACCGAACTTAATAGTAGTGGAAATCCCCGAAACCGGTCTTGACGACAATTCCACCACCAACAGAGTGCAATCCGCTTAGGCAGTTGGTGAATCTATTGTGAAGGATCTATTCTAAAGATATTCAATAAGTTTACGATCTTGTGACAGCCTACCATAATCCGTGAAAACCCAATCCAATTGAAACAAAATTGAAACAGTTGCCTTTTTCCATCCCTGCCCTTGGTTATCTTTTATCTATCCCCTTGCGGAGATCAACAGGACCTGCAGCATGCGGTAACCAGTATATTTTCACCTGAAACTGGCCGTCCTTCACTGATAGAAGAATACTTATTTCGAGGATACAAAAGTAGTTTCTTGAGAATTTTCCAAGACACCGATAAAAATATTTTGGAATAAACGCCAGCTGAGGAGAGACCTCAACTGATGCCCCAGGGCTGTCTTACCCGGAAGCGACCTGAGATACGCATATCGCAAGTGGCTGTCATGACCGGAGCCGACAAGGAATGGTCTTGACAAGTGCGATCTAAAATCCGATATTATGCAGGTGTCTATGACAGGCATTTAAGCCGTAGGCATCGGTTGAGAACTCAGCCGAGATTGTGCTAGTTTGCAAATTTGAGATCAGTTCAGTGTATTTTTTCGTTTTCATAGCGGTTCTTTGTTTAATGTACGGATATATCGGCTGGCGGCTTATTGTACCTGCTGGCTTCCTTCGTACGGTTACTCTTCTGTTATGGGGGATTCTCATCACTCTAATGATTTCGTTTTTGTTGCCCATAGTTATGCGATTCAACGGGGTCGGGGGGGCGTGGATTGACGCCATCGCCTGGATAGGTTATCTGAGCTTTGGATTCTTTACATTACTGCTTGTCATGTTAGTGGCCAAGGATTTGATACTGCTGGTCGTAGGCGGTATCAGGAAATTGGCTCAAATTTTCAGCCGGGTTACAGATTCTGGCCAAACCGCAGTGCAGACTATCGATCCGAAACGTCGCTGGTTACTCATGAACTCCATTAACGCGGGCATACTCGGGGTTACTGCTGCCCTCACAGGCTACGGTATGTTCGAGGCGCTGCGCGACCCGGACGTTGTCCAAGTCACTGTTCCCATAAAAACCCTTCCTCCAGATCTTGACGGTTTCAGGATTATCCAGATAACAGACCTCCATGTGAGCCACACGCTCAAGCGACCGTTCGTGCAGGGTGTTGTTGATAAGGTAAATGGACTCAAGCCTGATCTTGTCGTGCTGACCGGCGATCTGGTGGATGGTTCCGTCAGGGAGCTCCAAGATGACGTTGCGCCATTGGCCGATCTGAAAGCCCCTTGCGGGAGCTATTTCATCACCGGGAATCACGAGTATTATTCTGGCGTGCAGCAGTGGGTAGCGGAGGTGGCGAGATTGGGATTCACGGTCCTGTTGAACGAACATAGGATTATCAAGCGAGGAGAGGGACGACTGCTGCTAGCTGGTGTCACTGACCATTCTGGCGTGCAGTTTTCGCGTGATCACGTTTCTGATCCACAGGGGGCGAGCGCTGGTGCACCGGCTTGCCACGCCAGGGTTCTACTGGCTCACCAGCCCAGAAGCATATTCGCAGCCGCGGAAGCAGGCTATCACTATGTGATATCTGGCCACACACACGGTGGTCAGTATTTTCCCTACCACTTCCTGGCAGCACTGGCCCAGCCTTACATATCAGGTCTTCATGTACACGGTGATACCCGTATCTATGTGAGCAGAGGTACCGGTTACTGGGGGCCACAGATCAGAATCGGCGCACCATCCGAGATCACGGTGCACAGACTGGTATCTGCTTGAATTGACGTGTTTGTTCTTCCTCATAGTAGGTCAGGAGCCCATACTCCTGACTTCTTTTGGTGTCAGGTGTACAACGTAGCTGACCTATGAACTACTCTGAGTCGTATAGTTACAGTCCTTTTGCAGACGAAACGTTGTGGTTCGATCAAGTTGCAGTTCAGGTCCTCCGACAATCTGGTAGCCATTCTTCTGCAAGAATTGCAATGCCTGAGGATTGTTCACTTGAACCGCCGAAAGAATTGCTGTTACCTCTGCATCCTTCCTGATCTCATTTTCAATCAGTTCAACGATCGTCGTCCCTATCCCCCGGTTGCGAAAAGACGGAGCGATCATTAGAAGAGAAAGGAAGGCAATATGAGGATCTCCCTCAAAGTTACTCGGTACAAAATCGACAACGCCGATCATTCCTCCATCCGCAGCGTAAACGCCACAGAAAACGCCACCTTCACGCTGCGAAATCTCAATATCCTTAAGTACCATCGCCATAGATGCTGTCGGCTCAGGCCCCAATGCCAAGAAGTCTTCACACTGCCGGTACACGTCGAGGACTGCGCCCAAATCATCTTGAGTAATGGTTCGTACGTCAAAGGATTTATCGCGAATTAACATTCTCACCATCCGAAGCTTCTATGCCAGGAGCCCCATGCTCCTGACTTCTTTTGGTGTCAGGTGCGCAGGGCACCTGACCTACGAACTGCACTACGAAGTGCTAAAGGCGCATAGTAGGGTCATCTGGATTGCTTTGCTAGAAGATTTTAACCGAATTTATTACTTGTTAATCCCATACTAATAAGATATTTCAGGAATTCCTGGCCTCTAATTGTAATTCCTATGTTATTGTCTTCCCGTAAGATTAATAGCATATTTTCTAAATATCCCAGCCAATTCTCGAAAAGATATTTACTATAAATTAAAGGGTACTCAATTTTCGCTTTCTCATAATATACTTTAACTTCGTTAACGTTAACCATCTTTCCCACATGTGTGTTAAGATGATGCAAGGCTGAAATTTGAGAACCAAAAATATAATTATAAATTTGATCAAAACGATGCGCTATAACTTCAGAAGCATACCATTTTATTAACAGTTCTTCCTTTTCTTCTGCAGTGTGCTCAATTTTCTCGAATTCGGATTTCAGCCATTCTTCAGCTTCTTGAATCAATTTATTGTTAAAAAGTTTAAGTAATTCCTTTGCGGGTATTTTCTTCTGCGGGTGGGATTGTTGATTGAGCTTCTCTGTTTCTATCCCTTCTTTACTTATTTTTTTAATCCTATCGATAAGTTTACCTATATTAGGGGTAAATCTTATGATAGCTACAATGCTGACTATAATTACAACCAATGGCCATTTTAATACATTTAATATTTGAATTAAATTATCCATTGATTCTTCATCTAACTTCTGTTTCTTGTTTTGTCAGGTCTTGCCCACCCTTGCGGGTTTGATCTGACATAATAAAGAAGAGAACTTGCTCCCTGGTAGTTTTTTCTAAAAACCAACAACTAACAGCCAAAAACTAAAAAAAGTGGAGGCGGCGGGAATTGAACCCGCGTCCGAAGATAACAACCAAAGACCGTCTACATGCTTAGCCTGTCTTTTATTTATTCGCTCAAGGGAACACCGGCAAGCAGGTTTTACCTTGGGCTATCCCGATTAAGTTTCGCCCGACCTCCTCAGGATAAAGGTCAAGCTATCCTGTTTAAGCCGACGCCTTATCCTGGATCAACAGGAAAACCCAGGTAAGACGAGCTGCCTAATTTAATTAGGCTGCCAGCGCATACGAATAATCGTTTGCACTTATTTTGTTTTCCCAATGGTTTAACGAGGGAACTGGGTACCTCGGCATGCTGATCTTTTCCCATCATCCCCGTCGAATCCAATTCGCCCCCAGGTATCAACTATGGATTAACTCTCCTTAAGTTAATCCTCTTAAATTATACGAAATAGCAAACACAAGTCAACAAATAAATTACTTCAACTTATGGCAAATGTATTTATTCTACTTGGATTCTTTGTTCTGTCAGGTCTTGGCCGCTTTAGCGGGTGTGACCTGACAGCCTTTGTAAGCCTCTAGGATTACGCCCAATCCTTCCAAACTGGTATCACTCCCTTAGTGTCCGTAGTATAATCCCGAGCACTTGACCACTGCCAATCCTCTGCATTTTGCACCAACCCACTCTTGACAGGATTATGGTGAATGTAATTCAATTTTTCACGAAGAACGATGTCACTATAAATCACCACCTTGTCATATCTTGGCATCCACACACCTGAAATATTTCCTTTAAGATCTTTAATCACCTTCTGGGCAATGAATTTCTTGAAATCACGCATAAACCCTGACAGTTTCGATCCTTCGATGAAAATCAGCAGATGGATGTGGGTTGGCATCAGCACATAACCAGCAATCAAGGCACTGTACTTTTTGGCACAAAAAACTAAAGACTCGGCAAGAGCAAAGTAGAGCCCCGGGATGTTCCCCAAATCAGCCCACTTTTTAAAAGTCGTAGTAACAAAGAAGCAGGTTCCACACTTCTGTTGCGGAAAACGTAAGCCCATATCTCATTGTATGTGTGTCAGGTCACACTCATGGCAAACCATGAGCAAGACCCGACACAACATAGTGTCAATAATCCCTTCAATAATAATATAATTTACATAAGAAGAAAACTACGCTAATTATGACTACTCGAACACCGCATTATCCAGAAAAGAAAAAGCCTTTGGATTTTGTTCCAGTATGGAACAATAGGTAATCAAAAGGGATTTCAAGTGATTTTTCTCCACCGGGCAGTAATCTTTTTTTCTTTTCTCATCCAGCTGGTTGTTTTTCTTGGCATGAGAAAAGCAGGCTGAGCATAACCTCATAGCCCAGCACTGGGTGCAATCCCTTTGACTTATGGAGATAAACCTGTTCAGAAGAGAGCGAATCCGCTCAAAATCAAATCCTGATTCCACGTCCCCTATGGGTAAATGGTACCCTATTTTCTCGCAGATATGAAATTTCCCCTCCGGGCTGACAAAGAGTCTTCTCACACCCGGAGTACACATTCCCGTTAAATGAATCTCTCCATTCAGGTTCAGCATAGGCCTTTGGTAAAGTCTCATCATTCCTTTTTCGAAAAACGAGCTGATAAAACCATTCACTCTTTCGCCTTTTGCTATCTTCTCTATATAGAGGGCATTCAACTCCTTCCACCCATCTGCCAGGTCCAGATCTTTTTGATCAAATTGGCTAAAAAAGCTGGTATCATTTGGCTCCACAAAGTTGGTGCGTATTGGATGGCTTTTAGTCAAATCATATGTTTCAAAGAAGTTCATAAGCCCAGCCAAATCGTAGGGCGGACAAATTGTCGCGTTAAATGCCATGTTCCGGTTGTAATAATGCTCGTCTGTGTCTCTAATTCTTTTCAAATTATTGATAATGGTGTTGAAGGTAGGATTACCATTAGCAAAGATCCGATAGTGATCGTGAACCTGCTCCGGCCCGTTAAGACTAACAGTCAGCAAAAATTTGTTCTCTATCAGGAAATCTATTAAATCATCTTTTAACAGCGTTCCGTTAGTGGTAGTTCCAAAGTAGACTTGCCTGTCTCTCTCAGTTGATTTAACATAATCAACAACCTTCTTTATCAATGGGAAGCTCAAGAATGGTTCACCACCATAGAAGGTGTAATACACCTTTTCCCTTTTTCGGCTGTGGGTCCGGAAAAAATCCACTACCTTTTTTGCCATCTCGAAACTCATAGAGTTATCCTGATGATTCCTCTCGTAAAAATAAGCTCCGGAAAAGGAACAGTATTTACATCTCATGTTGCACTGCTCGGTAACGTTTAAAATCAAGTCCTCCAAATCCCCCTCATAAAAAGAAAATAGTTTCTCCTCCTCCATGGGGAGCTTCATTTCTATGGTCTTTTTGGGAAAGAAACAACCCTCTTTTTTCACTTTTTCTGATATCTTTTCCCTTGCGGATTCTATCTGGGATATGGAGTGAGTCGGTGAGTATTTCCGCATAAGTTCCTCCCTGGACAAAACAAAAAAATCATCCAGTATTTTGTAGACCAGATTATCCACCCGGAATATCTTATTGGTGATTGTATCGTAGACGTATTTATATCTTTTGGTCGAGAATTTTAGGTAAAAAGGTTTTCCCCTGTTCATATACCCTCCTTTTTGATTAACCCGGCTGCCGATTTATCTGTAGCAGAAATTTTAAAAAGAAATTTAACTAACTAAGTGCTGGCTCCACAGCAACCTCAGCACCATAAACAATAGAGGTTCTGCTGTTGGTATTGGAGACCCGCTCCTCCTCCCCGTTCCAGCATAAACAGGTGCAGCCGCAGGGGCATTTTTTCTTGTCGATATGGGCTCCGAAATTTATCCCACCAAAAACCTCATCAAACATATAATCACCCCCCTTCTAATAAAATAGTTACAGAAATCGGCAGCCGGGGAAATGCTTCTGTTTCATCTAAAAGACAATAGAATTAACCTCCCTTTGAAGCTTCTTATATTAATTAGCTCTTGAGATGTAAACTTCCAGTTTACCTTTGACACCCCCTTTCCATAATCTAATCCTGATTAAATATCAAGTTAAAATAACTCGTCTGATTAGAATCAATCATTTTTGCCTCCCCTTTCTGGATACCAAGCGATTTTATAAAACTGTGAAAATTTCCAATAAAAATAACCCCCTCTTTCAATAACAATATAATTATGTTTTCAAATTTGTCAAGCTTTTTTTTGCTTCTGATGACTAAATTTTTTATTGAAGGATTTATATGATGTTGAAACAGAAAAACCATTTGCGGTTTTATTGACAAATAAAACGGATGAGTAAATTATTAATGAAGTAGAAATAATTTTCAAATTACTCTGATTTAACTGATTAAAGTAAGTTCAGTTAAGAAATGAGGGAATTAAAAAAATAGCGCTACGGGGAGTCGAACCCCGGTCTGATGGCTGAGAACCACCTGTCCTAGGCCACTAGACGATAGCGCCATATTTATCTGTGTCTATTCGGTCAAAAATTTACTATATCTACTTTCTTTATCTTCTCCTTATTTGAACAATCACAGCATTTTTGCCTTTTGTCTGTCATAAACTATCATTTAAAATCTTTTTGTCAAGACTTTTCAAAAAGAAAATTCCCTCTAACAGAAGCCAGTCCGCAGGATATTGAGAAGGGCTACCCGGTTCAGGGGATTGCCACGCCCTTCGGGCTCGCAATGACGCAGGGTAGACCAGTGGCTTCCGCCACTTGTCAAAACATTATTTTACGGACACCTCCCAATAAGACAATTAATTAAGTCCTTTCGTAGGTCGGGCACCTTGCCCGACCATATTTCACACTTCTTGGGAGCTCCCTTATTAACTGAAACCCCAAAAGATAATTTAAAAAAATCAAAATAACTTAGATGTTATGAAAGATTAAAAACGGAAGACCATGGCGGCTAAGGTGGCAGCTTTTATAATGGGGTTGGGGTAAAGTCCTAAAATTATCACTCCTAAAAACGAAATTAAAAGGGCTAATTTCAAACCAAAGGGGACTGCTATTTTTACCTGGTTTTGCACTTCTTTTCTGTGAAAATACATCTCCCTTACCACACCCATATAATAGTATAAGGAGATGACGCTGGTCAGAACTGCAATCACCACTATCCCCACATAACCTTGCTCAATGGCCGAGGCAAAAAGAAAATACTTTCCAACAAATCCGACTAACGGAGGAATCCCAACCAAAGATAAAAGGAATATGGTCATTAAAATAGCCAGAAGAGGCGAACGTCGGGACAAATCGGCATAGTCTTTGATCTCATCCGATCCGGTGGAGTTGCTGAAGGTTATGGCCACAATGAAAGCTCCCATATTGGCGAAAAGGTAGGCAAAGGTGTAAAAAGCTAAAGCTGAGATTCCGCGTTCAGACGTGGCAATCATCCCGATCAGAATATAGCCCACCTGAGCTATGCTGGAGTAAGCCAGCATTCTTTTGATGTCCGTTTGAAGCAAGGCGATTATGTTTCCCAGAACCATGCCCAAAACAGCCAGGACATAGACGATGATAACCCAATCGTACTGATAGATCACGAAGGTTTGAATGAAAACCCTGACAAAAGCTGCCAAACCAGCCGCTTTGGATGCTACGGAAAGATAAGCGGTAATGGGTGTGGGTGCACCCTGGTATACGTCCGGCGCCCACATATGAAAAGGAACCAGAGCCAATTTGAATCCGAAGCCGGCTATCATGAAAATGAGCCCCAGAAACAACGCCGGTCCCGCCTTGCCGAAATCCATAAAATCATGAATTAAATTGCTTTTGATAACTTGCAGGTCAGTTGTTCCGGAAACTCCATAGATCAAACTGATACCGTAAAGCAAAATGGCAGAGGAAATAGCACCCAGAATCATATATTTCAACCCAGCCTCTGATGATCTGTAATTATCCTTCAGATATGCAGCTAAGACGAAAAGAGGAATGGTGGTAAGCTCCAGCGCCACATAAAGTGATAAAAGCTCACCTGCCGATGCCAGAAACATCATCCCCAGGGTGGAGAGAAGTATCAAGCCGAAGTATTCGCCCCGATATTTTTCAATCCTCTTTACGAAATCAACAGAGGATAAAATAGCTAAAAAAGCGGAAACCAAAAAGATCAATTTGAAAAAGAAGCTGAAATCATCAGCCAAAAACATCTGCCCGAAAAGGCTCCCCTTTTCCGAAACAAAGGTTAAAACCAGAGTTATCCCGATACCTAAAACACAGATATATCCTAAATTATGTTTATTCTCTTTTCTTAAAAAGAAGTCCAATACAAAGATAAAGATGGCCCAGAGGAAAAGGAAGACCTCAGGAATGAGAAGTTTATAATTCAAACCCACCTCCCAGGAAGTTTAGAGTGGAGAGTGAAGAGTAAAGAGTTTAAAGCGAAAAATCTCATAATTATCCTGATACTATGTGAACTATGTTCTGGATGGTTGCCTGGATCATATTTGCCAGAGGTGAAGGATAAACGCCAATGGCAATCATCAATATGGCTAAAGGTGTCACAGTGAAAAGCTCCCTTCCGGATATTTCGGTCAGGGCTTCCCATTTGGTATTGAATTGCCCCAGAAACATGGTCTGGATCATTCTCAGGAAGTACCCTGCGGTTATCACCACTCCCAGAACCGCTATGCCTACCAACACCTTGAAAACCGGGAAGGATCCAATGAACACCATAAATTCGGAGATAAATCCGGATAAGCCGGGCAAGCCTAATGACCCCAAACAGAAAAGGATCATCACCCCGGAATAGACTGGTAGTTTAACCCACAAACCTCCAAATGCTCCGATTTCCCGGGTGTGAGCTCGATCATACAGTACTCCCACCAGAAGGAACAAGGCTCCGGTGATCAGACCGTGGGAGACCATCTGGAAAACGCAGCCGGATATTCCGGTAACCGTGGCTGCAGCAATCCCTAAAACGCAATAACCCATATGGGACACCGAGGAATAAGCCACCAGCTTTTTCAAATCCTTTTGAGCCATGCAGACCAGAGCCCCATAAACAATATTGATCACTCCCAGGATAGCTAAGGGCACGGCGAAGTAGATGGCGCCCTCAGGAAACATGGGGTAACTAATCCGCAGAAGACCATAAAGTCCCATTTTCAACAGGATTCCAGCCAGGATAACCGATACCGCAGTGGGCGCTTCCACGTGAGCGTCCGGCAACCATGTATGAAACGGAAAGATAGGAACCTTGATGGCAAAAGCCAGGAAGAATGCCACATAGACGATGATCTGAAAGCCCCGGGTCAAAGAGGGTGCCCTCTGAATAAGCTCCATCATGTTCAAGGTATGCGGCTCTACCGTGAAGTACAAAGCTAAAATCCCCACCAGCATAAATACAGACCCGAAGAGGGTGTACAGGAAGAACTTAATTGCAGCGTACTCCCTCCGGGGTCCACCCCAGATCCCTATAAGAAAATACATGGGAACCAGCATAACTTCCCAGAAAATATAGAACAGGAAGAAATCTAACGCCGCAAAAACACCCATCATTCCGGTTACCAGCAAAAGGAAGAAGGCGAAATATTCCTTAACCCGGCTGGTGATGTTAAATGAGGCGATAATCGATACGAATCCCAGAAGGGCGGTTAAAAAGAGCATGGGCACTGAAAGTCCATCAGCACCCAGGTGATAGCTTACTCCCAGGGAAGGTATCCATTCGTGATGTTCCAGAAACTGCATCTGGGAGGTGGAGCCATCATAATTTGCCACCAGGAAAAACGATAATATCAAAGGAATAAAGGTAAAAAGAGCAGCGGTCCACCTGATGGCATTGAAATTCTCGCTTTTCTGGAGCAATACCAAAATCATTCCCACAAATGGTAAAAAGATAAGGTAGGTTAGAATTGGAAAGTTCATGATGATATTTTCCTCCTTAATTCTCGACTAAGAGAACTTTAAAAGCATAATTATAACTATTCCGAAAAATATTATTAGAGCATAGTTTTGCAGCTGTCCGGTTTGAATTTTTCTGATCCCGGAGCTGATTACCTTGAAAACATAAGCAATCCCATTCACTCCCCCATCCACAATATGCGAATCAAACCATTCCTTGACATCCGAGAGGAAGACAGTGAAATCTCCAAAGGCATTAACCAGCCAGTCTATTATTCCCAGATCAAATCTGAAAAGAAGTTTAGCCAGGCTTAAAATGGGATTTATAATTATGGTATTATACAACTCATCGAAATAATATTTGTTGTAAAGGACCTTATAGGGGAATGGGAACTTCTTTTTAAGCTTCTCCGTCGAGATGGATTTCTTATAATACATCAGATAGGCTAAACTTATTCCGGACAGGGCAACTATGGTGGAACCGATCATCAGCAAGATGTTTGGTTCAGCATGGTGGGGATGGTGGAAATAGACAAAAGAGGAAAAACCCTTCTTTAACCAGGGAATTCCCACCCAACCCGCAGTTATGGAGAGAAACGCCAGGACCATCAAAGGGATGGTCATGTTCTTAGGCGATTCGTGGGCGTGTTCAAATTTCTTTTGGTCTCTGGGTTTTCCGAAAAAGGTCACAAAGCATAATCTGAACATATAGAAAGCAGTCATAAAGGCAACCAAAATGGCCACAATCAAGAAAACAGGCTTTTGAGCAGCCACTGCAAATATCTCATCTTTGCTCCAGAATCCGGAGAAGGGAAAAATTCCGCTAATGGATAAGGAGGCGATAATAAAGGTTATCGCAGTTATCTTCATTTTGGGATAAAGCCCGCCCATCTCCCAGATATCGTTGGTATGCATAGCGTGGATCACAGATCCTGCACCCAGGAATAGGAGAGCCTTGAAGTAGGCGTGGGTCATCAGATGGAAAGTTCCCGCAGTAAAGCCCACCAACCCTAAAGCTAACATCATATATCCCAACTGAGAGATGGTGGAATAGGCCAAAACCCTTTTGATGTCGTTCTGGACCAGACCGATGGAAGCAGCCAGAAAAGCGGTAAAGGCACCGATAATAGCCACCACCAGAGCAGCGGAAGGTGCAGCTGCAAATACGGTCATGGCTCGGGCAACCAAGTAAACCCCAGCTGCCACCATAGTCGCAGCATGGATCAACGCTGAAACCGGTGTGGGACCCTCCATAGCATCCGGCAGCCAGACATGCAGCGGAAACTGGGCTGATTTCCCTACTGCTCCGCAGAAAATGAATATGGCCGAAATGGTTATCAGAGCGGAAGGTATGGTATTAGCCTCGATCTGATGAAAAATCTCATTGAAATTAAAGGTGCCAGCAGCTGAGACCAGAATGAAAATCCCTATTAAAAATCCCAAATCACCTGTTCGGGTGGTAATGAACGCTTTTTTCCCGGCATCAGATGCAACCTTTTTCTCAAACCAGAACCCGATCAGAAGATAAGAGGTCAATCCCACAAGTTCCCAGAAAATAAATATCTCAAAGAAGTTGTTGGACAGAACCAATCCCAGCATGGAGAAGGTGAACAGGGATAAAAATGAGAAGTATCTGGAGAATCTGGGATCCCCGGCCATATATCCCACCGAGTATATCTGAACCAGCATGGAGACGATGGTAACCACCATAAGCATAACTGCAGTCAGAGGATCAACCAACATCCCCATCTCTATTTTAAATCCGGGAAGATTTATCCAGGAATAAGTAAACTCCGAGCTCACCGGATTTTTCAAAACCTCTGTTAGAATGATGACCGAAAGAACAAAAGCCGTGGCCACTGCTGAAATGGAAATATATGCTGATAACCTGGGTCTTTTTATGGTGAAAAATACTATGGTGGCAAAGGAGACCAGCGATAAAAACGGAATTATCCAGCTATAAGCTTGCATACAGGATCCTTCTTATTTTAGCACAATCGAAGATTATATCCTTTCAATTTTCCTACCATTTCATCACATTAATTTTGTCAACGTTTATTTCCTTGTGGTGCCTGTAGATCAAAATAACAATCGCCAAACCCACTGTGGCTTCTGCAGCTGCTATGGCTATCACAAAAATCGCAAATACCTGTCCGGTGAGCAAGGTGGGGGTGATGAATTTGGAGAAGGCAATGAAGTTGATATTAGCCGCATTGAACATCAGCTCAATGGCCATCAAAACTCCGATGGCGTTTCTGCGGGTAATGGCCCCATAGATCCCGATGCAGAATAAAATCGCAGCCAAACTTAGATAGTGAACTAATGTCAACAAATCCTAATCCCTTCTGGCTATAACTATCGCTCCGATCAAGGCAGCTATCAGAACCACCGAGACCACTTCAAAGGGCAAAACATATGTGGTAAGCAGGGATTTGCCGATTGCAGACGTAGACTGGCCTACAAAAACATCCTTGCTCACGTTCCAGGCAGTCCGGCTCAAGACCCATAAGGTAACAGCTAAAATAGTACTCACAATGATCAGTCCCGGGATCACCTGTTCGTTAAACTGTTTCAGGCTGGGACTGTAAATCTTGGCGGTCATCATAATGGCAAAGATCAAAAGCACGGTCACTGCACCCACATAGATTAAGACCTGAACCGCTGCCACGAATTCAGCATGCAGAAGAACGTATATCCCGGCAACGCTGAAAAAACACAACACCAGAAACAAAAGTGAATGAAAAACGTTCCTCAGGGTGACCACCATTACTCCTGAGCCCACAATCATGGCAGCCAATATGTAAAAGATGGCAATTTGAGTTCCGGACTCCAAATCAAAACTCCTTAAAATATTTTATTTCCAACTCCTCCATATTTTGCTCGATGAATCAAGCATCCACAAGATTCTTCATTTAAAACCTTTACCGATCTGGGTTAATTTCTCCATATCGTAAATGAGTTCCTTTTTAGTATAAACTGAGAACTCGTATAGATTAACAAGCTTTATAGCTTTTTCCTTTACCGGACACACCTCTTCACATAGACCGCAGAAGATACATATTCCCTGATCCACCTCAAACTCCTTAGGGTATCTTAGTTTTTTCCCGGTCTCATCTTTTTCAGAGATCATAGTTATTGCGGCAGTAGGACAGGTTCTGACGCACATAGCGCAGGCTATACATTTGAGTTTTCCGGTCTCAGGATCGGTCATCAGAACCACCACCCCTCTGGACCTTTGGGGCATGGTCCAACGCTGGTCCGGATACTGCAGGGTAATGGCATGGCTGAAAAGGTATTTAACCGTAGTCCACATGCCTAAAAGCAGGTTGTAAATTCCATTTAATATTCTTTTTACTAAATTCATATTAATAATCTTTTAAGCCAGAAGTCCGGTTAAAATTAGATTTAAAAAGGCTAAAGGTAAAAGGAACTTCCAGCCAAATGCCATCAGTTGATCCACCCTGACTCTGGGGAAGGTCCATCTAAACCACATCACCACCCAGATTAAAAATATGGTTTTAACCAGAAACCAGATCCAGGAGGGAAGTATGGGACCATTCCAGCCTCCCAGAAAAAGAGTGGCAGCCACTCCACACACCAAAACCAGATTGGTGTACTCGGCAAAGAAAAACATAGCCCATTTCATTCCGCTGTACTCGATATTGTATCCTGCCACCAGCTCCTGCTCAGCTTCGGGTATGTCAAAGGGGGTTCTGTTCACCTCGGCAACCGCCGCTGTGAGATAGATAAGAAATCCCAGAGGCTGTTTCCAAATGTTCCAGCTCCAGACGTGCTCTTGAGCGGATACTATTTTAACCATGCTCAAAGATTGGGTTAAAAGGACCACTCCCAGAACCGAAAGGGTCAAGGGAACCTCATAACTTATGATCTGGGCAGCTGATCTGAAACCTCCTAAAACTGAATATTTATTATTGGAGCCCCACCCAGCCATTAGAATGGAGACCACGGTAAAGGTAGTCACCGATAATATATATAATATGCCGATATTCAAATCCCGGACTATCAAACCCTTTCCAAAGGGAAGACAGACAAAGGCTAAAAACGAGGCAACGAATATAACGATAGGGGCGATTAAAAAAACCGGCTTGTCCGCTGTGGCTGGAGTGGTGTCCTCCTTCAGGATCAATTTGATCCCGTCTGCCGGAAGTTGAAACCAGCCATGCCAGCCAGTACGCATGGGGCCGAATCTCTGCTGAAAGTGAGCCGAGATCTTCCTCTCCCACCACACCAGAAACATAGCTGCAAAGGACATCACTCCTAAAACGATCAGAGCCACTAAAAGCATAGTGAAAAGATCAAACCAAAAGTGAGGTATTCCCAAGCTATTGAAAATCCTCTCCAGCCAGAGATAAACCGCTTTGAAAAGTCTTTCTAACTCTAACAAATCTTAAACCTTTTTAATCAGATACCTCTTCTTAAAGTCACTCCGTGACATTATCTATCCACGTCCGGCATGATCACGTCAAAACTGGCGAATATTGCCACCAGATCAGCTATCAGGCACCCTCTGGCTATTTCCGGCAAAACCGCCAGATTGGAGAAAGAAGCAGTGCGAAGTTTCATCCGGTAAGGTTTGGTGGTTCCATCCGATATGATGTAATAACCCAGCTCCCCCCGGGTGGACTCCACCCGGGTATAGACCTCTCCTGCAGGTGGCTTGAAAAGAACCGGAACTTTCTTCCTGAAATCTCCTTCTGGAAGTTGATCCAAAGCCTGCTTCACGATCCTGTTTGCTTCCCTCATCTCCCTTATCCTGATCATGTACCTATCCCAGGTGTCAGAGTTTTTGCCTGTGGGTATCTCAAATTTGAATCTATCGTAGATAGAATAAGGTTCGTTTTTCCTCAGATCCCATTTTAAACCAGTAGCTCTGAGATTGGGTCCGGTAACCGAGTAATCTATGGCTAACTTTTGGGGAAGCACGCCAATACCTTTGGTCCGGGCAAGAAAAATGGGATTGTTAGTAAGTATATCTTCATACTCATCGACTTTCGGTTCGAAATACTCGGTAAATTCTTTAGCCTTGGGGATAAATTCAGGTGTCAGATCCCGGGAAACCCCTCCCACCCGGATATAGTTAAAGGTCATCCTCTGGCCGCATACCATCTCGATCAAGTCCAAAATCTTTTCCCTCTCCCTGAAGGCATACAGGAAGGGAGTAATGGCTCCGATATCCAAAGCAAATGTACCCAGCCAGATTAAATGGCTGGCAATTCTATTCAGCTCCATCATTATCACCCTTATATATTCAGCCCGTTCCGGAACTTCTACTTTAGCCAGTTTCTCCAATGCCAGACAAAGCCCGTAATTGCAGAACATGGCAGAGACATAATCGATTCTGTCAGTAAAGGGAATGTACTGCAGGTAAGTTCTGTTCTCGGCTATTTTCTCCAAAGCTCTGTGCAGGTAACCCACATGAGGAACCAGATCCACTATCTGTTCCCCATCCATCTTCAGGACGAATCGGCACACCCCGTGGGTACTGGGGTGCTGGGGGCCCATATTTACTTCAAACTCTTCTGTTTTCAGTTCATCTACGGATTCATTTCTGTGGTAATCTGACAAAGTCCTTACCCTCCCAATCCTTTCTCATGGGATAACCCTCATCCCAGTCCTCGGGCAAAAGTATGCCCCGGGGATCGGGATGATTTAAAAACTTTATCCCAAAAAGCTCGGCTATTTCCCGCTCGTGCCAGTTGGCAGCTTTCCATATGGGAGTAACTGATTCTATTTCGGGATTTTCCTTAGGCAGGGGAGCTTTAAGGGTCAGCTTATGTTTTTTATCAAAGGAGAAAAGACAATAGATCACCTCAAAACCATCACCCCGATCCACCCCCACCATACAGGAAAGAAGATCATAAGAAAGCTCCTTTGACTCTTTAAGAAATTTACAAACTTCCAATATGATATCTTTATCCACCTCAAATGCGGGAGAAAAATCAACCACCTCAGCTTCCTTTATCTTTTCAGGAAATTTTTCTAATATTATCTTTTTGATCTTTTCTGCTTCCATAAAGTATTAGTTCCAATCAACTAATTTCTGCTTTTTAATTTTCTCCTGAAGCTTTATGCAGCCTTCCAGAAGTGATTCCGGCCTGGGGGGGCAACCCGGGATATAAACGTCTACAGGTATTATATGATCTATACCCTTACAAACGTTGTATGAGTCGTAGTAAAAAGGTCCACCGGAGATAGTACATCCTCCCATGGCGATAACATATTTAGGCTCGGGCATCTGATCATAAAGCCTTTTAACCCGGGGAGCCATTTTCTTGGTCAAAGTCCCTGCCACGATCATCAGATCAGCCTGCCGGGGTGAAGCGCGGAATATCATACCAAATCTATCGAAATCATATCTGGAGGCACCAGTGCACATAAGCTCAACTGCACAGCAAGCCAGGCCAAACAAAAGATACCACATGGAACTGGCTCGGGAGTAATTCAGAATTCCGTCAAGGGTAGTGGCTAAAATCCCACCACCAGGGAGTTTCTCAAAATAAACTGGTAATTTCTTCAACGCACCCATTTCAAGGCTCCTTTTTTCCAGACATAGACTAAACCAAAAATTAGGATTGACAAAAATATCATCATCTCCACAAAAGCGAAAAAGCCCAGGCTTTTATAAACTACAGCCCAGGGGAATAAAAAGACCACCTCCACATCGAAAATCACAAAAATCAAGGCAAAGATGTAATATCTCACATTATACTGCACCCAGGCCGAGCCAAAGGGAACCTCCCCGCATTCGTAGCTTCTCTGTTTTTCTGGATTGGGTTTATAAGGCCGGGCTAATTTAGCTAAAAGGAAGACGAAAAGGACAAAAATTGTTCCCACTAAAAGAAAAAGAACCGTATATCCGTAATCGCTGGGCATAAAATCTATAATTTAAGTCATTCAATTAGTGAATTTCTTCACAAACTAATTGGTATAACCTATAACTTTTTTGCTTTTTGTCAAGAAATTTTTCAAAGAGTTTTTAAAATAGTTAATTTTTACCTGTACTGATAAGGAAAGAATGATTTAAATCTTCATAAAGACAAAAGTTTTCTTGACTTTATTCCAATTTAATGCAATATATAGAAAAGTATGGCTAAGGAGTATTTAACCCAACCTATGACAAAAATTCTTGGAAATACTTATAAAAGACCAGCTTTTCTGGAGATCGATCTGGAGAACTTGAAATTCAACGTGAAAAATATCAGAAAAAAGTTAGGTGATAAAATCGAGTTTCTGGCGGTGGTCAAGGCAGATGCCTATGGTCATGGTGCCTTCGAGGTTTCCCGGGTAGCTTTAGAAAACGGGGCTGATCTTCTGGGGGTAGCTATCCTGGAGGAGGGAATTGAGCTCAGGGAAAAGGGAATCAAAGCCC
>CAYURP010000009.1:31791-73398 GCA_964447175.1 uncultured Ignavibacteria bacterium | reverse complement strand
CGGAGGAGGACAAATACTTGCGGGGCTTTGCTTTTCTGAGTTTGAAGCCCTTATGCATTTTATTGAATATCGGGGAAGCCGATATAAATAATAAGGATGCTCTGGAAAAAGAGTGCTCTGAGATTCTGAAACACAAAAAGACCGGTATCACTTCTGTCTGTGGGAAACTGGAAGCTGAGCTCTCTCAACTTGAGGAAAAGGACAGGATTGCTTTTATGCAGGATATGGGAATAAAGGAGTCAGCTTTAGACAGAATTCTGGATTTGTCGTATAAACTGTTGGGATTGGTGTCCTTTTTTACTGCCAATGAGAACGAAGTAAAAGCCTGGACCATCCCTTATGGCACTACAGCTTTGAAAGCAGCGGGAACGGTACACACGGATATGGAAAAAGGTTTTATCAAGGCAGAGGTAATGAACTTTGAAAAGCTGATGCAGGCAGGAACACTTCACCATGCCCGGGAAAAAGGAGAGCTGAAACTGGAAGGGAAAAGTTATGTGGTTCAGGATGGCGATGTCATCTTTTTCAGATTCAATGTATAAAGTTAAGAGTTTAGTATGAGCGATTTTAAAAAGGATATTCTCAAGGACGTTAAAAGAATTCAGGAGGAGATGGATTTACTGTTTGACCATTTCTATAAGATAAGACACTCTCCGGTTTTAACTGCAAAAAGGCTGTGGCGGCCGCCGACTGACGTTTTCGAGAGCGATTCGGAGGTGATTATTCTCTCCGAGGTGGCTGGGATGAAGAGGGAGGATTTCACCATTACTCTCTCAGAGAATATCCTGACCATAAAGGGCGAGAGAAAGGAGAAACCCCATCAACCTGGAACTCATTACCGGAACATGGAGATAAATTATGGAATGTTCGAGCGGAATATCTACCTGCCTGAGGATGTCGATCCCGGTAAAATCGCAGCCAATTACCGAAACGGTTATCTGGAAATTACGGTTCAAAAAAAGAAAAGAAAAAAAGGCAAGGAGATAAAAATAGAGTAATAAGGTTTTTTGATACTGCTCAAACTTAAAGGAGGAAAATTTCTTGGTTAAGGTTGATAAAAATGAGATAGAGGAAGCAAAGAGGATCTCAGAAGAGCTTTCGGTTCTTCCCCTGAAAAACATAGTGGTCTATCCCAGTTTGGTTATGCCTTTGATGATTACGGATCAAAGAAGAGCCAAGCTAATTGATGAGGCTTTGCTCAGCGGAAACGTGGTGGGGCTTTTCACCCAGAAGGATCCGGAGATAGAACAGCCAACACCCGATGATATCTACCACATAGGGACTGCAGCTACTATTTTAAAAATGTTGAGATTCCCGGACGGAAGCGTGAGGTTTCTGGTTCAGGGCTTGTCCAGGATCAGAATAAAAAGGTTTACCAAAGAGGAGCCCAACCTGGTAGCCAAGATAGAGGTGGTGCACGACGTGGTCGAAAAATCGGTGGAGATGGAGGCTCTGGTGAGAAACATTATGGAGCAATTGAAAAGGGTGGTAAATCTGGCTCCTTATCTTCCCGAGGAACTGCAGGTCTCGGCACTGAACACCGAGGACCCGGGCAAGCTGGCAGATTTGATCGCATCCAACCTGAATCTCAATATCCAGCAAAAACAGCAGGTTTTGGAAACGGTTGACGTTAAGGAGAGGCTGCGTAAACTTACCTTTCACATAAATAAGGAAGTGGAGGTGCTGGAACTGTCTCGAAAGATTCAATCCAAAGCTGCCACTGAGATGGGAAAGATGCAGAAGGAATTCATACTCAAAGAACAGCTTAAAGCCATTCAGAAAGAGCTGGGTGAAAAAGACGAGCGGACTGCAGATATAGACGAATTCAGGAAAAAGATCGAGGCAGCCAAAATGCCCCAGGAAGCATATGAAGCAGCAGACAAGGAACTGGACAGATTATCCAAGATGAACCCGGCCGCAGCTGAGTACACTGTTTCCCGAACCTACCTGGACTGGCTGGTGACTCTCCCCTGGAGCAAGGGCACCACTGACGTTCTGAACATTGATAAGGCAAAAAAAGTTTTGGATGATGACCATTATGATCTGGAAAGGGTCAAGGAAAGGATATTGGAGTATCTGGCGGTCAGAAAGCTGAAAAAGGATTTAAAGGGACCGATCTTGTGTTTTGTTGGCCCTCCGGGTGTAGGTAAAACCTCTCTGGGTATGTCCATTGCCCGGGCTTTAGGCAGGAAATTTAACCGTGTCTCTTTAGGTGGAATGCACGATGAAGCTGAGATCCGGGGGCACCGCAGAACTTACATTGGTTCCCTTCCCGGAAGGATCATTCAGGGCATCCGCCGGGCTGGGTATAACAACCCCGTATTTATGCTGGATGAGGTGGACAAAATCGGAAAGGACTTCAGAGGCGATCCAGCTTCTGCCCTTCTGGAGGTTTTAGATCCGGAACAGAATCATACATTCTCCGACCACTATCTGGACGTTCCTTATGATCTATCCAAAGTGATGTTCATCTGCACAGCCAATATTTTAGACCCCATCCCGCCGGTTCTGCGGGACAGGATGGAGGTCATCGAGATACCGGGTTACACCGATTTAGAAAAACTCCAGATTGCCAAAACGTTTTTAATACCCAAGGAGCTGGATAACCACGGCCTAAAACAAAAGAACCTCGCCTTCGCGGATGATGCCCTAAAGAGAATCATAAACGATTATACCAAAGAGTCGGGTTTAAGAAACTTAGACCGGGAGATCGCCACCGTCTGCAGAAAGGTGGCTAAAAAAGTAGCATCTGGCGAGACCAAAAAAATCGAGGTGATTCCTCAGAATCTACACCAGTTTTTAGGACCCATAAAGTTCTTCCAGGAGGTAGTGGAGAGGGTGTCCAAGGTGGGTGTGGTTCCGGGTTTAGCCTGGACCTCGACTGGTGGTGAAATTATGTACATCGAGGCTACCAAGATGCCCGGCAAAAAATCACTGACCCTGACCGGTTATCTGGGGGAGGTAATGAAGGAATCCGCCCAGACCGCACTTTCCTATATCCGGTCAATGAGCACAAAATGGGGAATCCCCAGGAATTTCTATGAGAAGTATGACATTCACCTGCACGTTCCAGCCGGAGCAATACCCAAGGATGGTCCCTCTGCCGGAATAGCCATGGCCACAGCCATTGCCTCCCTTCTGACCGAACGTCCGGTCAAAACCAGGTTAGCCATGAGCGGTGAAATAACTTTAAGAGGGCTGGTACTTCCCATCGGCGGCTTAAAGGAGAAATCCTTAGCTGCTTATCGAGCCGGAATAAAAACAATCATTCTTGCCCGCTTCAACAAAAAAGACTTGGAAGAAATCCCTGATGAGATCAAAGATAACATCAAATTCATCTTTGTGGACACAGTGGACCAGGTGTTTGATTTAGCCCTGGATTCCAAAAAGAAAAAGACAACTAAAAAAAGAAAAAAGAAAAGCAAAAGATAAACGGAATTCGAAAAAGATAATTTTGTTTACGCAGCGGAGGGTTCACCCCTCCGCTTTTTTATTTTCATTACATACTATGTAAATCAATTCTTTCCATCATGGTTTGAAATTTTATCGGGTACTCTGGGTCTCCTGACCCAGAAATATGCTGACAAGGTCAGGAGACCTTGTCCTACCCGATAATAATTATCCAATTAGATATTTTTGTTGGTGGTGGAATTGGATTTCCACCACCAGGTTAGATTTCCGATATATATTTGGTTATTACACCCGAAAATAATTATCTAATTTACTATCAGGATTGAATCATCTTTTTAGAGCTTTATTTCCTTGACATAGAAGTCACAAGGATTTAACTTTTATGTAAAATTTAAATGGTTGGGCTTATGGTAGGTGAGAATTACCAGATAAGGGTGAAAGAGCTTCCCGGGACCCAGCGTCCCAGGGAAAAGCTCATCAAATATGGACCTGATACTTTGAAAAACTCCGAACTTTTAGCTATAGTATTAAATACCGGATACCGGGGATTGAACGTTTTAGAGCTTTCCAGGACGATTATCCAGGATTATGGCAACAAAGCCATTGCCCTGGAGAAAAACGTGGGACGCTTAATGCAAACCTTAAACCTGCCCCAGGTTAAAGCCTGCCAGATTGTGGCTACTTTTGAGCTGGGCCGGAGATTTTTCCTTGAGGACAAAGGACGGATTCCCACTATCAAAAGTCCGGAGGATGTTTTCAAGCATCTCTCCGATATGAGAAAGCTGCAAAATGAACATTTCAGGGGGCTTTATTTGAATACCAGAAACAAGCTGATTCACGATGAGATAATATCCATGGGAACTTTAAACCTGAGTCTGATTCAACCTCGTGAGGTATTCAGGCCAGCCATCGAGTATTCTGCAGCAGCCTTGATCGTGGCTCATAATCATCCCTCAGGTGATCCGGAGCCATCAGAGGATGATATTAGGGTCACCCAGCAGATAGTGGAGGTGGGAAAGTTGATGGAGATCGACGTTTTAGATCATGTGATAATCGGGGAAGACAGATTTATCAGTTTAAAGGAGAGGGGAGTGATGGGATAAAGAGACCTCCCAACGGATTAAAGGATTGAACAGATTATTCTATTATCTGTTCCATCTGTTGGGAATCTAAAATATGATTCAAATGAAAATTGATCCAGAAAAATATAACGAACTGACCTATAAAATAATTGGTGCAGCTATGGAGGTTCATAATCATCTGGGTCCAGGACATAATGAAGAGGTATATCAGAAGGCTTTAGAAAACGAGTTAGGTATTAAAGGACTTGCTTTCGAACCACAAAAATGTGTATCCATAGAATATAAGGGATCTCAGGTGGGGTTGAGATTCTTAGATTTTGTGATTGAAGATAAAGTAATTGTTGAAATAAAAGCAGTATCAGAGTTGACCTCCCTTCATCAGTGGCAGGTTCTATACTATTTTGCTGCCACAGAGTATCCAATTGCTCTGTTGATAAACTTCGGTTCAGAGAAGCTGGAATATAAAAGATTACTGCCTAATAAGAAGATTATAACGTATAGAAAAAAGAAAGAAAAGACTTCCAGCAGATGAAAGGATTCAGCAAATTATTCTCATTTCAGTTTCATCCGGTGGGAATCCTTGGGGATGTGCTACAGAAGGTGAAGAAAATGAAGAAAACTTTATTTGTTTTTCTGTTTTTTATTGTATTTTTATTTAGTTGCACAAATTCCCCTCAATCCCAAACGGAGGGAGAAAAAATGGCAAACCAGCAAACAGAAAAGGTGAGAAAACCGGTGGCTGCGGGTTCTTTTTATCCCAGCGATCCGGTTGCTTTAACCCGCCAGATCGCAGACTTTTTTAAAAAAGTAAAAAAAGAGGATGTTCCCGGGGAGATAGTAGCGCTGGTTGCCCCTCATGCCGGTTACGTTTACTCCGGTCAGGTGGCAGCTTATGGTTTCAAGCTTCTGGAAGGTTTGAAATTCGACGTGGTGGTGGTTATCTCGCCCAGCCACGTTTATCCCTTTTCCGGTTCGTCGGTTTACAATGGATCAGCTTATGAGACGCCTCTGGGCAGAATCGAAGTGGACAAAAAACTGGCAAAAAAGATCAGCAGCGTGAATCAGGAGGTTTATCTTTCGGACAATGGGCATGCAATAAGCGGGATGCGAGGGGAACATTCCCTGGAGGTGGAATTGCCTTTTCTGCAGATCGTTCTGGGAAATTTCAAGCTGGTTCCCATAGTTGTGGGAGATCAGGATTTCCAGTCCTGTGAGGCTTTGGGTCAGGCTTTAGCTAAGGCTTTGAAGGGCAGGAAAGCATTAATCGTTGCCAGCTCCGACCTGTCCCATTACCATCCCTATGATGAAGCAGTTAAGCTGGATAGAATTATTTTAGACAGAGTGGGTGCATATGATTATAAAGGGCTTTACGATGATTTGAGAGGGGGCAGGTGTGAGGCTTGTGGCGGTGGTCCAGTGATCGCTACCATGATTGCCGCACAAAGCCTGGGTGCGGATCAAGCTCGGGTATTGCATTATGCCAACTCCGGCGATGTGACCGGGGATAAATCAGGTGTGGTAGGTTATATGTCAGCTGTCTTGTTCAATACCGGAAACAAAGAACAAGAAAAAGTGGAAGATGAAAAGAAAAAAGTGGGAATCGACATGGGGCTTTCGGATAAGGATAAAAAAACATTGAGGGAAATTGCCAGAAAATCGATTGAGTGCAGCGTCAGGGGAGAATCTTTACCTGAATTTAAGGTCGAATCGGAGATACTCAAGGAGAATCGAGGAGCTTTTGTCACCATTGAGAAGCATGGTAATCTGAGAGGCTGTATAGGTTACATCCAGGCGATAAAACCCCTGCATATCACCATACAGGAAATGGCAAAAGCTGCTGCCTTAAATGACCCCAGGTTCCCGCCGGTTACCCCGGAGGAGCTGGATGATCTGGAGCTGGAGATCTCGGTTCTGACTCCCTTAAAAAGGATTAAGGACATAAATGAGATAGAGGTGGGAAAACATGGCATCTATATGAAAAGCGGTTACTATTCAGGGCTCCTTTTGCCTCAGGTGGCTACGGATTATGGATGGGATAGGCAGACCTTCCTGGAGCAGACCTGCCATAAGGCTGGTATGGGTGGCGATTGCTGGAAGAAAAAGGATACCGAGATTTACATCTTCTCTGCGGACATTTTTTAAAAGAGGACGATTTGAGCTGGAGAACTTTTTTAAAGACCGCTCCGCTTCTGGTGATCCTTCTTATTCTGGGTTTGATAATAAATAAACTCAGCTTCTTTCAGTCCAGAGCTGAGCAGAATTCTCAAACATTGATACCATTTGAACCCCTATGTGTTTTCAATGGGGAGATCAAAAAAAATGAGTCTCTCCATTTCTGTTTGATCAAAGAGGGCGTTCCTGCCCAGACAGTTTATCAAACTACCAAAACTCTGGGAAAGGTGTTAAATCTAAAAAAATCGATTCCCGGGGACGAGTTTACTCTTCATTTAAACTATCTTGACTCTTTGGAATTTTTCGAGTATAGGAGTACAAATGAGGGTAAATACATCCTGGAGAATGCCGGAGATAGTTTTCTGGTGAGGGTGGAGCCTGTTAAGTTCAGCCGATTAGTCAAGGGGGTTAAAGGAGTGATACACAATTCCTTATGGGAGTCGATGATCTCCCAATGTAAAGATCCGGAGTTGATCTTGAAGTTCGCTGATGTCTTTGCCTGGGAAATAGACTTTTTAACTGAGATTAGAAATGGAGATGAGTTCCGGTTGATCTTCGAAGAGCTGTGGAGAGATGGAGAGTTCGCAAAATATGGTGACATTTTAGCTGCGGAATATATCCTTTCCGGAGATACACACACTGCGATTTTATATCAGGATTCCAGCAGAAATAAAGATTACTATAATCTTAGCGGTGCATCCTTAAGAAAAACCCTTTTGCGTTCGCCCCTGCACTACCGGCGGATAAGTTCGGGATTCTCCTATTCCCGATTTCATCCTGTGTTTAAAAGATACCAGCCCCATTACGGGGTGGATTATGCCGCACCGGTAGGTACCCCGGTGAGTGCGGCAGGGGATGGGGTGGTGATTTTCGCAGGATGGAACAAGGGCTTGGGGAAAACAATAAAGATTAAACATCCCAAAGGATTCGTTACCTCCTATGGGCATCTGAGCAGATTTGCTAAAGGAATAAAAAAAGGAAGAAAGGTACAGCAAAAGGAAGTGATCGGTTATGTGGGCCAAACTGGCGCAGCCACCGGACCTCATCTGGATTACAAGTGTCAGAAGAATGGAAGATATGTCAATCCCTTAAAAATGACAGTGCCCTCAGTTGATCCCCTGAAAGCGGAATACTTAGATGATTTCAAGTTATATTCCCAGGAGCTGGTTTATTGTATGAACTTTCTCTGCCAGGAGAAAGTATTAGCCTCTGCCAAATAAAAGAGAGTAAGAATTGGATTATAAAAAATATGTCATAGCCTTACGGGAGGTGGCAGGGGTAGGCCCGAAAACTTTTCAGCAGCTGCTCTTAGCCTTCGGCTCACCGGAAAACGTTTATAAAAGAAGTGTAAAAGAGATTGCGGAACTTCCCAGAATAGGCTTGAAAAAAGCGGAGGAGATTTTGTCCTCTCAGTATGAATTACAAAAGATAGAGGATCACATCCTGTATTTGGAGGAAAAGGAGATTAAGATATTAACGATTCTGGATGAGGATTACCCGAATATCTTGAGGGAGATCAGCGATCCCCCGCCCCTTTTGTATTCCAGGGGAGAGTTTCCCCTAAAGAAGGATTTATTTATAGCACTGGTGGGAACGCATCATGCCACAGAGGAGGGGAAAAAGGAGGCTGTTCTTTTAGGCCAGGCTGTGGCTGAGAGGGATGGGGTGGTGGTGAGCGGTTTAGCCAAGGGAATCGATAAAGCTGCTCACATGGGAGCTTTGATGGGGGATGGGAAGACCTATGCTGTTCTGGGATCCGGTTTAGATAACATTTACCCCAAGGAGAACCTGACTTTAGCAGAGGAGATAACTCAAAATGGCGCTCTTTTGACCGAGTTTCCCTTGAACGTCCCTGTAACCGTGGGACAGCTTATGTCCCGGAACAGGTTGGTGGTGGGACTTTCTCATGCGGTGATCGTGGTGGAGACACAGAAAACCCAGGGGGCAATGGACGCAGCCCAAAAAGCCAGCAATTTGGGAAAACCTCTCTTTATGGTGAAAAAAGGGGATGAAGAGAACTTGAAAGAACTAACCTCGATTGGCGCTTTTCCCATTGACGGGGTAAAGGATCTGGATCTGATTTTAAAATATATCTGAGTTATTAAATAAAAAACTTGAAATTCCTCTAATAGAGAAAATCCCTTTATTGCTATAGACATCTCAAAAAAACACGATGAGCGAGTTTTTAGAATATGATGAGCGGATAAAAAAGCTGAAAAAAATCGTGGATGAAGCCTGCACTAAAATCAAATCGGGTAAGATGACCCTGGGCCAGGCTAAAACCGAAGCGGCTCTGGCAAGGTTAAAGGCGGAGGCTTTAATTCCGGATCAGATGGAAAAATTCGACCTAATCTACGGAAGCAGATTAAAAAGACTGATCCAACAATTTATTGAGAAGAAAGATAAAGCTAATGGAAAATGATTCCCGGAATGAATATCTCAGCATTAAGGAGCCCAAAACAGCAAAATTAAAGGAGAAGGGATCAATTTTTATTGCCCAGGCATTTCCCGTATCCTCAGAGGAAGAAGCAAAAACTGATATAAATAGGGTGAAAAAGGAACTCTTCGATGCCACTCACCATTGCTTTGCCTTCAGAATTGGCAAAGGCAAGGGTGAGATTATCAAATACAGCGATGCCGGTGAGCCAAGAGGCACAGCAGGTAGACCCATACTAACGGCGATTCAATCGAAAAACCTTACAGATATTCTGGTAGTGGTCACGCGCTATTTTGGAGGGGTTAAATTAGGGACCGGAGGTCTTTCCCGAGCTTATCACGAAAGTGCACTCAAAGTTCTGAATGAATGTGAGATCATAAAGAAAATAAAAAAAGCTCAAATAGGCCTAAGAGTTCCATTAAACTTTTATGGCAATGTATGTAAAGTCTTGAGCAGATACAATTGTGACATAACAAGAACCGATTTTGAAGAGAACAATGTTAGGATAACACTTGAGATTGAGGAAATACGTTCACCTGATTTAAAAGACAATCTAATCCAAGCTGCGGATGGTAAAATTGAGTTCATCTAAAAAAATTGAATTTGACTCTCTGGGTTTCGGGGTTTGCCCCATTGATTATCTTTGCATCCTTAAGTCCTATCCCCGGCTGGATGAGAAAATAGAGGCTTTGAAATCCGAGGTTCAGGGCGGAGGACCTGTGCCCACTGCCATGGTTACTCTATCCAAATTGGGCAAAAAAGCAGCTTTTACGGGAAGAATAGGGAATGATCCTGAGGGTGAATTTGTGATGAATCAACTTCAAAGAGAGGGTATAAACACAGATTATCTGAGTTTTGATCCACAAATAAAAACTCCCAAAGCCTTCATATGGATAGATAAGAAAACTGGTAAAAGAACCGTGGTTTTGGATCAGCCTGAGTTAAAAAGAACCAGACTCTCAGAGCTTAGATTTTTGGATAAAGTGAAGATAAAGTATCTGCATTTGGATGCCCGGGACATTGATATCAACATATATCTGGCTAAATGGGCTAAAAAAATGGGGGCTGAGGTCATCCTGGATATGGGCAGCCTCCGGGGAAATTTTAAAAGGCTTCTGCCTTTGGTGGATTACCTGGTGGTATCGAGAAGGTTCGCACTTGGTTATACTAAACTTAATGATCCTGTGAAAGCCTGCAGGAAAATTTTAAATCAGAGCTTCAAAGCTGTGGTCATCACCTTGGGAGAAAAAGGGGCAGTGGCTGGTGGTGCCAGAGGCACTGTATTTCAAGTTCCTGGATACAAAGTCAACGTAGTGGATACAACTGGGGCGGGGGATGTTTTTCACGGTGCATTTATCTATGGGCTTTGCGAAAAATGGGAGCTAAAAAAAATAATTCAATTCTCCAATGCCTGTGCAGCTTTTAAATGCACTAAATTAGGGGGGAGAGCGGGCATTCCATCTTTAGAAGAAGTAGAAAATTTCACGAAATCTCATCAGTAGACTTGATTACTTACAAAAAATTTCTTATATAATTAAATAGCTCGTTGAACATTCTATAGCCGGGGATTTGAAATGCTGGAATTTTTGATAAACATAGATACTCAGATATTCTATTTTATTAATCTGAAACTTCAGAATGGAATATTTGATTTCCTTATGGTTTTTTTAACCCAGAGGAGCAACTGGGTAATCCCCTTATGGATCGCCTGGCTGGTTCTTTTTATTCTGGGTAAAAAGAAAGGGAGGATAGTGGCATTGCTTCTAATCATTACCATCGCTGCAAGCGACCAGGTCTCAGCCCATCTTATAAAGCCCTGGGTGGGGAGGATCAGGCCCTGTAATGTCTTAGAGAACGTGCATCTTTTAGTTGGCTGCACTCAGGCATTTTCATTCCCTTCAGCCCACGCCTCCAATCTTTTCGCATCCGCCACCCTCCTGTCCAGAAGCTATAAATCATTAACACCTCTATTTCTGATTATAGCGTTTTTAGTCTCATTTTCCCGAATCTATGTAGGAGTGCATTATCCATTTGATGTTCTGGCGGGTGGGATTTTGGGATTTGTTTTAGCTTCTTTGATATTATTTGTTTTCAATTTCATAAATACCAGAACAACACTTTTGGGGAGAAAGAGATTACTGGAATGAAAGAGTAATTTTGTAGGCACAGATTTATCTGTGCAAAAAGCACGAATGAATTCGTGCCTACAATTTCTTATTTACATTTTCAGGCGGAGAATGGAGAAATAAATTAAAAATTAAAAATTCAAAATGCAAAAAGGAGAAAGAGAATGGGTCCGAAAATTATGCTTTATTTGGGGGATATTACTGATCTTTCTACTGACGCTATTGTGAATGCGGCTAATAATCACTTAGTTATGGGAAGCGGGGTGGCTGGTGCGATCAAGAAAAAAGGCGGGCAAATAATTGAAGATGAAGCGGTAAAAAAAGGTCCTATTTCCATTGGGGAGGCGGTCTGGACTACAGGGGGTAATCTCAAAGCCAAATACGTGATTCACGCTGCCGGCATGGGGCGGGACCTGAAAACCAATGTTACTTATGTAAAAAATTCAACTTTGAATAGTCTAAAAAGAGCAGATGAACTGAAATTAACCTCTATTGCCTTTCCTGCTATTGGAACGGGTGTGGGAGATTTCCCCATAGATAAATGTGCCAAGATAATGCTGGATGTGGTCAGTAACTTTATGCCCCAGGCCGAAAAC
The DNA here is from genome assembly GCA_964447175.1 of uncultured Ignavibacteria bacterium. Taxonomy (GTDB): domain Bacteria; phylum Zixibacteria; class MSB-5A5; order MSB-5A5; family SM23-73-2; genus CAYURP01. Next base: position 61,574 of record CAYURP010000009.1, on the reverse strand, counting down.
ATAAAAACTGTGATCTTTGCCCTGTTTGATAGAGGGAGTTATGAGATTTTTGAAAAGGAGTTAGAGAAGATACAAAAGGTTTCTTGAATTAGATGATAATTTGATTTATCTTTGATGGGGTGTTGTAGTTGCCCAATTTATTGGGCTTTTTTAGCTCGATGAATCGAGCAACTACGTTTTTAAGCCTTTTATGATATCTAACATCTCTTTGACTGCTTTTTCCATTCCCACCATTACTGCCCGGGCGACGATGGCATGGCCGATGGAGACCTCCTCGATTTCCTTAATTGACATCAGGTCTTTTGCATTTTTGTAGTTTAATCCGTGCCCGGCATGAATCCCCAGTCCCTTTTTATATGCCAACTCAGCCATTTTTCTTACCTTTTCTAATTCAGCTTTATGTGTCTTTTCGTCTTTTGCCTCGCAGTAGCTGTCTGTATTTATCTCGATGTAATCGGCATTTAGTTTAGCTGATGTTCCTACACTTTTCTCGTCCGGATTGATAAACAAGCTTACCTTCATCCCGCTGTTTTTAAGCTCAGCTATGGCTTTGGACAGTGTTTCGAAATTCGCCTCTACGTCCAGTCCGCCCTCAGTGGTTATCTCCTCTGGTCGCTCGGGAACTAACGTCACGGTGTCGGGTTTTACCTCTTTGGCTATTCTGATCATTTCATCTGTGGCTGCCATTTCCAGGTTCAAAGAGGTTTTGACCTTTTGCCTTAAAAGTTTTAAGTCCCGGTCCTGAATATGTCTGCGATCGCCCCTTAAATGAATAGTTATCCCATTTGCCCCTGCCAACTCGCAAAGCATGGCTGCTTCTACCGGATCAGGATAGATGGCTTTTCTTGCCTGTCTTAAGGTTGCCACGTGATCCACGTTTATGCTTAACTTGCACATTATTACCTCCGTATTTACGGTTCAATGGTTCAAAGGTTGAATGGTTAAATGGTTGATGGTTTAACGGTTCAATGGTTTAACAGTTGTTATATTGACCTGTCATACCATCTGATTATTCTCCACCATCCATCCTCGGATTTTTTAAACCGGAACTCAGCATATCCTGTTGCCCACAATCTCTGGTAATTATAATCCCCGTTGGTATCATAAAGGGAAAGACTAAAGGTGACTTTACGACCTGCATATTCTTCCCCGGTTATGGGGTCCACAGCCGGATCCAAATAATCCACATGCCACAGGCCAAGCTGTATGTCCTCGAAAGCCGCAAACAAACGATTGGTTCTGTAGATGTCCCCGCCTCTGCCGTCACGAGTTACCTGAAATTCAACTTCCACCAACTGGTCCTCAGCCTGATCCTTGTAAAAGAAGATGAAATCTTTGTGCAGGCAGTTTTCGTAAACCAGACTGTCCCGGTATTCGTAGGAATATTTTAAATTGTATAATACACTGTCCGGATCAGTCTGCCGGGCAATGGGCACTACCTTTCCTGGACCCAGCCATGAGGGTGAGAAGGGATTCTGACAGTTGTATGCATATACAGCCGACAGAGTCAAGATCAAACAAATGATTATTCTTCTATTCATTTGTAAAATCATTTTACTAATTAAAAGAGAAATTCTCTGAATTGAGCTTTGAAAGCAGCCCAATCATATCCCTCCGGAGTATCGGGAATATCCGACCAGAAGAAGATGGACCACCAGTTCAGGGATGTCTGTTTTAAGTAAAAGGTAGCTACACCTTTAGCCTCCCGGGGCTCTTCTCCTTCGGGTTTAAATTGATGAATGGTTATAGTGTAATTTATGGTCACCATGGCTAATGTATCGGCATCCTTGTCTTCCCGGTATGTTTCAAAATCGATGAGCAGGAAATAATCCACTGAGTCGCTGTTCTCTCTGAAAAAATCAAAGAGACTGCTGGTTACCATCTTTTCGGTTCCCGCATCCCAGTTGGAGAAAAGCTCTGGGCGTCCCGGTTTGATGGAATCCTCGGGAGCTGAAAATTTAAAGGTGTCGCAGATGCAGGTGTTGAAATTCTCTATTATCTTCTCGTTGTAAGCAAAAAGAAGATTCTGAATCACTACCTTAGGCTCAACCGGAGTATCCCAGGTTCCTATCTGTCCTTTTGGCTCAGGCGATTTTCTGGTTTTGAACGGATTCTTACATCCAGAGAAAAACAACATGCTGGCAAAAAAGAAGAAAAGAAATACAAATGTGATTTTTTTCAATTCCTGTTTCATTAGAACTGATGAGCTAAGGAAACGTTTACGAAACTGGTTTCGTCCCTGATCCCGGGTGTGTCCCCCTGAAACCTGTATCGGAAAGAGGCTTCTATATAATTGACCGGATTTGTGAAATAATCTAACTTAAGGGAGATCATATCCCGGTAAAATTTGTTAGATAAGTTTCTTTTGCCTAAGGTATGATCCCATTCTCTTTTTATCTCGTAATCATACTTAGGACTGATGTATAATTTCTTGCCAATTTGATAGCTGAGTCCGAAATCTACCCGATGGGTTCTTCTTTCCCAGGACCTTCTGGCCACCCACTGATCCCTCCAGAGAAGCTGCCCGTAATCCTCATATCGGTAGGTGTAACCAAGATCGAAATCCAATCCGGGACTGAATAAAAAGACAATGCGGGTGGAGGAGGAACCTCTTCTTAAAATCTTATTTCTGGAGGATTCGGTTTCCTTTTCAAAATCATAGGAGATATAATTGGCTTGAATGGAGTAGCTATGCTCGATTTTCCATTTGGGGGAAGGCTGGATGAAAAGACGAGGGGATAGGATATAGGTCTCATTATAGCTGTTGTTTGCGGACAACCATTCGGAGAGGTAGATCTGATGGAAGTTGTTGAATCCCAGTTCGGTTCTCATCTTCAAAAAGGGACTGAAGATGTGCAGATGCTCGACTTTAGCTAACTTGGTCATAATGTCCCGATCGCTGAAGTAGCGGGAGATTCTGGGAGTATAAAAAGAAGTTACCCCTACGGATCCGTTTAAATATAGCGAGTCTCTGGAGGTTATCTTCAGGCTCAATCGAGCACCCAACTCTCCGCTTTCCATTTCCTGGTCTTTTTCCTCTCCCCCATAATTCTCATCAGACTCCGAATATATATAAAAGGTTTCTAAAAAGAGCCTGTCCAAAAACTCCCTTTGAATATCAAAATGCAAGATGTGCGATGAAAATGAATTGTCCTGCAGTGTCAGGGGAGTAAATAAAGAATCTTCCTCTGTGGAATAACTGTATTTATTCAAGAGGAAATTGTAAGTGAGCTTGAGCTTGAACTTTAGGGGTATCCTTTTAATGGAACCGAAACTCAAAGTCCTTTCCCTTCTTTTCTGGGTGCTAACCTGAGAGTAGTCGACTCCCGAATAAAAACTCTTTCTGGAATAGGATTCCTTGAAGAATACATCCAGACTATCCTGTGAAGCAGACATCTTTTTATAGGAGAAATTCAATTCCCTCTGTAAAGAAGGGATGTCCTTAAATCTTATATCCTCCTGCTTCAGACTCATCTCGCCTTTATAACCCCATAAATCGGGATTATAAATCAGACTGAACTCCTGGTTTAAACCCTGGTCGGATCGATCTATCTGTTGCCATTTTCTCTGAATGGTTTTTAAACCCAGGGTCTCTTTGACTTTTAAGCCGGGCAGTATGCTCCACTCGGAAAAGAAAGAATAGCCACTTTTGTTGACCTTGTGGTTTTCCAGAGAATTTAAATTATGATCGAAAACCGAGCCTACCTGGACTTTAGGTTTGAGGTTATAGTTCAATCTAAGAGCGATCTCCCCATCCTCCTGCCACCTATCCTGGCCCATAATGAAAATGGATTCCTTTATCAGGGTGGAGTTGATGGAGTTTTCGAACTTTAGGTTGAATTTATCTCCAAAATTTGAGATATGATTCAAGCTCTGGCTCCAGTTATAGGTTTTATATTCCCGCCAGAAATTGAATTTCAAGTCAGCAGCAAAGGTAACGTTCAAAAGAAACAAAAGAAAAAATATAACCTCAAATAGTTTCTTCATTTTTTAATTTTAACATTTTCAAATTAAGAGCCAAAGAACTCAGTTCTTCAAGAGTAAGGTCTTCAGCCCTTTTTGTAGGATCTATGTTCGATCGCTTCAGAGCCTTTAAAACCATTTCTTTTCTTAAGCCCAAAGATGAGGACACTGAATTTAAAATCATTTTACGGCGCTGGGAAAAAGCAGCTTTTATCACAATAAAAAAGAATTTCTCGTTTTTTACATTCACTCTGGGATCTTTTAAAAAGAATAACCTGATCACAGCTGACTCCACTTTGGGAGAGGGCATAAATGAGGAGGGTTTGAGCCTGAAAAGAATCTCCGGATCAGAATAAAGCTGGATTCCTATGGAAAGGGGGGACCAGCTTTTTGTGCCTGGTTTGCCACAGATCCTTTGGGCTACCTCCTTCTGAACCATTAATATTGCCATCTTAATTCTTTTTCTGTTCTCCAAAAGCAATGCCAGTACCGGGCTGGTTATCTGATAAGGCAGATTGCCAATGATTTTTATTTTCCTATGGGGTAAGATAACTCTTTTAATATCTATTTTCAAGAAATCCTGGTGGATAATTTCTAAGTTTTGAGCAGAGAGAAATCTTTTTTTCAAGAATTCACATAGATTTCTGTCAATTTCCACTCCCACAACTCTTCTGGACTTTTCAAGCAGGTATTTGGTCAAGGCTCCCTTGCCCGGACCTATCTCCAGAACCGCTTCACTTCCCCTTAAATTCAGGCTATCCACGATTCTTTTAGCTGCATTGTCATTTATCAAAAAATTCTGGGAAAGGCTTTTTCGGGGCTTAATTATTTCTTGATTTAAGGATTCAAGCATCGTTCTTTTTTAACCCACGATTTTATAATGTCTCACCTTGAGTTTCACACCTAAATCCTTGGCGATTTCTTCGCATTTTTTTAAATCAGTTTCGGGTAAGTCCAGAACGCTCATAATGGTCTCTGGCAGATTTTTTTTGCACTCCTTGATGAAGTCCATCACATCATAGAAAACGCCCTTGCCGTACTTTGATTTACAGATCTTATCATATTTATCCGAGGTATCCACATTCAGACTCACGGATGCCGTATCGATCAATCCCGAAAGCTCAGGGACGATGTTTCTTTTGTGAATCAGATTTCCCTGGCCATTGGTATTGAGTCTGGTTTTGACCTCTTTTTCTTTTACGTATTTTGAAATTTTTTTCAGAAGGTCCAGACGCAAAGTGGGCTCACCTAACCCGCAGAAGACCACCTCATCGTATTTTTGAAAATCCCCCATGTCAGCGATTATCTCCTGGAAATTAGGCTCGTGATTCAATCTGAGATAGTGCCCTTTTACAAAATCCGAATAGAATCGGACGCAGAAACTGCAGGAATTGGTGCACTCGCTGGTCAGGTTAAGGTAAAGGGAGTTTCGGATGGGATAGGCAATTTCAGGTTTAAACTTGATGTTCAATCCAAAAAGCTTTTGAGCATTGACCGTGGTTATTCTTTCAATATCCTGAAAGGTTAAAGGCGAAAAAAGCTGAGCCAGCTTTTCTCCCACCAGTTTAACATAGACAGGTTCGTTTCTTTTCCCTCGGTGAGGGGCGGGAGTGAGATAGGGACAATCTGTTTCAGTCAGAATGATATCTAATGGAAGTTTTTTAACCAATTCAGCAGACTTGGAATTGTGGTAGGTAAGAGTTCCGTTAAAGGATAGATAAAATCCCAATTCCAGTCCTTCCTGTGCCTGGGTATAATTTCCTGAAAAACAGTGTAAAACCCCGCCGACTTTTTTGGCGTCAGTTTTCTTTAGAATAGATAAACCTTCATCCCAGGCATTTCTGATATGGACCACAATGGGTTTATTCACATCCAGAGCCAATTTGATCTGGTCTTTGAAAGCTTGAATCTGAATTTCCCTGGGAGACAAGTTTCTATAGTAATCCAAACCGATCTCGCCGATTCCAACTACTTTAGGATGTTCAGCTAAGCGCTTCAATTCTTTTAATGAATTCAAACTCAATTTAGATGCATCGTGGGGATGAAATCCAACAGTAGCATAAATCTCATCATATTTATCAGCAAGCTCCACTGATTTTCGACTCGACCCCAGATCCACCCCGATATTTATTATTCTAAAAATCCCCTCATTTTTAGCTTTTCTTATAACTTCTTCTCTATCCTTATCAAACTGAGGGAAATCAAGATGTGCGTGAGTGTCGATCATAAAAAAAACTAACCTAAATGAAAAATTTCTATATTGATGATGATGTAGGCGCGAATTTATTCGTGCCAGGTTTTTAGACCACAGATAAATCTGTGCCTACAAATTGTTCCAATGGTATCACAGGTTGTCCCAACCTGTGATAGCACATATTTATTTAAGTCAACCTAAAGGTTGACATTCCAATAACATAGACGGGAGTGTCAAGCCCCCCGCAAAATTCGGGGGATCTACGACTTTAGCCTGACCTGGTGAACCTGAAGGTTCACACTCCAATAGGATTCGTGGCAACAATACTTTAATGTGCTACTTCATGCCGTACCAGGGATCTTTTTCAAAGTCGGAGAAGAAATATTTTCGGTCTCCTTCGTTTTTTATCTTCTCTCCGGCATCTATGGCTAATTTTACGTATTTCTGGCATTCGGATCTTTTTCTGTTGGTAGCATAAGCTCGTGCCATTGCCTCATAGGCAAATGCTAAGTCGAAATCCACGAAATTGTGCTGCTGGGTGAGCTGCAGACACTCTTTGGCATGATACAATGCTGGCTCGGGCCTGCCCAGAACTGAATATACGCGGGAGATCAACCAGTGACCTCTCTGGAAGTTGATGGCTTCTCCCACTATGCTCCAGTGATAAAGGGAAGCATAAGCGGCATTGATCATCTTCTCGTCTTCCCCTTTGGTCCTCTCTTTTTTTTCCAGAAGACTCCAGACTAAGTTGTTTAATTCAACCGCGAACTTCTTATTGCATTCTTCTTCTGAATATCTCTTTTCTTCTTCCATTTTAGCCTCTCCAGTTTTTGCTTGAACTGACTTGCTGTGACACTGCTCAGCCAAGCAGGTTTTTTCCTCAGTTTTTTTATCTTCCTTATTCTTATCCTGTCCCAATATATATTGGGAACCTGCTGCAATTAAGACGATTAATAAAAACAATAAGAACCAGTTTCTAATGTTATCTTTTCTATACTTTTCACCCTCCATAGTTTTACCTCTTCATTTAACCTGATCCGGTGAATCTAAAGATTCACATTCCAACATTTATTAAAATGTAGGCACGAATTCATTCGTGCAAAGGCGTTAGAGCACAGATAAATCTGTGCCTACAAAAATCTGTTAAGAGATCTTGGTTCCGGTTTCTATATCCTTGTCCACGGTCAGAAGGGTTAAGTCCTTTTTGTCTACGGCAGCCAGAAGCATGCCGTGGGATTCCACTCCTCTTATTTTGACCGGTTTGAGATTGGTTACCACTATTATCTTTTTGCCCAAAACCTTCTCCGGGGAATACTGTTGGGCTATGCCGGCAACGATTTGCCTTTGCTCTGTTCCAATACTTATTTTCATTTTGAGGAGCTTGTCCGTTCCCGGAACTTTTTCTGCCTCCAGAACCTCTGCCACTCTGAGATCCGATCTGGTGAACTCCTCGATGGACAGTTCCTCCGAGCTTTCTTTCTTTTCAGCCATCAGCTTAATCTCCTTTGTTATTCTGGGGAACAGGGATTCAGACGAGCTGACTTCTGTTCCGGCTTTTAATACATCCCATCGTCCCTCGTTTTCCAGAGATAATTTCTCGGGGTTTGCTTCCAAGCCTAAAACCTCTCTTATCTTTTTGCTTTTATCCGGGAGCAAAGGATATAAAAGAAAGCTTATGATACGCAAGGATTCGCATGCAGCATACAACACTGTATCCAATCTGGACTGGTTCTTTTCCTTTGCCAGTTTCCATGGTGCGGAGTCCTCGACATATTTGTTAGTTCCCCGGACTAATTTTAAAATCGAGTCAATTCCATGGTTGAGGTTCAAATTTTCGATCTCATCAAAGGTATTTTTTATAGTATCCAGAGCGATTTTTTTAAGATTCTCATCTTCCTTTTTGTATTCTTGGGCTGGGGGTATTTTACCCTTGCAGTAACTTTTCACCATCTTTAAGACCCGGCTGACCAGGTTTCCCAAATCGTTGGCTAAATCCGAGTTGTATTTTTCGGTAAATCTTTTCTCCTGGATATCACCGTCCTGACCTAAAGGAAACTGGGTCAAAAGCAGATAGCGGGCGGCATCCACGCCAAAGCGCTTCACCATCAGGTTGGGATCGATCACATTGCCCAAAGTCTTGCTCATCCTCTGGCCATTAACGGTGAAAAAACCATGAAGGAAAATAGTCTCAGGTGGCTTTTCCTCGGCTGCTAAAAGCATGGCTGGCCAGAAGATGCAGTGGAATTTCAGAATTTCTTTTGCCATGAGATGAAGAATTTTGGCTTTTCTCCACCAGGTATCGAATTGTTTGTTATCGTCGCCATACCCTATGGCTGAGATGTAGTTCTGCAGAGCTTCCACCCAGACGTAAGTTTTCTGCTTTGAATCAAAGGGCAGGGGAATGCCCCAGGTTACCTTCTCTCTGGAGATGGAAAAATCCTCCAGGTTCTGCTTCAACAATCCCAAAACCTCTTTTTTCCTCTCTTGAGGCAGTATTTTAATTTCGTTATTAAGTATAAGTTCCTTAACTTTAGGAAGGTAGGCTGAAAGCCTGAAGAAGTAGTTTTTCTCAGACAATTCTTCGGGTTTTCTCAGGTGGTCGGGGCAAAGCCCATTAACCAGTTCCTTTTCAGTTATGAATTTCTCGCAGCCCAGACAATAAAGGCCCCTGTATTCTCCTTTATAGATTACAGGTTCCCCTTTTTCCGTTTTGGAGTTATACAGTTTTTCCAGAAAGATTTTGACTGCTTCCTCGTGTCTTTTGTCTGTGGTTCTGACAAAATAGTCGTATTCGATATTTAGATTTTTCCACGCATCTTTGAAAAGGCTGCTGATTCTATCACAGAACTCCCGGGGTTGCAGGTTAGCTTTTTGAGCTGCCTCTAATACCTTGCCTCCGTGTTCATCGGTGCCGGTCAGGAAAAAGGTCTCCACCCCTTTAAGACGGCTGTATCTGGTCAGAACGTCAGCCACTATGGTGGTGTAAGCGTGACCAATATGGGGCCGGTCATTAATGTAATATATGGGTGTGGTTATGAACTGTTTTTGAGCCAATCACTCCTCCTTACTTGTAGGCGCCTGTTCCGGAACGTTTTTTTGGGGCTTAAAAGAGTCTTTCTTTTTTTTCTCTAGTTTCTTTAATTCCCTTAAAGTGAGTTTTTCTTCCTCTCCGTCCTCATGTTTCACGATCACGTATTCGTTGAAGAAGTTAACCTTCTCGATGGTTCCCTCTCCTTTAGCAGTCTTAATCCTGGAGCCCAACCGGGGGAATTTTGCCAGGCTCTCATCGTAGAGTTCCTTCTCATACAAAAGACAGCAAAGCAGCCTTCCGCAGTTACCGGAGATTTTTGAAGGGGTTAAAGCCAGGTTCTGATCCCGGGCTAACTGGATGGAGATAGGCTCGAAATCCCGGAGATAGGAGGAGCAGCAGAGCCTTAGACCGCAACAGCCATATCCCCCCATCCGCCTGGCTTCGTCCCTTACTCCGATCTGCCTGAGCTCTATTCTGGTTTTGTAAATGGCAGCCAGCTCCTTTACCAGTTCCCGGAAATCTATTCTTTTGTCCGCGGTGAAAAAGAAGGTTATCTTATTGCAGTCGAACTGGAATTCAACATCCACCATCTTCATCTCCATATTCCTTTCCAGAACCAGTCTGCGACAGGTTTTTAATGCCTCTTCTTCCTTTTCCCGGTTGATCTTCAGTTTCTCCAGATCCTCGGGGGTGCCTATTCTTTTTATTTTCAACGGCTTTTCGGTGAACCGGGACAGGTCCTCCTTATCAAACTTCTTGGTTGCCATACCCATGTCCTCACCCCGTTCACCCTGAACCACCACATACTCGCCTTCCTGAATACGAAGGTAATATGGATTAATATAAAAACCCTTGCGATAACCTTTAAATTCCACCAGATAGATATCTGGCATCTGAGATTTCACGCTCCTTATTTAAGATCTGTTTAAACTTAATATAAAAACTCAATAAAGCAAGTCTTAGATTAACATTGGATTGACAATCCCTTTTAATTCTTTCGGATAGTTCGATTCCTTCTGCAATCCCATCTGTATCTTTGACGAAATTACTTAAATCATCTATTTGAGCTTTAAGATCGGAATTAATAAGCTCCCTTTTCTCCTTAAGCTCCATAGTTATATAAACGTCCCTTAGAAAGGAGATGATAAACTCGAAAAGCTCCACTATAGATTCCCGGCCGTATACTTTCACCGTACTTTCCACGAAATCAACGATATCCAGAGAATTGCCCTTTCTTATCAACTCCAATAACTCCATACCTAAATTACGAATCTCCCTGGTCTCCCCTTTGGCTAAGCTTAAGGCTTGTCCCAGACTTCCTCTGGAGAACTTAACGTAGTAGGAGGCTGTTTCCGGATCAAGCCCCAAACGTTTTATTAGTTCAGCTTCAAGCTGGTCATCAGGAATCCTCTGGAATCTCAAAAGCTGACACCTGGAAATCACCGTGGGAAGAAGGGCATTTAAATTAGTGGTGGTCAATATCAATAAGGAATTGGGAGGTGGCTCCTCCAGGGTCTTGAGAAGGGAATTCGAGGCAGAATAGGAGAGCTTTTCCACCTCGGAGATAATCATCACCCTCTTTTTGCCCTCATAGGGTTTAAGATTTAAAGTCTTTAGCATTTCTCTTATATCATCCACAGGTATATTAGCTACCCGGTCGAATTTCACTATACAGTAAGGATTCTCGGCTTTTTCCATCTTGAATCTTTCCATCTCCTCCAAAGTGTTTTTGGATGGTATTGGAAAAATCATCTTAACGTCCGGATGGATAAATCTGGAGATCTTTTTGCAGGAAACGCATGAATCACAGGGATCCAGACCACTTTTCTCGCAGTTAACCGCCTTGGCTAATTCCAGTCCCAATGCCCATTTACCCACACCCGGCTCCCCATAAAAAATATAGGCATGAGCCAGTTTATCCTTTTCTATAGCTCCTTTAAGGATTTTTTTTGCTAAACTCTGATTGACAACGTTATCAAAAGACATTCTATTTACTGCTTCTTTCTGGATAATTTAGCTGCCAAAAGGATGGCATTTATCATCCCTTTAGGATCAGCCTTTCCTTTCCAGGCAATATCGAATGCAGTGCCATGATCCGGTGAGGTGCGGATAAAGGGAAGCCCCCAGGTCAGGTTAACTGCATTGCCAATTCCTGAAGCCTTAAATGGAATGATTCCCTGGTCATGATACATAGCCACAATGCAGTCGAAATTTTTCACGACAACCGGAGAGAAGATCGAATCTGAAGGTAAAGGCCCATAAGCTTTAATACCTTTTTTGATAGCTGAACTGACAGCAGGTAAAATAATCCTTTTTTCCTCATTACCTAAGATTCCCTCCTCACCCGCATGGGGATTCAAACCACAAACTCCTATTTTAGGTTTTCTGATTGAGAAAATTTTCTTTAGCATCTGGTCAGCCAGTTCGATTTTTTCACTAACTTTGCGAAAGGTAATGGATTTGCTTACTTCAGACAGAGGAATATGGGTGGTAACCAGGACAACATTTAACTTTTGGCCTACGAAGATCATGGCATATTTTTTGGTCCCGGATATAAAAGCCAGAAAATCTGTATGTCCTTTAAAATCATATCCTGCCAGAAGAAGACCTTTTTTGGTCAAAGGAGCAGTCACGACAGCATCTATATCCCCGGACAAAGCCACATTAGCCGTGGCGAAAACAGAATGAGCAGCCGAATGCCCTGAAGTTTTTGTTACTATGCCTGGTTTTATGCTCTTATAATCCAGACCAGAGCAGGGAAAGACCCAGATCAGGTTGGATTTATTTTCGATCCCCTCAAAATCGATAATCTCTTCTACTCTGAATTTATTAGCGAATCTATTGGCAGCGTGTCTGATGATCTTTGGTGATCCGAAAATAATTGGAACACAGGCTCTTCTAATCTCAGGTCTGGTGATGGATTTAACCACTACCTCAGGCCCGATCCCGGCTGGCTCACCCATAGTAACACCGATTATAGGCTTTTTTCTTCTCACTATCTTATACTTCTTATCTCTAAAGTCTAAATAATTAAATTATCAAAAAAATGTGAGATTGCAAGAGGAAATATCAGAGAATGTCAATTAGCGGGGATGAATTCCCCGCTCTATGAAGGAGGGTTTGATTGTACATAGGGGCGGGAATTTATCCCACCCCTATAAACCATTACATCCATTTTTGTGAAATTGCTTTTCGTATTTATTATACTGATGCTAAAAGGGATGGCATTTTGATTTAAAAGTGAGGTTTGATGCAGCTTCTTCCTTTACAGCAGGGCATTATTTACGGGCCGATTAAATCCAGGAGGCTGGGGTTGTCTTTGGGTATTAACCTGATGCCGGTTGACTATAAATTATGCTCTTTTAACTGCGTTTACTGTCATTATGGTTTCACTGATACTCTCACCTTGGATCTATCAAAAAATTTCTCAGATATTCCTAAACCCAAAGAGGTTGAGGAAGCTTTAAGGGATTGGTTGGAAAGGGATAAGAATATTAACTATATAACCTTCTCCGGCAACGGGGAGCCGACGCTTCATCCTGATTTTAACGAAATAGTCGACCGGGTCAAAAAGATCAGGGATAAATACGTTCCTGGGGTTCAGGTGGCTATCCTTTCCAACTCCACCGGCTCAGGTTTGCCCGAAGTGAAAGATGCACTGTCCAGGTTGGATAAAGTTTTTATGAAACTTGACTGCGGCACACCCGGGATGTTTTCAAAAATAAATAGATCAGCTGAAAATGTGAGATATGAGGATTTGGTAGAAAACCTCAAGACGTTGGATGGAATAATAATCCAATCTGTATTTGTTGGCGGCAAGACCACAAACACTGATCCGGATGAGGTAAAGGAATGGATAGATAAAATAAGCCAGATCGATCCTTTAAGCATACAGATTTACTCTTTAGACAGGCCCTCTGCTTCTGCTGATTTCAAAAAAGTGGACAGATATATCTTATCCAAGATAGCTGAGGAGACACAGAGGCTTACCGGAGTAGAGGCGGAAGTCTTCTAACGAAAACCGTCCTTTTTCTTTAAAATAGGGATTGGTCATGCCATAGGCAGATCCCGCTATAGGCGGGAGAGTCCCGCCTACGATGGTGAAGGATAGACTTTTGGTGGGTCAGGCATTCTTGCCTGACCACTGATTTTAATATCCATTTTTTTCTTATAAAATTTCCTGCTAATAAAAATGATTGCATTTTTTTCGAGGGCTTTTTATATTTATATGGATCTTTGGGTAAGAATAGGATTTTCAGAAATAGAGGTAAAAATAAACCTTTACCAGGGATGGTCATAAAATGACGATCAGCGTTATTTATGAGAATACCCAGTATGATAAAAGATGCAAACCCGGCTGGGGCTTTTCCTCCTTGATAAAATTGGGCGAGAAAAATGTCCTGTTTGATACCGGGGCTGAGGGGAGGATTCTGCTGCACAATATGGAGAAGCTGAACATAGACCCTCTGGAAATAGATGGCATATTCCTATCACACGAACACTGGGATCATGCCGGGGGATTGACTGATCTTCTTAAAAGCAATGAGAAAGCAGGGGTTTATCTTTTAAAATCGTTTTCCAGAGAATTCATAAACGAGCTGGAGTTCTCCGGCAGAAAGATTGTGCAGATCGACGCTCCTTATGAGATCTTCCAGGGGATTCACAGCACTGGACCATTAGGGGACAAGGTGGAAGAGCAATCTCTGGTAGCCAGGACGGAAAAGGGATTATTGGTTATAGCTGGATGCGCCCATCCGGGCTTGGTGGAGATAGCCCAAAAAGCCACAGAGATCTTCAAGCAGGATATTTATATCCTGCTGGGCGGGTTTCATCTTCTGGAGAAGAAAGATTCTGAGATCAAGTCGGTCATACACCAGTTGAAGGATCTGGGAGTGCAGAAGGTGGGTCCCTGCCACTGCACCGGATATGCTGCCATTGATCTTTTTAGAAAGGAATATAAAAAAGAATTCATTGAAATTGGGGCTGGCCGGGTGATCTCTTTAGAGGAATAGCCGATTCATAATGGATGTGAAACTTAAGCCCATAGGTATAATCCATTCTCCATTTAAGACAAAAGAAGATGTGATCGCAGACAAAGACAGGGAGGCTATTGCAGAAATCGAGGTTTTCAAAGAGTTTGAACAGGGCTTGGAAGATATCGACGGTTTCTCCCACATCATAATAGTTTGGCTGTTTCACGAATCCGAAGGTTACTCCCTTAAGGTTAAGCCTTTGCACTATGAAGGACTACGCGGCGTTTTCGCCACCAGACATCCGAACAGACCTAATCCTTTAGGAGTTACCATTGTGACGTTACTGGAAAGAAATCAAAATTTGTTAAAAGTTAAAGGAATCGATGCCTTTGACAGAACGCCCCTTTTAGACATCAAACCCTATACCCGATCTGACCGTAAAGAAAAAGCTAAATTCGGATGGCTGGGAGAAAAAGAAAAAAACTGCAGAAAATCAAAATAGGCTGGGAAAAGAGGTTAAAATTGAAAAAATGCGACAATCAAAAGCAAAATCTGGTCAACTGTAACTGCACCTATGAACCTTGCTCAAAAAAAGGAATCTGCTGCGAGTGCATCAAATATCACTGGAATATGGGGGAACTGCCTGGCTGCTTGTTCCCGGACGATGTGGAAAGAACCTTCGATAGGTCAATCAAAAAATTTATACAGATATATGGAAAATAATATATGAAATACGGGAAATACTTAGCTAAAGCAGAGAAAACGGGTGTATCCTGGTCAAAAATCATTGACCCTAAGAATGTGGTAACGGCTGAATGGGTCAGGCTGAAATGCCAGTATGGATGCGGGATGTATGGAATGTGTTTGACCTGCCCTCCCTATTCTCCGACTCCAGAATATACTGTGAAGATGCTAAAGGATTATTCCAAAGCTTTGATTATGGTTTATGATATAGGTGGTGAGCAGAGGGAAAGAACAAAAAGAAAGAAACTGAGAAAAGACGTGGCTAATTTGGAAAGGGAGATGTTTTTAGATGGCTATTATAAGGCTTTTGCTATGGCTTGCGGACCCTGCAACCTGTGCCAGGAATGCACCCTATCCTATCCCTGCAAATACGAGGACTTTGCCCGCCCCTCTATGGAAGCTTGCGGAATAGACGTCTATTCCACTTTGGCTAATGTGGGGTATATATTGAAAGTGGTGAAATCTTATGATGAAGGATGTAAATTCTGTTCTTTAATATTGATAGAATGAAACACAAAATTTCCTTGAAGGAAAGGCTATTAGCTCTGCCGGGTGGGTAGCCAGGCAAGGGTGCCTGGCCTACGAGCTTCTAATCAAAAATATTTAAGGGTAATTAAAGCTCGATCACTATACCTAAGAATGAGTTTAAGGGATTCTTTCTGAGATATACTTTCTTTTCCAGGGATCTGAAAAATTTTAAATTTAAAGATGAAAGGAAAATCACACCACCCCATTCCATTGTTCTGAAACGTATAGAGTTTTTAACAAGGCTTTTTATCTCCCATATATTGAAAAACCTGGCTTTGCTATAAATTGAAGGTTTTATCCATCCTCTAATTTTCCTTTGAAGGGAAAGAATTGAAAAATTGTTCAAAATTCCCAGAAAGATTTTTTGAGAGGTTACCCTTTCCGTTTCTTTCAAGATCAGCGAGGGATTATGGCAAAATTCGAGTGTGGTGAATATGATGGATAGATCAAATGTTTTATCTTCGAAGGGAAGTTTTTCTCCTGCACCAAGAAAAAAAGTAGCTTTGTTTTTCAGTTTCTCCTTAGCTTTTTCCAGCATAAAATAGGATGGATCAATCCCTGTGACTTTCAATCCCAATTCCTGAAAAAGTTTGAGGTGATTTCCTGTGCCACAGCCGATATCCAGAAGGGTTTGGCCGGAGGAGGGTCTCAAAAGGTCTAACATTAATTTTATTTCGAGAATATCGAAATATCTGCCCAAATTTGTTTCATACCAGAGATCGTAATTATCAGCGATTTTCTGGTTAAAAACGGGTGAAGTTTTCATAGATTAATTCTAAAAACCGAAATAGAAGACTATTCCCCCTACGGCTAAGCCAAAGAACAGATTGAAGAGTTTAATGAGAATTGAGTCTTTTAAGGTATAGGATAGAAGGGGGAGTATGCCGTGTCCATCCTGAACAAAGGAGCTTACCAGTAGAACCGAGAAGGGTATAAGACCCTGGGCAAACATCATTACAAAAACCAGATGAGGACCGGACTCAGGAATGATGCCCACCAAACCTGCAATGAGGAGCACCCAGACCATATTTTGTTTTACAAAACTCTCCAGGTTCCAGTGCTTCATACCCAGCTCAATAAACAGAAGGGCAAAAAATGACCATAGAAAAATGCGCCAGATGTGCTTTTTGAAGACATGGATCCAGATATGCTCTTTTAGATAGTGATCCGGAGCGGTAATTATCACATAAGAGGCGATCAAAAGCAAAGTCATAAAGGTGACCTGTTCCCATCCCCAGATAAGAGGAGCAAATATTCCGGAAATTATAATGACAAAGATAACTATTATCGTTCCCAGTATCAAAGCTCTATACCAATTGATATGTGTTAAATTTTTCTTAATCACATCTGAATCGAATAGTCTGGCTTCAAATCCCTCATGAATTTCATATAACTCACACCCCTCGCAGGGAATAATCTTGAGCGGTTTAGAGATTTTATCAGTAAGCCATCCAAAGACAATTCCCATTAGAAAAAGTAAGCCAAAAAGGAGCAGAGCCGTCTCCGGGAAAAGGGCTAACATCACAAATGCCTCATCACCTGAGGTGGCGATCATCCCACCGACCATTGCCCCGAAGGTTAAAAGGCCGTGGATATAGAAGGAGACGTTAAGAAAAGCACCCAGACAACCCGGGGTAGCTCCTAAAAAAGATGCAATCACATACTGCCGTCCCTGGCTCCCTTTAATAGCATTAGACATCTTGCCTCTGGTCAGAACGTTAATATAATCCACCAGGATCATCATCACGAAGACAAACAGAGTGATCATCAAAGAATGGAGAAAAATGTGTTTTATTTCATCCAATTCAATAACTCCCTAAGTTCAAGTTTTGTCTTTTTCTAAGCAGCAACTTAATTGCATCTTAAAATAACATCTTTTTTTCTCTGGTCAAACATTTTTTAGTTTCAGAGAAGGAATCTTTCTAAGTTATAAGTTTTTCAGAAATAAAAAATACTGATTTTTTAAAATCAGCATTTCGATAATTAAAATAATTATATATTAAATTATTGCTTAGTATTTGCTTTATTCAGCATCGACTATGCTGTAACTGTATGAGATCTCTGCTGTTTTCTCCAGCATGGTCTTAACCGAGCAATATTTATTAAAAGAGAGATCGATTGCTTTTTTGACGTTTTCCTCCTTCAAGTTTTTTCCCTTTAGATGAAACTCGATTTCGATCTTTTTGTAGACCCGGGGATGTTTATCTACTTTCTCTGAATTCACGACAACTTCAAGATCATCCAACTGCTCCCGCAATTTCTTTAGTATAATAACCACGTCCACTGCCGTGCAGCCAGCCAGGCTGACTAAGACCAGGTCTCCAGGCCTTGGTCCCTGATCGTGTCCCCCTGATTTTTCAGCCATGTCCATCAATATCCTGTGATTTGATTCAGTCTCTCCTTCAAAGCTCATATCACCTTTCCAGGTTACTTTGGTTGCCATTTTTTCC
The DNA here is from genome assembly GCA_964447175.1 of uncultured Ignavibacteria bacterium. Lineage (GTDB taxonomy): Bacteria > Zixibacteria > MSB-5A5 > MSB-5A5 > SM23-73-2 > CAYURP01. The sequence goes on along the minus strand of CAYURP010000009.1, from coordinate 43,691 downwards.
TCTCTTAGAAGTTATTTGTAGTTATCAGATTTCCCTTAATACTTCAGGAAGAAAACTTCTCCCAAAAAATTAAGCTATCAGGTGCAAGGGCGATAACCGTAACCGCACACCGGACAGACTATCTCAGATCCCTCCCTTTTCAGATTGGCGAAGTGGCAGTGGGGACACTCCATCCCTTGTTTTAAAATTTCAATTTCGGTTTCAGATGTTCTTTTCGATTTATTTTCTTTGATTTCTTTTTTTGTCACATTAGAGTGGAACGAGCAACTGCCAGGCATCTGTCCATCACCACCACCAAACCTGCATCTTTTGCCTTTTGAGCGGCCGGGTAATTGACTATGCCCGACTGCATCCAGATTACTTTAGCTTTGATCTTGATGGCCTCATCCACAACAGGAGGAACGTACTCTGGCCTGCGAAATATGTCCACGATATCGATCTTTTCCGGGACATCTGAAAGGGCCGGGTAAGATTTTTCACCTAATACTTCAGGATAGTTGGGGTTGACCGGAATTATCCGATAATTCTTGTTTTTCAGGTAATTAGCCACACCATATGAAGGACGGGAAGGTTTTGGGGATAATCCCACCACGGCAATGGTTGTGGATTGAGTAAGTAGTTCCCTGATCTCCTCATTCGAGGGATTTTTGAATTCTTCCATTCGGATTTATCCCAGTACCTTATCCACCTTTTCCTTGAGATGATTCTTGGGAACTGCGCCTATTACCTGGTCTACCACTTTTCCCTCCTTGAAGAAGAGGAGGCTGGGGATGCTCATTATCCCGTACTGGGAAGCGGTTTTTGAGTTCTGATCAACGTTCACCTTTCCCACTTTAAGTCTTTCTGCGTAATCTCTCCCGATCTCCTCCACTATGGGGCTGACCATCAGACAGGGAGTGCACCAGGTTGCCCAGAAATCGACCAAAACCGGCTTGTCTGATTTAATGACTTCAGATTCAAAGTTATCATCAGTGAGTTCAATGGGATCGCTCATTTTTTCCCTCCTGGGATTTTTTGGTTTTTAAATCACTTTTTGCTTTATTTTCTCCTCGAGTTCTTTAATTCTTTTTTCTAGGTTCCTGATCTTTTCAACATATTGGGGAAGCAGGGATACCGCGGCTTCGATTTTTCTGGCTTTGGAATATTCTTTTGCTGGGTATCCAAAATAGACCTTTCCTGGATGAAGTGATTTGCTTACTCCCGATTGTGCTCCCACGATCACGTTATCTCCGATCTCGATGTGTCCCCCCAGACCCACCTGTCCCAGCAAAGTTACGTTTTTACCGACTTTGGTGCTGCCGGAGATCCCTACCTGACCACACACAATGGTGTTCTCATCTATTTTGACGTTGTGTGCGATTTGAACTAAATTGTCTATTTTGGTACCTTTTTTGATTCTGGTTTCGCTTAAGGTAGCCCGATCTATGGTAACGTTGGCTCCGATTTCCACCTCATCCTCCAAAACCACTTTTCCCACCTGGGGAATCTTGTAATAAACTCCTTTTTCCCGGGCATAGCCGAATCCATCGCTTCCGATCACGGTTCCGCTGTGGATGATGACGTTTTTACCAATGATCACGTTCTCTCTTAAGGTGACGTTGGGGTAGACCAAAGAATTTTCTCCGATCTCTGTGTTTTCGCCGATAAAACTTCCCCCCAGGATCACAACTTTATCCCCTAATTTAGCTCTATCCTCGATTATCACATAGGGTCCAATATAAACACCTTTTCCGATTTCAACCTCTTTGCCTAAAATCGCTGTGGGATCGATTTTTTCAGGATAAGATTTCTGGGGCTTGTGAAAAAGCGCAATAGCTTTGGAAAAAGCATAATAGGGATTGGTATGCCGGATAACGGGGATTTTAGCTTTTTGGATATCTTTCCCGACTACCACTGCAGAGGCGGTGGTGGTATCCAATAACTTCAGGTATTTGGGATTGGCAATGAATGTCAGGTCACCTGGCTTGGCTTCCTCTATTCCCGCCACTCCGGAGATCTCCACGGAATCGTTGCCGCAGATCTCCCCTCCCAAATATGAGGCGATTTCCTGGAGTGTTTTTTTCATCTCATTGTAATTTTTTCAGTTCCTCCAGGACCTGATCGGTTAAATCCAGGGCTTTATTGGCATAAGCGATGTTGCCATTAACCGAATCGAATATCATGGCATAGTTGTTCTCTATAGCTATCTTTTCAAGCACTTGATTTATCTTATCTATGATGGGTTTGGTTAATTGCGCATTCCTTGTCTCTGCAGTTCCTCCAGGTCCAAAAGTATCATTGACGAATTTCTGGTATTTGATTTTAAGCGATTCCAGCTGGTTTTCTTTTTCTTTTTTTGTGGTCTCGCTGTAAAGGAGTCCCTTTTTGTCCAGGTCAGCTTGAAGACTGTCTGTTTCCTTTCTCATGGTGTCAGCCTGAGCTTCCCATCGGACAACGTCTTTATCAAACTGAGCCTGGGCATCCTCAAATTCTTTGTATTCAGCTCTGAGCCTCATCGAATCTATATAGCCCAGCTTTCCCTCCTGGGAATAGGAAAAGGAATTAAATCCAATAATGGCTAAAGCACCAGCCAATAACAAAATCCATAATGATTTCTTCAGGAACTTCATTTTCATACCTCCCCAGAATTTTTAAAAACTTGTTCCAAAATTAAAGTGGGGTCTCCACTCCCCGTGATCCCGGTTCAAAGGATTGGGATAATCGAATCCGTAAGCCATATCAAAACCTATCATTCCCAGATTGGGAATTATTAATCTGACACCAAATCCTGCGGATTTATAAAGATTTTTGAAAGCCAGGGGTTGAATATCCCGAGCCTTAAGGTATGCATTACCCATATCAGCCAGAAGCAGCCCATAGATCTGCTGCTCCACGATAGGGAATTGATATTCGAAGTTATAGATCAGAACAGATCTTCCCCGGATTAGATAACCGCTTTCGTCCTTTGGTCCTACGGTACCATCCGCATAGCCTCTGATAATCCCATCCGGGTCAATCCCTCCTGGGGTGAAACGTTCACTGTAGGGAATATTTCCACCTTTGGTGTAGGTATCTATCACTCCGAATTTGGCTTTAGCTACCAAAACGAACTTCCAGAAGCTGGGAATATACTTGGAAAACAAAAAGATATGTTTGTGATAGGACCAGTCCCCGCCCAGAAGCCCTCCCGCAAATTCAGCATTCCAGGACATTACAGATCCTGAAGTGGCAAACTGGGGCAGGTCCCGGGAATCCCGGACTATGGTGAAGTCGAAACTGGATGTGCGCTGGGGCCATTTGATTTGGGTCAGGTACTCAAGCTCGGGAAGGACCCGTTCCACGCCAAGAGTATCAGTATATGTCTGAAAATCGAAGTAGCGAACATTCTCCAAACGATACCTCACAAATAGCCTGAAATAATCATCGGGCCAGGAAAGCCTGCGTCCCAGTCTCAAACTAATTCCTCTCCTTTCCTCGGTGAACTCGTCATACCAACTTTGATTAGTGTTGTATATATCAAATCCAACCGAGGTAGGGGTATCCAGAAACCAGGGTTCGGTGAAACTCAACTGAACATTCTGCAGGGTCTTCCCAAACTCCCAGCTAAGCTGGAGAGTTTGTCCCCTTCCGAAAAGGTTTGGCGTTCCCAGGCCGATGGTGCCCACTAATTTATCCCTTTCGCTGTATCCTGCACCGAACGAGAATTGGCCAGTGGGTTTTTCCTCCACCTTCACTATTAAATCTATATCCCCATTATCCAGAACCTCGTAATCCGGAACCACGTTGGCAAAATAGTTCAGATACATAACGTCCCTTAAGCTGCGCATTAAAAGCGAACGTCTGAACCTTTGACCCGGCTTTACCCAGAGCTCCCTGCGGATTACCTTCTCTCTGGTTCTGGAATTGCCGGCGATGTTTATCTTGCGGATATTGGCAGGAATCCCCTCGGAAAAGGAGTAGTGGATGTCCACCACATTTCCCTTGGTTTTGGTTTCATCCAGTATCTGGGCATAGAGATAGCCTTCCTCCAGATAAAGGGCGTGTAGTTCCTCTAAGGTCTTATCGTATTTCTCCTGGTCGTAAACCTTACCCTCTTCAAACTTCACAGCTTTCTGGAGTATGTCATTCGAAAACTTTTTGTTTCCCTCCCAGCTTACTTTGCCAAACATATATTGGGGACCCTCATAGACCCTTATCTGAATAAACATATCTTTTCTGGAGGGATCATACCAGATGGAATCGGAGACCACCTCCGCGTCCAGATATCCTTCCTTTTGATAAAACTCAACGATTTTATCCTTATCCTCCTCGTATTTCTCCGGATCGAACTCCCCGCTCCTGAAAAAGCTATCCTGTTTGTTTTTCATCTGTTTTCTTATCTTGCCATCACTGAAAACCTGATTCCCTTCCACGTATATCTTTTTGATTTTGACCTTTTTCCCCTCGTCTATCTTGAATTTCAATGCCACCTCGCCCGGAATCTCGGATTCAACCACTTCGGATTCCACCTGAGCCAGAAGGTATCCCTTTTCCTCGTAGATGGATTTGATATTTTCGACCTCCTCTTTAACATCAGTCGGGCTGATGCGTTTGCCTTCGACCATTTTGATTTTTTCTAAGATCTTATCCGTTTTAACATTATTGTTACCCGAGAACTCCATTTTTACAAGTCTGGGATACTCCTTGACCACAAAGGTAACGATGATTCCGCCCGGGGTTTCCTCCCCCTTGACCTGGATATCAGAGAAAAGATCCATGGCATAGAGTCTTCTTATGGCATCCTGGACCGCATAGGGATCCAGTTCCATTCCCCTTAAAAGCCCGGACATATTGGTTATCAAAGTGGAATCAACGGTAAGATTCCCTTGCACATCGATTCTGGAGATGACTTTGTTCTGGCCATAGGCAGGACAGAAAGAAAGAAGCAAGAGGAATATGATTAAGATTAATCTTATTCTCATGAGAAAAAGGAGCGTATTTTTTATTTTTTAGGCAAATTTATTTTTTTAATTAAAACTTCGGTGTAGGGTTGACGATGTCCTGTTTTCTTTCTGTATTTGGTTCTTTTTTTGTATTTGAAGACAGTTATTTTATCCGATTTCCCCTGCTCTGTTACCTGGGCTTCGATTTTTGCCCCTTCAATATAGGGAGTTCCGATAAGAGGTTTTTCCTGTCCGCCCACTAAAAGGACTTTGTCAAAGGTGAATTTTTTTCCTGGCTCTACGTCCAGCTTGGGAATTTTTACTTTATCACCTTCCTGGACGTTAAACTGCATACCGCCTGTTTCCATGATAACATACATCTGGTTTCTCCTTTTGAGTTTCCAAATCTATACGAATAATAATATAGAGGTATTTTATCTTCAAGTCAAGTTAATTTAAACCAGCTTGGAATTTGTTTAAGATATAGCTTTTTACTTAAATTATCTAGATCACTATCAACCTATTAATACAATTAATAACTGTTTCAGTTCCAAGTTTGTTACTGAATTTTAGGTGTCTGATAGGTGATTTAGCGTGTCATCTAATAAGTCCTAACAATAAAGTTGTTAAATTAAATTTCAGTCTGTAAGCTTCTATAGTGCTTTTTAGAACTATGCAAAGCATCTACTTTACCAAAAGCATCTTTTTGACCTGGGTGTGCGGGCCAGCCTGGAGCTTATAGAAGTAAATTCCGGATGATACCTCAATTCCATTATTGTCCTTGCCATCCCAGGTGACCTCATAGGTTCCAGGGATTTCCTCCTCATTCACCAGGGTCTTTATCTCCTGACCCAGGATATTATATATCTTTAGGGTGGTGAGGAGTGGTCTGTTTTCAGTTTCCAGTTTTCTGTTAACCGTGAAGGGTATGTTGGTGGTAAGGTTAAAGGGATTGGGATAGTTTTGAAATAGTCTTATAAGGGAGACGTTATTTTTATCTTTTACCTCCTCCACATCCAGGGCTGTGTCAATAGAAGCCGTGTAAGCATAGTCAAAGTTGTCATCGTCATATAAATCAGTATCAGTTACTGCCGGGATCATTATGATTTTGTAATAGAGATTCCAATTATATATATCTTTTTCTCCATTCTGCAAGGTATTAAGATCAATCTGGGAGAACCAAGGTGGATTGCCTTCTTGGTATCCGATCAAGGATACCTCCCAGCTTGCCAGGCTGTCACCGTAAAAACCAACATTCAGTCCACCAGTTGTAGGGTAGGGTACCTGAAAGGCAACATAGTTTGAGCCCAGATTCTCCGGAGGGCTGGCAGCAGAGCTGACATTCACGGGATAGGAGGGATGGTTATGGTGATAATCGTCAATGTAAACTTTGTAGGGGAAAAGATTGCCCTCTGAATAAAAGGTCTGGGTATCTGCCCGGTCGGAGGTGAAATAGTTCCAGATGGTGAACTCCTGAAAAGCCTCCTTAAGGGAGCTTCCCCTGTTAGCCAGAGCCTGGGAGGTAGCTGAGAGCACATTATCCCCAGCCACCTGCCCGCACTTGAACCAGATGTCCTTGATAATATCCTCCCCGAACTTCTCCGATAAATAGATTGCCCAGATACAACTGGCATAAGCATGAAAATATCTGGGTTTATCGCCTGAATCATATGAAAAGGTTTTCAATGATAACCAGGGATAACGGTAAAAGTAAAACAGATATCCCAGATAATCGTTTATATCGTCATAAACCATATCCTCCATCCAGACAGCGGTTATTTCCATCCAGTAAGGTTCGTAATCAGGAGACGAGCCGCCATACTCAGCAGCATCATATCCCCCCATTTGAACTGCGTGAAAGAACTCATGGGCAGCCGTGACCTTCATGAGATCATATTGATCATCATACATATTATAGGGTGGTTTGGTAAAAATGCTGTAATCACTTCTCAGGACAATGTAGCTGGTGGCTTTAGGATAGGCATAGTAATACTCAGGCATGGTGAAGCCTAGATATCCTGGATCCATAACAGTCAGATATACATCATATTTCCCATCCCCGCCATTAGGTGTGTACCAATTATCTGGAGGAGGACTGTTGTAACTTAAAGTATCTATCTCGTGATGCCAGACATAATCCATAATCTCGGCACAGCGATTGACATAATCCGGATGACCATCAGCAGGTAGAGTGTCGACACCTGGTTCGAAAACAGCATCATCTCCTGAGATCACATAATGGATTTTGAAATGCCCGCTGGGTGTGTCATAAGTTCTTGGATCGGTCCATAAGGAATCAGGCCTCTGGCGGATTAAGGGGGAAAGGATTTTTTTTGCTTCATAAGATAATTTATCATAGTTAGCAAAGAGCTCCATAAATATGGGGGTGGCACATATAGGGCGGGTTGGTTCTTTGAGCTTTTCTTTTTGATCCTTTGAGCCAAAAACTCCTTTAACCCGCTGGATAAGCTCCTGCTCGTAGGCTGAGGTTAGTTTCTGTTCCGAGGCATAAGCGGAAGTTGCGGCAAATAATATAATTAATAAAACAAATAAAAGTCTTTTCATCTTTATACCACCATTCTTATAAATCGGAAATTTAGAGTTCTTTTTGAATCTTCTTTCCCCTCGAATTTTATCCTCCATTTTTTAGTGAAGGTTAATTTTCACGCTGATTATTCCCTGGTATAGCTTTCAGGAGAAAAGAACTCCTGTTTGATAGCTATCATCTTAATACGTTTATGATATCCTGAGTGTTTATCAATAGAGTCCCAATTAGCTAAAAAAATGCCTTATTACAGAGCTCTTTTTAAGAATGAGTTAAAAAAAGCCGCCTGAAGTTCAGACCAGGCGGCTTTAAAAAATGAATTTATATTCTTTTACTCCTCCTGAGATAATGACACTTTCTTGCTTATGGTAAATCCACCTCTGGGATCGGAGTCATAGACGCTGACTATGGCGCTTTTGAATGTGGTATCGGAGGTGGCGATAAAGGAGAAACCGGTTGCCAAGCCATATGCGTCTGTGACCTGAGTGGCTCCAGTGATATCACTTCCGAATACCGATGCGGAAAGCTGATGCCCTGCCAGAGGGTTATTGTATCTGTCCCGAATCAGCACTTCGATGGGAACCTGGCTGCCGTAGGGAACGGTGGAAGTCATCTCAATGGCGCAATTTTTACTGTATGCGGGTCCGGTGAGAAATGGGACAGTGGCATATGCTCCAGCCCAGCCGGATTTAGCCTGAAGCACTACTATTGCTCCGATGCCATCATCCGGAGATGCTGGAGAGTAATCTACACTGAGCACTTCACTTTGCAGCTCGGTCTCAATGATGCTTCCGTTAATTCCATCAAAGGTCTCACCTGACTCTATTTCTCCGAGGGTGGCTTCTATCTCCACTTTAGTTCCTCCCACCACGTAGTTGCGATTAACGTCTAAAACCTGGACCAGCACATCACCCTTGGATGCCCCATCTGCCATTAGGGAGGCAGGATATTGTAAAAATTCTACATAGTAGGGTGGACCGGAGACTATAATCCCTAAGGTATCGGCTACGGTTCCACCGGAGGTGGAGCCGTAGATCAGAGCTATTCCATTATTTCTGGGATCGCCCGAGTGATAAACCGTCTCAGCCAGCCCTCCAATGGTCTCAGAATAAGCGTCCACCATACCCTCCTCAGTGGAGAAATATACTGCTGTTTTATTTGGAACAGGGTTGCCGTACACATCATTCACCATAGCCACGATGGTGGAAGTGGCGTTCACCACGTCCCAGCCGCGGATGTTCAACGGATCACCGCCTAATGAGATGTATTCCGGAGGACCAGCCTGAATGGTAACCTGGGTTACCATTGAGATTATAGAAGCCGAGGTGGCTCTGGTCTTCACGGTTCCGGATATGGTTCCACTGTTCAGAGTAACTTTAGCTTCGCCCAGAGAATTGGTATTAGCAGTAAAAGGCCCATAGCCTATACCGTTCAGATTTTCACCGCCATCGGGACCGTCGGTTATCAGAAAGTCGATGGGAACCCCTCCTGGAACCCGGTTGCCATTATCGTCATATGCCGTTGCCACAAGATTAACCGATTCCAGACCTCCCGTGCCTCTTACCTGAATGATCAAGCTATCAGCATCTAAGGTTATGCTGGCTACGGTGGTGTTGGGGGTAAGCTGGATGGATTTCTCGTCCTGAACCGGAGTTGAAATTCCGCTTACCGTGGCTTTAATATAGACTGCCGTTGCCTGAACCCCAGCCACATAGGTAGCGGTGGCAACTCCTGTGACCGTATTCTCCGCCGGGGAGATCAGACCTAAGGCATCCCATTTACCGTTATCATTAGTATCGTATATCAAAGAATCGATGAAATCAGTATAATATCCATCGCCATCGATGTCCGCAAACTTCTCACCCGCAGTGAACTTAACCATAGTGCCATCCTTAATGAAATTACCGGATGAATCCCTGACGGTAACGGTAACCTCACTGGTGGAAACACCATCTGCGATCAGGGTCAGAGGATAGATATCCATCTGGATTAGCTTAATGACTACGGTTTTAGCCCGGATATATACCTGGGTGGATTTAGATCCGGCTTTTTCTGAGATGGCATTAAAGGTAGCAGTTCCGGGATAAAGGGAATAAAAATAGGTATAAACTATACCATTGGCATCGGTGGTGTCTATTGAAGAGGAAAGGTAACCTAATGTATCAGGCGTAACCTGGAAAGTTACCCGGATGCCCTCTCTGGGATCACCGTTCTCGTCGGTCACCAAAGCAGCTATAAGACAGCTGTCCCCCTCCTCAATGGATGACGGGGTAGCTACAATTGAGTAGAGGGTCAAAGTCTCCTCAGGTGGCTGTACGGGCTCGTATGCCTTTTTACCGCAACCGCTTAGTAGAGTCAAGGTTATTGCCAAAACGAAAACTGCTGAACAAACATAAAAAATGGAAAGATTTTTCCCTCTCATGGTCAAACTCTCCTTTTTATTTGAAGTTTGTAACTGGTTCCACCTCTTAGCTTACTCTAATCTAAGTAGATTATCGGCATCCTGAATTTGTAGTTTAATGCAGAATGGATTTTTTTGATATTTAAGGGATGATTTTCAAGGGTATTTTGATATGATTAAAAATTGGTTTTTATCCCCAAACAGGTGAAAATTTGAACTTTTTTAATGAGAATTCAAACTATTGTAAAATGGTCCTCGTATTAGACAGAACTAACAAAGTGAGGTATGTCTAACATATGGGAGAGACTATGAGGGCAAACGAAAAGAGCTTAAGCGCCAGCATGGAAGATTATCTGGAAACCATCTGGCTGATCAAGAAAAAGTTGGGAGTGGTAAGGGTTAGGGATATTGCCAAAGCCAGGGAGGTGGCTCTGCCCAGCGTTAACAGCGCTTTAAAGAATCTATCCCGACTCCATCTGGTAAAACACGATAAATATGAGTTTGTGGAGCTTACCCTCAAGGGCAACCAGGCTGGTAAGAGAATCTATGACCGGCATCTTATCTTAAGGCGGTTCCTTAAGGAGGTTCTGAGGGTTGGTAAAAAAACTGCTGAGGAGGATGCCTGCAAGATCGAACACTCATTAAGTCCCGAAAGCCTGGAGAGATTAACCAAGTTTATGGACTTCATCAGCACCTGTCCCTCCGAGATGAAATTTGGCACAGGTTTGAAGTCTCTCGGAAACAAAAAGAAAGGCAAGCCAGAAAAAAGATAAAGAAGGGAAAGTGAAAATGTTGAGAAAAACTAAATTTTAAGCTAAACGTTACAATTAACTAATAGAGTTAGATAAGGCTAATAAAAGGCTGAGACTTTATACGATAATGAGTAAACAGAGGACTAAAAGATGAGAAAGCTATATGAGAAAAAAAGAATTATGCATTCAAAAATTATTCGTTCTATACTGACCTTGGCTGTGGGATTGTGGATGACGGCTTTGACCTCCCAACGAGTACAAGCCGAGGATGTCGTCGGATGCCCATTAGGAATCAACAAAGGGACAATCTGGATTAAGACCTGTTTGAAATACAATGATATGAAGAAAAGATACAACAGGTCAGATGAAGAAATGGTGGATCTGGAAGAGGGGGAGAACAACCAGGTGTATGACTTAGGCATACGCTTGGGTTATGGAATAACTGACCGTTGGGATGCAGGGGTTTTTCTTCCTTATAAATGGGTAGACAGACGAATCTATGATAAGAAGACAAAGAAGTTTAGCGAAGTTGAGGATAATGGTTTGGGCGAGCTATGGATTGCTTCCCGTTACAAATTCTTCTATGGTGAAAATATCGGAATTTTCGACGAAATTCATCTCAATATAGGTGCTGGTCTTAAGTTTCCCCTTAGTGACAGCGAGAAAATAAAGCATGGTATTGGTAACGGAGCAAATGAATTTAGAATTGTCTTGCTTTATCATGATCACATTGGCCGGTTTGGTTTCTGTGATCATCTCTTCTATAACTGGAGGGGAAAAGCAGATGAAATATCAGGTTGGAAATTTTCCGACCAAGATTTAAGCGATCAGCTTAATTACAAGGTCAATCTGGAATTCGACCTGTTGGGGAATGGCATCTTCGAAGCCGCTCTGGGAACAGTAGGCTGGTTTGATATCGAAGATGTTGAGTTGGCAGATGGTTTTGAGAATCAAGGCTTGGACGGGATGAAAGCTCACAATCACGCAATCATAACTGGTGTTGAATTGAAGCCGTATGGAGATGAGTATGAACATCGAAAAGTCGCCTTAAAAGTTCGAATTCCCTATAGTGCAAAAGTAAACTATGCTCCTGATTGGACTCTAATCGCGACAGCGATGTGGACTTACTAATGAATGGCTTGAAGAATATCATTTTAGATTTTTTTCTCTTTGGATGTAGACTACTGAATTATATTTTGTCGATTGTTGGAAGAGCGAATTTTGAGATTGACTCGAAAGAATAAGAAAAGTGAATAACAGCATTGTTTTTTGGAGAAGTAAACTAAATGACTACAGTTGAT
>CAYURP010000009.1:28519-31691 GCA_964447175.1 uncultured Ignavibacteria bacterium | reverse complement strand
GTGCCCGGGACCTACAACCTGGAACCTGAATCCAAAGCGGAGAAGGTGGCAGTGGAGATGCTCAAGAACGGAGATATGGTGATCAACGTGGTGGATTCCACGAACCTGGAAAGAAACTTAAACCTGACCCTGGAATTGCTGAAAAACGGTATCCCGGTAGTGGTGGCTTTAAATCTCTGGGACGAAGCCCGGCATATCGGGGTGATTATAGACGTTAAAAAGCTTCAGCTGATCCTGGGCGTCCCGGTGGTCCCCACCTGCGCCATTACCGGCGAGGGCATAAGAGAACTGGTCTCCTACCTTCCCTTAGCCAAAGCCAGTACCTGGCAATTCGAGGATGAGAAAAGATGGGAGATAGTGGGAAAGATCGTGGAAAATGTGCAAAAAATCACCCATCGCCATCATACTTTTTTGGAGAGGCTGGAGGATGTCTCCATAAAGCCGGTCACCGGTGTTCCCATTGCTCTATTGACCGTTTTTCTAATTTTTTCCTTAATCAGGTTCATCGGAGAAAGTCTAATTAACTATGTTCTTGAGCCCATATTTGAAAACTTTTGGGCTCCCCTGATGTTAAAACTCTCAGTCCTTTTGGGATCTGGGGGTTTTTTACATAATATTTTAATCGGGAAACTGATTGAGGGGAAGATAGATTTTGTTGAATCATTGGGTCTTTTGACCACCGGGCTTTTCGTTCCCTTGGCTATGGTTTTGCCTTATGTTTTTTCATTTTATTTAGTTTTGAGTTTTCTGGAGGATTCGGGATATCTCCCCCGACTGGGGGTTCTGGCAGATAACGTGATGCACAGGTTGGGTCTTCACGGATTGGCTATTCTTCCCATGATGTTAGCTCTGGGATGCAATGTGCCCGGTGTTCTGGCTACCCGGGTTCTGGAAACCAAAAGGGAGAGATTTATCGCCACGACCCTGATGTGTATTTCCATACCCTGCATAGCGCAAATTGCTGTAATAGCTGGCTTGATCGGAAGATACGGGGTTAAGGGAATGGGCACAGTTTTCGGGACTCTCTTTTTAGTATGGGTGATCGTGGGCTTTTTGCTCAATAAACTCCTCAAAGGGGAAAGCCCGGAGATTTTCGTTGAGATTCCTCCCTACAGGCTTCCCTACCTGGGAGCGCTTTTAAAAAAGCTGTGGATAAGAATCAGAGGTTTTGTCAAAGAGGCTATTCCCTTTGTGCTTCTGGGAGTGCTATTCGTAAATCTTCTTTACACCTTAAATATAATTAAATTTCTGGGACAAATTGCCGCGCCAGTGGTAACCGGTATTCTGGGGCTTCCCCGGGAGGCTGTGGGTGCGCTTATCGTCGGATTTTTGCGTAAGGACGTGGCTGTGGGCATGCTTTTGCCCCTGGGCTTGAATATGAATCAATTAATTGTAGCCAGCGTGGTTTTGGCGATGTATTTCCCCTGCGTGGCGACTTTCGTGGTTCTGCTCAAGGAAATGGGGGTTAAAGACATGCTCAAGACAGCCTCTATTATGATAGTTTCCTCTTTGATTGTAGGTGGAATTTTGAACCTTATTCTCTGATTTATGAATCGTTTAAAAATTCAAAGGGTTTTGTAGTCGCTTAATTTATTGAGACAGATAGCCTGATAAATCAGGCAACTACAAGCGGGATGTAATCGGCTCCCTATGGTTGTTAGGTTGGATGCGATCAGATAAGGAGTTTGTAGTTGCCCAGTTCATTGGGCTAATTAGCCTGATAAATCAGGAAACTACAAAAAATTGTGAACAATGTAATAAGATTTATGCCCGGAAGAAGTTTTTTAAGAAGAAGAATAAATTGGCAGGTCTTTCTGCTAACCTGCGCATGAAATAGGGGTACCACTGTTTTCCAAAGGGGATGTAGATTCGCACCTTATAATCTTCCTTGAGCAGCTGATACTGAAGCTCGGTGCGGATTCCATAAAGAAGCTGGAACTCGAAGCTCTCTTTAGAAAGGTTATTTTTCCCAGCGAACTCTTTGGTCTTCTGGATTATTTTCTCGTCGTGGGTGCCGATACCGTGATAGATACCACTTACCAGCATTTTCTCCATTAGCTTAATGAAGTTATCATCTACCTGCTGTATTTTGGGAAAGGCAATCTCTTTGGGTTCTTTGTAGGCGCCCTTGCAAAGCCTGATCCTGCCGCCTAACTTCTGAATATCTTCCACATCCTTTTCGCTTCGATAAAGATAGGTCTGGATCACAATTCCCACATTATCGTATTTTTTTCTCAAGCTATAGAAAACATCCAGCGTATCCTGGGTGCAGTCAGACCCTTCCATATCCATCCTGACGAAGCTATCATATTTTTTTGCTCTTTCGATGATTTTAGCAAAATTCTCCTCACACAGCTTTTTGTCGATCTTCAATCCCACCTGAGTGGGTTTAACCGAGACGTTGGTGTTAACCCCGTTCTGGTTGATCTTATCCAGAGCATTAAGATAGACCTCGGTAGCGGCTATAGCTTCTTCAGGTTCTGAAACCTCCTCGCCCAGGTGATCCAGAGTAGCGAGAGCTCCCTCGGAATTGACTTTTCTCACAGCATTCAGACCATCTTCAAGCTCCTCACCGGATACGAATCGGTTTACCACCCTGCGGGTAACCCCGAAGTTCATCATAAAGCCCTGGATGGCTTTTTGTCGGGAAAGGTACAATAGAATCGCTTTGAGCATAGTGTTTATATCCTGTAGCTGGATTTAAATTTACAAAAAATATTCGGGGAGTCAAGCCAAATTTGTGAAAAATTTCACTTTGTGGAATCCGCAGTCGGGGGTCCGTCATCCGCAGCTTACCCTCAAATCCCAGTAGCCCCACCTTGCCCTCAAGGTGGGTTTTTAAGGAGTGCAAAAACTTGTTTTTGCATTTAAATTCACACAGGTTGAGACAACCTGTGTTATCATTTTTAGTGTTTTTTGTTGTAGGGACAGACTTTTAAGTCTGTCCAGGACAAACCTAAAGGTTTGTCCCTACATTATATAAGAATCACAGGTTGAGACAACCTGTGTTACCGGGGAAATAGGAGTAAACCTGTGTAGGGATAGATTTGGTAGGCAGACATTTCTGCCTGAGGCGCCCGCCTGCCAATCTTTAGCGGGCAGGGATCTGCCTAAGGCATGACTTGTCTGTCCAGTGTAAGTCTGAAAATTTGTCCCTACATTTTTATCTACT
>CAYURP010000009.1:0-28419 GCA_964447175.1 uncultured Ignavibacteria bacterium | reverse complement strand
TTAATGTCATAAATCTTCGCCTGGGTCTTGAATACAGGAACTTCCAGACGCCCCAAAATCACATCAAGAATTTTAGGAAACGTTTCAGTAGTCCATTTTTTTCTTCTTTTGTTTTCTTCTAAGTATTTGCGCAGAGAGTAAAACAGGAACAATCGAAGGTTATCATCTTCGATTTTCAAACTCAGGACTTCTTCCCATTTGCTATCAATGAATGCATAGAATAAAAGGAGTTTTCCTTTTTCTTTAACACAGATTCTGGTAACTTCTTTTTCAGAATTAGCAATAGAAGAAGCTTTCTTATCCATTCTTTCAACATATTCAGATCTGTCATAATAAGCCCTCCCTAAAGATTGAAGTTCATAAGTGTGATTCTTAAGAACTTGTTCGACAATTTTAATAAGTTCATTCTTCTGTTTGTTCATATCTAGCATAATATTCACATATCCTACCAACTGGTCGTGCTTGATTTTTTCGGGGGAATTGGAGAAGTTAATACGGAGAATCGGTATTTCGTTTAAATACATTGTCTTATAGATAAAGAATCCGCCGGCCTTAGGGACTGTTGTTTTCTTGTAATAGTATTCAATAAGCGATGAATTCAGGAGAGCCAAAATGTAGTAGTTTTTTTCTGGGATGGAATCTTTAAGTTTAATTCCGCACGTCGTATCTATGTAAAAAATATCTTTTTCAACATAGGCAAATTTATTTGAATCAGATAATTCTGGAACCACTATTTTGGGGTAACTTTGTTTCTTAATGTCTCGCGGACACCACAATTCATACCATTTTTTAGTAGATTTTTTAAAATAATCTCTCTCTAATAACAACGATTTATGTGCCAGGAGGTATTTGTAACACTGTGGGTAGTTCTTTTTGAAATTAGCTTCAGACAGCACGGTGGTTTTATTCTTGCACAAAACGTAAGGATATATTAGAAAAAGGTTTTCCAAGCGTGCATCCCATCTATTTAGTTGCTCTCCTCGTATGCATTTTTTCGAAATTTTTCTTTCAATTGCATGGTCTTTAAGTTTACCTGCATCAATCAAGAAGACATCATTATTCCCCGTAACAATGCCTTCTGAAATGCCATCAGAGATGCTTTTTAATCTGGTTATATCGGCACTTTCTATTTTGGTTACTATTTTGTCTTGTTGCAAGTCTCTAAAAACCCACCCAGTCTTCAGAAGTCTGCTTTGAGGGTAAAAGTATCCTTCTGCTTCTATGCATCTCGGAATATAATGAATATAGTTGTCTTCTGAGACTTGTCTTCTTTCAACGACTATTATACCTGTATAGTTCAATGCATCTTCGAAGATTTGAACATCTTCAAAATCCACAAACTTCTGAATTGTATTTTGCGCCAGAAGAGAACGAAGATTTTTACCATGTTGACGTTTCGAAAAATTGGTGGGACATATAAAACTCAATAAACCGTTCGTAGTAAGTAGCTGCAACCCTCTTTCAATAAAAGGTATGTAAATATCAAACTTCCCAGTAGCAGTAAAGAATCTCTGCTTTAATAAGGGTTTTTCTTCTTTGAAACCATGGAAGCCAATATAGGGTGGATTCCCAATGACTACATTAAACCCTTTTGGTTCATCTGGCTTTCCTCGACCAAAAACCTCTGGGAATTCGAACTGCCAGTTGAAAGGCCTTTTCTCCTCCAGATTCTCGAAATACTCCTTCAATGATTCATTGAGACGTGAATTCACTTTCTGTCGCAATTCATTTATAGCATCCATTATCTTCTGTTTTTCCTTCTCCTCTTCGGTTTCCTTAAGCCTTTTTCTCAAGGCAATGTGTTCCTCAACTTCGCTCTTGAACTCATCCAGATCCTCTTTTTTTCTTATTCCAGATATTAAGGAATTTCCAACTTTGATATTCTGATTTAAAATTAAAGGTAGTTTCTTACCCCTCATTTTTTCAAATGCCTTTATGACTAAGTTGATTGTAGCTATCTCGGCTGCTGCTGGATCGAGGTCAACTCCATAAAGATGATCCTCTAATATCTTTTTAGGATAATCCAGAACTTGTTTAGGCAAATTCTTAAACTTTTCTAATTGGTCAAACATACTTGGATTGGCATGCCCTTTGGACAAATTAAATTGCTCATCAGTTATTCTTTTATTCACTCTATCATAAAACTCTGCGAATACATCAAAAGCATATATTAAAAAGGAACCAGAGCCACAGGCTGGATCCAGAACTTTTATATCTTTGGCTTTTTCAATAGCCTTTATTCCCTCTTTTCCTTCTGTTTCTTTTAGAATTTTGCCCAACGTGTTATCTACAATGTAGTGGACAATATAGGTGGGTGTATAATAGATTCCAGCTTGTTTTCTTACCCTGGGATCGATTTCAGCACTTACTTTTCCGTTTTTCATCTGGAATGTATATCCCAGGTAACTTTCATAGGTTGCACCAAGGATGTCTACGGTCATCTTTCTAAACGAGATATGACATATTTCTTTCAGAATTGAAACAAAAACCTCGTTTGAGACCTTAACCTTTTCGCAAGCGTGGCCAGGAGCGAAGATGGTGGTATTATGATGCTCATCCATAGAATGGCTTATCTCCAAGAAACGGGTTAAGAGATGATCTTCTCTTGCATACTTGCCTGCATCCTCATAGCCCTTGTACAAGTTTTCCAGTATATTTTGTGTCTCAAGCACTTCCATGTCATCGGCAATCGAGATTACCAAAAGCCTCGAAAGGATACGCTGTACAATATGCATTAACTCTTCGAAGTCGAAATTACCATCCTCTTTTAACAAAATCTTGTTATCTTTATTATTATTGTGAATATTTTGTGCTAAGTTCAATCGCCAATTTTTTAGCTTCTCTAAGAAATTCTTGTCAATAGGTTCCTTTTTAATCTGGTCTTGTAGCCATTCTAAGCTCTTGGCTTCAACTCTTTCTTTTGATAATCTCCATAGGTCTTCAAATCTGCTTAGATATTCTTCTGGTGATTTAAAAGATAGAATTATCCTTTCTTGATCCGCATTGAACACAAACAGACATTCAAAATTAGTAAGAATTGCCCAGGGGATTTCCTTGCCTCTGGCATATCTCATTGCCTGTTTTTCTTCAGGAGTTCTATCTATAAGTTGCTGGAATTCTTTAAAGGGCAAGACCGTCTGAGCTCGAGGCTCTATTCGATTTTTAGGGATTTTTCCAAACTTCTTGATCTCCATAAAAATTCTTGGGTCGTTAGCAATAATAAGGCCTACGTCTGCAAAGCCTGCTCCACGGATATATGATTCCCTGTCATATACTTTCACATCTTTGGTATCCCAACCCAATAAGTCGAATAGAGGTTCAACCAGTGTACCGTGAACATTAGCCTCGCTTGTATCTTTGTTTTCCTGATAGATCCTGTGATACCTTTGGATTAGTTCTTTGAGCTTGCTTTTGATCTCTTTTTCGTTCATAACAAATTATATAAATTAAAACAGATCCATCTGTTCTTGGTCAGAGACTTTTTGCTCTTGTTTTTCGCCGAAGATCTGGATTTTGCCGTAGACCCCATCGTGCCCGGGAACGATATTGATTTTGCCCTGTCTCATTCTTTTAATGCCTTCCACTATTTTGGGTGGGGTTCCTGAAGATAATTCCTCTAATTCGAGATCAAGCAGTATATGGAATTCGCTTTTGAATCTTTGCACCAACTGCTCGTAGGTGGTTTGAACACCTTTGGTATCAGGTCCCTGTCCCAGAGCCTCGGCTATTATCTCCACCAGAGGTATGAGATTCTTATAGGGTATGGCATTTTCAGGTTCAAATCCCGGTGGTCTATCTGCTAAAGAGTCGACCCGGCTCATTACCCCTATTGTTAATTTTCTTTTGCATACCGGACAGATCCCCTTGTTTTTTCTGGTCTCCTCAGGCGAAAGGAGCACCCCGCAGTTTCTGTGCCCGTCGTAATGATACTTACCTTCCTCCGGAAAAAACTCTATGGTGTATAAGAATTTCTTTTTGTCTTTGTTTTTTATTGCTCCGATGATCTCATCGTAGGAAAGCTCACAGTCGAAAACGTTTGCCTCTCTTCCTATTTTAGAGGGAGAATGGGCATCGGAGTTGGAGATCAAAGTTATGTTGTCCAGCTTGGACCATCTCCAGTTCATTGATGGGTCAGATGAAAGACCTGTCTCGATTGCAGAGATATGTCTGGATTCCTCCTCAAAACACTCCTCAATGGAATCAAAACCGGAATTCGCCCCGAATATGGAAAACCAGGGGGTCCAGGCGTGAGCAGGGACTATATAGCATTCCTCTGATACATCCAGTATAATTTTAATTAAATCCTTTACCGGAAATGTAAAGATGGGTCTCCCATCTGAATGTAAGTTTCCTAGACCTAACAAATTCCGGTTTATCTTTTCCACCACCTCAAATGAGGGAGCAAAGATCAGGGTATGTATCTTTCTTAATCTTCCTTTTTGATGAAAAATGTTATTTACTTCAGTACTTAGGATGAAGTGCACGTCCTTTTTATCGTTTTTAAGCACAAAAAGCCCATTTCCTTTTGATTCCAGTTTCTGTTTGAGCTCGGCAAAATAGGTGGGGTGGGTATAATCGCCGGTTCCTAAAAGATCGATTCCCTTTATCTTTGCCCACTTAGCCAGGGTTTCAACTTCCATATCCCTAGATGTAGCCCGGCTGTATCTGGAATGAAGATGTAAGTCAGCTATGAATTTCATATTCTCCACCCAAAAATATTAGATAACCCTTAATTTACAGGTTCACTCTTTCTTCAAGTGAGCATCCAGGAAATCGACCATCTTTCGATATGCTACCAATCTGTTGGATAGTTTAGCTATTCCATGACCTTCATCAGGAAATATCAAACTGTCCACCTCTCCGCCCTGAACCCTCACAGCCTCGATCACCTGTCTGGCTTCGCCCACTGGAACCCGGGGGTCATTCTCTCCGTGAATCACCAGAAGCGCAGCTTTGATTTTATCAACTTTGTGAACAGGGGAGATGCTTTTCAGAAATTCTTTATCTGTTAAGGGACCATACTCTGACTCCCTTAGCTCCCGCCGGTAAGCTTTGGTGTTCTCCAAAAAGGTCACAAAATTGACTATGCCGACCTCGTCGATCCCGGCGGCAAAAAGATCAGGATTTTCAGTTAATGCTGCCATCACTACATACCCGCCGTATGATCCTCCTTTTATGGCCAATCTATCTTCTGTGGTATATCCATTTTTAATGAGCCATCTGGCGCCTTCGGCTATATCTTTTATGGAATCCAGTCTTTTTTTGTAATTATCCATCATCAGATATTCTTTCCCGTATCCGGAACTTCCCCGGATATTGGGAGCCAAGATGCCATACCCGTTCAGAAGAAGATACTGGAAATGTCTGGCGAAGCTGGGCCGGTACTGGGACTCAGGCCCACCATGAGCGTGAATCACAAAGGGAATGGGTTTTCCTTGATAATCGGAAGGCAGGTAGAGAAATGCGGGAATCTCCAACCCGTCAAAGCTTTTATATTTAATCAAGATAGGCTCAACAAAAAGAGAGGGATCTATTCCCGCCATTACCGAATGGGTGATTTTAAGCAATTCTGGTTTTGTCCAGTCCCAGATCCAGATATCGCTGGTCTTGGTGGGGCTGCTGAAAGTAAAAGCCACTGAACCTACATCTGAAAAGGAACCCCCCTGAATTATTCCCTTTAAATCGGGAACCGGGATTTCAGTTTTCCTTTTTAGATCCCATAATTTGAGCTTACCATAGCCTTCCTCGTTGATCACCCAACCCAGATATCTCCGGTCAGGGGAAATGGAAAGACCTTCCACTTCCCAGTTTGACTCCTCTCCCCAGAAGGTGAGATTTTTGGTGGTTATATCTATTTTAGCTAATCTCATAATCCCATCTTTGTTCATATTGGATACCAGGTAGACTGTGTTGGCATCCTTTGAAAAATTTGCATATTCGAATTCGTAGTCCTCTTTATGGGGAGTGATATTCTCATATTTCAGGGTGGCTAAATCCACAAAATAAATGTCGTTGTTGACATTGGATGGATAATGGGAAATTAAAAGATACTTGCCATCATCGGAGATATCTGCCACTGAGTTCCACCCCTCAAACTCGAAGACTTTATCCTGTTTTTTGGTTTTCAAGTCCAGAGAGTAGATGTGAAAGTCTTTTAGATTTGTCTGGTTATTGAAGAAGTATATCTTCTGGTTATCCGGGGACCAGGTGGGGCTTCCGTGACGTACCTCAGGTTTGTCCGTGAGCTGGGCGATCTGTCCGGTTTTGGTATCTAAAAGGAAAAGCTGGGCTTGCTCATCTCCGCCTTTGGCTGCTCCTACTATTGCCTTTTTTCCATCCGTAGAAAGGGAATAGAACATGATTCCATCGGGAAGAAAAGTAAGCTGATAGGGCCAGCCGGATGTATCCAGCCGATACAACTGGTCCACCCCGGTAAATCCGGTTTGGAAGAAGAGGGTTTTACCATCTTGGGTTAGCCGGGGACTGTCAGCATAACCGATCTGCATGAAAGTCTCAATGTCAGGAACGTAGAGACTGTCCTGAGCCTGTAACGCCCCGGATAAAAAGAGAAATAGTAAAACAGTTAAAATCCCCACACTCTTTTTTGAGTAAATCCTGTTTTGCATCTCAGATACCTCCGTGAAGCTTTTGATTTTCGCTTAACTTTAGACTAAATATAAATTTCAAAAGAGAGTTGTCAAAGAAAAAGATTTATTTAGTTTGGTTGAATTCTTTAATTGACAAGTAATCATAATTTAATATAATTCAAAATTGCAGATGAGGATAATCTCTGAGCAAAAAATGAAAAAAATTTGCATATTTCTTATCATAGTCTGGATCTTTCCCAACTTGATTTCTGCTCAGGAGAGCGCCGATCTCTTTGAGAGAGCATTAAAGGAGGTCAACCTAACAAAGAAGACCTGTAAGTTCGATCGGCTGGATATGAAAAACTTCGGTGGAGATGAATTCGTTTTGCCTGTCTTCACCATTCTTCACAGCGATTTCTTTAAAATACCAGCATATACAAACGAATTCAAAAATGCCGTGGCAAAAAACTCAGGCTCCTTGAAAGAGCTGATCGGTTTCAGCTCCCGAAGGGTGGACGAAGGGGTAAGAAGAGGTTTGATTAAAAATCCTCTGGAGGAGAACCTGAAAAAAACAGAATCCGGTGAGGCTTTATATCAGGCAATTTATCTGCTTTACTGTAAAATGGATCAGGAGCTTTCTTTAAAAGAAGCTGAGAGTCTGAAAGTAATGACAAATTCGATCCCCTTAGATCTAAGTAAACAGGTTGCTTTTTTGATATATACTGCACTGGATTCCTATAAATGGAGGAATCTGGCTTTCAGGAAAGTGAAAGACATGTTTCTTATGCAAAAGATGTATGAACAAGCTGCCTTGCTTCTGACCACCGAGGAGGGAGATTTGACTCCGGAATTCTATGATTTCATTCATCAGGTCGATTACCGGTATCTTTATACCGGTGCTGAGGATTTGGCTTTGGCTTGTGATATGGTTGCGGATAGCCTGAAAAAACTTAGCTTGGAACAGGAATTTGAATTTATCTTTTCCACTCCCTTAGGTGAAATTGTGATAAATGATGGGAGAAATAATTTCAATGAGGAAAATGAATATTTCATCCTGGTGGATGTGGGTGGGGATGATCTTTACAAATCCGGAGCTGCTTCCCGGGACTACGATCACCCCATATCCATTCTGATCGATCTGGGAGGTAACGATACCTATGAATCAGCTGATCAATCGCCCTCTTTTGGTGCCGGAGTATTCGGTTACGGGTATTTAATCGATTTAAAAGGAGATGACAAATACAAAAGCAGAGACCTCTCTTTGGGTTGCGGTCTTTTTGGCGTGGGAGGAATCTTAGATTTTGAGGGGAAAGACCTGTATGATTCCTACACCACCTCCCAGGGTTCAGGAGCATTCGGTATAGGAGTTCTATCTGATCTGCAAGGGGAGGATAATTATAAAACTTATTTTTGCTCGCAGGGATTTGGATTTACCAAAGGTATGGGGATTTTGGTGGATATGAAGGGTAATGATCAATACATAGCTAACGACTCCTCAATAGACTTTCCCTCATCTCAGACCAAAGAGCATAATACCAGCATGAGCCAGGGAGTGGGATTCGGCTGGAGAGCAGATTTTGTAGACGGGCATTCTTTGGCAGGGGGAATGGGAATGCTTCTGGATATGCAGGGGGACGATTTCTACTCAGCCGGGGTGTTTGCTCAGGGCTGTGCCTACTGGTATAGCGTAGGGATTTTGGTGGATGAAGAGGGAGCTGACAACTATTCCGGCATCTGGTATGTTCAGGGCTCCGGCGCCCATTTTGGGGTGGGTATCTTAAGGGATGGGGGTGGCAATGATCATTATAAAGCGACTATGAATATGGCTCAGGGAGCAGGGCATGATTTCACCATTGGATATCTTGTGGATGAGTCCGGTGATGATGTCTACGATGCCCCAAATTTGAGCCTGGGGGGTGGAAATGCTAACGGTGTGGGCATATTCTGGGACAAATCCGGAAACGATAAATACAATGTTGAAGAGGCTACTACTCTGGGAAGAGCAAATATCGGATCCCGGGGTTCTCTAAGGGATCATATGCTCTGTCTGGGTCTTTTTCTGGACACCGGAGGCAAGGATAAATATTCCAAACCCTTTGCTAAAGATGATTCTCTCTGGACCCAGAAGGGAGTCAATATTGAACTTCCTCTGGATACGGAGAAAGGAGCAGGCTTAGATACAGAGATAAAAGAATAATTTTTTGCAATAATTATTGCTTTTTCTAAGAATTCTAAGTAAATTTAAAAGCTATAAAAATAATTAGCAATTATTCACCTTAATCCGGAGGAGGTGGAGATGACGTTAATTCCCAAAAAAGTTTTTTTAACTAAAGGGGTAGGGAAGCACAAAGAAAAGCTCTCAAGTTTTGAGCTGGCTTTGCGCTCAGCCCGAATCGAGCGCTTTAATTTAGTAAATGTTTCCTCCATTTTCCCACCGGGATGTAAACACATTACCAAATCAGCGGGTCTCAGACTTTTAGAGGATGGACAGATCGTTTTTACGGTGATGAGCAGGAATTCCACTAACGAACCCAATCGTCTCATCTCCGCTTCTGTGGGACTTGCTATACCCATGGACAAAAGTCATTATGGCTATCTTTCCGAACACTATGCTTTTGGTCAGACGGAGAAAAAAGCTGGGGATTATGCGGAGGATCTGGCAGCCACTATGTTAGCCATGACTCTGGGCATAGATTTTGACGTGGATAAATCCTATGACGAGAAAAAGGAGACCTGGAAGATGTCTGGCAAGATAGTCCATACTACTAATGTGACCCAGTCAGCCCAGGGAGATAAAAACGGTCTGTGGACCTCGGTGGTGGCTGCTGCCATATTTATACATGGAGATAATGATCTTCAAAGCGCAATTTCCCTGATATAAATTCTAAGACCGGGCAGAGTTCGCTTCAATTATTGAGAGGAATGTCTCCAATGGAAGATTTTCTAAAAGAGCCTACAAAACCTTTTAAGATCGAACCAGACAAAAATATTGATCAACTCCTGGGGAAAATGGGGCATATCTCCTTTCAGGGCAGAGCCCTTTCCCGAGCTTTAGATATCTGGAAGGAGATGTTGAAAGGGAATCTCACCATTTTCCTGGGTTTGGCAGGAGCTTTGGTTCCGGCGGGCTTCCGGGAAATGATAGCATATCTGATCAAGAATAGATTTATCGACTGTTTGGTTTCCACCGGCGCCAATCTGTTTCACGACTGCCATGAGACCATGGGAAGATATCATTTTATGGGAGATGAACATGCGGATGATGTCCTGCTTAAAGATAAGGGTATTGATCGAATCTACGATACATTTGCGTTGGAATCCGAGTTCAGGAAAACGGATAATTGGATAAGCGATATGTTTATGTTCACTCTGGATCCAACCAGAGCTTACACCACCAGGGAGTTCTTCTTTCTCTTGGGAAAGGAACTTTCTAAGATAAAGAAAAATGACGGGATTTTGACGTCAGCCTTCGAGGCTCAGGTTCCTATCTATTGCCCGGCGGTTGCGGATTCCTCTATCGGAATCGCTGTTGCCATCCACAATAGAAAATTCAAGAGAAACTTCTTATTCGATGTTATCCAGGACGTGAATGAGACGGCAGATATAGTTATCAACTGTCTCAATACAGGTGTGATTTACTTAGGAGGTGGTGTTCCCAAGAATTTCATTCAGCAGGCAGAGGTGACTGCCTCTTTTTATACCAACAGTAAGATACCAGGACACCAGTATGCCATCCAGATTACAACCGATGCACCATACTGGGGCGGGCTTTCCGGATGTACTTTTAAGGAAGCTCAATCCTGGGGCAAAATCCACAAAAAGGCTAAAATGACCACGGTCCATTCGGATGCCACCATAGCCTTTCCTTTTTTAGTTACGGCCCTATCCCAGAGTGAAAAGGATAATCTCAAAAAAAGGAAGTTTCCGAAATTCGAGCTGGAAGGTGATTTTAAAATCAAATATTAGCTGGGTTTAATCAAAGAGGCTTTAATTGATTAATAAAGATCTATTTACCCCTCATAATTTCCTGGGTATTTCTGAAAAATATGCAGATTTTGGAAAGTCCAGATTTGTAATCTTGCCCATCCCTTATGAAGCCACCTCATCTTATAAAGCGGGTACCAAAGAGGGTCCTCAGGCAATAATTAATGCCTCCAAGCAGGTGGAATTCTATGATGAGGAAATGAGGATAGAACCTTATAGGCAAGGTATTTGCACTCTAAATGAATTAGAGCCTAATGTCTCCGATCCGCAGAAGATGGTAGAAAAAATCCATAGACTAGCAAAAGGTCTGGTTGACAAAAAAAGGATTTTAATCGGTTTGGGGGGTGAACACACCATAAGCATTGGTCTGGTTAAAGCCCATAAAGAAAAATACAAGAACCTATCCGTTCTGCAGCTGGATGCCCATGCTGATCTAAGAGAATCCTATCAGGGTTCAAAGTACAGCCACGCCTGTGTAATGAAAAGAATAAATGAGTTCTGTGATTATGTGGGAGTGGGCATAAGAAATATAAGTAAAGAGGAAATTGCTTTTGCTAAAAAAGAGAAGATAAAGATATTCTGTGCCCGAGACATTAAAGATGAACCTGAGTTTGTTGATGAGATGTTAGCCCTTTTATCAGAGAATGTGTATATTACATTTGATTTGGACTTCCTTGATCCTTCTATTATGCCTGCGGTGGGAACCCCGGAGCCCGGTGGATCCGGGTGGTATGAGACCCTGGATTTCTTAAAAAAGGTTATACAGAATAAAAACGTGGTGGGCTTTGATCTGGTCGAACTCTCACCCCTACCCGGAATTATAACTCCTGATTTTCTGGTTGCCAGGCTTATCTACAAAATAATCGGATATATATCCATAAAAGAGCAAAAATAAAGGGTGTTGGTAAAAAGGATATGATGTCTGTGCACAAGGATGGTTTCGTTATTTTTAAATATGTAGTTTCTGCTTATGTTCTCCGGGCGAGTTTATAACCTCAAGTTTTAACCGTATCAATAGATAAATGCTTGATATTGTTTACCTTGTTGCTTAAATAGCGATTTTTGAAAACAGGATAAATGAATGACTTTAAGTTCGCTTTTGAAATTGGGAGATTTTTCTCAGAGCTTTGAAAAAATTAAGTCCCAGATCCAGAAAGGTTCCAGGAAGGTCTACATTTCGGGTTTAGCTGGGTCGGGAAAATCTTTTCTTTTGGCCTATTTATATAAGAATTTGCGATTGCCCTTCCTTTTTATAGCTTTCAGTTCAGAGGAAGCAACCAAAATATATGATGATCTCTGCACCTTTTTAGGCAAAGATTCTGTTTCCTTTTTCCCGGAGTGGGAAGTTCTGCCATATGAGTTTCTCACGCCTCACAACGAGATAATAGGTGCCCGACTTTTAACCTTGTATGATCTTAGCTTAAAAAAAAATGCAGTAGTGGTGGCAACCATCAGGTCCATTATGGAGAAAACCACCCCTCCTGATATCTTCGAGAAAAACTGCATAAGCTTGAAAGTAGGAGAGGATTATGATCTGGATACGCTTTTGCAAAAACTGATTGATCTGGCCTTTGATCGGTTGCCTCAGGTTGAAGATGTGGGCTCCTTCAGTTTGAGGGGAGGGATTCTGGACGTGTTTCCCTATTCTGTGGAGAATCCAATGAGGATGGAGTTTTTTGGGGAGACCCTGGATTCCCTGCGGGAGTTCTCCGTTGTCTCTCAGAGGACGATCAAAAAGATCGATCAGGCGGTGATTTTACCTAAAAGGGAGTTTTTGATAACAGAAGAACAGCTGGAGGAACATCTTTCGAAATTAGAAACCCTTAAGGCTGATAAGCTTCGGGAGAAGATCAGCTTTTATCAGGAGGTTCCTGGTCTGGAATGGCTGGCAGGGCTTTTTAACTTACCCCGTTCCTGTCTTTTGGATTATCTTTCTGAGAACTCTATTCTTTTTCTGGATGAGCCTTCAATTCAGGAGGAAATAGAATATATAATAGATGAATCCGAAAAACTTCAAAAGGAGGCTGAAAGAAGAGAGGAGGTGGCACCTTCTCCTCTGACTTTGTGGGAAAATCCAGAAGTCATTTCTCAAAAAATCAATGATTTTCAGGTTTTAGAAAACGTCCCTCTTAAAGAAAAGGGTAAAAAACCCATAGATCTTTTTATGTCGGAACAGGAGGCATTCCACACCCAGGTCTCGTTACTCAAAAGGAGAATAAAGGAATATGAAGATCAGGGATTTTCGGTTTATATACTTTGTGATAGTATGAGCCAGAAAAGGAGGTTTCTGGAATTAATGGATCTGGATCTGTCAGGTATCAAAACAGAGATCGGTTTTTTAAGCTCCGGTTTTACCTTTCCGGAGCTGAAGCTGGTAGTTTTGTCTGATCATCAGATTTTTTCCAGATATTTCAGGCCCAAAAGAAAAAGATTTAAGGAGGGAGTCGCCCTTTCCTCCTATTCAGCCCTATCCCAGGGTGATTTTGTGGTTCACGTGGATTTCGGTATAGGTAGATATGCTGGTTTGAATAGCATTACGGTGGATGGCAGGAAAAGGGATTGTCTTTTAATTTTATATCAGGGGAACGATAAGCTTTTCGTTCCCATAGAGGAGTTCAATCGGGTGCATAAATTTGTAGGCAAGGAAGGTAATCCGCATATCTCTAGATTAGGTGGAGCATCCTGGGAGAGGTTAAAAAGCAGGACCAAAAAAGCTATCCAGGATATGGCTAAGGAATTAATAGGGCTCTATGCCGAAAGGAAAGCCAAACCGGGTTTTGGTTTTTCCCAGGACAGTTTATGGATGACAGAGCTGGAATCCACGTTTGCCTATGAGGAGACGCCAGACCAACTTTTAGCCATAAAGGATTTGAAATCTGATATGGAGAAATCCACTCCCATGGACAGGTTGATTTGTGGAGACGTAGGCTACGGGAAGACCGAGGTGGGAATCAGAGCAGCTTTCAAATGTGTTTTGGACGGAAAACAGGTGGCGGTTTTAGTTCCAACCACCATTTTGGCCCAACAGCATCTCATGACATTTACTGAGAGATTAGAAGACTTTCCGGTCAAGGTGGAAATGCTTTCCCGGTTTAAAAATAGAAAGGAACAAAATAAAGTCGTTGAGGATCTGGAAAAAGGTAAGGTGGATATAGTCATCGGTACCCATCGCCTTCTACAGAAAGATATCCAATTCAAGGACTTAGGACTGGTGATAATCGATGAGGAACAAAGATTTGGGGTGGCTCACAAGGAGAAGTTGAAGCAATTGAAAAAACTGGTCGATGTCCTGACCCTGACCGCTACTCCCATTCCCCGAACCATGCAACTTTCTCTTTACGGAGCAAGGGATCTTTCGGTTATCAACACCCCTCCCAAAGAGAGGCTCCCCATTCATACCGAGATCTCAAAGTTTGACCCGGAGCTTATCGCCGAGGCTGTGTTAAGGGAAATGGCTCGAGGGGGACAAGTATATTTTGTTCACAATCGAGTGCAATCCATAGAGTCCATGCGTAGATTTCTAAATGACCTGCTTCCGGAGATAAGAATCGGAGTGGCACACGGGCAGATGAACGAAAGGGCACTGGAGCGGGTAATGCTTTCCTTTTTGCGGGGAGAATACGATCTACTTTTAGCCACCAGCATCATAGAGTCGGGATTGGATATTCCCAGGGTGAATACCCTGATCATCAACCGGGCTGACAGGTTCGGTCTGGCTGACCTGTACCAGTTAAGGGGCAGAGTAGGCAGGTCCAACCAGAAAGCTTATGCCTACCTTTTGGTCCCTCCTTTAAGGATTTTAACTCCCGACGCTAAGAAAAGGTTAAAAGCCATACGTCAGTTCACCGAGCTGGGGTCTGGATTTTATTTGGCATTAAGGGATCTGGAGATAAGAGGGGCCGGGAATCTTTTAGGACCCCAACAGCACGGGTTTATTCAGGAGCTGGGATTTGATCTGTATTGTCGACTTCTGGATGAAGCGGTTAGGGAACTTAAAGGGGAAAAAATTGTAAAAAGACCTGAGGTTAAATTATCTTTTGATCTGGATTTATTTATTCCCGAGGGATATGTTCTTTCGCCTCAGCACAGAGTCGAGATATATCAGAAGATAGCTGATGCTAAAAGTATGGAGGATTTAAAAGAGATAGAGGGGGAGCTTTCCGATAGATTCGGGAAGCTCCATCCCCAGGTGCTGGATATTTTAACTCTGGCCCAAGCCAAATTGATCGCTGAAAGAAAAGGAATTATCAGAATGACTCTAAAAAAGGGTATTCTGGAGATAGAATTCGATCCGGAAAAAGATATGGGGAGAAAAGAGATAGAGAAAATGCGAAGAAAGCTGGATTATCCTCTGGAATTTTCAACTAAAGGAGGATTCAGGATTAAAGTTGAACAAGGAAAGGATGGGAATCAAGCCGGTTTTGTGAAAAAAGTCTTGCAAAAGATATAATACTGTTTATATTAGAACTCGTATATGTTCACTTAAAAAAAAGGAGAAGTGATAATGAGAAAGTCTTTATCATTCTTGTTTTTGTTGCTCGCTTTCTTATTGTTCTCGGATTGTGCTGAGAAAAAGGAGCAGATAGTTGCTCTGGTTGGGAATGAGAAGATTACCGTAGAAGATTTAAACATTAAAATGGGTGGCAGTTACAGGACAACACCTTCCAGCCGGGATGAGGAACGAACCTTGAGAAAGAATGTCCTGGATCAAATTATTGATGAGAAGCTTTTAGCTCAAGCTGCCACAGAGATGGGACGGGATAAGGATGAATCGTTCATAAACACTGTAAAGGAGCAGGAAGAGAGATTTTTGTTACAAACCCTTTATAAGGTTAAGGTGGTGGATAAGTCCGAGCCCACTGAAAAGGAGCTCAAGGAATTCTACAAAAAACAGAGTGAGCAGATTCATCCCCGGCACATTCTGGTAAAAAGTAAAGACAAAGCTGAAGAGATCTATCAGCAACTTAAGGCGGGTGCAGATTTTGAAGAAATTGCAAAGCAGGAATCGGAGGATGCTGCCACCAAGTCTAAGGGTGGGGACCTGGATTTTATCACCTGGGGTAAGGCAGTGGGACCCTTTCAGGATGCGGCTTTCAGTCTAAAACCTCAGGAGATATCCAAACCAGTCAGGACCAGCTTCGGATGGCATATTATTAAGCTGGAGGAGCGAAGAACGGTGGAGTTACCTCCTTACGAAGAGATCAAGGAAAATCTAAGAAATGCACTTCGGAATTTTAAACAGCAGGACATCAGTTATAATCTTATTGAGGGTATGAGAAGGAAGTCCGGCTTTAAGGTGAACTCCTCGACCCTGGATCTACTTGTTAGCAAAGCCGAGAAAAGGGAGGATACTTTACAGATAACCCAGACCCAGGGAGCGGAATTCGACCCAACAAAATTTACCCCAGAGGAAAAAGAACTGATCCTGGCCACCTTTAAGGGTGGAGAATTTAAGTTGTGGCAGTTTTTAGAGAATTATCAAATGATACCAGCTTTTAGAAAACCAAGTCTGGACAAACAACTATTAGAGGATTTGGTTTATCAGATGTGCCTAAAGGATATATTGATTAAGATGGCTAAGGATGAGAAGGTGGATAAATCCGAAACCTATCTCATGGCCCTGAATGATTTTAAGGATATGACCCTGGCAAACTGGTACAGAAATGATGTTCTGTGGAAAGATATCACTGTCACAGAAGAAGAGATAAATGCATACTATGAAAAGAACAAGGATTTATACCTGGAACCGGCAACTACCAAGGTAAAGGAAATAATGGTTAAAAGCGAGGAGGAGGCAAGGGATGTGCTCAAAAAGGTAAAAGGGGGTGCGGATTGGGATTCGTTGGCAAAAATTTCGCTCCGTACCCATGCTAAGAACCGGGGTGGTGAATTGGGGTATGTCAATGAAAAACTCTATCCGGAAATTTTTGACTATGCTTGGAATAAGATGAAAATAGGTGAAATAGCTGGTCCCATACATATTAAACAGTCGCGTTACGGCGAGGGCTATTCGGTGATTAAACTGCTGGACAAGAAATATTCTTACCAGAAAAAATTGACTGAGGTAAGAAGTGACGTGGAAAAAAGGGTGATTGGAGAAAAAAAACAGGAGGCGTTGAATAATTTGATCTCCGAACAGAAAGGCAAAAAAGAGGTGAAAATATTTGAGGATGTTCTGGAAACAACCCTGGAGGTAAAAGAATAGAAAAGAGGGTAATTATGTCAAGAAATATCTGGATTTTCAGCCTGCCTCTCCTGATTTTGAGTTTAGCTTTGTCAAATTGTGAAAGGGGAAAGGAAAATGTAGGTGAGGTGGTGGCTGAAGTTAACAACCGGATTCTTACAGAAGGGGATATAGAAAAGGAGATTCCAACAGAAGCCAAAGAGAAAGTTACTCTGGATCAAAAAAGGGAATATGTCAGACGATGGATTAGAAATGAGCTTTTGTATCAGGAGGCTCAAAAAAGCGGAATCGATCAACAAGAGGATATAAAACGAAAAATCGAACAGATAGCAAAGGATCTTGTGGTTACCAGTTTTTTGGAGAAGGAATTTGCTGACTCATTTTTAGTTTCCCCAGAGGAAATCAAAAAATATTATGAGGAGAACAAAGAAAAATTCGTAAGAGATGAAGATGAGATAAGGGCTTCTCACATCCTGGTAAAGACCAGAAAGGATGCTGAAATGGTGAGGACCAAATTAGTCTTCCAGGCTGATTTCGCCAGGTTAGCCCGGGAGGAGAGCTTAGATCCAGATACCAAATTCAGAGGTGGTGACTTGGGCTACTTCACCAGATCGATGCTCCGTTCCGAATTAGCTCAAGCTGCCTTTAAATTGAATGTCGGAAATATCTCCAAGCCGATTGAGACCGAATGGGGCTTTCACGTGATCAAAGTCACCGACAAAAAAAATAAGGGAAGCATAAGGGAATTATGGGAGGTGGAGAATTTGATCGTCAATATTCTCTCGGGACAGAAAAGAAAAGCAGTAGTGGACAGATACATCCAAAAGCTTGAAAAAGAGTATAAAGTAATTAAATATGACTGGGCGGTTGAAGACACAACTGAAAAGACCAGGTAAGACTCACCTTCTTCAAAAGCCCAAAATAACAAAATCAGGCGGATTGACACCTCATTTTTTTAAAAAGAGAATGAAAAAAGTATTTATTCTATTCCTTCTTATTGTTTTAGCACCTTTTTCCCTTTCCAGTTCTCAGGAAATTCTGGATAGGATAATTGCCGTGGTGGGGGATAAAATCATCTTAGAATCGGAGCTTGACTTCCAGCTTCAGCTTTTCACGGCTCAAATGGGGAAAAGGCTGACCAATCAAAAGGAACTGGATAAGTTGAAAAAAGACCTGCTGAACCAGATGATTAATGACAAATTGATCCTGATTCAGGCTGAGAAAGATACCCTTTTGAACGTTACCTCAAGCGAGGTGGACCAGGCTTTAGAAAGTCACTTAAGCCAGATCAAAAGCCAATTCCCCAGCGATGAAGCCTTCAGGCATGAGCTGGAGGCTGAAGGTTTGACCGAGAAGGAGTTGAGAAAAAGATATAAAGAACAGGCTAAAAACGAGCTTTTGATGAATAAACTGATCTCATCCAGGTTATCCCGGGTGAGCGTTTCATCAAATGAAGTCAAAGGATTCTTTGAGCAATATCAGGACAGCATACCCGAACAACCAGAGTCAGCAAACCTCTCACATATACTTCTTCAGATTAAGACTAGCGAAAACTCTTTGGACTCATTGAAGAAAAAAGCGGAACATATACTGGCTCAAGCCAAAGCTGGAGAGGATTTTGCAGATCTGGCAAAAAGATACTCAGATGATCCCACAAAAGAGAGGGGTGGTGATCTGGGCTTTTTTCAAAAGGGGGATCTTCTGCCCGAATTTGAGAAAGAGATTTTCTCTTTGAATCCCGGGGAGATAAAGGTGATAGAAACTTCTCTGGGCTATCATATAGTTTTGCTGGAGGAGAAGCGGGGCGAAACCGTCCATGCCCGTCACATCCTTTTAAAAGCAGAACCCTCAAGAGACGATACCAATCTGGTGAAACAAACCGCCGACAGCTTATATAATCTCTTGGTAGCAGGACAGGACTTCGCTGAGCTGGCTAAAAAATTCTCAGATGATGAGGAATCAAAAAAGATGGGCGGGGATTTGGGCTGGTATCCGGTGGAACAGCTGCCGGAAGGATTGAGAATAGCAGTAAGGAATCTATCTGTGGGAGAGATAAGTCGACCCACGCTGAGTGAATATGGCTGGCACATATTGAAGGTCAAGGATAAAAGAGAAAAACGCAAGCTCAATCTGGATCAGGACTGGGACCTGATAAAGGATATGGCCAAAAGAAGAAAAACCAGCCAGAAGGTGGAGGAGTGGGTAAGTAAATTAAGAGAAGAGTTCTACGTGGAAGTAAGGCTTTAAGAGTCAAGTGAGACTGGACAGTTTCCTTTCCGATGTCAGGCTAATCAAACGCAGAACCCAGGCTAAAAAAGCCTGCGAAAACCAGATAGTCTGGGTGGATGGAAAAATCGCTAAACCCAGTAAAGAGGTCAAAGTGGGGCAAAGAATCCTTGTGGATTTCACCAGCAGGAAGATGGAGATTGAAGTTTTGGACATCCCCAAAGGGAACGTAAAAAATGAAGAGGTTTGCAAATTCTTTAGACTTTTAAGAGAAGAGAGAAAGAAGGAGGAGTTACTCTAAATTCGCTGTTTCTTTCTGGAATGTCCTGCGTATAATTTATAAGGATAGCAAAATGTCTGTCTGTAATAGGAGGTGATTTCTAAAAATCTCTATAGAAAAGCGGATGTATAGAACTCAAAAGTCAGAAGATTCGGAAAGAGCTATTCTGGTGGGTGTGAAACTTCCCGGGATTAGCTCTTTTTTAATCCAGGACTTACTTGATGAGCTTAAGCTTTTAGCTGAGACTGCCGGGGCTGAGGTAGTGAGCGTTATTGTTCAGGAGAGAAAAAAATTGGATCCAGCCTTTTTTATTGGCAAAGGTAAGGTTAATGAAATTAAAGAGATTGCTCAAAGGGAAGAGGCAGATATTATAATTTTTGACGACGATCTGACTCCGGCCCAGATTTGGAATCTGGAAAATGAAATAGGTATCAAAATAATTGACCGCAGCTGCCTTATCTTGGACATTTTTGCCAGAAGGGCAAAGACCAAAGAGGCAAAAGCTCAGGTGAGCTTGGCCCAGCTTAAATACCTTTTGCCCGGTCTTACCAGAAAGTGGCTCCATCTATCACGTCAATATGGAGGAATCGGCACAAAAGGTCCCGGGGAAACCCAGCTGGAGACCGACCGTCGGCTGACCCGAAAAAGGATCAAAGACTTAGAAAAGGTTCTGGATAAAATCGATAAGGAAAAGGAAAGCCAGAGAAAGAAGAGATTGGAGGTGTTTAAAGTTGCCCTGGTAGGTTATACTAATGCCGGTAAATCCACTCTCTTCAATCTATTGACCTCTGCCTCAGTTTCCGTGGAGGAAAAGCTTTTCTCGACCTTAGATCCCACTACCCGGGTGGTTAAATTACCCCAAAAGCATAAGTTTGTTTTAACCGATACTATCGGATTCATCCGAAAACTGCCCCATCATCTGATTGCCTCCTTTCGCTCCACTTTGGATGAGGTCAGGGTGGCTGATCTTATTTTGCACGTGGTCGATTTCTTCCATCCTGATTTTTCAGCACAGGTGGAGAAGGTGAATGAGGTGCTGGAGGAACTGGATTCTCTGCACAAACCCACCCTTATGGTATATAACAAGATCGACAGACTGGATGGAGATCTGTCTGCAATATCTTTAGACCAGGACCAGGATAAAGTATTCGTTTCTGCAAAAGAGAATCTGGGCACAGATGAGCTCATACAGAAGATAGAGGAACTGATTGAAGAGCAGATGACAGATGCGGTGGTGGAGCTTCAGAACTCAGAACTTCATCTCTTGCCCATTCTTCACAGAATTGGGATCGTTACTGAAAAGAGATTTGGAAAGGAAAAGACAAAGCTAAAAATCAGGTGCCGGCGCTGGGAATTGGAGAAGATGTTCAGTTCCAATCACAAGGTAAGCTATACTTTTGTATAATTATTTATATTTCTTTTTTAAAAGCCGATAAACAATAATAGACAAACCTGTAAATAAAGGGAGCAAAGAGATTGTCCCGGGAAAAGAAAATACTGATAGTGGATGATAATCCTCATATGTGTAATCTTTTGGCTGATATCCTGGAGATATTTAATTACCAGGGGATCAAAGCCAAAGATGGTGAGGAAGCATTAGTCTTTTTAAAGAAAGACAATTACGATATGGTAATAACCGACCTGAGGATGCCCAATTTGGGGGGGATGGACCTATTAAAAACAATAAAAGATGAAAAGCCCTCCCTGCCCGTGGTGGTGATCACCGCATTTGGCAAATCAGACACCCAGCAGGACGTATTGGCTGCCAAAGCCGATGGATATCTGGCTAAGCCATTTAAAGTGGACGAAATCGAGGAACTCTTAAAAAAGCTTCTAAATTACTCCAAATAAATTTTCCTAAATCCCTTTTGTTTTATACCTTTAATTTTAAGTAAATTAATATAAAAGTTTTTCTGTTGTGTCAGGTCTTGCTCATGTTTTAATATGAGTGTGACCTGATACACAATATGGGCTTACGTTTTTCGCAATAGAAGTATGGAACTTGTTTCTTCGTTACCACAACTTTTAAAAAGTGGACTCGTTTGGGGAACATCCCGGGTCTTTATCCCGCTCTTGCCGAATCCCTGGTTTTTTGTGCTAAGAAGTACAGTGCCTTGATTGCCGGTTATGTGCTGATGCCGACCCACATTCATCTCGTGATATTCATCGAAGGATCGGGATTGGCTGGGTTTATTCGTGATTTCAAGAAATTCATTGCTCAGAAGGTGATTAAAGATCTTAAAGGAAATATATCAAGTGTGTGGATACCAAGATATGACCGGGTGGTGATTTACAGCGATAAGGTTCTTCGTGAGAAATTGAATTACATTCACCACAACCCTGTCAAGAGCGGGTTGGTACAAAATGCAGAGGATTGGCAATGGTCAAGTGCTCGGGATTATACTACGGACACTAAGGGAGTGATCCCAGTTTGGAAGGAGTGGGCGTAAGTGGGAAGTTTATTAAAAGGCTGTCAGGTCACACCCTTTGGGCAAGACCTGACAGAACACTGAAATTTTAAACACATTTATATAATAGATTTTTTTAAAAATTGTTATTAGACATCTTTTTTATATAGAAATGCTATTAACCTTAGGTACTTTTATTATGGTCCAACAAATCAGTGAAGATTTCTATTTTGGTATTTTGCCTACAACTGCCAGGACGTAATTTACAGTGTCCAAGTAGCTCTGAGCTACCCTTTTGACGTCCTCTCGCGTGACTGTTTTGATCTTGTCTATATAATATTCGTCGTAGTCATACCCCAATCCTTTGAACTCGTTTACTCCCATCCAATAAGCTTGATTGATCCGCGAAAGCCGGTACATTAACATATCACCCCAGAGACCATTTTTTGCTTTTTCCAACTCTTGCACAGAAGGTGGAGAGCTTTTTATGGCCTGAATCTCTCTTTTGATTCCGTCTAATGCTTTCTGGTAATTTTCCGGCTGTGTTCCTATGGAGACGATATACCAGCCAAACTCCCTATCCAGATTAACTGACGAACCTACAGAATAAGCTAGTCCCTCCTTTTCCCTTAAGTCCAGTCCCAACCTTGAGGAAAGAATCGAGTTCATAACAATTAGGGCTTCCTTATCCGGGCTATTGATCCCGGGCAAAACTCCTCCCAGGTAAATATAGACCTGCTCTTTCTGCATTTCCTTCTCTGCCAGAACTTGTGATGTCAAGGGTTCTATTTTAGGAATCTCCAGGGGTGAAAATTCTGCCTGGGAAATATCGCTGAAATTACGATCGATTTTCTCGATTATCTCCTCTGGCTTTAGATTTGTGGCAACTGTTATTATGACGTTTCCTGCTGAGTAAAACCTCTGGTGAAATTCGATCAGATCCTTTTGATTTATGGAACTTAAACTTTCCATATCTCCCATCACTGGTTTGCCATAGGGATGATCTTTGAAAAGCTCTGAGTAATACAATTGCCTTGCCTGCTGATAGGTGCTGCCCTCTGATTTTTTTAGTAATCCTATCATCTCATTTCTGACCTTCTCGATTTCATCCTCAGGAAAGGCAGGATTTTTGACTATATCAGATAGAAGCTCAATTCCCTGATCAGCAAACTCGTCTATTGTCTGAAATTTGATGAAGGTGAAAAGAGGGGTGGTATATAAATCGTCATAGGGAATGTAGGGATTATCCACTAAGGTGATCTCTGCACCTATGGCAGTTAAATCTGATGAAATCTTCTCTGCGTTTCGGGATAAAGTTCCCTTTAAAAGCATGCGATTGGTGAAATCAGCAATTCCAGTTTTTCCCGCAGGTTCTGAGGCAGAGCGGTTCTTGCCTAATATATTTATCCCTAAAACCCTGGAATCGGAGTTGCTTTTTATTATCAGGGTTAAGCCGTTCGGAAGAATCTCTTTTCTGTAAACGCTTTTGTTTTCCTCAGCTTTAACCTCTTTTTTCTCTTTTTCCGGGGTTATTACGGTGGCGATGTATTTGGGATCTGAGAAATACCTTTGAGCTGCATTTTGAATCCCTGGCGGGGTCACAAACTCCAGCTGATCGATATAAGATTCCAGAAAATCATAACCGGCGTTAACCAGGATGGAAGCCTTGAGCATGCCGTAAAAGTGAAGCCTTTCCTCAAGATAATAGTCGCTGGTCTTCTTGGAGATAATTATTCTTTGCAGAAAATCCTCATCCACAGCCTGTTTGGTGAAAGACCCTAAAATGTCTTTAGTGGTCTTTAGTATGGGCTCCACTTTATCCGGAGAGTCTGTAGTTATATAGATGTTCAGAGCAGAGAATTCTTTTTGCATATCCAGATCGGATGAGATGTCTATGGCTAAGGGATATTCCTCTGAGGTTAAAGCCTGGTACAAAGGTGAGGTTTCCCCGGAGTTTAAAATCTCATTTAAGATTACGAAGGCGTAAAAATCCGGATCGGAAAAGTGAGGTGCGGGAAATGACATACCTACATAAGTGTTTTTGGTATCGGCTTCCTTGTAGCTGACGGAACTCTCCAGAGGTGGTCTGTATTCTATATTTTTTTGAGGAGGTAATGGTTTAGCTGTTACACCACCGAAATACTTTTCCATAAGCTCGATCATCTCTTCTGTGTCAAAATCCCCGATTAATAAACC
This sequence comes from uncultured Ignavibacteria bacterium, assembly GCA_964447175.1. Lineage (GTDB taxonomy): Bacteria > Zixibacteria > MSB-5A5 > MSB-5A5 > SM23-73-2 > CAYURP01. The sequence continues at coordinate 4,554 of CAYURP010000009.1, read as the reverse complement.
CAGCATATTGTTGGGCTGGTAATAGGTATGATAATAGTCGACGATCTCCTGTTTGGGGATGGTGGCAATTATGTTCTCATAGCCCAAAACCGTTCGGGAATATGGTGTTCCACTATATGCCTGGGACGCAAAGGAATCCTCCACCTGGGAGTCGATGTTGTCCTGATCTTTTTTTATCTCCTCGATTACCACCTTTCTCTCCTTGGCCAGCTCTGGGTCCGGGAAAATGGAGTTAAAGAGCATATCCGACTGAACGTCCAGACCGAATTCTATGTAATCTTTGGGCATAAGAATCATATAGCAGGTAAGGTCCTTTCTGGTGAATGCGTTGATGTACCCGCCCCTGGATTCTATACCTTCGGTTATCTCTTCTCTTTTTCTTTTTTTTGTCCCGTCAAAAAGAAGATGTTCCAGAAAGTGGGTCACTCCGTTATTAAAATCGGTTTCATATTTGCTGCCGGCATTAACATAGATCATAGAAGCTATCATGGGGGAGGCATGTTTCTCCTTGAGAATAATTTTCATTCCGTTGGAGAGGTTGTAACTGGTTGTTTTGCCTTCTTTTAAGGTCTGAGAGTGAATTTGGCTTAAAGCGAACAAAAGGGAAAATGCAAAAAAAAGAACAATCTTTTTGAACATTAGTATCTCCTTTTCTTTTAGTTTCTATTACATAACAGGGAATTTAAATATTTGTCAAGAAAATTGTCAAATTTGGTTGACATTTGCTCTGTAGAATATATATTCTGTCTTTGAATAAGGAGTTGGAAGATGAGAAAAACAAAAAAATGGATTATTTTACTGGTATTGATTTTAATAGCGGTATCCTTTTTCTATCTTTTGCCCAGTGCTCAGTACTGGTCTTTGAGTGATTCTGAAAAGGAAGAGTTAAAGATAGAGGATCCTCAGAAACTGTTCAACCTGGAGAAAAGAGCTATCAAGCTGGGACTGGACCTCAAAGGTGGAATGCACGTTGTTTTGCAGGTGGATAGATCCAGGCTTAATCCGGAGGAGCAGAAGGATGCCGTGGAACGGGCTCTGGAGATTATTCGGAACAGGGTGGATCAGTTCGGAGTAACCGAACCCTTGATCCAGAAGTCAGGTGAGGACAGAATTATAGTGGAATTGCCCGGATTGGTGGATGCGGAGAGAGCCGGGGAACTTATCGGAAAAACCGCACAGATGGAATATAAACTTCTGCCCGAAGCGGAAACCATTAACTCTCTTGTTAAAGAGATAGATAAGGCGCTGGTGGAAGCCGAGCCTGAAAGCCTTTCAGAGGTTAAAGAGAAAAAGAAGCAGGAATCTGTAGAGGATCTTTTTACTGGTGAGGAAAAGGACACTTTGGCGGTAGAGGGAGGAGATACATTGCATGATTTTCTGGGGGAGCTGGATGAGGAACCGCTGGAGAAGGATCGGCCCTTTTCCTCCCTACTGGAGCCATCCAGATCATTCTACTTTTATGTGCCCCGGGAGGAAATGGCTAAAGTGGAGTATCTTCTTGAAAAGCCTGAAGTCAAAAAGATCATCCCGGATGATCTGGAGTTCGCCTGGGCTACCAAATCCGAGCTGGTTCAGGGTACAGAATACCAGAAGTTATATATTCTTAAAAAAAGGGTGGAGTTCTCCGGTAAATATTTAACAGATGCTAAACCCCGTTATGATGAGTTCCGCAGCCCCTATGTTCATTTCACACTGACAAAAAGGGGAGGCAGAAGATTTGCCCAATTAACCGGAGCAAATATTGGTAAACCTTTAGCTATAGTCCTGGATGGGAGGGTGGAATCTGCTCCTGTTATTCAGGATAAGGTGAGAGATGAAGGAAGGATCACCCTGGGAGGTGGAGGCAGCTGGGAGGATGCTCACGATCTATCCATCGTTTTGAGAGCAGGTGCCCTACCCGCACCGGTTAAAGTCGCTGAGAACAGACTAATAGGTCCCTCCCTGGGGCTGGATTCCATAAGAAAGGGAACTTTAGCAGCAATAATTGGCCTGACCGTGGTTTTAGTTTTTATGTTTATCTATTATCGGGTTTCAGGTCTCATTGCGGATTTCGCATTATTCTTTAATATCTTATTCCTTCTGGCAGCTATGGCTGCTCTGCACGCTACTTTGACCATGCCGGGAATTGCTGGGATAATCCTTATCGTGGGAATGTCGGTGGATGCCAACGTTTTGATCTTCGAAAGGATAAGGGAGGAGCTGCGCACCGGGAAAACGGTTCGAGCCTCAATTGATGCCGGATACAAAAGAGCTCTTCTGACCATCGTAGACTCCCATGTCACAACTTTAATCACTGCCCTGGTTTTGTTCCAGTTCGGAACCGGACCCATAAAAGGTTTTGCCGTCTCCTTGAGCTTGGGCGTGGTGATCAGTCTGTTCACCGCTGTAGTTATCACCAAAAGCATTTTCGACATGAGAAAAGGGTATAAAACTTTAAGCATTTGAAAGGTTTTCGGATATGATGCACATATTGCCCAGAACTAATATTAACTTTATAGGACGCAGATATTATGCTTTCATAGTCTCTGGCATTTTACTTGCCTGTGGAATACTGGCTTTTGTCTTCATCTTCATGGGCAAAGCCAACTTAGGGATAGATTTTGCCGGAGGAACAATGATCCAGGGAAGCTTTGAAAAACCTATCCGGGTGGGTCAAATCAGGGATGCCTTAAGTAAAATTGGTTATGGCGATGTTGAGATAAAGGAGCTAAAAAGAGAAATTCCTAACTCCTTTATGATTCGGATTAAAGCCTCTGAGGAGGAGATAACCAAAGTGGGTGAAAGTGTCTTAGCTCAACTGGATGCAGATTATCCGGACAACAAGTTTAATAAAGATTCCATCGATGAGGTGGGACCGGTGGTGGGTTCGATCGTCCAGAACCAGGCTCGAACGGCTGTTATTCTGGCTCTTGTGGGAATCCTGATTTATATCTGGATAAGATTTGACTTCAGATTTGGAGTAGCTGCCACAGTTTGTACCTTCCACGATATTCTGGTGATTCTGGGCATTCTGTTCATAATGCAAAAGGAAATCACCCTGCTTATAGTTACTGCCCTTTTAACCCTGGCTGGATACTCCCTGACTGACACGGTGGTGGTCTTTGACAGGATCAGGGAGAACTTAAAGCTTTTCAGAAAAAAGGGGGATTTCTCTACAATAATAAATACCAGCATAAATGAGGTTCTGTCCCGCACGGTAATTACCTCGCTTACCACCCTTTCGGTTGTCGTGGTTCTTTTTCTGGTGGGTGGAGAAGTGCTCCGTGATTTTTCCCTGGCATTGATTTTGGGAGTGATTGTCGGGACCTATTCCTCGGTATTTGTAGCCAGCCCCATCATCGTAGAATGGGAGCTGCGGTCACCTAAAAGATTTAAATAGACCCGGAAAATCTCACAGCAGATTAAACAGATTTAGAGGAAATGTTACCCAACGGTAACAGAGGTTCTCAATGTGGGCGCTCACAGGTTGGGACAACCTGTGATACCTGGATATATCTCATCTTCAGTAACACAAGTTGTCTCAACTTGTGTTTATCATGGGAAAAAATGCAAATATTTTTTTACTATTGGATGCAATAATAAATTGTTGCATTTCTGTTTTATAGGGCGGACACAGAGGTCCGCCCCTACATTTATCCCAAGGTTCATTTAAAAAGATTTAATGGTACAGTTAGAGTTCTACGAATTCTTCTGATCTTATTAATAATTGACATTTTAAGCCTTTCAATTAAATTTATTCATGTTTAACAAATACCCCAAAGTATGACCCAGTATCAATTATTGAGATGAACTCAAGTAAACTCAATATTTCTGCATTTATTATTATCTCACTGATATTGTCCTTGTTATTCTTTTCTGAACAAGGACAAAAAGGATATACATTTCCCTTAAATGAGAATCCCTCTGGTTTTACCATTGCCCGGCTTAAATATGGAGGGGGTGGGGACTGGTACTGGGGCAGGTCAGCTGTACCCAATATGCTTGAGTTTTTGAAAAAGAATACTAATGTACCGGTGAATGAGGAGGAAATCTGGGTATCCATTATGGATAAGGAACTCTTTCACTACCCATTTTTATTTCTGACCGGACACGGCAACATAGACTTTACCGAGGATGAGGTACAAAGGTTGAATAACTATCTCACTCATGGAGGGTTTCTGTTTGCCAACGATTCCTATGGTCTGGATAAGGCATTCAGGCGGGAAATGAAAAAGGTCTTTCCGGATAAGGAGTTGGTGGAGTTACCTTTTGATCACGGAATTTATCATTGTTATTATGATTTTCCCAGCGGGCTTCCCAAAATTCATCAGCACGACGGAAAACCTCCTCAGGGTTTTGGCATTTTTCATGAGAAAAGACTGGTCGTATTTTATGTTTATGAATCCGACATCGGGGATGGCTGGGAGGATCCCCAGGTGCACAAAGACCCCTCGGAAAAAAGGGAAGCTGCTTTGAAAATGGGAGTGAACATAATAACCTGGGCTTTGTTGCATTAAAGCTTTTGTGATGAACATAAAGGGATAAAAGAAAGTTTCTTATATGTCACAGAATAGC
>CAYURP010000008.1:2374-75364 GCA_964447175.1 uncultured Ignavibacteria bacterium | reverse complement strand
CTCCGATGATGTAGGTCAAATCGGAGCGATGGGCTACATAGGGTAAAAGCTCGCCGTAGCGCTTTTTCATCAAGTCCCAATCCACGCCGTGCATATTGGGATCGTAGAAGAAATCCCGCTCCAGTCTCCAGGCTTCGTTGAAGATCTGCTCCCATTCTGCCCGGGGATCGACCTTCATCTCCAGCTCGGATAAGTTCAGGCTGCCGTCTCCCATCTTGCTGCCGGCTTTGGCATCGATAATGCCGTAGGTATTTCCGGATGCATAGATTATCTTTTTGCCATCACTGGAGAGCTCGTAGTTGCTGATGCCGCTGAGTACTGTCTTGTCTTCCTTTTCTTTTATATCATACATATGCAGCTCACTTTGCGGACCCGAGCTGCCACCTTCCCTGCCTTCTGATGAAGAGGACATATAGAATATCTTACCCTCGGCTGCTTTAAGACCCCAGTAGTTGCCTGAGGGGACGGGTATGCCCACGATCCTCTGGTCGATATTTGCCAGATCGATCTGGATGTCCTTTTCCTTGTCCTTATCTTTATCCTTCTTGTCTTTGTCCTCTTTTTCTTTATCTTTATCTTCCTTTTTCTCTTCCTCTTTTCCTTCCTCGTCTTTATCTTCTTTTTCCTCTTCCTCTGCTTTTATCTCCTCCTCATCGCTTTCCGGGGCAAACGGGGAAAGGGAGTCAGCCTGCAGGGTCATAAGATAGATATTTCTCGTATTGGAATATATGTATTCCTGCTCCAGGTCGCTGAAGGTGGGTGCGAAACTACGGAGAGAAAAGAAATATAGATACTTTCCATCCGGATCGAAAACCGGATTAATGTCATCGTTTAAATCGTCTGTAATCTTATAGGGCTTTTTATCCGCAAGGTTATACAGGTAAAGGGCTTCGTAAAAGTGGGCTCCGTTTTTGGTGTAGGTAATCCATTTGCTGTCCGGTGACCAGTTGGCCACCCAGATCTGAGTATAATCAGCTTTATCCACCAGAACGGGCTTTTTCTCCTCTATGTCCACGTAGAAAAGCCTCATCTTTTTGTCAGTCCAGAGAATTTTCTTGCTGTCCGGTGACCATTTGGGATCGAATCGGTAGCAATCCGCATCGGTGGTTATCCTCTGCTCCTCGCCTTCTCCGTCCTGGGGGCGGATGTATAAATCGTATTCGCCGGATTTGTCAGAAAAATAGGCTATCCATTTTTTATCAGGTGACCAAGTAGCAAAGACCTCTCTGAAACCTGGGGTAAGGGTCAAATTTCGGGCATTTCCTTTTTCTGCAGGGACGCTAAAAATATCACCCCTGGCGCTGAAGACCGCCCTTTTGCCAGAAGGAGAAATATCATAACTGTGGATCAGATCAGACACTTTTTCGTAGTTGGGTCTGGTCAAAACCAGATCGCTGGGAACCTCGACCTTAATCTTTTTGGTGTCGTTGGTGTTAATGTCCAGCACGTTGAGGTATCCGCCATTTTCATAGACAATACTGCCGGGTCCCGCGCTGGGCCATTTAACGTCATATTCGCTGTGATTGGTGATCTTTTTTGTCTTTTTGGTGTTGATATCATAAGCGAAGATATTCAGGGTATGATCCCGGTCTGAATTGAAATAGATCTTGTCCTCATACCACATCGGGGTGTTGTCAGTTCCCTCCCACTCGGTTATCTTTTCGATTGTGTTATTTTTCAGATCGTAGATCCAGACGTCCTGGGCCAGCCCTCCTTTGTAGCGTTTCCAGGTTCGAAACTCCCTAAACCTTCGGTTGTAAGCTAACTTGTTTCCGTCCGGTGAGAATGATGCTAATCCGGATTCGGGTAATTGTAGAACCTGGGGCAAGCCGCCTTCCATATCCACGCTGAAGAGTTTGCTGCCCGAAGCCCGGTGACTCTCCCTGCGGGAGCGGAAAAGGATTTTCTTTCCGTCAGGATACCACTCAATCATCTGGTCATTATAGCCCATTCTTTCCGGGACGTCGAAAATATCCGGGTGAAAGGTGAGCTGGTACGGTTCCCCGCCTTCAGCCGGCATAACATAAACATGAGTCCCTCCCTCGTACTCGCCGGTAAAGGCAATGTATTTGCCATCCGGTGAGAACTTGGGGAAGACCTCCTCCCCGGGATGGGAGGTAAGCTTCCGGGCTACTCCTCCCCCGCTTGAGACCAGCCAGAGATCGCCTCCATAGGTGAAGACGATTTTGTCCTTATGGATGTCAGGATATCTCATCAGCCGGCACTCCTTAGCCTGAATAAGGCTGAAGCTGAAGAGGGCGAGTAAAAATGCAGCTAATAGAACTTTAGAAAAACGCATTTTTAACCTCCGAAAATATGGTTTAAGATGAAATCAATTTAATAGACCAGAGGTAATAGATGAATATTTGCAGTATTAAATAGACGTTGAGATAATATGTTAAAAGCGTTAAACATCTAAACTTAGCATACGATATTTTAATTATTTTTGTTTCTTTTTATACATCCACTTAGCTTTAAAGTTCCTCAGTATAATAAATCCACTTATTTTTAGCAAGTCAAAACAGTTAAATTTAATGAAATTAAGTGCTGTGAAACTTCAGTCAGTTGTGTAAACCTTTGTTATTAAACAGGTTTCCTGCCGGATTCTTTAAAATCTGTCATAAAAGGGGTATTTTAAGCAATTTGATAATTTTCAAAAAGGTTACATTTTATCTTGACAAAAAGATGATAGTTTGTTTATTATTGAAAAATTAAATACGTCTTTAAATTTTTGACAATATGAAGGTTGAAGAAAAAATACTAAGAGATTTGCATCAAGAGCTTCAAAAGGCAAAAACTCAGGCTAAGCTTAAGTACCAAAAGGGAATGATAAAAATCGACCAGGCTGAGGTTGAAAAAAGGATTAAGCGGTCTGACTATCTTTTGGATTTCAAAGAGATTGAAATGGACAAGAAATGGCTGGAGGGGCTTTTTAAGGATTATCTTTACATTCTGAAAAAATTCAAAAAGGATAACGTAAAGGTTTTAGAGGAATTAGAGCAGAGTTGTGAGAAAAAAGAGCTGGATCTGGAGGTTTTGATCAAGAAGGTTTTTTATTTTGATTCAGAATATCTTGAGAATCTGGCTAAAAAGCTGAAGCTGGAAGCTGAGGATCTGAATTTCCTGGGTTTACACCTGGGGAATCCTGTTTTTGAGCTTTATGCCCAGAGGGTTAAGGAAAGAATCGATATGGATAGCTGGTCAAAAGGATTTTGTCCTATTTGTGGAAGTTCACCTGCTATGGCTTATTTTAGAAAGGACGATGGGAAGAGGATTTTATGGTGCCAATTCTGCAGCACCCAATGGAGTTTCTTGAGGCTTAAATGCCCTTTCTGCTCCAATGAGGACCAGGAAACTTTAAGGTACTTTTTCACCGAGGAGGACGATCACCACAAGGTGTATGTGTGCGACAAATGCAAAAAATATGTGAAAACCATAGATCAGAGGAAAATGGAAAATCCGGATGATCTGGATCTGGGTTGGGAAAATCATAACACCTTGGCCCTGGATCTGGTAGCTGAAAAAGAGGGATTTTTAAATCCCTGTTCTCAACCCCCGGAACAAAAAAGGGGGGTGGTTACTTAAGGGATTAAGTTAGAAATCTCCAAGATTAAGAACTATCTACCTTTATAAAAAAAGGAGGTGATAGCAGGTGAGGTATAGTAATAGAATAATAGTCATTCTTTTGATATCATTCTTTGCTTTCACATTAGTATTTACTCAGATTCTTCAATCCCAGCCAAAAGAGGAAAAGAAAGGGGAGCCGAATGCTTTTGAGCAAAGATGTTCAATCTGTCATTCTTTATCTGACGTGAGAGAGGGGATGGAGAAGATCATTACCCAGATGCATGATAAAGCCGGAGTTAAAATCAGTCCGAAGTCGCTCAAGGAGATCGAGGCCACCTTCACTCTCTTTCCTTCTCATGAACCTGAGACCCAGCTTTTCCAGCAGAAGTGCGGCAGCTGCCATTCTGTGGCTGTAGTAGTCAAAGCCCACCAGACCATGAGCGATACGGAGATGCAGGATGTCATAAAGAGGATGGCTGAGAAAAAGAAATCCGGAATTTCCCAGGAGGAGATTGATAAGATCCATCAGTCCATGAATATGTTGAATGAAATCTATGAAAAAGACGTAGAAGTAAAACCTGAAGAGAAAAAATAAATGTATTTTAGGAGGTGAAAATAATTATATGAGAGTTACCAGAAGAGGTTTTTTAAAGATTACCGGAGCTACTACCGGAGGTGCCATCTTAAGTTCTCTCGGATTCTCCTTTAAAACAGCTCAAGCTCAAACACTGGATCTGAAGATAAAATATGCCCAAGAAAGCACGACCATCTGCCCTTATTGTGGAGTAGGATGCAGTGAGATCGTCTCAGTCAGTAATGGTAAAGTAATTAACATTGAAGGTGATCCGGATCATCCCATTAACCTGGGGTCTTTGTGCAGCAAAGGAGAAGCCTTGATCGAGGTGGCCAATAACGACAGGCGAATGACCAAAGTCTTGTACCGCTCTCCTTACAGCGACAAGTGGGAGGAGAAATCCTGGGATTGGGCTTTGCCTGAAATCGCCAAAAGGATAAAGAAGACCAGAGACGAAAACTGGATGGAAAAGGATGACAAAGGTAGGATAGTCAATCGTTGCGAGTTTTTGGCTGGTTTAGGTGGTGCAGCTCTGGATAACGAGGAGTGTTATCTCTGGAGCAAATTAGCCCGAGCTCTGGGGATAGTTTACTTGGAACATCAGGCCCGTATATGACATTCCGCCACCGTCGCCGGTCTGGCGGAAACGTACGGCAGAGGGGCTATGACTAATCACTGGATCGATATCAAGAATGCGGACTGCATTATGATCATCGGATCCAATGCCGCAGAGAATCACCCCATCTCCTTCAGATGGGTATCCCAGGCTATAGATAACGGGGCTAAATTGATAAGCGTGGATCCCCGTTTCACCCGCACCTCAGCCCGAGCCGACATCTATGTGCCTCTCAGGTCCGGAACGGATATCGCATTCATAGGTGCGATAATAAACTATATCCTGGATAACAGCCTTTACAACCGGGAATATCTGGTAGATCATACCACCGCCAGTTTTCTGGTGAATCCGGAATACGGTTTCAATGATGGATTATATACCGGGTATGACAAAGACAAAAGAAGATATGAAAAGAGCAGCTGGCAGTATCAGCTGGATGATAAGGGCATCCCGAAGATGGACAAAACCCTGCAGGATCCCAACTGCGTGTTCCAGCTTATGAAAAAGCATTACTCCCGCTACACACTGGAGAAGGTATCCCAGATAACCGGAACTCCTCCTGAACTCATAGTTGAGGTTGCCAAAACTTATGGGGCGACCGGAGCCAGGGACAAATCCGGAACGATAATGTATGCCATGGGAACCACGCAACACACAGTAGGTACTCAGAATGTCCGGAGTTATGCTGTTCTTCAGCTTCTCCTGGGCAATGTGGGAGTTGCTGGTGGTGGAATCAATGCCTTAAGAGGCGAATCCAATGTGCAGGGTTCAACGGATCACGCCATCTTATTCCATATCCTTCCGGGCTACCTCAAAACTCCCAGGGTTGAAAATCAAACTCTGGAGCAGTATTTGGAAGCCTCGACTCCCAAATCTAACGATCCCAAAAGCGCCAACTGGTGGCAGCATACTCCCAAGTATACGGTCAGTCTTCTGAAAGCCTTCTGGGCAGATAAAGCTCAAAAGGACAACGAATTCTGCTACCAGTATCTTCCCAAGGTGACAGCCAACTACTCCCACATAGCCATGTTCGAGGCCATGTATGACAGTATGATCAAAGGGTTGATCTGCATGGGGCAAAACCCTGCAGTAGGCGGACCCAACGTAGCCAAGGAAAGAAAAGCCTTGCAGAAACTGGATTGGCTGGTAGCAGTTGACCTGTGGGAAACCGAGACAGCTGCTTTCTGGTCTGGTCCGGATGTGGATCCTAAGAAGATCAAAACAGAGGTATTTATGTTACCTGCAGCTGCCTCCATGGAGAAGGAGGGAAGCATTACCAACAGCGGACGCTGGATGCAGTGGAGATATGTGGCGGTTCATCCACCGGGAGATGCCAAGTCTGACCTGTGGATTCTGGATCAGATATACAAGGAGCTGAAGAAGCTCTACCAAGCTGATCCGGGGCCGTTCCCAGACCCCATAGTCCATTTGAACTGGAATTATGGACTGGGAAAGGAGGAGCCGGACGTGCATGCTGTGGCTAAGGAGATAAACGGCTACGATCTGACCACCGGTAAGCTTCTTCCCTCATTTGCCAAACTTATGGATGACGGAACTACATCCTCAGGAAACTGGCTTTATTGTGCCAGTTATACGGAAGACGGGAATATGGCAGCTCGCAGAGACCTGACTGATGCCCCCAACAACATCGGGCTTTATCCCAAGTGGTCCTGGTGCTGGCCAGTGAACCGCAGGATCATATACAACCGTGCTTCCTGCGACCTTAATGGTAATCCCTATGCCCCGAACAAGTGGGTGATTAAGTGGACCGGCCCTGATACCAAATGGCAAGGTGGTGATGTTCCGGATGGAGGCTGGGCTCCCGGAGAGAAATACTCCTTCATTATGAAACCTGAGGGACATGGCAGACTCTTTGGTTTCGGCTTAGCAGATGGCCCCTTCCCTGAGCATTATGAACCTCTCGAAAGCCCGGTGAAAAACTTAATGTCTTCTGCTCAGACTAATCCGACCATGGTGATCTGGACTAAGGAAATGGACGAGATCGGAAGCCCGGAACGCTTCCCCATCATCGCCACCACCTATCGGGTTACCGAACACTGGCAGGCAGGTCAGATGACCAGAAACAGTCCCTGGCTGGTGGAACTGATGCCGGATATGTTCGTGGAAATGAGTAAGTCCCTGGCTCAAGCTAAGGGTATAAAGAATGGTGATAAGGTTAAAATTATCACTGCCCGGGATGCGATCACTGCGTATGCCGTGGTAACTGACCGCTTCAAACCGTTCAAACTCAATGGAAAAAGCTACGAGGAGATCGGACTTCCCTGGCATTTCGGATACAAAGGCTTAGCCAGAGGACACAGCGCCAACCGGCTAACACCCAATGTAGGAGATGCCAATACCATGATTCCAGAATACAAAGCGTTCCTTTGTGACGTGATGAAGGAGGTGGGATAAAATGGCAGAAAAAGGCATACTTTTCGATATGGAAAAATGCATAGCCTGCAGGGCATGTCAGGTCGCCTGCAAGCAATGGAATGAGCTACCTGCTGAGAAAACCACCTTCTTTGCAGCCACAGGTGGTTACCAAAATCCCATTGGTCTTTCCCCCAAAACTTACACTCTGGTTAAATTCTATGAGGTGGATAAGAACAATCAGCTGAAGTGGTTATTCAGAGTCTATCGCTGCTTGCACTGTGTGGACCCGGCATGCGTGAAAGCTTGCCCGGTTGAACCTAAAGCTATGACCCATGTAAAGGAACTGGGCATAGTGTATGTCAACCGGGAGCTGTGCATTGGATGCGGAGCCTGTCACGAGTACTGCCCCTGGAATGTTCCTCAGATCGATGATCAGGCTGGTAAATCCACCAAGTGCACCTTTTGTGTTGATCGGATAACCAATGGGCTTAAGCCAGCATGCGCTAAGGCCTGTCCCACCGGAGCCATCACCTTTGGGGACTATGACCAGATATTGAAGATGGCTCACGCAGCCAGAGATAGGTTGGTGAAAAAGGGAAGAAATCCTGTGATCTACGGGGAAAAGGAGCTCCAGACCGGAACCCATAAGATCTATGTTCTTCCCGAGTCTTTGGACTTCTATCCTGATCTTCCCAAAAATCCAAAAGTTTCAGAGGATCTGGGATTGTTCAGGGAGCTTCTGAAGCCCTTGGGTACACTGACTTTGACCGCTTCTGTTATAGGCATGCTTATAGCTAAGGTCAAACAAGCAAAGGAGAAACAAAACGTATAAGAGAAAAGCAAAGGAGATTATTATATGAAAAAAAGGATTCCTATTTTAGCATTTGCGTTTTTCTTCCTTGCACTTTTCACCGCTCAGATCTGCTCGGCCCAGATGGCTGAGGTAAAGGTAGGAAAGGGGAGCCTCAAAATCGGAGGTATCCTTCAGGCAGGATTTACTTTCAATATGGAGGATGAGGATATACTTTTCGAGTTTCCTGAATACGCCAATTCCTTCACCTTGAACCGAGCTCGCTTCCTTTTCTGGGGAGAGATTGTTCCAGGAAAAGTGAAGTATTTCGTGCAGACAGAGACAAAGGGTAGCCCCAGCATACTTGATTACAAGGCCCAATTCTTCTATATTGAGAAAACTGAAATCGCATTTGGAAGATTTCTGCCCAATTTCACCCTGTACATGCCCTATTCCACTGCCGCCCTGGAGATGATCAATTATCCTTTAACTACCTTGAGATACGCAGTCTGGAGACAGCTGGGCATCCAGACCACCACCAAGACCGAATACGTGGATTTCAATCTCGGTATATTTAACGGATACCCTGCTAACAATCCGGGTTTCACAGACGACAATGACGCCAAGGATTTTCTGGGAAGAGTGGAATTCAAACCGCCGGTCGAAAATGCCAAGGTGACGGTTGGTGGGTTTGCCTGGATCGGAAGTGCTCTGCCTAAATATGGAGCGCTGGTGGTGGATAACCCGGACGAGAAGACCTTGGAGATGAACCGTTTCGGCGGTTTCGCCAAGGTCGATTATAAGGCTGACAATGTTACCGTCAAGTTCAGAGGGGAATTCCTTATGGCCTCCAGCGAGAAACTCTGTTATCCTCACGTGGACAGTGTGTGCAGCGTCGACGGACAGGCATTTTTTGTGCATCTGGGTGTCCAGCCCAGTCCTAAGGTCGAAGTTCTGGCCCGTTATGATTTCCACGATCCGGACAAGGATATGAGTTTTGAGAAATATGATTTCAGTACCGCTAAACTTAGCAAGGTAGCTAACGGTAATGGTGGTCTTATGGATGATGATGAGGAAGCCTGGCTGACAATTGGATTGAACTACTATCTGGAGGGTCTCAATTCCATGTTCTATTTGAACTTCATCCACAAGATGGAGTCGGGACAGAAGAACGTATGGGACTCTGACCAAGGTGCCTATGTCGCAGAGGACAGAGAGGTTGACAACGATCAGATAGTGGCGCAGGTTCAGATTACATTTTAAAAAGGAGAATAACCTATGGAAGATAAAAAGAAGCTGATATTGGGAATCATCCTTTTTGGCTCCATCTGGGGAGGCCTGGAGGCTTTGGGAATAAGCATTATGCGATCTTTTGATTTCTCCCTTAGGTCTCCCTTTCTGGCAGCTACCGGCATCTTGATCCTGGGTGCGGCAAGGATGATAATGCCTCGCCGGGGCAGCACCTTGCTTATGGGACTTGTGGCTGCCGGGTTTAAATTCCTGACCCTTCCCCAGATACTCTTCTGCCAGGTGGCTGCGGTTGCCGTTCAGGGAGCTGTTCTGGATCTAGCCTTCTCTTATGCTGAGAAAAAAGATGCGTCTAAATGGCTCTCCTTAGGAATGGTAGGCGTTTTTGCCATGTATCTCAACTATGCCCTGTTTTCATTTCTGGAAACCTATGTGGTTTTAAATCCCTTCTGGGTGGAAAAGGGTTTTTCCGGAGTCTTAAACTATACTTTCCTGGAAGGTAGTCTGGCTGCAGCCTTAGGCTTTTTCTTCATTAATTTAGGTTTCGGTTTAGGCAGATCTTTGGCTCCCTCATTCAACCAGTGGCAAACTGTAAAAGCAAAAGCTTACAGCATTGGTTCAGTTTTAGCTGCATCCGGATGCTGGGTTTTGGGTTTTGTACTATATAGATGAGCTGAAAAATGAGAAGAGGGGTATGGTTTAAAAAACCATACCCCTTTTTTAAGCTGGAGATGATCAAATGGGAAATATGCCTAAAAAAATAGAACTTAAAGTGAATGACAAAGAGCTCTCTCTGAATCCATTTGCCAATAACGTCATCAGCAACACCATCTGGAGCATGGTCTCTTCACTGAAATTAGAAGAAGAGCCGAAAAAGATAGAGATTATTATCTCTCTTGCTTAGAGGATAATTTCGCAAAAGAGCAGAAAGACTTCGAAATGCGCATCCTGTTGGTCGTGGGGAGGAAAAAAAGGGGGAAAACTTCTCTGGTGGAGAGGCTTATACCGGAATTTAAAAATAGGGGTTATAAGGTGGGCAGCATTAAATACACCACCTTAGATCATCAGTTTGATACACCTGGAAAGGATTCCTTCAGACACACTCAGGCTGGAGCTGAGACGACTCTGATATTGTCTCATAAAAGTATCGCTCTTTTTTCCTCGGATTTGCGACAGAAGCCCCCCAGCGAACTTTTCCAGCTCTTTTTTGAAGGTTATGATTTAATAATCGGGGAAGGTTTCAAAAACTCACCCTATCCCAAGATTGAAGTGTTGGATTCCGCTAAAGACATAGAACCTCTGTGTGGTGAGAAGGATAATATAATTGCTTTAGTCTGCGATAAAACCATAGATTCTTCTGTACCCGTTTTTTCTCTTGACCAAATTAAACCCTTAGTTGATTTTTTGGAGAAGGAAATTGGAGTTACAAGAAGGGAGTGATCATGGATCGGTCGCTATTGCGAAAGGTTATAATCTGGTTGGGGATTTATGTTTTTTTATTTTCTTTTGGAATAGGAGTATATGCGGATGATCCGGTTCCAACTGATACTCTCAGGGTTTATTCTTTGGGGGAGATTGTGGTAACAGCCCGGAGAACTCCTGCAGCTTTGATCAGCGCTCTAACGGAGGTGGACTCAAAAAGAATGGAAAAAGAGGGGATTTTGAACATTGCCCAAGCTGTGGAGTTAACCCCAGGTGCCTATGTGAGCATTGGATCGAGAAATGAAATGATGGTTCAACTGCGGGGAATAGAACAAAGACAGATCACAGTTCTGCTGGATGGGGTTCCGATCTATGTTCCCTATGATGGTCTGGTGGATTTAAGTCAGATTCCAATCCAGGCTGTGGAAAAAATAACTGTAAATGAAGGTAACGCATCGGTTTTGTATGGAGCCAATTCGCTGGGCGGCTCCATAAATATCCTCACCTCAATGCCGGTCAAAAGGAACTCAAAGATCAGTCTCTTCGGTGGCAGCGGAAAAGCGTTTGCTTATTCCCTTCAGCAGAGTTTTTCTCTGGATAAGTTTGGAGTGCTCTTAAGCGCAGGACAGCAAAAACAGGATTACTATCCCCTGTCCCATGATTTCGCATCAAATGAGATCGAAGATGGAGAGAAAAGAGAGAACAGTTATTACATAAAAAGAGATTTCTTTGGAAAAATAAGCTTCAGGCCCAATCTGGATCATCATACTGCCTTTTCCTTCTCTTTTTTGGACAATGAAAAGGGCGTTCCACCGGACATCTATGCCCCAAGACCCCGCTTTTGGAAATTCCCGCTGTGGCGGAAATGGATCTTAAACTTCAGTTCCAGCCAGAGGATCAGCGAGAAAGTTTTAGGGAAGTTCATATTTTTCTATGATAAATATGATAATGTTCTGGATTCCTATGATGATGCTACATTTTCCACCCAGACCAGAGGATACGCTTTTCATTCGGTGTATGATGATTACTCGGCGGGTACCAATGTCTTT
The DNA here is from genome assembly GCA_964447175.1 of uncultured Ignavibacteria bacterium. Classification (GTDB taxonomy): domain Bacteria; phylum Zixibacteria; class MSB-5A5; order MSB-5A5; family SM23-73-2; genus CAYURP01. The sequence continues at coordinate 63,722 of CAYURP010000008.1, read as the reverse complement.
CTGACCCACGAGTTGTCCCGGATAAGTGAACTGACTTTAGGTATAAATTACAAAAGGGATGTGCACAAGGAACTGGATGACTATGAAGCACCCTGGGAAGAATACAAGATGGACACTTACACTTTGGGAGCAGAATATGAGCACACTGTTATGGATCGGGTTGCATTTTCAGGAGGTTTGAGCTTTAACATTGAACACCCGGTATATGCTTATGAACAGCCTTTAAGGGGTGATATAGAAGTTGTAGACGGAAGGTGGGGAATACACTATGAGATTTCAGATAATTTTGAGGTGTTTAGTTCCTTTTCTCATAAGACCAGATTTCCTACTTTAAAAGAGCTTTATTCCGGTTACTCGGGCCGCAACATTCCCAATCCCAACCTGAAAGAGGAATCCGCCTATAATTTTGAGGCGGGATCAAAATTTCCCCTCTCCTCGGGAAATAGCATGGAACTGGTTTTATTTGACAGCGAGATAACAGACCTGATCGTAGATAAGATAGTTATGGAGGAAGGTGAAGAGAAAAATAAGATGGATAATATCGGTAAAGCTCGAAATATCGGAGCAGAAATTTCTATAAGCTTAAAGCCTGTGGAAAATACACTTATCTCCGGGAGCTACTCTTTTTTAAAGGCTAAAAACCTCTCAGAGGGTAGAGCCTCCGATAAGCTGGAATACCGCCCCCAGCACCGAGCGAGATTACAAGCGGAATATAATTTCGAATTTGGCCTGGCCATAAGCCTGACCGGGAATTATGTTGGTGAGAGAAGCTATTTAGACGATCAGGAAAAAGATCATGGGATGCCGGATTATACCATCATGGATGGGAGGCTGAGACAATCTCTGGGGAATCATCTGATCTTAGTTTTCGAGGCTAAAAATATTTTCGATAAAGATTACCAGACCGAATACGGATTCCCCATGCCCGGAAGAACACTGGGAGCAGGGATGGAAATTGAGTTTTAAAACCTAAGATAAGATGAAGGCAAGCGGGATTATTTTAGCCGGGGGAAAAAATACCAGAATAAAAACCGAAAAAGCTTTTATACAGCTCAATGGCAAAACAACTCTCATTCAGAACACACTTGAGCTCTTCAAGAAAATTTTCCCGGAGATCATCATAGTCAGCAACAATCCCGAAGCATATTTGAAATTTGACGTCAAGGCGGTGGAGGATCTGATAAAAAATAAAGGTCCTCTGGGAGGTATTTTCACAGGTCTTTGCTTCTCCACATCCGAGATCAATTTTATAGTTGCGTGCGATATGCCTTTCCTCAATTTGGATCTGATAAAATATATACTCCAAAAACCTAACGACTATGATGTGGTCATACCCCAAAACAATAACCAGGCGGAGACCCTTTTCGCTAGATATTCAAAAAAAGCGCTCCCCGTTATTCTATCCCATCTTATAGAAGATGAATTAAAGATACAGGACGTCCTGTCTAAACTGAAGGTTTTAAAGATAGGCTCACAGGAGCTCAAAAGATTTGACCCTGAGCACTTAAGCTTTTTCAACATTAACACTCAAGAAGACCTGAAAAAGGCCAAAGATATTTACTCTAAACATAGATAGATACAAATGATATAATAACTTGAATTACTATTTAAGTTCTGAACTTCATAAATTAGAATGAACAAGGACAAAAAGACCAGAATTCATAAGATCATCAAGGTCACAAAAGGCAAGTCCCTATCAATTGAGGATGAGGTCGTTGAGGAAAGCTCGCTTTCCATCTACCTGAATGACAAAAAGCTGGTTACCCTGATGAGCACCCCGTCAGATCAGAAGTTTCTGGCTTTAGGTTTTTTGTTCTCAGAAGGGTGGATAAAAGAAAAAGGCGATCTAAAAAAAATTCTTTTTAACTCCAGGAAAAACGAGGTGAAGGTTATCACCAGAAAAGCTCTCAGAATTCCTAAAACCTTCTCCAGAACTCCTGTTTTCACCTCCGGATGCGGTAAGGGCAAAAGTTTCCAGGATTTAAGGAACTTAGATCCATTAAAGGATATATTGATAAGTCTGGAGTTCACCATAACTCCGGATCAAATAGAAAATCTGATAAAGGGATTCGAGAAAAGGTCATCTGTTTTTAGATCAACTGGTGGGACTCATAGCGCAGCTCTAGCAAACAAAGAAAGGATTTTACTTTTCAAAGAGGACATTGGTCGACATAATGCAGTGGATAAGGTTTTAGGAGAAGCTCTATTCAGGCGAATTTCAATGGGAAAAAAGTTACTAATCTTAAGTGGTAGAATCTCCTCCGACATATTATTAAAATCTGCCCGGGGAAAGATTAACCTGATTGTCTCCCGCTCCGCACCCACCAGCTTAGCTATTGAACTGGCTCAAAAATTAGGGATAACCATCGTGGGATTTGCCAGAGGAAAAAGAATGAACATCTATACTTACCCAGCTCGAATTTCACTGAATTGAAAATAAAAACTGATCTTAAAAAAGTGGAAACTACTCATATCTTCAGCATCCTCATAAATAGTGCTTGACAAGCCTGCATAAAGGTTAATAATTACAATATAAATTGAATAGGTTTTCCCAGAGGTTGGGTTAGAAACAATATTACTCAGGGAGTCTCGGGTGGTAGAATGATGGGTGCAAGTGATTCAAAGATAATCGAAAAGCATCGGTTAGCCCATAGTAGAGTTGTGGGGAATCACAGCGTCAAGAGGCTCGTAGACGATCTGTAGAGGAAACGATCAGATGTGTTATATTGAAGCCATATATCACCTAGCCTTAACGGCAATAGCCGCCATAAGCCGCTGCAACCAAGAGTATTATGGCGATTCATGCCCGTGGTGTTATACCACAACCTTGCGGGTAGAGGGTGTTATAGAGAAACCATATAATCATTGTTATCACCGTGGAGTCTTGCCAGAACTATTGTAAACGCGTCTGACATGAACACACGTCCTCTCCAGCATCACCGACGGGTCTACTTGGCTCGTCACCTTATTTGCCTTGTCGCTCTGGTCGTCCTGGGCTGCAGCGAACCAGCAGAACCACCGGCGAATACCACGACTGTTTTCTCAAAGGTGCTCGAACTAAGAGGCGAGCAAATCAGCAAACTCACTGCCCGACCAATCTCCGAAATCGGGAATCCGCGATGGAAGACGAATAATCCCAATGAATCAGGAGTCTTCTTTTTGAAGGTCGTTTGGCAAGGAGAGGTAGAGAAGACTTACAGCAAAATCTCACCCCATTGGGTCGATGTTTCAATCCCGTTCGATTACAAATTCGATGTGTTCGGGACTCCCGGAACGCTTTCAGGGAGCCTCGTCGATGATTATTGGATAGCCGAAAAAACCAACCACGGATTTCTTGCTGCTGCGGTGTTCAGAGAGAAACTTCCTAGTGACGAAGAAATAATCGCCTGCGAGTCAAGAGAGCAGTTTGTCGATCTCCTCGGAAAGCCAAAGTCCATAGGAGGTTTACGCTGGGTTCTTTTCTCGATTACTGATCACCAAACATTGAACCTGCTTCGCGTGCAATTGGGAGGTGGAGGGCTGACGATACATAGAGGCACGGCTACTCCGTTGCCAATCCACCGTGACACAGGAAATAGCGAATGAGCCAACTTTTTGACATTTCTGCACGGATATCGACGCCACTTGCACTTGCCGGCTTGGCTTTGACTGCATTTTTTTTGATCCTGCGCCAACTGATCCGCACACACAGATTCCCAATGTTCACAAGACAACAGTCGACAGAAATCACCAAGCTTATCATCGACCGGCTCTTCTTCTTATCCCTGGCCGCCACCATCCTCGGGTTCATCGGATTCCTTGTTATGCTAGTGTACGGTGGCGAGTTTGGTCGCACCAGACTCGAAGTCGATGAACTAAACGTGCATCCGATCAGATATGGTTATCACTGGTTTATCCAAATCTCCAACCCCCATTCCAGTATCGCCGTAATAGACGAAATCAACCTTCTTGTGGTGAGAAAGACACGACACCCTGAGATGGATCGCAGACACGACCCGGCTGGCACAGTTTCCCGCGAGGATCTCTCGGACGTTTACATTAACCCAAACGATGATGTGATACGAATCGTTGAACCCGGGCGTTACTCATTCCCACAAAACGACATACAGAATTTCACTTTCGATCTTTACGCCAGGCATGCAGTCCACGAAGGCTGGATCTATGATGTGCGGCTTGAGATCAAGTGGCACATCCCAGGTAGCGAGCACGTGTATACGACGCTCGGAAATGTGTACCGGATCGGGTGGCCTGGGATGGAACATCCGCTCACTGTGCATGACAGAATCAAGCCCGGCGTTGATCTCATGGTTGATCCCGTGCTGAAAATCGAGGGGTAATGCGGAGGCGTTACCGATTCAAGCGAGGTTACCAGGGGATAACAAGTCGATGAAACGGAGCACGCTCGCCTTTCGGTTCTTCACCGTCGTTCGATTCGGTCACGGTGTTCGGTTTTTCAAGGTTACTTCCACTGGGTCGCGTGCCCGGTTATCTTAGACGTTAAATTTAATGGTATAATTTTATAAAAGTCAGTTAGGTCTGGAGCCCCGTTCTCCTGACACCATTTATTTGTCAGGTGCGTAGGGCACCTGCCCTACTGCCTGAACGGAAATTAGATATAACCACCGTTTAGAAATTATTTTTTCCATATTCCAGATTAAGAATCCAGTTTAACCAGCAAGGGGAGAAAACTGATAAAATTCCTGTTTGTTAAAATTAAGTACAAATCTTGAAAAAAGCTAAAACTATCAAATCTTCAGTATCTTCATAAATAGTGCTTGACAAGCCTGCATGAAGGTTAATAATTACAATATAAATTAAATAGGTTTTCCCAGAGGTCGGGTTTGAAGCAATATTACTCAGATTGTTACGGGTGATGAATGATGGGTGCAGCTAACCCACAGCAGAGCTGTGGGGCACCCTGCTGTCAGGTCACACCCTTTGGGCAAGACCTGACAGAACAAGAAAAAGGAGTAAGTCTCATGAGAGCTAAGTTTTCGTTTATTCTGTTTATCCTCATATTTGTATTCAGCTCTGACGGAATATGGGGATTGGAGATTCATTATGGTGGAAAACTGGTAGAGGTGGTAGTTGCAGATAGCGGCTACACAGATTCTACAATTGCTACTAAATTCGAGGATGGATGGCGTTCTGAAGGTCCAACCAAATTCGATGTTGACAAAGATGGAAATATCTACATTCTGGATCGGTTTGATTGCCAGGTTCAGAAGTACGATAAGACTGGAAAGTGGGTTTTCTCCTTTTCAATACCTGGGCAGCGCACGAGAGAAAACCCAAGTGGCAAATGTTCTCCATACGTGTTGGGAGATATAACAGTTGATAACTGGGGGAATATCTATGTGCAGAACATGAAATTTTCACCCCAAGGAGAGTTACTCTTTGAATGTGAAAGAGATGGGAATGTTTTGACAGATAGAACTGGAAGAATTTATTACTTCGGTGATCAATTTTCAACTGTGGATATTTATAGTTCAGAATGTCGGCGGGAAGGACAGATAGATAGATGGGAATCCATACTCGACGATTATTGGGACCTGGGCATAGTCCAAAAAGAGGTGGGAGATGACATCTATTTCAGGGAGAACAAGTACCTTGTGAGAACTAGCTTTGAAGAATATAGCAAGGATGCAAAGGTCGATTCGGAAGGGCGTGTTACCAGGGGCAAGATCGATACAGTGGCAGTTTTGCCGGGTGTACTAAGGTTGAAGGAGTTCTATGATGAGCCAGAAGACATAGTATGGCCGGAGATCCCGTTCACCTTCATTGGATTCGACAGGAACAACAACTTCTACTTTGTCACGAGCGAGTTCTACTATGGTGAAAAAAGGCTCATGAGGGTATGTCGTGTCTATCGTATATTAAGATATCACCTGGAAGATGGAGAATTGACAAAAACAGGGGAATTGCTGGTAGCTTTTGCCAAAGGTAGGGAAGAATGTTCTGATAAGGAACTTTTCGAACTAAGCAGCGAATTTAAGGTAACTGGTGGTGGTACTATATACTTTATGCACGGAACAGTTGATAAGGTGAAGGTGAGTAAGATAATCTTTGATGAATAGCTTTGATTCTGAAGTCTGTTAGGGGTTGTGTCAGGTCTTGCTCATGTTTTTTATGAGTGTGACCTGACACCAAGTAACGAATAGAGGCAAAGCTCAGTCCTTGCCCTGCTGGTTCATAGTTGTTAGTTATTGGTGGTTAGAAAATTCGATTGTGTAGCGGAAGTCTTCGGACCTCCATTGTAAGGTTTTATTGTGAAAGAATGGAAAACTAAAGTTTTCCGCTACATTTAAAATCATTCCCGAAGCTATGGGCATCGGCATTTCCAAATACAGATGCATCAATAAATATTCCTTGACAAGCCCACCTAAAGGCTTATAATTTCAATATAAATTAAATAGGTTTTCCCAGAGAACGGGTTAGAAGCAATATAACTCAGGTTGTTACGGGTGTTAGAATGATGGGTGCAGCTAACCCACAGCAGAGCTTTGGGGACCCTGCTGTCAGGTCACACCCTTTGGGCAAGACCTGACAGAACAAGAAAGGATGTAGTTTATGAAAGCGAACTTTTTTTTACTATTTATCTTGATGATGGCTATTTTAGATTGCCAAACATCGAGAGGAATAGAAATCAAAGGCGGTATGCTTATGGATGTGGTTATTGTAAGTGGTGATAACAGTGATTCAACTTTTACTCCTACTGATTTGGTACCACCTGGTGGACCTGATGTTTTAGATGTAGATAAAGATGGTAATATCTATATCTTAGATAGATTTGGATGTAAGATTCTGAAATTTGATAAGAAAGGAAAATGGATTCCAGCCTTCAGATTAGCTATGAAAAGGATGGGCACTGTACCGGGAAATATGGCAGTTGACAATCAGGGGAATGTCTATGTGGAAAGAGACAGAAGGATTCTGAAGTTCTCTCCGGAAGGGAAATTTCTGTTCCAATCAAAGGATGTTAAAAAGGAAGGCGAATATATTCACACCGTTGGCTCGGATATCACCGTGGATAAATCAGGAAGGATATACACCACAGGAAGAAGATACGTCAGATATATACGCGACTCAGAACTGACGATAAGAGACACCATTGATGTTGATCGTAAAGGATATAAACGATTTGATAAAGGCATAACTCAAAAAGAAGTCGGAGATAGTATCTACTTCAGGTATAAGGAATATCTTATGAGAACCAGTTTGGAGGAGCATAGTGGAAATGGTAAGATAGATACTGTAGCCATCCTCCCTGAAGAATTGATGCAATACCGAACTTTCGATGAAGAACTTCTTATAGCAGCTGAACAGGCGCCAATGGTTAAAGATTATTATCTGATGGGTTTTGATAAAGATAACTGTTTTTATTTCTACCTGAACGACTGGAAATATGACGAACGAGATGAGCCAGAGAACTTGTGTAAGAAATACACTATACTCAAATATAGACTAAAAGAAAAGAAGCTCATTAAAGAGAAAGAGGTGTTGCTTGAGCTCGCGAGAGATAAAGAGGAGTGTTCTAAAAGAGCAATGCTTCATTTCGTGAAGCAGTTTCACGTTACCGGCGACGGCACAATCTACTGGCTTCACGGCACAGTTGACACTGTGAAAGTGAGTGAAATAATCTTTTGATGAATAGCACTAATTCCGAAGTCTGTTAGGGGTTGTTTCAGGTCTTGCTCATGTTTTGACATGAGTGTGACCTGACCCTCGTTGGTGGTGGAATTGGATTTCCACCACCAATATTTCGGTTGAGGAATTCCCCGGAACGGGTCTTGACGACAATTCCTCAGCCAACTTGTGAATAGGAATTCCCGAAGCTATAAACATTCGATCGCGTAGGGGCGAAGCTCAGTCTTTGCCCTTTTGGTTTATTTTGAATTTGTATTTGTGTGTAGCGGAGGTCTTCAGACCTCCATTGAATGGTTCGATTGTGAAAAAATGGAAAACTAAAGTTTTCCGCTACATTTAAAATCATTATTTCGTTGTGTCAGGTCACACCCGATAAAGCGACCAAGACCTGACAGAACAAAAAAGGTAGGACAGACATTCTTGTCTGTTCTGGGCAGGCTATAAAGCCTGTCCCACCAAATTCATGAAATTCTAATATCGATGTATCATAAAAGGAAGTCAGGAGCACGGGGCTCCTGACCTGCAAACTGTCAGGTCACACCCTTTGGGCAAGACATGACAGAACAAGAAAATTCCCGAAGCTATAGGAAACAATCGACCGCGTAGGGGCGAAGCTCAGTCTTCGCCCTCTTGGTTTATTTTAAATTTGTATTTGTGTGTAGCGGAGGTCTTCAGACCTCCATTGAATGACACAATTGGGAAAGAATGGAAAACTAAAGTTTTCCGCTACATTCAAAAACATTCCTGAAGCTAAAAGGCATCCCCTCATGGGTGATGGAATTGTGTTATCATCGCCATTCAATTCGGTATCACAGGTTGTCACAACCTGTGATAAATGTCCCGCATTTTGCGGGTGATCTTGAGACCAATACCGATGTATCAATCATCGGAGCCATGAAGGCTCTGCTACGCGCAGCAGAGGTTTCATCTCTCTGTGGTTGCCACAACAATACAATCATCCATATCATTCATAACAAATCGGGTGAATAATCTAAAAAGTGCTTGACAGGCTTGCACAAAAACTTATTTATGTAATATAAATCGAATAAGTTTTCCCAGATCGGGTTAAAAGCAATATAACTCAGAGAGTCTGGGGGAGGAGAATGATGGGTGCAGGTGATTTAAAGAAAATCGAGAAATGTGACGGATGGCCCGCAGCAGAACTGTGGGGCACCCTGCTATATCAGGGGATATATTATGTCACTCCTTATGAAAGATACATCAGAAAGGATCAAAAGATTTTAAATCAAAAAAGAGAGGAGGAAAAAAACAAAAGAAAACAGGAAATTCATCTGGACAATTTAAACGGATTGAGCTTTGCGAGAGAACCCAAATACTTCCGCCAGAGGCGGATCTGCCTATGGCAGAAACACTGTCTTGAAAAAGTCTCTCTCAGATGCTCTGAAAAAATAGAGAGGGATAATACAATGAAAAAACATGTTCTTTTCATCTTAAGCCTTTGTTTATTCGCACTTTTAGTGGCACCTGTTCTGACCGTTGCACAGGAAGATGTGCCGGGCAGCAAAGATCATCCTCTTCTTACCCGAATGCCCAATTTTTATATATCAGACTATGACTACAAAGAGTTCGACCAGGCTGATTTCAAAGATAACAAAGGGGGAAATATTAAAGTCGAGGGGCATATATATGACATATTTTATGAGATCAAGGAAGGGGAGGAAGCTCCGGGCAAACTTCAAGTCATAAGGAATTACGAAAACGCCATAAAAGAGATCGGGGGCTCAACGGTTTATGAAACAAAAGGAGAAGAGGCATGGCTCAAGGTGGAAAAAGCCGGAGGGATAACGTGGATTTATGTAGATGCGAGAACTACTGGAGAATATGAACTTTTAATTGTAGAAAAAAAGGCAATGGAGCAGGAAGTTGTTGCAGATGCCAAGAGTCTGGCTCAGGATATAAACGCAACTGGACACGCATCGGTTTATGGTATTCATTTTGACTTTAATAAAGCCACGCTTAAACCGGAGTCTGAGCCGGCGCTGAAAGAGATCGCAAAGCTTTTGAAACAAAATCCCAATTTGAATTTGTATGTGGTTGGGCATACCGACAATGTCGGGGAAATCGACTATAACATGGAACTTTCCCGCGCACGAGCTGATGCTGTTAAAAAAGCATTGGTGACAAGCTATGGCGTGGCTCAGAACCGACTTAATTCCTATGGCGTAGGACCATTGGCCCCGGTTGCTACAAATGAAACAGAGGAAGGACGAGCCTTGAACCGCAGGGTGGAGTTGGTAAAAGAATAAATATGATTAAGACCTTTTAAGAGGTTATTAAACGCCGGCATTCGTACATATACCATAGTTTTTTTAAAGAACGACGGTCCTAATCATTAAAATAAATCAGCACAAATGAGGTTTATTGTGAAAAAAACAAAAAGGTGTGTAATCCAATGTGAGATTTCGATACTTGCTGTATTGTTCACTGTCTTCTTACACCAGTATGCACTTGCCCAGGTGGATCCATGTTCAAAGCCAAAGGTGGCTGTAGTAATGGAAGTTATTGAGGAAGGGGAATTCATAAAGCATTTGAATGAGCAGTACCCATCCCAGCCCAAAGACTCTTGGCTATATCAAATCCAGGAAAAAGTTCTGGAGGAGCTTAAAATGAATTCTCCAGGTACACAATTCATCCCTGCTACCGGAGGGATACCAGAGGGTTGTGATTACTATTTTAGTTATACACTTTCTTTGATCGCTGCCGGAGAGGATATTGAAGTTGCGGGACTTAAGATAAGTGAGTATACTGCCTATTATATGTCATCCCAACTTAGTAGCCATCCCCGTTGCGGGGAAGAAAGCCGGGTATTGGGCGTGGAAACAACAGAAGACGAAGATGTCAACCATACAATTGAACGTAATATTGCAGCTCACGAAGACATTGGTGTTCGAATCAGAGAACAAGAAGAATCTCATCCTGTACCCCCGCGCGGGCCGGAAATGGAAGTTTCACAGGACCGGGAATACGTCTCGCCACTGAAGGAAGAAAAAAAACTGCAGATAAAAATCGATGTCATAAATTGTAAAGGAGAACCTGTATATGATAGATTTCATGGGCAGCGGGTGCACTTACCCAGGTATACTGAAAGAGGCGAGATTGAACCGACAAAAGGCTTTCCACAAGAGTTGCTGGTCACAGACGATCAGGTCATTCTGATTATTGTAAGACCTGTAGGCGCTTCCGCTACCTATACTCTTAAAAAAGGTATGCAGGCTGGCCAGGATCCTGTAGAGATCCGAGCATGCGGCCTTGACAGGGAATTGGTCAAAGAAACAAAGATTCATATTTATGGGCTGGAACTTGAGGTTAAGCCTGAAAGGAAAGAAGTTTTCCCGGGTGATGAAACCAAAATTTCTGTGAATCTTTCCGAGGTGGATGAGAAAGGAGCAAAGAAGCCCGTGGAAGGGAAACAGGTCCAGGTTAATGTTAAAGGACTTGTAGACGGGCGTGTATACCCCACCGGTGATGTCATAACCAACCAAAATGGGGAAGTAATACTGACTTATGATGCCGGGGATAAAGACAAGAAAATCGTTTTAAAGGCAAGGTTTCAACCTGAGGATTACCCTGAATCAGTTCAGGATGAAGCGGCCATTTCGATTACACCACCTGGTGAAGGTGCTATGATTAAGATGACCAATAAAAATGAAATTATTACAGAAGACGGTACCGAAACTTTAAGTGCCACAGTGAAAGTCGTGCTTAAATATAGTCATACCGAGTCTTTTGCGGATGAAGGCGTGTTTATCGAGTATTATGATGTAGTTTCGTGGAATGTGAGCCATGCCAGCGCGATTATTAATGCAGGAAATCGCAAGGCTGAGACACAGAAAGTGGAGAAAGACTATCAGGAAGATGAACAATTGCTTATATACTTTGATTCCAAGACTGGAAAAGCAGTGAAGGTAGACCTACCCAATACAGGGTTTAGCTTTATTTTTGGTGATCTTAATGGCACGCGAATGACGGGGCCAGGGTGGTATGATCTAGAACAGGAAGTAAAAGGCGGGGACGGTATCCATGAAATGGAGGGTAGTGAAATTGGGGAGTTTGGCGGTATTAAATCCACAGGAAAATGGGAAATAAAGAGATTTAGGTAAAATTAGACCGCAGCAGACACAGGATAAATTGGGCTGTAGCTTATATGTCAAGCAATAGACAATGGGCATATAATTGAGAATAAAAGACAAAACAAAAAGAATGGTATTATTTTAATCCGAGGAAATATTAACCTGATTGTCTCCCGCTCCGCTCCACCAGCGGTTATCCCACAATAGAGCTGTGGGGTACCCCGGCTGTCAGGTCACACCCTTTGGGCAAGACCTGACAGAACAAGAACGACTCCGATAACCCTGGGAGTATTTCAGAAACATCCGCATTATTGGGAGAACCTATTTATATTACAATTGACTTTCCTGCTGTTTTTGGATGGTCACCTTAAAACCAAGGAGAAGCTCTATGAAAATAAGAAATTTGGTATTGTTTCTTGTATTGCCGTTCCTAGCTGCTTATCAGACAGTGTGTGCAATACAGATTGACGGAGGAAGAATTGAGGATATAATAGTGGTAGGTAATGGTTCCTCTGATTCCACATTTGCTTCTGAGCTTTTACACGGGTGGTTCGCAATAGGGCCCAATGCTTTTGATATCGATACACATGGAGATATCTACATCCTAGATTGGTTAGGAGGAAAAGTATTGAAGTTCAATCAAAGAGGAAGATTTAAATTGGCTATCCGGGTAGCAAAGGAGATCCAACGAAGCCAACAAGAACCATCAATTAATGATATAACAGTTGATAATTGGGGAAATCTTTATCTGGTTGAAAATTATAGTATTGATAAGTTCTCACAAGAAGGAAGTATTTTATTAGAAATACCACATGTCAGATATGGATTTATCTTGACGGATGAGGATGGCAGAGTCTATGGTTTCACGGATAACTTTTGGGGTGGTATATCCGTCTATTCCCCTGGAGGTGAGCATAAGGCAGAAATATATCATAAGAATGGATATCGTGACATAGGGATAGTTCAGAAGGAAGCAGGTAACGATATATATTTCAGAACAGGCAAGTATCTTGTGAGAACAAACTTGGAAGAACATAGTCAAGGCGGCAAGATCGATACAGTGTCAATTCTTCCAGATGGGTTGAGATTATTTGAATTTGCTGAAAATCAGATCAGAGAAGAAGGTTACGTGGAACACCCTTTGATTCTAATAGGATTCGACACCGATAGCTGTTTCTATTTCAGCCAATTCGAAGATTTATGTGGCGTAAGATGGATACCTATTTGTCTAACCCTTCGCATATTTAAATATCATCTTGTGCAAGGTAAGCTGACATTAGCTGGAAAAGTAGAGATAAGTTTTGAAAAAGGGAAGAAAGAATGTTCTGATAAAGAACTTCGAGATTTTGCCAAGCAATTCCTTGTCACCGGCGACGGCACAATCTACTGGCTTTATGGCTCAGTTGATACGGTGAAGGTGAGTAAGATAATCTTTGATGAATAGCTCTAATTCTGAAGTCTGTTAGGAGTTGTGTCAGGTCTTGGTCATGTTTTGACATGAGTGTGACCTGACACATACAATATGGGCTTACGCTTTCCACATCAGAAGTAGTAGTAGGTCAGGTGCCCTGCACACCTGATACCAAATAACGCGTAGGGGCGAAGCTCTGTCTTCGCCCGTTTTAGTTTATGTTAAATTTGTATTAGTTTGTAGCGGAGGTCTTTAGACCTCCATTGAATGATTTTATTGTGAAAAAATGGAAAACTAAAGTTTTCCGCTACATTTAAAATCATTATCTCGTTGTGTCAGATCACACCCTTTGGGCGAGACCTGACAGAACAAAAAAAGAATATAGGTCAATCAGCAAGGGGAGAAAACTGAAAGATTCGTGTTTGTTTAAAATCAAGTACAAATATTAAAAAGGCAAAAACTACCCAAATCTGGATTTCTGTTGACTTGTTTCTGAAGCGATGTTATACTAAATTTCCAACTTAATAGAATTCTGTGTTTTCTTTGAGCGGGTAGATGAAAAAAAGAATGGTCATTTTAGGCTCCTCTTCGGGAATGCCTTCTGTGGATAGAAGTTGTTCCTCCTGGATTTTGGAGGCATCTGAGAAGAGTAGTTATCTTTTCGACTGCGGGGAAGGAGTTAGCTCCTCGATTTTAAGATTTAATATTGATTATAACCGGATAAATGCCATATTTATAACGCATACCCATTCTGATCACCTTTCAGGACTTTTCCTTTTGCTTCAGATGATGTATCTAAGTGGAAGGAAGACTCCTCTAAAGCTTTATTTACCAGAGGAAGCCATACCCGGGGTGAAAAATTTTCTCAACCTGATATATCTTTTTCCTGAAAAGTTTTCCTTTGATCTTTATTTTAAATCCATAAATCAAGGTCTTTTCTTTGAAAACTCTGATTTGAAGGTTATTGCTTATCCCAATAAGCATTTAATAGTGAACAAAGAGATTATCGAGAAAAAAGGGATTGCCAATAAAATGGAAAGCTTCTGTCTGGAAATTTGCTATGATGATAAAAAGATAGTTTATTCGGGCGATTTGGGCGTTTTGGAGGATCTGGAGATAGTCACTCGCAATGCTGATTTTCTGTTAACCGAATGTATGCATATTAACCTGGATGAACTGATCAAACTTATCATTAAAAATAAGGTGAGAAAGGCAATTTTCACCCACATTCCTCCGGATTTGGAAAAAAAGAAGAAAGAAATCGCTAAAAAAGTAAAGATGTTGGGCTTTTCCAACCTGAAATTTGCCTCCGATGGAATGATCATAGAGTTATAAAGGTTTATTTTATTTCCTCAGATAGTTACAAAGATAACAAGCCCAGGAACTTAAGTTGTTGATTCACAACAGGAAAAAGCGATTTGAATGATATGTATTATGCGTAAAATCTATTGACAAAAAAGGTTAAAAGACTATATTGTAGGGGTTAAATTGTAAAAAATGTGGAGGTAATATGGCAACCGCGAAAGCCTTTCATAATTACATTAATGGTGAATGGGTTGAATCGAAATCCGGCAGGGTCTTTGAGAACAGGAACCCTGCTGATACCAGGCAGGTTTTAGGCGTTTTTCAGAAATCCAATGCTGAAGATGCAAAGATGGCTATCGATGCCGCAAAGGAAGCTTACAAGCATTGGAGGATAGTGCCAGCACCTAAAAGAGCGGAGATACTCTTTCGTATTGGAGAGATGCTGGTCAAAAGGAAAGAGGAGTATGCTACTCAGATGACCCAGGAGATGGGGAAAGTTATAAAGGAGACCCGAGGAGACGTGCAGGAAGCCATAGATATGACCTATTACATGGCGGGCGAAGGGAGACGTCAGTTTGGCCAGACCACGCCCTCTGAGCTCCCCAATAAGTTTATGATGTCGGTGAGAATGCCCATGGGAGTTTGTGTGATGATTACTCCCTGGAATTTCCCCATGGCTATTCCCTCCTGGAAGATCATGCCAGCTTTGATCTGCGGAAATACGGTGGTGTTTAAACCTGCAACCGATACACCCCTATCAGCATGGAACATGGTTAAGGTCTTCGAGGAAGCTGGTATTCCCAAAGGTATGGTTAACCTGATTACCGGTTCGGGATCGGAATTAAGTGATCCTTTGATTAAATCAGAGTATGTAAAGGTAGTTTCCTTTACCGGCTCCACTTCGGTGGGAAAAACTGTTTCCGAGGGTTGTGCTCCCCGCTTCACCCATACTCACCTGGAAATGGGGGGTAAAAATGCCATAATGGTAATGGACGATGCCAAAATCAATCTGGCAATTGAGGGCGCTATCTGGGGAGGATTCGGGACCACGGGCCAGAGATGCACTGCTGCCTCCCGGGTTATAGTGCACAAGAAAGTGCTAAAAGAATTCACTGACAAATTTGTGGAAAGAGCTAAAGCCCTGAAGGTGGGAAATGGCCTGAATCCAGATGTGGAGATGGGTCCTTCCATAAACGAATCCCAGCTGAATACGGTTATGGAATATGTCAAGATCGGAAAGGAGTATGACGGAGCCAAACTTCTCTGCGGCGGGAAACGGCTCACCTCAGGAGATTATCAGTATGGTTATTACCACGAGCCCACTATTTTTGGGGAGGTTGACCCCAAAATGAGAATAGCTCAGGAGGAGATCTTCGGACCGGTGGTGTCTGTTATCCCCTGTGATAGCTTGGAACAGGCAATAGATATATGTAACGGTACGATTTACGGGCTTTCTGCCTCCATCTATACCCAGGATGTGAACAAGGCATTCAACGCTATGAGGGACGTTTATACCGGTATATTCTATGTCAATGCCTCCACCATCGGAGCTGAGGTTCACCTTCCCTTTGGAGGAACCAATCATACCGGTAATGGTCATCGGGAGGCGGGCATAGCTGCTCTGGACGTTTTCTCCGAGTGGAAAGCCATATACGTGGATTTCAGCGGCAAGCTGCAGAAAGCCCAGATAGATGATTTTGCCGAATAAAGACTTATAATGTAAATTTCCAGGAGAGGGTAGGCTTTTTGCCTACCCTTAAGAATTTCCAACAAAAAGGATTTTTATGAAAAAAAGAAAAGTTCTTATTATGGGAGCTGCAGGAAGGGATTTTCATAACTTCAACGTGATGTTTCGGGACAACCGCGATTATCAGGTGATAGCCTTCACCGCCACCCAGATACCCCATATCGTGGGTCGAAGATACCCCAAAAGCTTGGCAGGTAAACTCTATCCCAAAGGGATTCCCATTTTGCCTGAGGATGATCTGGTAGCTCTTATCCAGAAGTTTAAAATCGATGAGGTGGTCTTTTCTTATTCTGACGTACCCCATCAGTATGTGATGGAGAAGGCATCTTTGGTCAATGCGGCAGGGGCAGATTTTAAGCTCTTGGCAGGGGACAGAACAATGCTTAAATCGAAAAAGCCCGTAATTGCAGTATGTGCTACCAGAACCGGCAGCGGAAAATCTCAGACCACCAGAAAGATCTGCGAGATTTTGAGAAATAGTGACAAAAAGGTAGTGGTGATCCGTCACCCCATGCCCTATGGTGATTTGACAAAACAGATTTGCCAGAGGTTTGCTGAACTGGCTGATCTGGACAAGCATAAATGTACCATTGAAGAAAGAGAAGAGTACGAACCTCACATAATGAGAGGCACGGTGGTTTATGCCGGTGTGGATTACGGGCTAATACTCAAAGAGGCGGAAAAGGAAGCGGATGTAATCCTGTGGGATGGGGGAAACAACGATATCCCGTTTTATCTACCCGACCTCCACATTACGGTGGTAGATCCTCTTCGCCCGGGAAATGAGATATCTTATTTTCCTGGCTTGACTAACCTGCTATTAGCCGACGCGGTGGTGATTAACAAGATAGACACGGCGTATCCGGAGGATGTGGAGGAGGTTAGAGCAAATGTCAAAAGGACTAATCCGAAAGCTATAGTAATCGATGCAGCATCTCCCATTTTTGTGGATAAACCCCAGGTAATCAAAGATAAGGATGTGCTGGTGGTGGAGGACGGTCCCACTTTAACTCATGGGGAGATGACCTACGGTGCCGGGGTGGTAGCTGCTGAGAAATTGGGAGCAAAAAGCCTGGTTGATCCTCGTCCCTTTGCGGTGGGCGAAATCAAGGATATCTTTCAAAAATTCCCTCATATCGGCACTTTGCTTCCGGCAATGGGCTATGGAAAAAAACAAATAAAGGATCTGGAGAATACCATTAATCGTACCCCCTGTGAAGCCGTGGTTATCGGAACCCCGGTGGATTTACGTAGATTTTTAAAGATCAACAAACCCTCCACTCAAGTTCGCTATGAACTCCAGGAAATAGGTAGCCCGGATCTGGAAGATGTATTGGATAACTTTTTGAAATAGATTTGAAAAACAACTTCAGTCCATAAGAATAACTATTAGATGAGTAAAAAGAAAAAGACAGCAGTGGTAGCTTTAGGCGGCAATGCCATCACCAGAGAGGGGGAAAGGGATACCATTCCCCGCCAGTTTGCCAATACCAGGGAGAGCCTATCAGGTATAGTAGAACTTATAAAAGATGGATACAATTTAGCCATAACCCATGGAAACGGACCTCAGGTGGGTAATGCGGTGCTCAGGGTGGAGCTGGCAAAGGGTAAAGCCACCTATCTTCCCCTCCAGATCTGCGTGGCTGATACTGAAGGGGGAATCGGCTATATGATCGAGCAGTGTCTGGGGAACAGGTTAAAAGATGAAGAAATAAAAAGGGATGTGGTTACCATCGTTACTCAGGTGGTGGTGGACGAAAACGATCCCTCAATAAAAAATCCTACAAAGTTCATCGGACAGTTTTACTCCAAGAAACAGGCTCAGATTTTTATTGAGGAAAGAGATTGGATAATGAAAGAGGATTCAAAAAGAGGGTGGCGGAGGGTGGTTCCCTCACCTGTCCCCTTAGAAATAGTGGAAAAAAAAACTATAAAAACTTTGGTTGATAAAGGTATCATAGTGATTGCCGCCGGTGGTGGAGGGGTGCCTGTTTATAAGGAAAACGGTGAACTTATAGGATTGGATGCGGTAATAGATAAGGACCGGGCTTCGGCTGTTTTAGCGCGGGATATCGGGGCTGAACTCCTTTTGATCCTGACCGGTGTGGAAAAGGTGGCTTTACACTTTGGAACAAGAGAACAAAAGAATCTGAATATACTGTCCTTAAAAGATGCAAAAAGATTTTTAGCCACTGGCCATTTCCCGCCGGGTTCCATGGGTCCTAAAATCGAGGCAGCTATCCAGTTTTTGGAATCCGGGGGCAGGGAGGTAATAGTCACCTCCATTAAAAAAGCCTATCAGTCGGTGAAGAAAAAGGCAGGAACCCGGATAGTTTACGGTTAACAGTAAACAGTAAACAGAAAAAGAAAATTTTTATCATGACCACTTTAAGTGATGAAATAATAAAAGATATTCTGAAGAAAGGCAAAATCTACGAGGTGGGAGGAGTAGTCAGAGACCGAATCATCTCACCAGTTTTACCGGATAAGGATACCGATTATCTGATAACCGGAATTCCTCTGGATGATCTGTGTTTAGTTCTAAAAAATTACGGAAAGGTGGATCTGGTGGGAAAATCTTTCGGAGTGATAAAGTTTACCCCCAATAAAAGGTTCTCCACCAACGAAAAAACTCCCACCATTGATATGGCTTTACCCCGAAAAGAATACAGCACCGGAGTAGGTCACAAAGATTTCAAAGTTGATTTCGATTATAATTTGAGAGTCGAGGACGATCTTTTACGCCGGGATTTCACCATCAATGCCATAGCCTATGATCTGGCTGCCAAAAAGCTGGTGGACCCTCTGGATGGCAAAAAGGACATTAAAAAGGGTTTGATCCGAATTACCAATCCCGATTCCTTTAAGGATGATCCCTTGCGCATGCTGAGAGGAATTCAGTTTGCTGCCAGGTTTGAATTCGAGCTGGAAAAAGAAACTTTTGAAAGTCTGTGCCAAAATGTCGAACTTATCCGCACCATCTCCCCGGAGCGTGTCCAGGAGGAGATAAATAAGCTTTTAATCCGGGCCAAAATACCCTCCGTCGGTTTCAGACTGATGCATAAAACCGGACTTTTAAAGGAGATCTTACCGGAACTGGAGATAGGAGCAGGTGTGGATCAACCTGGGGGATATCATCAGTATGACGTGTTCGAGCATTCCCTGATCACTGCGGATAACGCACCTATGGATTTAGCATTAAGATTAGCTGCTCTTTTCCATGACGTTTCCAAACCCGAAACTAAATCTCTAACCGAAACCGGAGCTACGTTTTACAGTCATGATAAAAAAGGGGCAAAGATTACCCAGCGGGTTTTGCAGAGACTTCGCTACTCCAACGAGCTCATCTCCAAGGTGGTGCTTTTAGTGGATAAGCATATGTTTACCATGGATGTGGGGGATAAGGGGCTGCGCCGGTTGATAAACCGGGTGGGACAGGAGAATATTTTCGACCTTCTGGAGTTAAGAAGAGCGGATATAATTGCCCAGGGAAGGGGTGGAGACACTTATGAAGTGGATGAATTTGAACAAAGGATAAGACAGGAGATAGACAAAAAACCACCTTTCGGATTAAAAGACCTGATGGTGAACGGAGAAGACATAATGAAAGAGTTTAGCCTTAATCCCGGTCCTGTGGTAGGCAGGATACTAAATCATCTTATGGAAAAGGTTCTGGATGAACCGGAATTTAACCAAAAGGATAAGCTTATAAAAGAGGCAAAGGAGTTTTTAGATCAAACAAAGTGATTTCGAAATAAAGATAAAAAACCTAAAAGCGGAGAGGGTCTATGAAGATTCATGAATATCAGGCTAAAGAAATTTTCAAAAAATACGGGATTCCGGTTCAACCCGGTGAGATGGCTACTACCCCGGATGAGGCTAAAGCAATTGCCCAAAGGATCGGCAAGCCGGTGATGGTCAAGGCGCAGGTACTGGTGGGCGGAAGAGGAAAAGCAGGTGGAATTAAATATGCCGAAAACCCGGACCAGGCTTATGAGCATGCTCAGAACATCCTGGGTATGGAGATCAAGGGAATAACGGTTAAAAAGGTTTTGGTGACTGAAGCTGCGGATATCGCATCTGAAGCATATATTGGCATTATCGTAGACAGAAAAACCAAGAAGCCGGTTTTTATGGTTTCACCTGCTGGTGGTGTGGATATCGAGGAGGTTGCAAGGGAAACACCGGAGAAGATATTCAAATTAGAGGTGGATCCGATTATGGGGATGAACAATTTCCAGGCAAGGGAACTGGGATCAAAGCTCTATGACGATTTCAAGATTGCCTGCAAGGCTGCTGATGTGATTATGAAACTGTATTATGCCTTCTGGCAATCGGATGCCTCACTGGCGGAGATCAACCCATTTATCACCACACAGGATGGCAAGGTCTGGGCTCTGGATGCCAAGATAAACATCGATGATTCCGGTCTGGCCCGGCGTCCGGATATTGCCCAGATGAGAAATCTGGATGAAGAAGACGCTTCGGAAAACGAAGCCCGGGAAAAGGATCTTTCTTTTGTCAAGTTGGACGGGAACATCGGCTGCATTGTTAACGGTGCTGGTTTAGCTATGGCCACAATGGACCTGGTCAAGCACTTTGGCCAGGAGCCGGCCAATTTCTTAGATATCGGGGGAAGCTCCAGCCCGGGAAAAGTACTCAATGCCATGCGAATAATCCTGAAAGATTCCAATGTCAAAGCCATTCTATTCAACATATTTGGCGGAATCACCCGTTGTGATGACGTTGCCAACGGGATCGTGGCTGCAGTAAAAGAGTTAAAACCTCAAGTTCCCATTGTGGTCAGGTTAACCGGTACAAATGAGGATAAAGCCAGGAAAATATTAGAGGAGATAAATTTGTCCGCCACCTCATCTATGGTGGAGGTGGTACAAAAGGCTATCGAGTTAAGCAAAGGATGATTTTAAAATAGCGGGGGATAAATTCCCCCGTCTATGAATGTGAAATTGATAATTAATACTTAATAGAACTGGGAATTTATCCCAGTCTGAGTTAAAAACATAATCAGGAGGAAAAATTGAGCATATTGGTTGACAGAAAAACAAAAGTAGTTGTTCAGGGGATCACGGGAAGAGATGGGTCGTTTCATGCCCGGCAGATGAAAGCATACGGCACCAAGGTTGTGGCCGGGGTTACCCCGGGCAAGGGCGGTGAAAAAGTAGACGGAATTCCGGTCTTTGACTCGGTTAAAGAGGCAGTGGCAAAAACTCGCGCTAATACATCGGTAATCTATGTTCCTTCCAGATTCGCTGTGGATGCTATTTATGAGGCTGCTGATGCGGGGGTGGATCTGATTGTCTGTATTTCCGAGGGTATAGCGGCTCTGGATATGCTTAAAGTTTACAATTACCTCAAAGCCACTAAAACCAGGCTGGTGGGACCCAACAGCCCCGGGGTTATATCACCTGGGCTTAGCAAGGTGGGAATTATGCCCGGGCATATCCACAAAAAAGGAAACGTCGGAGTTGTATCCCGATCTGGAACTTTGACTTACGAGGTAGTGTATCACCTGACTCAAAACAATCTGGGACAGTCCACCTGCATCGGCATTGGCGGGGATCAGATCATTGGAACCAACTTCATAGACTGCCTGTCCATGTTTGAGAAAGACCCCCAGACTAAAGCTGTGGTTTTGATAGGAGAGATCGGGGGAACAGATGAGGAGGAAGCAGCTGAGTTTGTCAAAAAGAATATGACAAAGCCGGTGGTGGCTTTTGTGGCAGGTAGAACTGCCCCACCAGGAAAAAGAATGGGACATGCTGGTGCCATTATCTCCGGCGGGTCAGGAACCGCTGCCGAGAAGATCGCTGCCTTTGAAAGGGCGAAAATCAAGGTGGCTAAGACCCCGGCGGAGGTGGCATCATTAATGTTAGAGGAAATCAGCCGATTAAAGAAGAAGAGCGTATTAACAAAGGTAAAAAGAGTAAAGAAGAAAGTTAAAAAAATGAAATCTAAACCGAAAAAAACGAAGACCAAAACATCAAAAAAGAAGGTAAGAAAGTAAAAGAGGAAAAAGAGAAGGACTTAGTTTTTTTGGATAAGTTTGTGAATAATTTCACTTGACTAATCCCAATTTTTTGCTATCTTTATTCGTCTAAGGGATAGTTAAACAAGATTAAAATAGTCGTAATTATTTGGAGACCAAGATGAAATTTTGGAGAAAGCCTCTCGATGCTGATAAAATCAAGGTTCCTCATGGGGAGATCCATATCGTCAGGGATAGGTGCAAGGGCTGCGGATTCTGCGTGGAGTACTGTCCCCGGGATGTTCTGGAGCTTTCCTCTGAGTTCAACGTCAAAGGGTATCACCCGCCCTATGTGAAAAAACCCGAGGAGTGCGTTCACTGCGGACTCTGCGAGATGCTCTGTCCGGATTTTGCCATCTGGGTGACTGAGAAGGAGGTGGATAAGATTGAAAGCTAATTCCAAGAACGTTTTGACCGGCTCACATTATCTGGACGGGGATCACGCCTGCGCAGAGGGCGCCTTGGCGGCGGGCTGCAATTTTGTTGCCGGATATCCCATAACTCCCTCCACTGAGGTAGTGGAACGCATCTCGGAAAGGTTTCCCTTTGTGGGTGGTATTTTCATCCAGATGGAGGATGAATTAGCTTCCATGGCTTCTTTGAGTGGTGCGGCTTATGCTGGAGCTAAAGCCATGACTGTAACCTCAGGTCCCGGATTCTCCTTGATGATGGAGAATATCGGTTTAGCTGCCATGCTGGAAGCTCCCTGTGTGATAATAAACGTGCAGAGAGGTGGTCCCTCCACCGGACTTCCCACCCTGCCGGGTCAGGCTGATATGATGCAGGTCAGATGGGGTTCGCACGGAGATTATGAGATCATAGCCCTGTCCCCCAATTCCCCTCAGGAGTGCTTCGAGTTCACCATTAAAGCTTTTAATCTTGCAGAAAAATACCGGGTGCCAACTTTTGTCATGACTGACGAGTGCGTGGGCCATATGACCGAAAAGGTTGTGATTCCGCCTGCTGATCAGATAGAGCTTGAGCCTCGAAGATACACCAAATTGCCACCAGAAGAGTATCTTCCTTTCAAACCGGAAAAGGACCTTGTACCGGATATGGTCAGAGCAGGAAAAGGATACAGAATCCATGTCACCGGTCTAACCCACGATGAGAAGGGTTATCCGGTAATGCACTGGCAGACCCAGGAAAAACTGGTGCGAAGATTGGTGGAGAAAATTAGATTGAACTCGGATAAGATAATTGAGTTTGAAGAGGAACAAATAGATGATGCCGAGGTGGTGCTCCTCTCATATGGGATAAGTTCCCGGGTAGCCATTCCAGCCATTCAAAAAGCCAGAAAAGAGGGGATTAAGGTTGGAGTGCTAAGGCTTATAGTTGTCTGGCCCTTTCCGGAGAAGAAAGTTTTTGAGTTAGCAAAAAAAGTGAAGGCCTTCGTGGTTCCTGAAATGAACTACGGGCAGATGGTTCTGGAGGTGGAGAGGGCAGCCAAAGGTCAAGCTGAGGTATTTCTGGTTCCGCACGGAGGGGGATGGGTTCACGATCCCGAGGACATCTACAAAGTGATAAAGGAGGCGGTGAAATGAAAGACGCCCAGGTTGTAAAAGAAGCTCCCATAAAAGAAGATCATCCCATGGAGAAGATCCTGCGGATGGACCGCATCCCCCATATCTGGTGTTCCACCTGTGGTATAGGAACTGCGCTAACTGCTTTTGCCACTGCCCTGGGTAAAACCGATATACCCCTGGATAACATCTGTGTGGTATCAGGTATAGGATGTTCCGGGAGGATAGCTGGATATATTAAACTGGATTCGTTTCATTCCACTCACGGCCGGGCTATCCCTTTTGCTACTGGCTTGAAATTAGGCAATCCCAAGCTCAAACTGGTGGTATTCAGCGGAGATGGTGATATCGCTGGAATAGGAGGAAATCACTTAATCCATGCAGCTCGAAGAAACATGGATTTAGTGGTATTGTGCATAAATAATTTCATCTATGCTATGACCGGAGGTCAGGCTGCTGCTACTACCCCCTTGACTGCCAATACTTCTACCTCTCCTTATGGATGTTACGAACAGCCCTTTAATCTGCCCCATTTAGCTGCTTCCTGTGGTGCGGTCTACGTGGCTCGCTGGACCTGTTTACACGTACGCCGACTGGCTAAATCGATAAATGAAGCTTTGAATAAGAAAGGATTCTCCTTCATCGAAATCATTGCTCCCTGCTCCACAATATACGCCCGCAGGAACAGGTTAGGAGATGGATTGAGTTTGATGAAATTTTATCACGATAACTCCATAATCAAGCATGGAGCCGATACCCGGGAACTGGATATCAGCTATCAAAAAAAGATCATTGTGGGTAAATTCGTGGATATAGAGCGTCCCACGTTTCTGGATTCCATGAATGAATGGTATAGAAAGCAGTTTGGGGAAAAATACATAGAATATGGAGGGCCCAGTGACTGAGATAAGATTATCCGGTTATGGAGGACAGGGCATTATCAAGATGGGCTATATCATAGGCAAAGCCGCCTCCTTATTTGACAACAAGAGCGCAACCATGACCCAAAGCTTTGGTCCGGAAGCCAGAGGTTCAGCCTGCAGCTCCCAGGTTGTGGTCTCAGAGGACAGGGTTTTATATCCTTATGTTAACATTCCCCATATACTGGTAGCTATGTCCCAGGAGGCGTACAGCAAATTTGAATCCAATCTGGATAAAGAGGGTTATTTGCTGATAGATGAGGATCTGGTCAAACCCGGACTTACCGTTGCCGGGGTGAAGATGTATTCAATCCCTTCGACCAGAATAGCCGAAGAGATGGGCAATAAGATCATAGCTAATATCGTGATGCTGGGGTTCTTCACTGCGGTTACCAATGTAATCAGCGCAGACTCGGTCAGAAAAGCCATACCCGGGTCTGTTCCTAAAAGGTTTATTGACCTTAATCTCCAGGCTTTTGAGAAGGGTTATGAATACGGCCAGGAGACTTTGAATAAGCAGGGAAAATAAAAAATGTATAGATTACAGACCACCTTAGAGAAAGAAAGGATAAGACTTCGCTTTCCCCGTCTTTCTCCGGATGTGCACACCATTACCAGAATTGAGTCCTCTGCCTGCAGGGTAGCTTGCCCGGCCGGGGTTCAGGTTAAAGCTTATATCGGTCTGATTGTGGCAGGGAAATTTCAGGAAGCTCTGGATCTTATAAAAAAGGATAATCCTTTGCCCGGAATCTGCGGAAGGGTCTGCACTCATCCCTGTGAATCGGAGTGTAACCGCAGAAAGGTGGATGAGGCAGTGGCTATCTGTGCCCTGAAACGATTTGTGGCAGACTGGGAACTTAAAAAGGAGTTTAAAAAAGCTGAACCCATAAAAAGAACCCGTGAGGAAAAGATTGCAGTGGTTGGCTCCGGGCCTGCTGGTTTAACCTGTGCCAATGACCTGATCAGAAAAGGTTATGGGATTACCATATTCGAGAAGCTGCCTTATGCCGGAGGAATGCTAACCGCTTGTATTCCCCCCTACCGGCTTCCCAGAGACATTATCAATAAGGAAATCGAAGACATTATGGATCTGGGAGTAGAGATCAAAACCAGTACCCGGGTGGGCAAAGACATTAGCTTCGATGATCTGATGAGACAAGGTTACAAGGCTTTCTTTGTTGCCATCGGAGCACACCATGGATTAAAATTGAAGGTTCCAGGTGAAGATGAGTATGAGGGATTTATAGATTGTGTGGAATTTCTGGAAAGAACTAATTCCGGTGACCACAAGAAACCCGGAAGAAAGGTTATCATCATTGGTGGGGGCAATTCAGCCATCGATGCCTCAAGAACCGCTCTGAGATTAGGGTGTGATGAGGTCTATATAGTCTACCGGAGATCCAGAAAGGAGATGCCAGCTAACGTCTCCGAGATCGAGGAGGCGGAAAAGGAAGGGGTGAAAATCCGTTATTTATCTGCTCCGGTGAGGATTCTGGGTAAAAATGGAAGGGTTACCGGAATGGAGTGCATAAAGATGAGGCTGGGGGAGCCGGATGCATCCGGCAGGAGAAGGCCCGTGCCCCTGGAGGGTTCGGAGTTTATAATTGAAGCAGATACCATAATACCTGCTATCAGCCAGAAGCCGGATATAACCTTTTTGCCAAAAGATCATGAATTTAAACTTACCAAATGGGATACCTTCGAGGTGGATCCAGTCACCTTTGCTACCAACATCTCAGGATTTTTTGCAGGCGGGGATGCGGTATCCGGTCCCAGCACGGTAATCGATGCCATTACCCACGGGCATTTTGCTGCCCAGGCCATAGACAGATACCTAAGTCATAAGGATTTGAAAAAAAGAATCGCCCCGCCAGCTGAAGTAAGGGAATGGGGATTCAGGCTGGAGATAGAGGGTGAAAAACCAATAGAGCGTAATCCCATCCCCAAATTGTCAATTGATAGAAGGCTGGACAGCTGGGACGAGGTGGATCTCTGCTTTACCGAGGAACAGGCTATTGCCGAAGCTAAAAGATGCTTGAGATGCGGGCCCTGTATTGAATGCCAGGAGTGCGTCAGCGGCTGCAGCAGAAGATTGGTGATGTTGAGTTTCCCTCACAAGGTCACCCAGGAGATCGGTCGGGTTCCGGAATTCATTCTCAGGGTTCCCTCCGATCCCCAGAAGCTACCCTACGATGAGAGATCCGAAGAGGTTGTGATCTCCTGGAAGGACGAGGAGGAAAAGGAAAATGAGCTGAATTTGAAACTGGAGCCCATCACCTGCTTTGTGGATCAGGATATGTGCCGGGGATGTGGTAAATGCGAAAAGGTCTGTGAATATAAAGCTGTAACTTTGAAACCCATCAAAGATGGATTTATCGTTTCAGAAGTAGACGAGGCTATTTGCAAAGGATGCGGAACCTGCGTGGCAGTGTGCACCACCGGCGCCATAAAAGCACGACATTTTACCGATAAAAGAATCGAGCTGATGCTGGAGAGCTGTTTAGATCACGAGCAGGATTAACCAAGAAATAAAAATGAACCAGGATAAAAAAGATTTCAAACCCAAAGTTATTGCCTTTGCCTGCCACTGGTGCGGGGTTGGCAAAAACGAGATAAATGCAGTTGAGGATTTCCCCGATTTCAAATTAATAAAGCTTATGTGCTCCGGACGGATTAACACCGCATTGATTTTAAAAGCCTTTGAGAAAGGGGCCGATGGGGTGATTGCATTTGGCTGTCCGGAGGGGAAATGTCATTATAATTTCGGCAGCAGTAATGCTGCTAAGGAATATAAAACTGCTAAATCCTTGATCGAGCTTTTAGGAATCGAGCCGGAGAGGCTGAGATTGGAGTTGAACTTTTTCACCGAGAATGGGAAGCTGGATAAGGTGATAAACGAGTTTGTCCAGGGCATAAAGAAAGTAGGACCCAGCCCTTTACGAACCCTTATTGAGATAGAAGATAAATGATAAAAGAGATCATAAAACATACAAAAGCTTACTATTGTCTGGACTGTGGAAAATGCACCTCGGTCTGCCCGGTGGCTGCGTTTAACGATAACTTCTCGCCCCGCAAAATCGTGGCCGAAGCAATAACCTGGGATGGCAAGGTTCTGGATGATATGAGAATCTGGAGCTGCCTGACCTGCAAGATGTGTCACGAGAGATGCCCCTCGGACGTGAACTTTATCGAGTTCATCAGACGGCTCCGGGTGGATGCCCTTGAAAACGGGAAGGAAGGTATTTGCACTCACGGAGGTGCTCTTCAATCCCTTATGAAGATAATGACCGCACCCCAGCTTAACCAGAAAAGGCTGGGATGGATCACACCCGATCTGAAAACTTCCCAGGACAGCGAATATCTGTATTTTGTCGGCTGTTTGCCCTACTTTGATCTTTACTTCTCTGATCTTAAGGCGAATTCTCTGGATATCGCCCGTTCCGCTTTAAAGGTTTTGAATTTTTTGGGCATCAAACCTCAGGTTTTGCCTAATGAAAGATGCTGCGGGCACGATCTTCTGTGGTCTGGGGATATAAAGAACTTCAAAAAGCTGGCTCAGCATAATGCAGCGGCCTTCAAAAAATCAGGAGTAAAAAAGATAGTGCTCTCCTGCCCTGAGGGTTTGAGCTGTTTCAAGCAGGATTATCCCAACCATCTGGATGAATTCAACTTTGAAGTAATACATATATATGATTTGATTACAGAAAAACTTTCCTCGAATAACTTGAAACTCAAGCCGATAAAGGAAAAAGTAACTTATCAGGATGCCTGCAGAATGGGGAGATTCCTTAACAACTACGACAATCCCAGAAAGATTATCGCTTCTATACCTGAGATGGAATTTATGGAGATGAGAAGATCGGGCAAAAATGCGGTGTGCTGCGGAACCAGCTCCTGGATGAACTGCGATCAGTATTCCAAAAGGATTCAGATGGACAGGCTGAAAGAGGCTAAATCCACCGGCGCTGAGATTTTGATCACTTCCTGCCCCAAGTGCCAGATTCATTTCCTGTGTGCCCAAAGCGAGGAAAATTATCCAGAAGATATGAAGTTGAAAATTATAGATTTGACAACTATGTTGGCATCAGCGTTAGGAGGTTAAAAGATGCCCAAGGAAAACGAACTGCGAGTGGGTGTATTCGTATGTGAGTGCGGTCTTAACATCGCCGGCTCTTTGGACTGCGAGGAGGTCCGAAAATATGCGGAGACGCTTCCGGACGTCAAAGTTTCCGTCTTGAACCGCTACACCTGTGCCGAGCCCGGACAGGAGGAAATTAAAAAGCATATCAAGGAGCACAATCTGAACCGGGTGGTGGTGGCCTCCTGCACTCCGCTTATGCACGAACCCACCTTCAGAAATTGCGTGGCCGATGCAGGACTGAATCCTTATCTCTTTGAAATGGCTAATATCCGTGAACATTGCAGCTGGGCCCACCTGCACGACAGGGAAGGTGCGACTCAAAAAGCAAAGGATATCGTCAGGGTAGCTGTGGCTAAGGCCAGGTATCTGGAGGCTCAGATCGAAAAGGAGGTTCCGGTTACCAATAAGGCCCTGGTGATAGGAGGCGGAGTAGCGGGCATAGAGGCGGCTTTGGATCTGGCTGACACCGGGTTTAAAGTCTATCTGGTGGAAAAAGAGCCCTCCATTGGCGGCATAATGGCGAAGTTAGACAAGACCTACCCCACTATGGATTGCTCCATATGAATACTGGGACCTAAAATGATGGATGCCGGTCGGCATCCCAACATAACACTTTTCGCTTACTCCGAGGTGGAAGACGTTGCAGGCTATGTGGGCAACTTCAGGGTCAAGATCAGAAGAAAAGCCAGATACGTAGACGAGAAGGAATGCACTGCCTGTGAGGAATGTGCCAAGGTTTGTCCGGTGGTAGTTCCAGATGAAAACCAGATGGGCTTTTCTTCGCGAAAAGCCATCTATATGCAGCTTCCTCAAGCGGTTCCCTCCGCATACGTGATCGATATGGAAGCGTGTTTGGGGAACAATCCTATTGCCTGCGGCAAATGTCTGGAGGTCTGCGATAAAAAGTGTATAGATTATGATATGCAGGATAAGATAATAGATGTAGAGGTAGGAGCCATCATCGTTGCCACCGGAATGGATGTTTATGATCCCACTGAGCTGGATGAATATGGTTATACCCGTTACGAGAATGTGATAACCTCCATGGAATTTGAGAGACTGATCTGTGCCGGGGGACCCACCGATGGGCACTTCATCCGGCCCACCGATCTTAAAACCCCAAAAACCATTGGATTCATTCAGTGTGTTGGCTCCAGGTCACAGAAGCGGGGCAACCCTTATTGCAGCAATGTCTGCTGCATGAATACCATCAAGGATTCGGTTCTCTTAAAGGATCACTATCCGGATATCGATATTAAAGTCTTCTATATGGATCTAAGGGCTTTTGGAAAGGGTTTCGAGGATCTTCTAAATAGAAGTAAGGAAGCTGGAGTTAAGTATATCAGAGGGATTCCCGGGGATGTCTACGAGGATCCCAAAACGGGAAATCTGATACTGACCGTGGAAAACACTACCACCGGAGAGGTGGAAAAGCACGAGCTGGATATGATGGTTTTATCTGTTGGTGTGATACCCAGACTTGATGGGAGTTCGGTTCAGAAACTTCTTACTCTATCCAAAACCTCCGACGGATTCTATATGGAGTCCCATCCTAAATTAAAGCCCGTGGATGCGCCCACCCGTGGGGTATTTTTGGCTGGTTGCAGTGAATCCCCCAAGGACGTGAAAGATTCAGTTACTCAAGCCTCAGCAGCAGCAGCCCGGGCCGAGATTCTTCTATCCTCAGATAAGATTACAGTGGAAGCTATAACATCACTTGTGGACCCGGAAAAATGTACCTCTTGCGGCATATGTTATAATGCCTGTCCCTTCAAAGCCATAACCGTGGACAGGAAAAAGAAGATACCGGCAGAGGTAATCGAAGCTGCCTGTTCCGGATGCGGAACCTGCGGAGCCGAGTGTCTTCTGGGTGCCATTACTATGAAGCACTTCACCGACCAGCAGATACTTGCAGAGATTGACGCCATCTTAGAGGAAAACCCCCAGGATCAGGTGGTCATCTTCGCCTGTAACTGGTGCTCCTATCAGGGTGCAGATAACGCCGGAATGTCCAGATTGCAATATCCCACCACCGGAAGGATAATAAGAACCATGTGCTCCGGTAGGGTGGATGAGCAGTTCGTTCTCTACGCTTTTGCTAAAGGTGCGCCCATAGTTTTAGTCTCCGGATGTCACTTTGCCGATTGCCATTATATCGATGCCAATCGCTGGACCCAGAAAAGGGTGGAGAAACTCTGGGACAAATTGGAGAGAAAGGGAATTCGACCGGAAAGGCTTCAGCTGGAGTGGATCTCCGCAGCCGAAGGACAAAAATGGGCTCTGGTGATGCGTGAATTAGAGGAGATGAGAAAAAAGGTCACGGCAGAGGAAATAGAGGATACCAAAAAAGCGCTCTCCGACTGGAAGCCAAAAGGAACAAAAAGAACCGAAAAAGCTAAAGCTGCAGCAGCAGCTTCATAGATCATAATACCAGAACCGGATTTAAACCTGGTTCTGGCTGAAAAAGATTTTGATATGGCCGAAGAAGCAACATTTCAGTGTTTAAGATGCTGGCACGAGTTCAAGATGCCCTATGATCCCAAGGGACCTCTAGTAGAGCGTGCCTGCCCCAAGTGCCAGTCCAACTCAGTCAGACGGCTCAAAGAGAAGAAGAAATAATTCTCTTAAAGTCTCATCTTAGATATGTGGCTGGTTAGTTAATTGATTTTGTCTTTTTCCTCCTTTTTTTATAATAAAATCTTTTTAGGAATCACCCAAATACCCACCCAATAATTTTGAGTCTTTCTCAGTTTTAACGACGCTGTTATGTCACACCCACTGGGCAAGACCTGACAGAACAAAAACTCACCCCCTTTTGTTACCCCTCTCTTAGAAAGAGAGGGGGTTAGGGGAGTGAGTTTTCAGTTCGTAGGTCAGGTGCCCTGCGCACCTGACACCAAAAGGAAGTCAGAAGCATATAGACGGGTGGCTCACAGCTGCGCTGTGGGATTGTTTGTTAAGGCAGTGTAACCCACAGCAGAGCTGTGGGGCACCCATCATCCTGACCTAAGGGCTGCAATAAAATGGGAGAGTTTCTTGGAAGCGCTTGACAAGCTTGAATAAATGCTTACATTAAAATATGACTTGAAAATGGATAGATTACGGGGATGTCTCATTGAAGTATTATCTGGAAGAAAAATCCGAAAACGGGTTTACAAGGAAACCATATAACCACAGTTATGCTGCTCAAAAGTTCAATTTGTGGAAAAAACCAGCAAGTAATCAAGTAATAAGGAGACGCAATGAAACGAAAACATGACACCTTGACCTTAATTCTTTGCATTTTTCTCATTTCTATTTTATTTCTAAATCCGGATATAAGCAACTCTCAATCAAAATCTGAACAGATTATCATCGGTGATAAGATTGTAATCCATTCAGATATTTTAAATGAAGATCGCACAATTTTAATAAGTCTTCCAAAAGACTATGGCAATGCCAAGATGAAATATCCAGTTTTATATATTTTAGATGGGGAGTTCTTATTTCAACAGGCGATTGGTGCAGTAAATTTTTTATCTGAATGTGGATACATCTATAATAATCCAATCCCACAAATGATTATTGTTGGCATTGTAAATGTCGATAGAAACAGAGATTACACACCTACTCATGTGCCCGAACAGTCAGGAAATTTACGGTATCCAACGAGTGGAAAAGCTGACAAGTTCACAGAATTCCTATCGTCTGAGTTAATTCCACATATTGAATCAAATTATAATACACAGCCTTATAGAATCCTTGCTGGTTGGTCATTTGGCGGACTATTTGCTATACATACATTTTTTGAAAATCCTAATCTTTTTTCTGCTTATTTGGCGATAAGTCCCAGCCTTTGGTGGGACAATGATATGTATGTCTCAGGGACGGATTCAATTCTTACCAATAGTAAAGTATTGGAAAGAAAACTCACCTTAACTTTGGGAACTCTTGAAGGCGGAGATATGGGCCGTTCCGTCAGAGATGGGTTTGTTCCAATTATGAAAGAAAAACTTGATTCGAGCTTTCCATTTAAATTTGTAGAAATCCCTGATGAAGGACACTCATTTGTACCGTACAAAGCTATTTATGAAGGACTCATATCTATTTATTCAGATTGGCGTATGCCTAATGAAATAATTAACGAAGGATTTCATGCTGTTAAATCTTTTTATAAAAATCTCTCAAAGAAATATGGATATGATATCCAGATTACTGAGTGGGCATATATGAGTCTCATAAATACTTTAAATCGAGATAACAAATCAACTGAAGCCTTAGAGATTGCAAAACAGTATTTTTTGGATTACCCAAAATCATCATGGACTCAGTTGTATTTAGGCAGAGTTTACGAACGTTTGAATGATTACGAATCTGCCAAACACTACTATCAGAAAGCCATTGAATTTGAGAAATCGAAACCAGAGCCTGATTCCGAAAGGATAATAACGTTTACAATAAATTTAAATGATATAGAGGAAAAAATCAAACAAAGATAGACACGGGTGGCTCACAGCAGAGCTGTGGGGCACCCCGGGTCTTCCTGCAAGGAAATCACTGAACTAGCCCAAAAACTGGTGAAGGTTGCGTATTTTGTTTAAACCACATAACCATATTAGGCCACCTGTTGATGAACAAAAGAGTAAGAAGATGCCCAAATGCCGTATCCGTCTCATTTATTGGCTTCTGCTGGTAGTTGCATCCATTAGCGGGGGAATAGTCATGGACCTGATCCTAAGGACTAAATCTTTCCCCATTCTTGTGCGTCTTTTGGGTCTCGTTGGCATGGTATTAGCTCACTTCCCGTTAAGGAGAACAGGGAAGTTGCTCAGTCTTTTGGGAGAACCTGAAGAATGGGGATATACAACCCGCATGGTCACTACGGATATCTATCGGTGTATGAGACATCCACACCACGTATTCGTGGGCGTTTTCATGACTTGTCTTGGCTTATTCATAGGGCATCTGTGGTCGTTTTTGATCATTACTATCAGTCAATGGGTATGGGTTATTGGATTCTTATTTCTGATAGAAGAGAAGGAGCTGGTGGAGAAGTTTGGAGAGCAATACAATGCATATTGTCAACGGGTACCTATGTTCTTCCCAAACCCGCTTTGTGTTCTCAAAGTTCTCTTTAAGTCCATTGAGGTTCCAGGGGATTAGTATCTTATGCGGAAAGTATATAAGATGCTTACGTATCACGAAATTGATCGTAATTACCTGAAAATAGATAGATTAGTTCGTAGGTCAGGTGCCCTGCGCACCTGACCTGTAACTTTCCCACAGCCGAGCTGTGGAGCACCCCGTTGCAATAAAAAAGGAAGTCTTTTAAAAAGTGCTTGACAAACTTGCATAAATACTTACAATTATAATATAAATCGATTAGGTTTTACCAGAGATCAGGTTAGGAGCAATATAAATTAGGGTGTCTGGGCTGGGAGAATGATTATTGCAGGTGATTCAAAGATAATCAAAAAAAGTGGCAGATGGTCCACAGCTGCGCTGTGGGGCACCCCGGCTACAAGCTAACGAAGCTGTCAGGTCACACCCGCCAAAGCGGGCAAGACCTGACAGAACAAGAAATACCCCCTGGAGATCAAGTTGACTGGGTTATCTTATTAAAAGATAATAGCTTAAACCTCATTGCATTACGGTGTGTTATACCGCAGTTTCGCGACCAACAGGTATTATGAAGAAACTATATAAACCATAGTTAGTCAGCCAATCTTATGTGTTTCAAGTGGATTTTAGGAGGCAAGAATGACACAGGATCAACCAATTGCGCCATTTGACTGGTTCGCGAATCAATTCACATACGACAGTCGAAAGGAATTTATCGAACAAATCAGCCCTCTTCTTAGATCGCTTTTGAAACCAGGGGATAACGTATTGGATCTGTGTTGTGGTGCTGGTCCAATTACGTTCTTTTTAGAAGAGCAGGGAGCGCAGCAAGTCACTGGGATTGATCTCGCTCCATCCTTGATTACCATGGCGCGTCAAGAAGCCATCAAAAGAGGATCTCAAGTCAATTTCATACAAGCCGATGTTCTAACTCATCCACTTGGAAACGACGTATATGACCTGGTAGTGTGTTTTGGAAATGCGATTCTTGATTTTCCCCACCAGAGCTTTCCCCAGTTTCGAGATCGAGTATTTCATACATTGAAATCTGGAGGTCGCTTTGTCATCGAGTATTTTGATGGATTATTGAGAGTAGCGCACATGAGTGAGCCAAAAGAAGTAATTGAACAGGGTTTGGATAGCCAGATTTTGCGACGCTTTATAGAATACGACCCGGTGATGAGTGCCTACAAGATGGAATATCAACACCTGTCGAGCAATGAGACCTTTGATTACACAGGGTACATTTATACTGGACCGCTGATTCGCATTGTGATGGAGACAAGATTCGAATTTGAACAATCGATCCGGTTGAGTGAAGCGCGCTTTACGGATGTTTATTTGAAACGGTAAAAGCCCTTGATGATATCCATGGGTTTCGTTTTGGCGATTGGCTGGCTAACCCGTTATTCGAGCCGACCTCGCTATCGCTCGTTGGGTATGCGCGCGGCTCGCTGGCAATCGTTCGGGTAAGTGATGCGCTCTGAGCTAGCACCGCTCGGCGGCTCAATTCGAATGTTATAGATCTCTTAAATCTAAATATATTTTATACCTGTCGCCGTCTCAGAATGTTATCGATGATGCTTTTAGGGGGGAAGGAGATGGCTTTAAGTTTACAGATCGCCGCACAGCCGGAGCAGCCCACCACGCATCTTAAAGGATAAACCACTTTGGGTGTGTTACTCTCTTCAACCCAGATATAGACCCGGGTGGGGCACATATCGTAACACTCCTTGCAACCATTGCATTTTTCCTCATAAACAGTGGGAAACCAGGGAATGCTCTCCCGGGGAACCCCCTGATAGGTCTCCTCTTTTTCTTTCTCCTTTACTTTTTCACCTTTTTCTATGCTTTCACAAAATGATTTATATTCCCTTAACAGGGCTTGTTCATACTTTTTTTCCGCTACTTTAGGAATATAGTTGTGTTTTTTTGTTTCATTTAATAGCTCTTGTTTTAGAAAAGTATCTGGTTTTTTTCTCATCTGGTAAAAGTTTTCAAAGATTTCATCCAGACCTATCAGGCCGACTAAATCCCTTCCCACCAATATCAGTTTTGTCTTCTTATTTTCAGTCATTTTGAAACTTTAATTTAGAGGTTCTCCTCTCAGATATTTACTAATAGCGATTGAATTAGATTTGCATGCTTTTCAAGAAATGGTTCATAAGTGAATGGGTGAATATCTTCAAATAATCTATTATGCTGACTAATTTTAATCAATTCATATACGTAAAAAGATAATTACTTGATTTTATTTTAGTCTATGTATATATTCTGCGAAGTCAATATAAATTTGTTGTGAGGTTTAGTAATTTTGGCTGAGGAAAGCACTAAGACAAAGGAGAAAGAAGCGGAGAAGGTTCACGTTTTCGAAGCCTGGTGCAAACGCTGTGGGATATGCGTGGCTTTCTGCCCCACTCAGGCTCTGACCTCGGATAAGGATGGTCTTCCGGTTTTAACCTATCCTGAGAAGTGCACCCAATGCCTGATGTGTGAGCTGAGGTGTCCAGATTTTGCCATAACGGTTCGCAGGAAAGGAAAGAAATCTCAGAATGGAACATAAAAGAGATACAGGAAAACTGAGGCTTTTGCAGGGTAATACTGCCTGCGCCCTGGGAGCTTTAGCTGCCAGGGTGGAATTCTTTGGCGGATATCCCATAACCCCATCCACTGAGATAGCGGAGTATTTAGCCCGGGAGCTTCCCAAACAGGGTGGTAAATTCATCCAGATGGAGGATGAGATCGCCAGCATCGCTACGGTGATCGGAGCATCCCTGGCAGGGGCTAAAGCCATGACCGCCACCTCCGGACCTGGATTTTCATTGATGCAGGAAAATATCGGTTATGCTTATATGGCTGAGGTTCCCTGCGTGGTGGTGAATGTGCAGAGGGGTGGTCCCTCCACCGGACTGCCCACCAAAGTATCCCAGTCGGATACCATGCAAGCCAGGTGGGGAACCCATGGGGACTACCACGCCATAGCTTTGGCTCCATCATCGGTGAGGGAAACCTTTGACCTGACGGTGAGGGCATTTAATCTTTCGGAAAAATATCGAACCCCGGTGATTTTACTTTTAGATGAGGTTATCGGTCATATGCGGGAGATTGTGGAACTGCCTGAGCCGGATGAGGTTAAAGTGGTCAAACGCTGGAAACCCACGGTGCCGCCAGAGTGGTACCAGCATTTTGAAATCAATCCCCATTTTGTTTCCCCCATGGCCAGCTTTGGCGAGGGGTATCGTTATAATGTAACCGGACTCACTCACGATCCCCTGGGATTTCCCACCTCCAGACCGGATGAGATAAAAAACAAACTGGATAAGTTAAAAAATAAGATCGAACATAACATAAACGACATAATTCAGGTCAAGGAAGAGTTTATGGAAGATGCCACCTCAGCGGTTTTTGCCTACGGATCTGCAGCTCGGGTAGCGCAGGAAGCGGTGAGAATGGCCCGGCAGAGAAGGATAAAAATCGGACTGATTCAACCTCTGACCATCTGGCCCTTCCCCGATGTATACATGGAACATCTATCGGAGCGAGTCGATCTGATTTTGGTCTGTGAGCTTAACCAGGGACAGCTTATAGGTGAGGTAATGAGAGCCAGTTGTGGATCTGCCCGGATTCGAGGCTTGCACCGTTATGACGGTGAGCTTTTGACTCCCGACGAGATCTTCAGAAAAATCAGGGAGGTGAAATAAGGTGGAACAGGTAATCACAAACTTAACCTATGAATATTTAAGGACAAAAAAGAAATTCCCCAGTGTCTGGTGTCCGGGATGTGGAATAGGGATAGCCTTTGGTTCCGTTATCCGGGCGGTGGACGAGCTCCAGATGCCAAAGGATGAGGTGTGTATGGTCTCTGGAATCGGCTGTTCCAGTCGAATGCCGGTCTATGCTGATTTCAATACCCTGCACACCACCCACGGCAGGCCGCTGGCTTTTGCCACGGGGATCAAGTTCGCCAAGCCAGAACTTAAGGTGATAGTCATTACCGGAGACGGTGATGGTCTGGCAATAGGAGGAAATCATTTCATACATGCCTGCCGTCGGAATATAGACATCACCACGGTTTTGATCAACAACAACACCTATGGTATGACCGGGGGCCAGCTTTCGCCCTCCACTCCCTATGAGAAAAAAGCAACCACTGCCCCTTACGGAAACGTGGAGCGGGGTTTTGATCCCTGTAATTTAGCTAAAAGTGCCGGTGCGGTTTTCGTGGCTCGGGGGACGACGTATCATGTAACCCAGCTGCAGAAGCTGGTCAAAAATGCTATACTTAAAAAGGGATTCTCTATGGTGGAGGTGATCTCCCAGTGCCCTACCATATACGGGAGATTAAACCGGGAAGGCGATGCAGTTCAAATGATGCAGTGGCAAAAGGAGCACGCTGTCTCCGTAGAAGCTGCAAGGAGAATGCCCCCGGATAAACTTAAGGATAAGTTCTTAACCGGAATTCTGTGGGATATCGAATTCCCGGAATATGTTGAGGAATACGATAAAGTGATCAAACGTTCCCAGGGAAAGGAAAGTTAAACCCGGGCAGAAATCCAAAAAGAATCAGTCAGTAATAAGGAAACAGACTCAAAACACTATATGCCAATCTAAAAGATGCATCGGGTAAGAAAAATATTATCAGACCATGAGGAAAGATATGAGATCAGTTTGAGCGGCTCAGGAGGACAGGGTCTGCTTTTTGCCGGAACCATCCTGGCTCAAGCTATAGGAATTTATGATGGTAAAAATGTGACCCAGACCCAGAGTTACGGGCCTGAAGCTCGAGGAGGCGCCAGCCGTTCTGATATCGTAGTAAGCTCGGGAATGATATATTATCCCAAGACTATAAAGCTGGATCTTCTCCTGGCTTTAACCCAGGAAGCGTGCGACGCATATTACCTGAAATTAAAAGAGGAAGGAATACTGGTTATTGATATTGATCTGGTTAATCAGCCGCCAGCAAGGGAATTCAAAGCATACCCCTTCACCCGGGCAGCTAAGGAGGAGCTGGGCACCTCCATTTTCGCCAATATCATCGCTTTGGGAACCCTGGCCGCTTTGACCAAACTCGTCTCTAAAGACTCTTTGATACAAGCGGTCAAGGATAGAGCTCCTAAGGGAACCTTAGAATCAAATCTGAAAGCTTTGGAATTGGGTTTTGAGCTGGTAAAAAAAAGGCGAAAAATACAAAACGCAAAAAAAACCAGATGAACAAAGAGCTTACCCTTCTTTTAATCAAACCGGATGCTATTGAGAGAAACCTGATCGGTGAGATTCTTTTCCAGGTTGAAAGGAAAAGATTTCAGATATTGGATTTGAAAATGGTTCATCTAAAAGCTGAAGACGCAAAAAGGTTTTATCAGGTGCATAAGGATAAATCTTTTTTCAATGATTTAATAAAGTTTGTCAGCACCGGCTCTGTGGTTGCGGTGCTTTTAAAAAAAGAAAATGCAGTGCAGGATCTGCGAAAGCTGGTGGGTAGCACAGATCCCAAAAAATCAAATGAAGGGACTATAAGATACACTTTTGGTCTGGATATCACCAGAAACTCAGTCCATGCTTCAGATTCTGAAGAATCCGCTAAATTTGAAATAGATTTCTTCTTTAACAAGGATTTTTTGACTGCGTGACTGGAATGTGAATCTCTCTGGTTGGTAAGGGAATTGGAATTCCCCCACCAAAGCTTCCGTGAGGGAAATCCCCGGAACGGGTCTTGACGACAATTCCCACACGAACTGAATATTTCAGATTTGAGTAGGTAAAAATGCTTGACATCTTTATTGATATTCTTTATATTAGGAGTAATATAGTGAAATTTTTCACAAGAAGAGTTAGTTTAAATGTTTTACAAATAGGAGGTAAACAAAATGGCTGGTCCAAAGTATGTGGGTAAAATCGAGTGGCCCACCACTATTCAGCTGGGAAGAGGATTGGAGGGCGCCATAACCGGGGAGACCAAGATTGGCTATGTGGACGGGGAAAAAGGATGGCTGGTTTACCGGGGCTATAATATATTCGATCTGGCTGAACATTCCAACTTTGAGGAGACTTCCTATCTTTTAATGTTCGGCAAGCTCCCCACCAAAAAGGAACTGGATGATTTCAACAAGAAGCTTTTAGGATACAGAGAGATTCCAGCCGAGGTGATCGATACCCTGAAAAGGATTCCCAAGGACGTTCACCCCATGGCTGCTATGAGAACCGGGGTATCTGTTCTGGGCTGTTTTGATCTTAAAGCGGATGATACCAGCGTGGAAATCGAAACGGAAATCGGGATCAAGCTGATCGCTCAGATGTCCACCATAGCTGGTGCGGTTGCTCGAATAAGAAACGGTAAAGAGCCGCTTAAACCTGATCCCAGCCTGGATCACTCTGCTAATTTTTTGTATATGATGACTGGTGAGAAACCGGATGATTTTACCACTAAGGTTATGGATGTCTCCTTGATTTTGCATGCGGATCACGGAATGAATGCCTCCACCTTCACCACCATGGTTACCAATTCCTCCTTGAGTGATATGTACTCCTCAATTTGTGCCGGAATCTGCAGCCTGAAGGGTCCGCTTCACGGCGGTGCCAATGAGAGAGCTTTGGCTGATATGATGCAGATAAAGGATGAAGCCGGTGCGGTCAAATACGTAAAAGATTGCATCGACAACAAGAAAAAGATCATGGGATTTGGTCACAGGGTTTATAAAGCCTATGATCCGAGAGCTAAGGTCTTGGGACAATACTCCCAGAAGGTAACCGAAATGAAAAAGATGGGGCATCTCTACAAAATTGCCAAGAAGGTTGAGGAGGAGGTTATCAAAGCCTATGGCGAAAAGGGGATTTTCCCCAACGTGGATTTCTATTCCGGAACCATCTATTATGCCATGGGAATTGAGATTCCCATGTTCACCCCTATCTTTGCGGTGAGCAGGGTGTCCGGATGGGTGGCCCGGGTCCTGGAGTATCTGCCCCAGAACAGGATCTTCAGACCCCGAGCAGTTTATGTAGGTCCCATGGAACAGAAATACGTGCCTATGGACAAAAGATAAAGACGAAGATACCTAATTAGAATTGATATAAAAAACCGCCCCGTTTGAAGCGGGTCGGTTTTTTTAATTTAAAAAAACTCCGGTAAAAGTCTCTTATTCAGGAACAAAACTTATGCTTTAAAGCCTCGGTAGCCTGGGAGGCAAAGGCTTTTTGAATGATACAGCTGATTAAGGTGGGAAATGTTGAAACTGCTTCCACGTTGATTTCCTTTTCCGATAGAATTTTGAAAATCTCGCTGGCAATTCCCGGCGTTTGGGCCAGGTGAGGACCGGAGATACATAAAAGCGCAGCATCCGAATCGACCTCCAGGCTCTCTGCTCCGACGTGTTGCTGCACTTTCTTCAAGCAAAATATAGCATGATTTAAATCATTATGTGCCACGGTTAGGGTTATATTGGCTTTCCCTTTAGACACCGGTGTGGAG
Source organism: uncultured Ignavibacteria bacterium (assembly GCA_964447175.1). GTDB lineage: Bacteria > Zixibacteria > MSB-5A5 > MSB-5A5 > SM23-73-2 > CAYURP01. The sequence goes on along the minus strand of CAYURP010000008.1, from coordinate 22,326 downwards.
GATATCATCATGACGTTAATTCCGCTGGACCAGAGATCACCAAAAACCTGGGCTCCTATTCCGGGTCGATCTGGAGCGGAGTTTATTGTGATCAAACACACATTTGTATTGCAGGTAATCTCAATATCGGGCATAAAAACCTCTTTTCCTCGGATTTCTCAACCTGAAATAGTAACTTATCAAAACTGAGCTTACCTACATAATAATACATAATTTTTTTGCAAAGTCAATTCATTTTTATTATGATTTATCCAATAGAGACCAGAAATTTGAAAAAGAATAGTTGACAATTGGCGTTTTTTTAGTAAATTTAAAGATTGTGAAAAGAATCACATTTACGTCATGTTCTTTTGTAAGTTATTGTCAAACTTAAACTTATTCTCCAAGAGGTGATTATGGGAAAGACCTTAGCTGAGAAAATAATATCAGAGCATGCGGGAAAAGAGGTTAAAGCCGGAGAGATCGCCATAGTGGATGTTGACGTTGCCCTGACCCAGGACGGAACCGGTCCTCTGGCTATTCGCCAGTTGCAGAAAATTGGGCTGGAAAAGGTAAAAAATCCAAGTAAATCGGTGTTATTCATCGATCATGCTGCTCCTTCGCCCCGGAAAGAATTAGCTACGGATCATATGTTGATCCGGGATTTCACCCGTAAAACAGGCGCTTGTCTTTCGGATGTGGCTGAAGGGATCTGTCACCAGATCATAGCCGAATTCTATCTCAATCCGGGAGACATATTAATTGGTGCAGATTCCCACACCTGCACTGGAGGTGCCCTGGGAGCCTTTTCCACTGGTATGGGATCAACTGACGTAGCCATTGGTATGGCTCTGGGTAAAACCTGGCTCAGAGTGCCTGAGACCTTTAAGATCGAGGTCACCGGAAAATTCCCCGCAGGAGTCTACCCCAAAGATTTGATTCTTTATTTGATTGGATTGATCGGTGCTGATGGCGCTACTTATAAAGCACTGGAATTCACAGGGGACACCATCAAAGAGATGTCCATGAGCGGAAGATTGACTCTGTCCAATATGGCGGTTGAGGCTGGAGCAAAGACTGGTCTGATCGCCTCAGATAAAACCACCAGGGAATTTCTATTGCAATACAAAAGAGCAAAAAACTACAGAAAGATAGCTCCGGATGATGATGCTATATACGAAAGGGAAATCAAGATAGATGCCTCCACTCTTTCGCCAATTGTTTCGTTTCCTCATACTGTCGATAATACCAGGTCTATTGATGAAATTAAGGAGGAGATTCCCATAGATCAGGTCTTTATCGGCACCTGCACCAATGGTCGGCTGGAGGATTTCACCATTGCCTGCAAAATTATCCAGGGGAGAAAGAAACATCCCAGAACCAGGCTGATAATCGTCCCGGCATCCAAATCGGTTTTCCTTGAGGCTATGGGAAAGGGTTACATTAAGGCTTTAGTTGAGTTCGGGGCAGCTGTTTTGGCTCCTGGCTGTGGACCCTGCGTGGGGGTACACGAGGGCATCCTGGGCAATGGCGAGAGATGTTTATCCACCATGAACAGGAATTTCAAAGGCAGGATGGGTAACCCGGAAGGTTTTATCTATCTGGCTTCACCTGCCACAGCTGCTGCCACTGCGGTAGCTGGTAAGATTGCCGATCCCAGAGAGTTTCTCGTCAAGAAAAAAGCTAAAAGCAAGAAAGCAGTAGTTAAAATAAAAAAGAAAAAATCCAAAAGGAAATAGAATATCTTTAAACAGGATTGAGAAAAGAGGTGTTCGATGATATTGAAAGGTAAAGTCTGGAAATTTGGAGATGACATCTCCACCGATCTGATAGCACCGGGCAGGCTTTTTCATCTCAGGTCGAATTTACCTGAACTGGCTAAGCATGTTCTGGAGGATGCTGATCCTGAATTTTCAAAGAAGGTCAAGCCAGGTGATTTTGTAGTAGGAGGCAAAAACTTCGGACTGGGCTCCTCCAGGGAGCATGCTCCTACCATTATAAAGCTGGCCGGAGTATCAGCTGTCCTGGCTAAATCTTTTGCCCGAATTTTCTTCCGGAATTCTATTAACGTAGGGCTTCCGGTTTTGATCTGCGATACAGATAAGATCAGCCAGGGGGATGAATTGGAAGTGGATCTGGAAAAGGGAACAATTAACGATCTTACTCAGGGCATCACACTTAACTTCACACCTTTGCCCCAGGTGATGATTAAAATTCTAAAAGATGGTGGCCTGCTTTCGCATATTGAAAAGCATGGAGATTTTAAGTTAGAATAATTAGTTCACTTTAAAAATTTATTGGAGGGAAAGATGATCAAGTTTGACAAACTTGAGGTACCAAAAAAGGGAGAGAAAATCGAAATCAAGGGAGATAAACTGAGCATTCCTGATTTTCCCATAATTCCCAATATAGAGGGTGATGGCATCGGGCCGGATATAATGAGGGCTTCCCGCCGGGTCTGGGATGCAGCTGTGGGAAAAGCTTATGGTGGCAAAAAGAAGATTGTATGGTTTGATATTTATGCCGGGGACTCCGCCCAGGCCAAATATGGCCAGGTCTTACCCCAGGATACCTTCAAAGCCATCGAACATTTCATCGTGGCCATCAAGGGTCCTTTGACCACACCGGTGGGAGGTGGATTTAGATCTTTGAACGTGACCTTACGTCAGGTTCTTAATCTCTATGCCTGTGTTCGGCCGGTAAGGTATTTCCAGGGAGTTCCGTCTCCGGTAAAGCATCCCGAAAAGATGGACGTGGTGATCTACAGGGAGAACACCGAGGACGTTTATGCCGGAATCGAATGGCCCCAGGGCAGCAAAGAAGCCACCGAGCTTATACTCTATCTTAATAAAACCTTTCGGTTGAAAATAAAGAGTGACTCAGGCATAGGCATAAAACCCATAAGCATAGGTGCAACTAAGCAACTGGTGAGAAAGGCTATAAAATATGCTATTGAGCGAAAGCGGCCATCTGTTACCTTAGTTCACAAGGGCAACATAATGAAATACACCGAGGGTGCTTTCAGAGACTGGGGATATGAGCTGGCCAGGGAGGAATTTTCCGATCATACCATTTCCGAAGCTGAACTCTGGGACAAATATGATGGCAAGGTTCCTGATGACAAGATTGTAATCAAGGATAGGATAGCGGATTCCATGCTTCAGCAGATTCTAACCAGAACTGATGAGTATGATGTCCTTGCCACTCCCAATCTGAATGGCGATTACCTCTCAGATGCCTGCGCTGCCCAGGTAGGCGGACTGGGAATGGCTCCCGGAGCCAATATCGGCGATTATATTGCACTATTTGAAGCCACTCACGGAACAGCCCCCAAATATGCTAACAAGGACATGGTAAATCCAAGCTCCTTGATTCTTTCCGGTGTAATGATGCTGGAGTATCTGGGCTGGCAGGAGGCAGCGGATTTGATCATCGATGCCATTGAGAAAACCATTCTACAGAAAAGGGTAACCTACGATCTGCATAGGCTGATGGAGGGAGCAACCAAGCTCAAAACTTCTGAATACGGATCTGCCATTATAGAAAATATGTAATATCTCTTGTAGTTGCCCAATTTATTGGGTGTATTTTTTTCGTGCTTGCCAGGTCCCCCGACCTGGCAAGCAACTCTTGTGGACAGGTCAGGGGACCTGTCCACCACATTTAATCGAAAATATGTAATATCTTTTGTTGTTGCCCAATTCATAGGGCTTGTTTTGGTAACATTTGCTAAGTTGGTGGCGGAATTGGATTTCCGCCACCGTTTTCATACCAGAACCTGGCATAAGTAGATTCTGGTTTTTTACATTTGGTATTACAGGTTGTTCCCCGGAACGAGCAGGCAACCTGTGTTGCTGAAAAAAAAGACGGGAAAATGTAGAGGAGGTCTTTAGACCTCCACTGGCAGAAGGGATTGGGGGGAAAAAGAATGGAAAGTCCGTAGGCTGGGCACCCTTGCCCAGCCAAGTTTTTGCCGGGGTTGGTCATGCCATAGGCAGATCCCGGCAGAAGCGGGAGAGCCTCCGGCTACGAGCTCCATTGGCGAGAGGGATTGGTGAAAAAAGAATGGAAAGCTGAATCTTTCCGCTACATTGTGAAATCAACCTTGAGGGTAAGGTGAGCCTATGGTTGGAATCATTGAGGGCGATGACAGAGCATTGCCCCTACATTTTTTGAGGAATTGTGAATGCAGAAGCCAACCTCTGCGTCAGCCCGATTAGTTTTATGGGATTGATTATTAGTGGTTAGGGATGCCAGAACCTAACTAAAGTTAGGTTCTGGACCCACTCATTGGAGTGTGAAGTTTCAGCTTCACTTAGATAAATAAAACAGCGAACCTGAAGGTTCGCACTCCAATTATATCCGGTTCCTGTCCTGGGAGCAAGTGACTGTCTGGCTTAAAAATAACTGAATTGACTTCGCAGTTTGTCAGGGGTGGGTTTGGGAATATGCAGATTAAGATGAGTTTAAGGGAGTAGCTCTTTGATCTTTTGTTTTAACTCATCTAATCTGGAGGATTTGACAATGTAGGCGTCCGCCATCCAGGAGATGAAATTGGATTTGAAGGTGGAGTAAGCGGAATTCAGTATTACGGGCAATGATCTTCGATGCTCCTTTAGCTTTCTTAAAACCTCCAGCCCCTCAATTTTAGCTATCTTGAGGTCCAGTATCACAAGATCCGGATTTTCCGATTTAGTTATATTAATAGCTTTCTCCCCGTCATCAGCTACCAAGATTTTGTAACCCTCATCCTCTAACTCAGCTTTATAGAGCTGAAGTAAATTGGGATCATCCTCTACCACTAAAACCTGATACATAGCTCTCTCTTTTTTTAGTTGTCAGAGGGCAAATATATGTTAAATTTTGTGCCCTTTCCCAGGTTGCTTTCTACTGTAATGTGGCCATTGTGATCCTGGATTATTTTTTTGGAAACTGCCAGACCCATCCCTGAGCCGTTCGGTTTAGTGGAAAAAAATGGCACAAAAATATCCTTTTTTATATCCTCGGGTATTCCAGATCCAGTGTCCTCTATCTCTAAGATTACGTATTTTTCTTGCTTTTTGGTTTCAATTTTTAACACGCCCCCGTCAGACATCGCCTCCACCCCATTCTCTATGAGGTTGAAAAGGACTTGCTTTAACCTTTGAGCATCCACTTTTGTTTTTTCCAAATCCTGACATAAATTAGTTTTAACCTGAATATTCTGGTGTCTTATTTTATCTTTTAAAACCAAAAGAGCCTCCCTTATCAATTCATTTATGTTATGCTCCTTTAGAATAAGCTTTGGCTTTCTGGAATAATCCAGAATCTGGGAGGTAATGTTTTCCAGCCTTTCCACCTCTTTTACTATTACTTCCAGATCTTTCTGGTTGGCCTGAGAAGAATATTTTAGTGCTCGACGGGCATAACCTCCGATGGCGATAAGAGGGGTTTTGATTTCGTGGGCCGCGGTGGTGGCCAGTTTCCCAATATCAGCAAATCTATCGTGTTTTAGAAGGTATTCCTGATTGTCTCTCAAGAGCTTGTTCACCCGTTCAAGTTCCTGAAGATTTAAGCTCAGTTCTCTTTGCAACGCTATGTTCTCGATATGAGAGGCGGCTTGATTGGCCAGTGTCTCCAAAGCGGATACGTCTTCCTCCAGAATGGGCTGGTGGGTAATCAGATTATCTGCTACCAATACACCTATTGTTTTGATTTCCAAAAATATAGGTACAACTGCAAATCCCGAAGGATCAAGTATATTTCCCAGTTGAATGTCTTTTACCAGATACAGGGTATTTTGACCGCCCAGGCTCTTGAGATTAAAGGACTTCTTTTCAATAATCGATTGAGCCAAAACGGATGAATCGGGATTTAAGGGAATAGAGATACTCTCGATTTTTCGAGTCAGATTGTTAGATGGCTTTTCATCTCCATAAAGAATTTCCTGGATCATTTGATCGAAGGTTATGCCCCTATCTTTAAGATATGACCAGATTTTCGATGCCTCCCCTTCATTTTCCGGGCCTAATGCCAACCTACCTTTCAGGATGTTTTTTTTCTCATTAACTAAAAAGACAAAGGCTCGATTAAAACCAAAAGCCTCCCCAGCAGTCGCGCCGGTCAAAATGACCTTTAAAGATTTCTCTAAATCATTGGATTTAAGCAAAGCATCTGATACCTTGTTTAATATGGTGAGAACCTCTACCCTTTTTCTTAGATCATGGCTTTTTTTTTCAAGCTCTGAGGTATATGATATCGCCTGATCCAGTAGTAATTTCATAATGGAATCTGTCTTCTGGTCAGCGAATCTCCTGCCTTTGGCTCTGTTGATGACCTCATTGAAGAAACTGCACTTCATGCATTTTAATATCTCAGCCTTATTTGGCAGAATAAGTCTTGTGCTTTCGGCATCAGAGAGACGCTCTAACCAGCAGTCCAGGCGACAGGATTCCTGCTGATTATGGGTTTCATGTTTATCGGGGGGTAACATAAGCAAACCCCTTTCAATTTCTATTCACACCTTTAGGAATAATAAAATCAAACATTTACCGTGTCAAGCTTTTTATGTTGACCGGATGAAGGATTTCTATTAATTTAATACTGATAATGAACGGAAAAGAGATTGAAAAGTTGATCGATCGAGCTTTAGGTGAAGATACAGGTTCAGGTGATATTACCTCCCAGTGTGTGGTGGGTCGTAATCTAAAAGGAACTGCCATGATCCAGGCAAAGGAGAAGGGGATTTTAGCGGGTATAAAAATTGCCCGGAGGATTTTCAATAAAGCTGATCATAACTTAAAATTCATTCCCTTTAAAAGAGATGGGGATAGGATAAAACCTCAGGATAAAATTGCTACAATTGACGGGAATATCAGAAGCATCTTGAAGGCTGAAAGGACTGCTCTTAATTTTCTGCAGCAGCTTTCGGGTGTGGCTACTTTTACCTCGACTTTTGTGAATAAAGTTAAGGGAACGTCTGTTAGGATTCTTGATACCAGAAAGACCATTCCGGGCTTAAGAGCTCTTCAGAAATATGCAGTGAGATTGGGTGGGGGCCAGAATCACCGTATGGGGCTTTATGATATGATTCTGATAAAAGAAAATCACATAAAGGCTGCAGGTGGTGTCGCAGAAGCCATCAAAAGAGCTAAGTCCATTTCCGAAAAGATGTTGGTAAATAGAAAGTCTGAAATAGAGGTGGAAACCAGAACCTTAAAAGAGGTTGAAAAAGCTGCTCAGATGGGTGTGGATATGATTATGCTGGATAATATGTCCTTACCCCAGATTAAAAAAGCAGTAAAGATTATAAGATCAATTGATAAGAAGATAAAAATAGAGGTTTCCGGAAACATTGACTTTAGCAATGTAAGACAAATCGCTAAAACAGGGATAGATTTCATTTCAGTGGGGGCATTGACTCACTCAGCTAAAGCCTTAGATTTCAGCTTGAAGGTTGTGGCTTTGAAATGAGAAAGACGTTACCCCAGGCAGCCCAGGAGCTCCTAAAAATCTTAAAAAAAGACAGGGGAAGATTTTATTCTACCAGGGAACTTTCCACATATTTTGACCTTTCTCCTTATGCGATTCACCAGGTTGTGGATGAGTTAAGGCTTTGGGGATATGATATCGAGGATAAAAAAAGGATGGGCTATCGCCTGAAAAACCTGCCTGACCTTCTTTTACCCCACGAGATAAAGGAAAATCTGGGAACCAGTATATTGGGAAAGGAGATTCACTCCTATAAAGTCCTTAAATCTACTAATGAACTTGCTTTCAGGCTGGCACAAAATCAAGTCCCTGAAGGGACACTTATAGTCTCCGAACACCAGACCAGAGGCCGGGGCAGGTTGGGAAGAGACTGGTTTTCACCTCCGGATGTGGGATTGTGGATGAGTCTGGTTCTGAGACCTGAGATGCCTCCCTCGAAAGCTCCGGGGATTTCCATCTGTGCCGGGTTAGCTTTAGCCTTAACCGTAAATGAGATCACCGACCTAAAAGCGAAAATTAAGTGGCCCAACGATTGTATGGTTAACGGAAAAAAAATGGCCGGAATCCTTTTGGAGCTCTCCGCAGAATTGGATAAAATAGATTTTGTAATATTGGGAGTGGGGATTAACGTTAACCAGAACAAGGAGGATTTTCCTAAAAGCTTAATCAAAAAAGCTACCTCCTTGAAAATGGAATGGGGTAAAGAGATTTCCAGATTAGAACTTTTAAAACTCTTTTTGAAGAAATTCGAAAAAATCTATCTGGAGTTCAAAAAAAACGGATTAACCAGGTTGATGCCTGAGATTAGAATCCTTTCCTCCCTTCTGGGAAATAAGGTTAAAGCCAGATTGGGAAAAAAGATTTTAAAAGGAATAGCAAAGGATATAGACCAGAACGGCTCACTGGTCATTATAACCAGAGGCAAAGAGACAGCTATTTCTGCTGGTGAGGTTACTTTAATTTGATTTTTTTACTTCAGGTTCAAAATTGGTTTTAAATGATGCACGAAAACACAATAAATTCTGCTAAAGAATAAATGAGTTACTTTCGTAACTCCTATAGTTAAAATAGACTGAGAAATCGCAAAATTACAATATAATTATCATGCTTTTAGCAATAGACATCGGGAATACCAATACTGTTTTAGGAGTTTTTGATAAAGATAAACTCAAGTATTTCTTCCGAATAAGCACCAGAAATTCACTAACAGTGGATGATTGTGGGCTTTTAATCAATCAACTTCTGTTGGGAAAAAGAAAAAAGATTAAAGGAGTTATCATCTGCTCGGTAGTTCCCTGCTTGACTTCTGTATACCAAGGAATGAGCCAGAAATATCTTCGGATTGAACCAGTAGTTGTAAATACCCAGCTCCCTTTGGGAATTAAAGTTCTTTATGATGATCCTTCTCAGGTAGGTGCTGACCGTCTGGCAAATGCAGTGGCTGCTTACCGGATATATGGAGGACCGGCCATAGTTGTGGATCTGGGAACTGCTACCACCTTTGATGTAATTTCGAAAAAAGGTGAGTATTTGGGTGGAGCCATCGCTCCGGGATTGGAAGTTTCAATTAGCAACCTGGTGCAGAAAGCAGCTCAACTTTCAAAAATCGAACTGAAAAAGCCTAAAGATATTATTGGCAAAAGCACAGAGGAGAGCTTAAGATCGGGGATTTTCTATGGCACATTAGGTCAAATAGATGCGATAGTCAAACGTATTAAGAAAAAAATTACTGGTAAAGTTAAGGTGATTGCCACCGGTGGATTAGCTTCTCTGGTTGCACCTGAGTCAGAAACAATAGAAAAAATTGATCCAGGTTTAACGCTTAAAGGCTTGAATATTATTTACAAAAGAGTAAAATCTCGTAAAAATAAGAAGCTTTAAAAATATTTAAACTCTATGTGAATTTTTCTTGACTTTTTATTAATAGTTTATATATTGAAAAATTGAATTTTGTCAGAGTGCTGGTTTTTGGGTTTATTTTTTTGATTTAGAATTAGCACTCTCATAAGAAGAGTGCTAAGGAATTTAATTAATTTATTCTGTTACAAAGTATTAATAAAAAACAGATATAAAAGGAAGATTAAATAAGATGAAAGGAGGAAGAGATGAAGGTTAAGCCGTTGGCTGATAGAGTCTTAATAAAGCCCCTGGAGACTCATGAGGAGAAAAAGGGTGGGATTATCATCCCTGATACAGCAAAGGAGAAGCCCCAACAAGGAGAGGTGATTGAGATTGGACCGGGTCGGGTAACAGATGATGGTAAGAAGATCGCTATGGAGGTGAAAAAAGGGGACAAGGTGCTCTACGGTAAGTATTCAGGTACTGAGGTAACTGTTGAAGGGGTGGAATACCTGATCCTCAGGGAGTCTGACATTTTAGCCATAGTTGGGTAATCCAATATTATCAATGAAGGAGGTTAGAAAATATGCCAAAGCTGATAGAATATGAGGCAAGTGCTAGAGAAAGGTTAAAGAGGGGGGTGGACAAGCTTGCCAATGCAGTTAAGGTGACTCTGGGACCTAAGGGACGGAATGTAGTTCTCGACAAGAAATGGGGATCACCAACTGTCACCAAGGACGGAGTAACTGTAGCCAAGGAGATTGATCTGGAGGATCCCTTCGAGAACATGGGTGCCCAGATGGTCAAAGAGGTGGCATCCAAAACCTCAGATGTGGCAGGAGATGGAACCACTACCGCCACCGTCTTAGCTCAAGCCATCTGCAGAGAGGGATTGAAAAATGTGACCGCCGGGTCGAATCCCATGGCACTGAAAAGAGGGATTGAGAAAGCCACCCAGGTGGTGATAGAGGAGATAAAGAAGCAGTCTAAACCCCTTCCAGGCAAAATGGAGATTGCTCAGGTTGGCACCATCTCTGCAAACAATGATAAAACCATTGGAGACCTGATTGCCGATGCCATGGAGAAGGTGGGAAAAGATGGCGTGATTACCGTGGAGGAGGCTAAAACCACTGACACCACTCTGGAGGTGGTGGAAGGTATGCAATTCGATCGGGGATACCTTTCCCCATACTTCATCACCAATCCCGACAGTATGGAGTGTATTTTGGAGGAACCTCTGATATTGATCCATGATAAGAAAATCGCTGTGATGAAAGATCTTCTGCCCCTTCTGGAAAAGATTGCTCAAGTCGGAAGACCCCTTTTGATCATCTCAGAGGATGTAGAGGGTGAGGCCCTGGCCACTCTGGTGGTCAACAAGTTGCGCGGTACCCTGAAGGTTTGTGCGGTGAAGGCACCAGGATTCGGAGATAGAAGAAAAGCTATGCTTGAGGACATTGCAGTCCTTACCAGTGGCAAGGTTATCTCCGAGGAGCTGGGTTTCAGATTGGAAAACACGGTAATCGGCGATCTGGGCAAGGCTAAAAGAGTAACTGTGGACAAGGAGAACACCACCATTGTTGAAGGTGCTGGAAAAACCGAGGATATCAAAGGCAGGGTGAATCAGATAAAAAGGGAGATTGACGAAAGCACCTCAGACTATGACAAGGAAAAACTCCAGGAACGACTGGCCAAACTGGCCGGCGGAGTGGCTGTTATAAATGTGGGCGCTGCTACAGAAACCGAAATGAAGGAGAGAAAAGCCAGAGTGGAGGATGCCCTGCACGCCACCAGAGCTGCTGTGGAAGAGGGAATTATCCCTGGTGGTGGAGTAGCGTTCTTAAGGGCTATTCCGGCCCTTGAAAAACTTAAACTGGATGGAGACGAGGCCATCGGAGCCATGATCGTCAGAAAAGCTCTGGAGGAACCCATAAGATTGATAGCTGAGAATGCCGGGGTGGAGGGTTCAATTGTGGTGAATAAGGTCAAAGAAGGCAATGGTGCCTTCGGCTTTAATGCTGATACTGAGGTATACGAGGATATGATGAAGGCTGGCGTGATTGATCCCACCAAAGTTACCCGTATTGCTCTGGAGAATGCAGCTTCAATTGCTTCTCTTTTGATCACTACCGAAGCTCTGGTCACTGAAAAACCGGAGGAGAAAAAGCAACCACCCATGCCTCCAGGAGGAGGATACGGCGGAGATATGTATTAATTTCAGCTGAAAAAAAAAGCCGAGGCAAATGCCTCGGCTTTTTTGTTTGGGTTTGTTTAATCAAACGGTTTTTTTATTCTTCTTCAGGCTCGGGGAAGCAGCTGGAATGAAATTTGAGTACTTCGGTTAAACGATCATAGATTAAGTTATGATGTCCTGCGGGGTAATTATCATATCCCTGGTATTCCTGGTAGATGTGAGCGATCCCCAGAGTTTGAAGGCTCTGGTGGAAAATCTGAGCATGGTATTGTAAGAGGAGTCCGTCGTGGTCGGCACAGTCAAAGTAGATGTCCATATCTTTAAAAGCGTTTTGACCTTTTTTCAGAACCTTGGTTTGGATATCGTTTTCCAGCCATTTAGCCCAGATCCAATTAACCACCTCACCGTTCCAGTCTATGGGTAGGTCCACTCCCCATCCTTCTCCCAGATCTTTGAGAAATCTATATGAGCTGTCAATGACAGCGGAACTGGAATGAGGGGAGAAAGCAGCGGCCATGGCAAACATCTTGGTTGAGAGGGGTCCGGCTGTAGGAATCATTGCAGAATAGGCTGCAGAATCTCCCGGGATTACACCGTTTTCCGCAAAGACCCCGTCTATCCATTCCAAAATGCCTTTGAATTTGGTACCGTCACCTTCAAAGGTCAAAGGTGCACTCATAGCGCTAACAGAAGAGAAAAGGGAATCGTGATCCAGGGCTATCTTGAAGGCACCATATCCTCCCATGGAGTGGCCGCTTATTGCCCGATTCCATTTGTAGGTAGTGTCCTTGAGTATTTCCTGTCCCTCTTTATTGTATCTCACCCGAAAGTTTTTATCTATATAGGTCATCACGTCCTTCACTATGAGATCCATATAGTAACCGGTATAGGGAAGATTAATGGGCTTCACCACTGAATTGGTATAAAAACTCCCGCCAAATTGATTTGAGCCGTCCGGCATCACAATGATCATGGGCTGAATTTCTTTATTATTTATTAACCTATCAGCCACCTCTTTTATATTATAGATATCCCTAAACGTAGTCTGGTCACCTCCAAAACCATGAAGCAGAAAGAGACATGGATATTTTCTCCGGGCCTGGGCAATGTCATCGTAACCTGGAGGAGTGTAGATCACAAACCCTTTTGCTATCGGGTCATCTATCAGATTCCCTTTAAGTGCGTCTGATGTAATAGGAGGGACAACCCATACTTTACCCTGAGCTGGAATTGGTTTAGTCGGATTGGTCCTTTTAGTGCAATTTCCCAAGGGAAGCAAAAGGATTAAACTAAAGAATATTAATAGAATCTTCTTATAGTCCGTTCTCATCTGATTTTACTCCTTTTTATAGTTGGTTTAAAAATGATAGCTTAATGAGAAATAAGAAGCGTGAGAATACATTCGATAAAGTCCGGGTAAATTGTCAAATCGGAAATCCTGGTTTATATCGGTTAGGCTGGTTATCTCCCTCTCCTTAAAGTCAGTATACTGGTATGCGTAGGTCAGGTCAAAAGGAGCCAAATGGAGACAAATTCCCAGGCTTATGCCATTCTTATCTCCGACGTCAGGAAACAGTGGTGTGAGAGACTCATCGGGAATAGGGGAGGGTTCGAAGTAGTATCCCCCTCTGAGGGCCACTTTATCAGAAAGTTGATATTCGCATCCCAGGCTGAGTGTGGTTACGTTTTCCCAATTCAAGGGCAGTGTGATTTTGTAAGTGCTGTTTTCTGCAAAAGGGAACTTCCATCCAAAATTAGCCTCGAGTTTTTCGAAGCTGGACCAGTTCACCAGGCTAACGTCAAATGTGAATGTCAGTTTTTCAGAGTACTGATAGGATATACCGGCACCAAATTCAGCAGGCAAAGATAAGGTCATTTCATCACTCATAGAGGCTTGCAGTTTTCCTCCCCGGAATAATGAATCAGAATATGTCGATTGTTCAGCTACTTCATCGGCTAAGCTTTCATTTTCAGGTAAAAAGACCTGCAGCTCTGAGGTTCCGGAGAGATCAATGTTCACCGGGCTCTTCAGGGTAACTCCCACTTTCACTTTGGGTGTCAGTTTGAGCAAAAGCCCGATATTAAAACCGACCCCCCAACCATCTCCTTCGAATTTGGAATACATAGGAAAATTTTCATAAGGACGGGGGATGAGAGAATCAGTAGGTACCAGATATAACTTCTTCAAAAGGAAATCTGCATATTGAATGGAAATACCCACTCCCAGAGAAAGCTTATCTGAAATTACCTCTTTAGCCAGGGTGGGATGGAAATCCAGAATTAAAAGATCGGTTTGGTGATCGTAAGCGGGAAGAGAAACTGAGTTATTATATCCCGCTGGTGGTTCATAGACTTTCCAGGCATACTGAATATCATAAGGAATAAAAAAGGCAATTCCCGGGGTATAACCTTTGAATCGGTTGAACTTAAAAAAGCCACTGAAGTTGGATCTGAGATAGTTCTTGTCATCCGGATACCATTTGGTACCATTCATAAAGCCAACTTCGTACTCGTTGAATTTCACTTCAGGGATATAGGTGGGTCGGGGACTGGTAACATATGCACTGAGATTTAGCTCAGAATGTTCCAGATAGGCAATCCCGGCTGGATTCCAGAAGCAGGCGCTCCAGTCATCAGCCAATCCCCTGAAAGCACCACCCAGGCTGGCAGCTTTTGTGCCTGTTTCATAAAAAGTTAATCCCCCGGCTTGAACTCCAGTAAAAGAAAGAACAATTAAAAAGAACAAAAAAATACTCAGTTTGAACTTAAGTTTCATCATCCTCTCCATTTTTGGGGTTAAGTTCTTGATTCTGTTTCCGTTTTTAAAGGATACTCCTCCTTCTGTAACTTATTGCTGATGAAAAACCTTATTAATTTGCATAAAAACTTCTCTGTATATCTATAAAATATAGAATTTGATATTATAACAAAAAACATATTTTGTCAATATTTTTTTTTAGAAATTTCGTAATTCCAACCCTTTACTTACTTTCGTATATTTTATATACTTTTAGCCAATTACGACATGCATGAAGATATTATAAAAATAAAAGGTGCCCGGGAGCATAATCTCAAGGACATCGATCTGATTCTACCCAGGGGCAAATTGATTGTCATAACTGGCCTTTCCGGTTCAGGTAAATCCTCTCTGGCATTTGATACCATCTATGCCGAAGGACAGAGAAGATACGTGGAATCATTATCTTCTTATGCCCGTCAGTTTCTGGGGATGATGGAAAAACCAGATGTGGACTTCATCGAGGGGCTCTCACCTACAATCTCCATAGAACAAAGAACCGCAGCTAAAAACCCCCGCTCCACGGTGGGAACTGTAACGGAAATCTATGATTATCTCAGATTGCTTTACGCTCGTATAGGCATTCCTTACTGCTACTGCTGCGGAAGAAAAATCACCCGTCAGACAGTCCAGCAGATAGTCGATTCCATATTATCTTTACCCTCCGGAACCAAAATTCAGATACTGGCTCCTCTGGTAAGGGGAAGGAAGGGTGAGTACCGGGAGCTTTTTGAGGAGGTTAAAAAGGAAGGTTTCATCCGGATAAGGGTGGATGGAAAGATCACTGACTTGGATTCCCAGATAACTCTGGATAAGAACAAAAAACATAGTATCGAGGTGGTGGTGGATAGGCTGGTAATGAAGAATAAGATACAAAAAAGGCTGGCTGATTCTTTAGAGATAGCCTTAAAATTGGGATCCGGGGTGGTTCTGGTGGATGTGGCGGGCAAAGAGGAGCTTCTGTTCTCCGAACATTATGCCTGTGTCCATTGCAACATAAGTTACGAGGAGCTTACTCCCAGAATGTTTTCCTTTAACAGTCCCTTTGGTGCCTGTCCTACTTGCGGAGGCTTGGGAACTAAGATGAACGTAGACCCGGAATTGATCATCCCTGATCCCAGTGTGAGTATTGCTCAGGGAGCCATTGCACCCTGGGGGGTACCCTATGGAAGCTGGTATGAGCACCTGTTAGAGGGACTGGCTCAATACTTTAAATTCAACCTTTATACTCCATTTAATAAATTGAAAAAGGGAATTCAGGACGTAATTCTTTATGGCACAAAGGAGGAGATCAAATTCGAGTGGGAGTATGAGAACGGAAGGGGCCAGGGCGAATACTGGCGTAGGTTTGAAGGTGTGGTTCCTCACCTGGAGCGAAGATACAGGGAGACCGAATCCCAGGGCATCAGGGAATGGATAGAGAAATATATGATGATCAGGCCCTGCCCCACCTGCAATGGTGCCAGACTGAAGGAACAAAGCCTTTCGGTGAAAGTCGGGGAAATGTCCATAAATGAAGTAACCAATCTATCCATAAAACAATCCAAAAAGTTTTTCTCAAAACTGAAGCTATCCAAAAGAGAGCAGCAGATAGCCAAGCAAATCCTCAAGGAGATAAATCAGAGACTGGGATTTCTTATAGATGTGGGTTTGGACTATCTGACCCTGGATCGAGCTGCGGGAACTCTATCCGGAGGGGAGGAACAGAGAATCAGATTAGCAACCCAGATAGGTTCCAGACTTGTAGGAGTCCTTTATATTTTGGATGAACCCTCGGTGGGCTTGCATCAAAGGGACAACAAAAGGCTTTTGAACACCTTAACAAGCTTAAGGGATCTGGGAAATACTGTTCTGGTGGTGGAACACGACCGGGAAACCATAGAGAGCGCCGATTGGGTGGTAGATCTGGGACCGGGGGCTGGTGCCCAGGGCGGCTGGGTAGTAGCCCAGGGTAAACCAAACAGTCTCAAAAAAAGCAATAAGTCCTTAACCGGAAAATACCTAGCCCGGAAACTCTCTGTGCCAGTTCCTTTATCCAGACGCTCGGGAAACGGGGATTTCCTGAGCCTTTTGGGAGCCTGCGGCAATAATCTCAAGAAAATCAAGGTGGATATCCCTCTGGGAGTTTTCGTATGCATAACCGGGGTTTCGGGTTCGGGTAAATCCACACTGATCAACGAAACCCTCTATAGAATCCTGGCTAAGCATTTTTTCAATCATAGAGTTTCCCCGCTGGGATATGAGAAGGTTTCGGGATTGGGTGGAATAGACAAGGTGATTAACATAGATCAGTCTCCCATTGGGAGAACCCCTCGCTCCAACCCGGCTACCTATACTGGTGTTTTCACTCCCATTCGGGAGCTTTTCTCCCAGCTGCCTGAAGCTAAAGTCCGGGGATATAAAACTGGAAGATTCAGTTTCAATGTCAAGGGAGGAAGGTGTGAAGCCTGTGAGGGAGATGGAATAATTAAAATCGAGATGCATTTTCTACCCGACGTTTATATCCCCTGCGAGGTATGCAAAGGTAAAAGATTTAACCGGGAAACGCTGGAAATCAAATACAGAGGTAAAAACATCGCCGACGTTCTGGAGATGAGCGTGGATGAGGCTTACCGCTTCTTCGATAAGATTCCCAAGATCAAAAGGAAACTCCAGACTCTCAAAGACGTGGGGCTGGGATACATTAAGCTGGGCCAGTCAGCCACCACCTTATCTGGAGGGGAAGCCCAGAGAGTAAAATTGTCAACTGAGCTGTCCAAGGTTAGCACCGGAAGAACCTTCTATATCCTGGATGAGCCCACCACCGGACTTCACTTCGAGGACATCAAAATGCTCCTGAATGTGTTGAATCGCCTGGTGGATATGGGAAACACTGTTCTGGTAATAGAACATAATCTGGATGTGATAAAATCTTCAGACTGGATCATCGATTTAGGACCTGAGGGCGGGGATGATGGAGGGAAAGTAGTGGCTATTGGAACCCCGGAACAGGTATCCGAGATCAAAGGGTCTTATACCGGACAATTTTTGAAAGGAGAACTAAAACTCAGCTCTTCATAAAAGAGTTGTAAGCACGAATCCTATTCGTGCAAGCGCAGATGGGATCCTTGCCAGCAAAATATTTTCGATTTTTTTCTTCTAATTTCTTTTACTTTTCATTATTTTCACAAAGAATAAGAACATAGAATCGAGGTCTAATATGCAAAATCCTAATCCTAAAAAAACTCCCTTCTACGAGATTCATCTTAAAAACAATGCCAAGATGGTTGAGTTCGCAGGATTTTTGATGCCCATCCAGTTCAAGGGGATAATGGAGGAACACAGAAGGGTCAGATCCACGGTGGGGCTTTTTGACATCACCCATATGGGCGAGTTTGAGGTTCGGGGCAAGGATGCTTTAGCATTTTTACAAAAGGTCACCACCAACGATGTATCCACCTTGGAGACAAACCAGGTACAGTACTCCTGTATATGCTATGATGATGGCGGGATAGTGGACGATCTATTGGTCTACCGTTTGCCCACCCACTGGATGCTGGTGGTCAATGCATCCAACATAGAAAAAGATTTCAAATGGCTCAAGGATCATCTATTCGGGGACGTGAAACTGAAAGATGTCTCGGATGAGACAGCCTTATTAGCCCTGCAGGGTCCTGATGCAGAAAAAGTTTTATCTCAATTAACAGATGTTGATCTTTCAAATCTGAGATTCTACTGGGCTACTTTTGGAAAAGTGGCGGGAATCGATCTTCTTTTTTCCCGAACAGGCTATACCGGAGAGGACGGCTTTGAACTCTATATTAGACCGGAAAATGCCAAAAAGCTGTGGAATGCTTTGATGGATGCTGGCGAAGAGTTTGATATCGAGCCTATTGGCCTGGGTGCCAGGGATTCATTGAGACTGGAGATGAAATATATGCTTTATGGAAATGATATCGACCAGAATACAAATCCTATGGAAGCTGGTTTGGGCTGGGTAGTAAAATTAGATAAGGGCGATTTCATCGGAAAGGAGCCAATCGTGAATATGAAAAAGGATGGGATAAAAAGAAAATTAGTACCTTTTGTTTTAAAGGGAAAAGGTTTTCCAAGAAAAGGGTATGAAATTCACAAAGACAATGAAAAGATCGGTTTTGTAACCAGCGGAACCTTTTCGCCGTCACTGGAAAGAGGGATTGGACTGGGATATGTAGAAGTGGAGCACTCCAAAAAGGGTGAGGAGTTGGATATAATCATCCGGGGAAATGCAGAAAAAGCGGAGATAGTAAAACCACCCTTTTACAATGATTTCACTCACAAATGAACTATTAAACCGTTCAATCTTGAGTGCTATAAATAAATATTTGCGTGAAAGAAAGATATTTTGAAAGAATTATAAATGTCTTGAGTTATTAGATGGACAAAAAGAAAGTTTACAGAATTTTAGATGCCAATTTAAATCGAGCCCGTGAAGGAATAAGGGTAGCTGAGGACATAGCCCGGCTCTACTTGAATAACGAATCGCTATCTAAGAAATTCAAATCACTAAGGCATAGAATAACCAAGATTGCCCAGGAAAGCTTCGAGGTTGATAAACTCCTTTTCTTCAGAGACAGCAAAGGAGATGTGGGATCAAAGGGGATGGGAAAAATGGAGGGAAAAAGAAAAGGTATTGCATCCGTTGTTCATGCCAATCTTCGCCGGGCTCAGGAGGCTTTAAGGGTCTTGGAGGAGATGGGAAAACTGGTCAAGAAAGATTCAGCGGAAAAATTCAAAAGAGTGAGATTCAGAATTTATACTCTGGAAAAGGAGATGGGGCAAAAGATTAAAATTTGAATACGTGTAGTGATTATAGTTCGGTAGCCCCACCTTGCCCCAAGTTGGTTTTTTTTAATACACGTCGAATAAATGAGTCCAGTGCTTGCTTAATCCCCTGACCTGGCAAGAAACCTTTATGGACAGGTCAAGGGACCTGTCCACCACACTTAGTAAATCCAGTGGACACAGAGGTCCAGCCCTACTTTTGTTGATAAGGCAGATTTTTTGACCTATGTTAAGGGCTACATGGGTCTACTTACTCAGTATTGTAAAAGCTTACTATTTGAATACCTGTCTTCGAGCTAAGTTCCGAAACTCAAGGTAGGGATCAACAGATCGGTGGAGGACCAGATTTTAACACATAATTAACGAGGAAAACTATGTCTGCAATTGTTACCTCTCCATCTCCATTTGCATCTGCGCACAAGGCATAAGGTTCCGGTGGACATAATGGTGGTTCTCCGCTCTTTAGCACGTAATTTACCAAATAAACAATATCTGCGATGTTAACAAGAGTATCACCATTTGCATCACCGCAGACGAAATCACAAGCATCGCCAATACCATCACCATCTGAATCCAATTGGTCTGGGTTATAAATGTTGATACAGTTGTCACAACTATCCCCGACCAGATCTGAATCCATGTCTTCCTGAAATGGATTGAATAGGGCTATACAATTGTCACACGAGTCACCCACTCCATCAGCATCCATATCCTCCTGTAGAGGATTTGCCACAGTCAGGCAATTATCACAACTATCTCCGACCAGATCTGAATCCATATCCTCCTGTAGAGGATTTGCCACAGTCAGGCAATTATCACAACTATCCCCGACCAGATCTGAATCCATGTCTTCCTGAAATGGATTGAATA
>CAYURP010000008.1:0-2274 GCA_964447175.1 uncultured Ignavibacteria bacterium | reverse complement strand
CCATATCCTCCTGTAGAGGATTTGCCACAGTCAGGCAATTATCACAACTATCTCCAACCAAATCTGAATCCATATCTTCCTGAGATGGGTTTGCTACGGCTATACAATTATCACAAGAATCTCCTAGGCCGTCACCGTCGGTGTCCTCCTGACCGGGGTTGTAAATAAGTGGGCAGTTGTCCAAACTGTCAGGAATGCCGTCGTTATCACTGTCAAATGTTGCCTTTCCCCACCAGGTTCCCCAGCGGTCATCTGATGGCTCGGACCCGACATCTTGCGCGGCATATTCCTGGATCGTCCAGAAACTGAGATCATCAGTCGGATCTACCACGGTAGCGCTGAAATCTCCCCAGCGAACACGGCCTGAGCCGAAATCCTTTACGTAACTGTCCTCACCCGCTTTCAGCACCGAAATTGCATCCACCGTGCCGAGCGGGTCAGTTGCTAAGCGACCGGTATAGACGGCTTCGACATATCGGGATGGATCGGAGCGAGAGAACCCGATAAAGGCATCGCCATTAGCGTTGGCCGTGATGCTGGGAAAAAAGTGATGGACATCGGACCCGCCATCGAGTACTCCCGATTGGGCAATAGGTGTGGGCATAGCAGTGGGATCAATTTCATACCAAAAAACCGCGGTTCGATCCATCGAGCTGATCGGCAGGCCAGCGCTGTGAGTACACCAAATCCGGCCATTGCGGTATACGGCATTCAACATCCTTGCATCATTGGTCTCAACCCTAACAGAAGTGCCAAGCTGTGAGGCATCAATTTGACTCCAATAAAAAGTGTTGATAACAAAGAAGAATCCGCTGCCGGCGTATGGCGAACCGGGTGTCGCCGACCAGACCGGGGATGAGGCTGTGCCGGTAATCTCCGAAAGGCGCAACAGGTGGATTCCGCCGGCGAGCCAGCCGGAGTTATCGATCAGGTATAGTTTCGGCTGCGAGCCAAATGTCTGACAGACACGTAAGCTGGAGCCACCGTATCCACCGAAGAGGTCGGATCCTACCGGAAAGAAGGTAAATGTCAATGAGCCGCCCGCAAGAGCGGTTGATTTGTCAATCACCCACATAGCAGTGCCCGACCAAGAATCTGAAGCGACCGTGAACATATTATTGGTGAGCGCTATCCATGTATTGTTGAAGCCGATGTCGGGAAAGTCAGCCCAGTCGATATTGGTTGGGTCAGCGTCGATGCGGTAAAACGTCCAAGACCCGGTCGGATCGTCAGTGTCGCTGATGGCAAACAGTACCGAGGAAGCGGCACTGCGGCGGTGGGAATCACAAGTAGCCATCCACCGGTCAGCACCCGGGTCGTACATCAGATGAGGATCGAACACCCCACTCCCGCCCGCCGGCGACCAGAAAGTACCCAAGCTGACTGTGCTGATATTCGTGCCGGTCCGGCTCTGGATTCGCACCTGGCTGTTGAGCATCGTCATAACGTGGTTTTTCCCCACTGCACCGTGAGTATCGGGGGGAATCACAGTGCCGTTGTCAGGCAACGCTTGAAAATTGATATTAACCGGAGGGGCATTTGCGCTGAAATCGTATCCGGGCGTGTGCAACGCGTCCGAAGGAGTAGGCTGGCTATCAGCAGTCCCGATCTCTCGCGGTGGAGGTATAGGCATAAATGGTACCACGCGTTGTAACTTTTCCTCTACAGGGGACTTAACCGCTTCCATATTTACCAGCTCATCCCAGGTCACGCGGGAAGTCGGGGCAACAACTATTTTCTGACCAATGGCAGCCAAAATGTTGCCGCCCGACAAGAAAGGCAATGTTATGACCAGAGAAAAGAGAACCAGCGACCCTATGCTTAAGTGAACAAATAGGTTGTGACATCTCCTCATTTCTACCTCCTTCTATATTCCTCACTTGTGGTATTGCAAGTAAGGAAGGTTTATATTATGTTAGTCTTAAAGCATCAGGAGTAAACCCTGTAACCTAACTATTAAATGTCATTAATAAAAATAATTTAACCATTATTTATTAAAAGTCAAGCAAAACATAAGGATCTTTCCCGAATTTTGCGCAATAAAATTTCACAACCTCTTGTTATTTATAGAGTTGTTGTTATTTTTCGTGTATAAAATTATTGTTAATGTATTTACTTAGCTGATAGAGTTTAAGTGATCAAGTTCATTCCACCTTAGACCAAACATAATCATCTGATACACATATTTTTTCAGAAACCTCTATCTATTTTGAAAACTGGATACTTTTGTGATTATAATGGTTGACAAAAAGATTTTTTTGGTTAAAATAAATT
>CAYURP010000007.1:26107-76144 GCA_964447175.1 uncultured Ignavibacteria bacterium | reverse complement strand
TGGTTTGGAGAAAGTACTCTATGACTGGACTTTTATTGTTAGAGATGAGAATGGACAGATTACACATTACAAAGGCGTAGTCCAGGACATCACCGAACGAAAGAAGGCGGAGGAAGAAATTCGCAAGCTCAGCCAGTATCTGGAAAGCATTATCGATAATGCCAATGTCTGGCTGGATGTGCTGGATGAGAAAGCTAACATTATGATCTGGAATAAGGCTTCAGAACAAATCAGCGGCTATTCAAAAGAAGAAGTAATAGGGCATGACAAGATATGGGGATGGCTTTATCCGGATGAGGAATATCGCAATGAGATAACCACCAAAGCCGCTGCCATAATTGAAAAAGAAGAAGCGGTTGAGGATTTTGAGACTATTATCCGGTGCAAAAACGGTGAGATAAAAACCATCTCCTGGAATTCCAGAAATCTTCTGAGCGCTGAAGGTAAACCGATGGGCTCAATTGCCCTGGGAAGGGACGTTACCGAAAGAAAAAAACTTATACAGCAGCTGATCCAGTCCGAGAAACTGGCTGCGGTGGGAACTTTAGCTTATGGCATTGCTCACGAGTTCAATAACATCCTGGCAGGTATGTTGTCCAGTGCTGAATTCGGAGCGAGCACCTCCGACCCTGAATTGATAAAAGAATCTTTCGACATCATTGCTGAAAACACCAAGAGAGCCTCAAGCATTACCCGTAACCTTCTGGCTTTTGCCCGACAAAAAGACGCCAAAAAGGAAATAACCAATATAACCCAATCACTCAAAAGTGTCTTAGCCTTAACCAGAAGGGAACTGGAAAAAGCCAACATTAAAATAGTTGAGGAATTCAAACCCATTCCCGAACTATTCTGCGATCCCGGCCACTTCTCCGAGGTTTTTTTGAATTTAATCACCAATGCCTGGGATGCTATGCTCCCTCAGGGTGGAACGTTAAACATTAAACTCGATACTCAAAATGATAACATCAGGATTATTTTCAAAGATACCGGTTGTGGTATACCAGATGAGATAAAAAGCAGAGTATTTGAACCTTTCGTTACCACCAAAGGAGCATTGGGAGGAAGCGAAATTCCGGGAACCGGCTTGGGCCTTTTCCTGACATACGGTATAATAAACAGTTATCAGGGCAAAATCGAGGTGGAATCCAGAGTGGGGAAAGGGACCCAATTCACCATCTTGATCCCCATTTCTAAAAACCTGCCACCTGCAGGTTTTGTGGAAAAGGAGCCTGAGTCACTTGAAGAAATTCAGAGGCGATTAAACATCCTTCTGGTGGATGACGAGGTAGTGCTCTGTAAGATCCTTAAGAAATTCCTGGAAACCAAAGGACACCAGGTTACTGCTTCATCAAAAGCCAGAGAGGGGCTTAGGCTTCACCACAAAGACAAATATGATGTGATAATATCCGATATCACCATGCCGGATATGGACGGTATCGAGCTCATCAAAAAAATAAAAGAGAAGGATAAAAAGACCAGGATCATTGTCATGACCGGACACGTGCTCAGATCAAAGGAGAAGGAAGCCAGGGATGCCGGAGCAGATGAGGTCCTGATCAAGCCATTTGAGAATAAACTCCTTTATCAAACAATTTCCAGGCTTGTTTCGGAATAATTATACTGGATGTTCTTTAGCTTCAGTTAGTATGGTGTAACAATTATCAGGTAATTCTTTGACCTCAGCTAAAAGGTGACGTAACAATTACTGAGTACCCTTTGGCTTCTGTTAGATGGTGGTGAAACAAACAACGGGTAACCCTCTGGCATCTGCCAGAGAGTGAAGCGAACATTTTTATGAAATTCATCTGCGATGATAATCTAGGAAGATTAGCCAAGTGGCTCAGAACCTTAGGCTATGACACCCTATTTTACCCCACTATATCCGACGAAGAACTGATAAAAAAAGCACTGGATGAGGAAAGGGTCATTTTAACCAGAGACAACAATCTGATCCAGATGAAGGTAGTCCAAAATCATCTTCTGATCAAATCAGACCAGCCCTTAGAGCAGTTAAAACAGGTAGTTCAGCATTTAAAATTAAAAAGGGATGAGGAAATTTTATTCACCCGCTGTTCAGTGTGCAACACAGAATTGAAACCAGTCGAAAAGGAGAAGATAAAGGAGAGACTTTACCCATATGTATACAAAACCCAGGACAATTTTGTTTATTGTTCAGCCTGCGACAAAATCTACTGGCCCGCCACCCACGTAGAGCATATGAAACAAAAGCTCAAAAAAATCTTACCCTAAGCAGGTGTTTATTTGAATTCACAATATTCTTATTATTTGGTGATAGGGGTGAAATTAAAAGGGGGTTATTAAAAAAAATAAAAAACTGCGCCTTGAGGGATTCGAACCCACGACCCGCTGATTAAGAGTCAGCTGCTCTACCAACTGAGCTAAAGGCGCGTAAACTTCGTTTAGTTGTTAGTTTTTGGTTGTTAGTTGTTAGTCTAAAACCAAAACCTTTTTCAAAGATCGAAAAAATTATACGAAAATATAACTATCTACGGAATTAAGTCAAGTTTTTTACAAAAATCCCTTCTCTTTCATCCACTCGTCATTATAAATCTTGCTCAAATACCTTGCACCAGCATCAGGCAGGATTACTACCATTAGCTTGTCTTTATCTAAATCCTTTGCTACCTGCAGTGCTGCCCAGACCGCAGATCCGCTTGAACCTCCTGCAAAAATCCCTTCCTCGCGTGCCAGTCTTCTGGTCATCAAAAAGGAATCCCTATCATTAACCTGTATGATGTCATCTATGTTATCGAACTGCATGGTGTCAACCAGCATATCCTCCCCAATACCCTCCACCATATAAACATGCGGCTCTGTCAGCTTTTTTGTCTTGAAATAATCGTGAAAAACCGACCCTATAGGATCAACTGCTATGGTTTTGATCTCGGGTTTTTTCTCCTTAAGGTATTTGCAGGCACCGGTCATTGTCCCGCCTGTGCCTATACCTCCCACAAGATAATCAATCTTCCCTTTAGTCTGCTTTAGAATCTCTGGTCCTGTGGTTTTGTAATGAGCCTCAGGATTTCTCAGATTTCCATACTGCCCGATATAATAGGAATTAGGAGTCTCCCGCTGGATTTTCTTTGCAACCTCGTAATAGCTTTCAGGCGAATCAGGAGGGACGTCCGTTTTGGTAACGATAACTTTAGCCCCAAAGGCTTTCAGAAGGTTAATCTTTTCGCCGCTCATCTTATCCGGAATGGTAAATATAGCTTTGTATCCTTTAATAGCAGCATAAATAGCCACCCCCACGCCGGTATTGCCTGAAGTAGCCTCCACAATAGTGCCCCCGGGTTTAATCTCCCCATTTTTCTCTGCTTCCTTAAGCATATAAAAAGCCATACGATCTTTTACGCTTCCGCCCGGATTCATAAACTCCAGCTTAGCCAAAACCAGAGGTTTGACGTTTTTGGTAATCCTTTTCAGTCTCACCAGAGGGGTATTCCCCACCAGCTGGGAAACATCCTCATAATACATATTATTGTAACTATTGGGGTAATCCTTCATCTTCAAAATCTCCACCTAAATATTGTAATGATTTGTGAAACAATTACTATGCAAGGTCCAATGAACCAAATTTATTTTTGAAGAGAAAATTGATTTGAGGGTGGATGGGATCGAACCATCGACCACCTGCTTAAAAGGCAGATGCTCTACCACTGAGCTACACCCCCAAAACCTTCTATTTAAAACAAAATATATACGCAGAGTTCTTTGTCAAGATTTAATTTCGAAAGAATCTTTTGTTGATTTTATCTCAAATTTGAGGGAGTCTCTCTCTATCCCAAAAAGTCTATTTAAGCAAAACCATCTTTTTGACCTGCTGGTGATCTCCTGCTTTTAATTTATATAGATAAATCCCCGATCCCACCTCATTCCCCTTCTCGTCTTTTCCATCCCAGTTTACCCGATACTCACCAGGCAATTTCTTCTCATCCACCAGCGTCCTCACCTTCTGCCCTAAAATATTATAAATTCTAAGGGTTGTGGTGGGGGGACTATGAACCATGAACTGTGAACTATTAACTGGTGGGGAGGGAATGGTGAAGGGTATGCTGGTGGCGGAGTTAAAGGGATTGGGATAATTCTGATTTAGACAGAAATCCGCTGGTTCTATCACTTCTTCAACTCCTACATCAACGAAACCCTGATAAGCTTCCATCGCCTTTTGAGCATTATAAACCAGGTCGGAGAAATCCAAATTCTCATAATAGTCGTATGGATGATCAGGCAGATTTTCAGCACGGTTTAAAGGATCAGTATGAAAATTCTCTCCAGCTATTAAAGCTATTACCGCAAAAAAGGTGTCACCCGGAGCAAGATCAAATGGGCCAAAAGAGTAAACAAAAATTACGTCGATCCCATCAGCAAAATTCTGAGACCATTTGTTATCTGCCGGAATCCAGGAGGTATCCACTTTAGGCAGGGTATCAGTAAAGATCTGATCAAAGTCGATTTCTCCATTGGACAAAAGAAAATATTTGGATCGATCACCACCAGGTATCCCCATTACGCTATCTGGAAAATAAATCCCTGATCCGTAGGGGTTAATCTGTTCCCACTTTTCTTGATTAACCTTAAGCCAGGGACCCCAATCCCAAGCGTGACTCGTCCAGTCTAAAGTCCACCAATTATAGGATATCTCTGGATCAGGATTGCTACAATCTAAAAGCCTTAAACCTATCACGCCTGTAGGACTTGAGTCAGTAAAGGCTCCTTCGTAAGGTTGACCATCGTTATCCGCAGCCCAGGCTATGTTTACCTGTGTCGTTTCTCCATAAGGATCAACATAATTTTTCAGAAAACCGGTTATATCATCGTGACATCCTTCTTCAGGACCAGGGTTATAACTTTCATTTATATGTGAAATATCAGTATCCATATAGAATCCTAAGTACAACTCAGACAGATAGTTTTCCCCAACATTTTTGATGTTATAGTGCATTATGATGAAATCATCATATCCTTCTTCTGACCAGGAGTAGCTCTCCTGGGTGATATCTATTCCCAATGCACGATGCCATCTCCCATCCCAGTCAGTATCGATATCCTCCTGAGTTATAGGAGCCCCGCCCCGGTCTGAGATAATAGCTACCACATCCTGTTCCGAAACTGCATCCTGGGAGTAGCATGGAACTTCAGCTCTGGTTGATCTCTCAATAATGTAACCCTCAGCTCCATCTGGAGGTGCCAACTCGTACATCCAGCGCCACCCGTCTGCACCCACCGTTACAAGGGTTTCGACTTTTGTTTCACTCTCAACTATCGCACCAATCCAGAGCGCACCCTGGAAAAGATATTCCAATCCTGAATTTGGCGGTGTCTCAAATGAAGGGGCCTGGACCTCGTGATCCGGATTGGGACTGAAGCATCCACCCGTAGATTCATATATATCTCTACTCTGGCTGCCTAAAAAACCCCAGTTAGTAGCGCAAAAATAGACATTTCCCAGCCGGTGAACCCTTTGCTGAGCCTCCACATAACCTGCGGTTGAAAGATGTGTACTGGAATTTTCTTTAAAGTTTATATCCTTTGACAAACCATATGGAGTTAAAAGGAGAAAGCCAATCAAAAAAGCTAACCCAAATTTTTTCATGGGTTCACCACGTTCAATATTATCTCTAAAACTTTTTATACCCAAAAAATAAGTTAAAACATTTTTCCCTTTTGTCAAGAAAGATATTAATTTAGAAACTTGTAGAAATCTATTTAAGCAAAACCATCTTTTTGACCTGCTGGTAATCTCTTGCTTTTAATTTATATAGATAAATCCCCGATCCGACTTCATTTCCCTTTTCATCCTTCCCATCCCAGTTCACTTTATATTCACCAGGCAATTTCTTCTCATCCACCAGAGTCCTCACCTTCTGCCCCAGAATATTATAAATGTTAAGGGTGACGGTGGGGGGACTATGAACCATGAACTGTGAACTATTAACTGGTAGGGAGGGGATGGTGAAGGGAATGGTGGTGGTGAGGTTAAACGGATTGGGATAATTCTGTTTCAAGGAGAATCCACCGGCTGATATCTCTTCTTCAGGCTCCTCTTCCACTCCAGTGGGTACACCCAAATCCCTCAAAGCCTGTTGCAAAACCTGTATCGCCTGTTCCTCCTGAATATAATAGAAGGGGAAATTGAAGAAAACGAACTGGTAATCATCGCCCAAGTATCTAATAGCCACAGGTTTCCCCTCAAGATCAGATGTATCATAGACTGAGTGGAAAGTATAGATCACCTCCACCGGATAAATGGACGTATCTTTGGGGATTATGTATCCCACTCCTGGAAGTTTGCCTTCCAAAGGTCCGAGTTCATAACCGGAAGGTATATAAATCCCGCTGTCCACCTTCTCTGGATCGATTTGTAAATCCGGGTATTCTGTAACTGTGCTGTAAGCTCCGATAAATTCTTCTGTTCGTCGGCTTAATTTCCAAAAAGGAATGTAAGCCTGATCCAAAAATAGAAGTTGACAAAAAAGGCTATCTACTCTTTCTAAATAGGTAGAGTCACAGAAGTTTAATTCCATTTCATTAAAATAATAAGAAAAGAAAAAATCACTGTTGTTAGTACCCTCGAAAATCATTTTCCCTCCTGCTCTCAAATAATGCCTGATAATCGCAGCTGTGGAGTATATTGAATAATCTGAGTTCTCTGCTAAGTCTTCAGAGTGTATAACAACAACAGGATAAGGGCTGAGATCTTGAAGGGAGATAGGCCAGTTTTCGTGACCCCAATAGTCGTGGACAAGATACTCCCATGGGATGCCCATCTGCTGAAACGCTTTTTGATACAGTGAGTCTACACTGTAAGCCAGATTCTCCGTGTTCCAGTTTCGCATATACCAGTACGTAACGGTCCTATCAAATACGCCCACACCGCGATCAAATGCCATGGGCAATGCATAAGCTGAATCCGAGAAAAAGCTCTCCAGACCAAGTGAATCCACAGCAGATATTTTGTAATAGTAGATTAAACCGTTAATCACACTGTAGTCACGGTACTCTGTAATCAGACCGACTGAATCGATCATCCGGGTAGTATCGTAATCTGTGCGATATATCTTATACCCCACCAGATCTCTTTCCCCACCTGGATACCAGGAAAGACAAACCTGATCTTTGGAAGATTCCGCCTTTAATCCTGAAGGAACGCGTGGTCTTCCAGCCAGGACCTTAATTAATGACCGCTTTCCCTCCTGGTCATTCTGATTCACACTGGCAATCCAGTAATTATAATATTCACCCTCAATTAAATCCTCATCTATATAGAATTTATTGGTGATCAATCCCCGGTTTAACTTTTTAGGTGAAGAATATTCCGACTCAAGACATCGATAGACATTATAGCCCTTCAGATTGGGATGGGGTTTAGGTGACCAGCTCAACTTGACAGCACTGCTGCTGATATTTAAGGCTCTGAAATCCTGAGGAGGACCAGGGGGCGGCAGGGTATATCCGCTTTCATAAACTTCCTGGGCTTTCTGAACATTATTAACGAGATCAGTGAAATCTAAATTCTCATAATATTTATTGGGATTATTGGGAAGATATCTTGCTCTGTTCGAATAATCAGTATGAAAACTGTCCCCTGCGACTAATGCTATTACTGCGAAAATGGAATCCCCGGGAGCAAGATCGAACGGCCCAAAAGAGTAGGTAAATCTTGTGTCGCATCCCTGTACAAAGTCATAGGAGAGCTTGGGATCAGCTGGAATCCAGCTGGTATCATTTTTCGAAAAAACTGCAGTGAAGATTTGATCATAATCGACCTCTCCATTAGACATAAGGAAATATTTGGATATATCCCCACCCGGTGTCCCCATTGCATTGTCCGGAAAGTAAATCCCTGACCCATAGGGATTGATCTGTTCCCATTTCTCCTGGTTAGCCTTGAGCCAGGGACCCCAGTCATAAGGATACCCCGCATCATGCGAATTCCACCAGTTGTATGAGATTTCAGGATTTGAATTACTGCAGTCCAGAAGCTTGATTCCTATTATTCCATTGGGGCTTTTTTCAGTAAACTCACCTGAATAGGGTTGACCGTTATTATCAGCAGCCCAGGCTATGTTCACCTTCGTGGTTTCGCCTGAGGAATCAACATAATTTCTTAAAAAGCCGGTTAGATCATCCTGAGCTCCTTCTTCAGGATGATATGGGCTTTCACTAAAATGATAAATGTCTGCATCCATATAGAACCCGAGGTAAATATCTGATATTGGTTTCTGTCCTATATTTCTGAAGCTGTAATCGAGAATAATAAAATCATCAAAGGGGGGCGATTGCCAAGAATAGCTATGTTGAATTATTTCCACGTTCAAAGGTTTATGAGGTCGCATATCCGGGTCAGGTTCCCATATGTCACCTTGCGGACGAATAAAAGTGTCTGCGAATGAGGTAATACACTCCTGATCACCCAACCACTCTCTCTCTTTAATATTCGAACTGGGCCAGAACTCAAAATCCCATGACCAGCCATAAGGGTCGACAGCCACAGTAACAAGTGTTTCACCATCAACCACACCCCCAATCCATAGAATCCCCTGGAACAGGTATTCTAACCCAGAATTTGATGGGAATTCGAAGGAAGGTGCAGCAACCTCTTTATCCGGATGATCGCAGAAAAGACAACCGGGCGATTCATACAGCTCCCTTGTCTGGCTCCCTAAAAATCCCCAGTTAGTAATGCTGAAATTGATATTACACCTTCGTTGCACCCGCTGCTGGGGCACCACGGAATTCAAAACCGATTCTGATTTCAATCTATCAATATCATCCCGTGGCGTTAATCCCTTAGCTTGGCTATCTAAAACCAAAAGGGCAAAAAGAATCAGAAAAGCTAACCCAATTCTTTTCATAACGATCCTTTCGATTTTAACGCTGCCCTTTGCCCTATTGTCTCTATTATTAAATTAACAATTCAATTTTTTTTGTCAAGAGAAATTTTAATTTATATTTAACACAAAAGATTCCAACTAAGATTTAAGATAATAGGGATGTTTATGAGGATTTTTTAAAGTCTGACAACAAAAATTGCGACTAATCCCAGAATCATACCTAATTTTAAAATCCCGCTCAGCATGCCTAAATTCTTTTTCGACTGGTCCCTCCACATAGAGACCATCACATAGACCAGCAAAAGGTCCATAACCAGAACTATGATTAAATATAAAAGAGGAAAAATTTTAAAGTAATAGGGAATTATGGTTAAGAATAGCAACCCGGAAAAAACGATAGTTGTGAGCAAAAGCGAGAGGTTTATACCGCTAACTACAGGCAGAGTCTGCGCCCCGGATGAAATATCCCCTTTTATATCTTCTATGTCCTTTATAATCTCCCGTCCCAGATGAAAAAGAAAAGCAAAACCAGCCGGTATCAAAGATAACCTGAAATCCCTTCCCACTAAACCACCGTAGATGAAGGCTAAGCCACATATAAAGCTTACTACGAGATTTCCAAACAAAGGTGTCCTTTTGAATTTGAAACTGTAAAGGATAAGCAGTGCTATTGCCATGATTGCAAGGATCAAAGCGATATTTTTTATGAAGAGACTGAAAAAAATTCCTACCATAAAAAGAATAAAGGAAAAAACCAGTGCAGACCTGGGTCTTATTTCACCCTGAGGCAGAGGTCTTGAGGGCTTGTTGATTTTGTCAATCTCCAGATCAAAATAATCGTTTATAACATACCCCCCGGCTGAGATAAACGAAGCTGAAAGCAAGGCAAAGAAAAGCTTATCCATATAGCCAGTCAAACCTGCTATCCAGGCACCTATAAAAACTGCCAAAGCTGTGATCAGGTTATTTAAGGGGCGGGTCAGCTCCAAATATGAAGTCAATTTATTCACATCCGGGCGAAAAAGATTTCATTTAAAAGGATCTGCTGAAAACTATTTTAAAACGCTTATTGTGGCTGAATGGACTAACATCAAAATGAAGTCCCAGAGAGGAGAACTGCTCATCCACTTTTCTGTTGTATTTTCTGACTTCCCGAATGGTGTCAATCACGCTTAAAACCCGGCTAACCCCGCTGAGTGCCAGCATGAAAAGCGCCTTGCGGTAGGCAGCTTCGGATCGGTTTCTTAGCATTCGGTAATAGTGCTGGGATTGGGGTGAATCCCAGTACCAGTTCCAGAAATCATCCTCCGGATAAACTTCCGCCTCCTCCCTTTTATACAGCCGGGCCAGCTGATTGTACTCGTCCCTGCTGGCATAGAAGTTAACGTGCTCAAAGAAGTCATCCGATTTTCCAGTTAAGTCAACACCAGCATTAACCGCAGCATAGGATTTGTAATCTTTTTTAGCCCAGGCGCCGTAGGTTCTAAAACCAAAAAAGCTGGCCCAAAGGGATGCCTCCACTCCCAGAAAAATCCTGGCTCTGGTCTTCGAACCGACATAAAACTCACCCCCTCCGGGAACCAGAAGGGAAAGAAAAATCGCCTTGGATAATGACTTCTTTTGTGATCCGGAAGAAAATAAATCCCCTTGAACCGTAAATTCTTCAATTTCCGGCTCCTCATTCTGCTTTAGATTCTGAGATAAAAGGTAAGAGCTTAAAGAGGTATTATTCTCAGCTCTTAGGGGCAGCGATCCACTTAATACTACAATCAAAGCTAAACTAATTGAAATCTTGAAAATATTTACTTTCATCCTGCGGTCCTAAGAATGGGTGTCCGGCATTAATGGTAAAGACATCTTTAAAATTTGTAGGTCAAAAGAATTCTGGGGCTGAGATTTCTATCATATTCTTCCACCAGCCTGAGTTTCATATTTAACTGGGAAAATCCACCTTCTTTTTTATTGTATGTTTTAACCGTCCAGACAGCATCAAATGCAGATAAGATATGATTACCTATTATTGCAATCAGGGTATATCTGGCATTATCAAAAAGCTTGTTGGAATCGTCTCTAAGATTCAGATAGAAATTTCGATGGGGAGTTAAAAAATTTGTCCGATCGAAATCGTCCCACCCGTAGCGGAATTGATCGTATTTTCCGACCATCTCGTAATACTGCTGGGTTTTGGAGTCGGGAAGGTGTTCCACTATGACCACGCTGTCATAATCGCCGATCAACTTCGTGCCCGTGGAAATGGTATCAATGTCCACACCGTATATGGTCAGCATACTATCCTTATAAGCCTGCTCGCTCCAGTTGAGATCTGCAAAGTTTTTATACTCATTCTCCTTGTTCCCCGCTTTATTATGGTAGGACAGGTATCCGGTCCAGAACAAAGCCTCCAGGCTTAAAAATATTCCTGCCTTTAACTTGGACTCAGCGTAATATTCCCCGGCACCCGGCAAAAGCATAGACAGAAGAAAACCCTTGCTGGTGGATTTGCTTTTAAACCCATAGATCTCCTGATAAACTTCGTCACCTGCCTGTGCCAAGAGCAAATCTCCTGATTCCTTTGCCCTGTGGTAATTCCCGTAGCCCACTGAATTGAAATAATCCCTGATGGAGACATCTTCATTCTGCGGATTAGTTAAAGGGGTTGCATTGCTTATTGGGAAAAATATAAATGAAATTAAAATGAAAATTATCAAGTTGAGGAATCTCCTTTTAATCATCTTGTCTCCTTTGTTTATTTTACCACGGCAATTTTACAGAAAACAACTTCCTTTTGACTTAAGCTTTTTGCTTCCACTCTACATAAATATACGCCAGAAGCCACTTTTGCGCAATCCCATTCTTTCTCGTTATTTTCCCCGCCCACGCCATTTTGATCCAGCTCCTCCACCAGATCACCAGAAAGATCATAGATTTTAATGTTAACCTCAGCATCCTCTCCCAGAAAATATCTTATAATGGCTCTATCCCTGGCAGGATTAGGATAACTGTAAACCTTTTTCTCAGGCAAAAATGCAAATTTTGGTAGATCCGGCAGATCCTGGATAGGGTAATAATTGGTATGGGAGGGATCATGACCTTGCATGGGCCAGGGATTTTTTTCTGGGTGATAATCCCAGGGCAGTTTCCAGGCATAGACAAAACCATCATCTGCCGGGACCAACAACTCAGACTTTAAATCCTGATCCAGATCTACCATAACAGCAGATGAGGTAATGGGACCGGCACAGGAAAGAGGGAAACCAAAGATCCCATTCCCGTCCTTATTAAAAGCATAAATCTTATTCTCCTGGGTTCCGATCACAATGTCAGATATCCCGTCATTATCCACATCCACCAGAATTGGGGAAGACTTAATACAGCCAACTGGATTGGCTTGATCTACTATAATGGGAAAATTATCAGCTATAGTTCCGTTATAATTGTAGGCATATATCTTGTTATTGGATGCCACCACAATCTCCAGATAACCATCCCCATCTACATCACCCAGGGCAGGTTGAGAGCAGATCTTGTTGTCTAACCATAGAGGAAAACCCTGAAGCGGAGAAAGTTCTTTATCCCAGGCATAGATCATTCCTCCCCCATCTACAACTACTACATCCAAAATATCATCACGATTCAAATCACCTACTACTGGTAAGTAGCTGTAAAAAATTGAGCTTATATTGACTGAAATCTTTGAATCTGTTCTCCAGATTTTGTATGTATGTTGCCAGGGTGAAAGTTTATCAGTGATGACAAAATTAATGTTGCCGGAGTCAGTGGTAGCTAATCCCAAGATCTTATAGGTGAAATTCGAAGAGTCTAAGATATTTCCTTCCCCGGAAATTAAAAATAAATCCCCATTCTCTGTGCCTACATAGATTTCAAGACCTGGTTTTTGATTATCGAAATCTGATACAACGGGAATCATAGAAATACTGTTACCTAAGTCCACGGGGAATCCAGGTTTCAAATCTGCTAAGGAATCGTTATTTAAATCAACTGGTTCCCAGCAATAGACTTTCCCGTCAACCGTTGCGGAGACGATCTCCAGTGTACCGTCTCCATCCACATCCCCTAAGGTGGGAGTTCCCACCAGAGTCGTATCCAATATGTCAAAAACAGCTAATGGATAATATGTTGTATCTCCGTTAAGCTCGATATCAAAAGCATAATTGGGATTGGGGATAAGACTTTCCCCATTTGATTTCCAGGCATAAAGAAACCTGTCCGCTGCCCCGAATATCTCAATGCTTCCGTCATTTTCCACGTCCGCATAAGTCAGGGATTGAATATTCTGATAAGGGATAATTTTCTGAGGCCAGCCCGATTGATACCAGTCAGATTTTACATTCAAGGACATTTCCAAGCCTGACTCACCGATGTCGGTGATCCAGATGTGAGAGAAGGCTTTGTTGTAGCTCCGGGTACTGGGATAGGTGTAGGGGGTGAACTCAGTTTGGTTCCCCTGATAAAACATATCTTCCTGGTCTCCGAATCCGGTATAGTAATTGCCGCCAAAATCGATTATCCCATCAGCTTCCTCCAGAGTTATAAACTTGCGGTCTTTGTCCCACTGCAATTTATTGTCCCAGAAGTTAGGAACCCCATCCGAATCCACGTCCAGATAAGCCACACCCTCGTCCACCCTGAAGATCAGAATGCCCGAGCCGGGCATAAGGTAATCATATTCCCTCTCAGAACTAAGCCCTGTTTCAACCAAGCCCATAACAACTCCAGTTAAGGAATCAGCTTGAAGATATGGAATCTCTCTACCATCCAGATCGACCTGCCTGTTTTCTATCAGAAAGTACTCCTCTGAGCTGATGGGTACCTGGATTAACTGAATTCCATCCTCTAATAACTCTGAAGCTAAAAGATTTATATTCTGTTGATTGGTGATCTCAACCGGCTCCACAAAACCCAGAAAAGCTTTAGACCAGGCACAGGGATAAACGGGTAGCACTCCTGAGACCAGAGTATAACAGCTGTCCAGCTCCACCCCAACGTTCTGGGCGAAGTTATCCATTAAAGCAAAATCGCCCACCTGGGTAAATGAGTTTCTGGTACTATACAAATCCACCAGACCCAACTGATGGCCGAACTCATGCGCCAATATCGAATTTATGGCAGTAATCTTGTTATCCTGGGAGCCGGTTTCGGGAATGATCAGCCCTTCCCAGATCTGGGTGTCCTTTACCACAACAGGCTCACCCAACATAATGAATCCGGTGAAAAGATCAGACGGGGTGGGATCAACTCCAATTTCTCCCAGATCATGCTGCCGGTCCGAGCCTGCATGAAAAAGGAAATAGGAATCATAACCCGAGAAATCGATCTCATCCAAAGACGAGGTGTCGGCTAAAGTAAATGAATGTTTGAAAAGCGAATCCAGTTGTTCCACCGGATAAAATTGGGGATTGGGGGTTGAATCTATGCTCCCGTAATGGGAGATGGTGTAAGGAAGAGTATAAGCTGTATCCCCTTTGGGATAGACATCGAATTCAAATTGAATCTTCCCCTGGGATACGATCTGCCAGTAATTACCTAAGGCTTGAATATGAGATTCAAAGTATTGCCGGTTATGAGGAGCCGGATCGATAATATGTTTTTCCTCCTGGTAGAATTGTTCGTATGACCGAAGGTCAAACCATCCGTCACCGGTAGTGGTAGGATCATCCGAAGTCTCTTTTTTGAACTGGACCCGGATAGCTAAAATCCTTATGGTCCTCGGAGTAATTGCACCCTTTGACAGGTAGGGAAGTGAAAAAGGTGTTTTCCTTTTCAAGTGGAGCAGGTTCCTTTTGGATACTCCGCTTTTGAAACCAGAGAGCTCCTCTCTCTTGGGCTCCTTCAATCTTTGAACAGACAGAATTTCTCTCTGGACGGCTAAAGCGAAACCGTTGAGAAAAAGAATAAATGTTAAAACACCCAGAAGGGTTTTGATAGAAGAGTTCATAATCTTTAGGTTAGAATCTTGCAGTCATGGAAAATCTCATGGTGTTTCCTAAAACATGTCTCTCCGAAGCAGGAATATAAGCGAAGTCAAATCGGAACATGTTGTATTGCAGTCCGGCACCAAAGGTAAAGGTCCTGATATCCCCCTCCTTATCGTAGATATATCCTGACCTTAAAGCTACAAATGTCCCGTACCAGTATTCCATTCCCACATTCCTTATAGCCTCACTGAATTCGGTCCCGAATGATTCCTTAAGCCCCACCAACTGCTTGTTTAACTCACCCAAAAAAGTCAACTTATTATAGGGGGTATCGAATATCCTGTAGGCAAAGCCCACGGCTATATTTCGGGGTAAAGGATCAGATTGAGGAGCATCTATGTAGGAGATATTGGGACCCAGGTTGGTTAAAGCACTGGCCAGGGTTAGACGCCTAAAAGGCGTTCTGTAGAGCACCCCGGCATCCAGGGCAAATGAGGTTCCGGTTCCTCTTCCCTTTTCCGCACCCGCCCCTACATCTGAGAGGTGGCTGAAGATCACCTTACCCGAGAGTCCCACGGCAAGATTGGGATTAAATTGCGTTCCATAGCTAAGGCTTAAGGCTCCCTCATAAGCCATAAAGGTGCCTATGGGAACAGGACTTTCACCGGTTTGTACTATCTCACCGTAGCTTAAGAAGGTGAAATTCCCTCCTATGGTGCCCCATCCCTTCATATAGTGGACATAGGAGAGATATTCATAATATAGATCCGAGGCTAATTCCGGTAAGAGATTAGCATGCATGAAGGTGAGCTCCCTTTTGGCATGGGCATAAATTACGATTTTATCCGGGGAGGCAATCCACATCTCTCCATCCTTCTGCAATATTTTTGTGCTCTCTGCTTTCTCCAAACCCGAATGATAATAGCGACTCCAGTTTTTCCCTGTGAATCTCAAGGTTCCGAATTCGGTTCCCACTAAAACCTCATCCCCTTTGCCCAGACAGATCGTGAGGATCCTGCTTCCAGCAGCATTTTGATAAACGTAGATTTTTTGTCCAGGCTCCAGTTGATTATTCGAAAGTTTATTATAAGCCATAATATCCTGGGAGAATTTCTCTACTCTTTCAGCATCATTTGTTCTGAGAAGTTTAGAGGCAACTTTCTCCACCGAATCTCCCTCCATTGCGGTGTAAATCCTGTAACCAAAGGTAGTCCATTTTTGATCAGCAAACTTCTTGACACCCTTGGTGCCCCCGATCCAGATTTCTCCATCTTTTCCCACAGCTAAAGTGGTGAGCGTGCCCTTAATTGCCAAATTAAAAGGGAGCTTAATCTCTTGATCCGGGTTTAACTCTTCTGATTTCATGGAATTATACTTTTTTATGCTTTTTACCGCTTCCTCAATCTCTCTGGGGTTTTCCGTTCCCAAAAATGACCTGGCAATTTTCTCCAGGTTATCTCCCGTTTTCACATTATACTTGACATAAGAGAGCCAGTTCATTCCATCAAAATGTGCCAGGTCAGATCTGGTTGTTATCCAGATATCGTCATTCCTTATTACCACCATGTCCGTAACGTAATAGTCATTTAGCCCCGAAGGAGTTATAAAATACCATCTTTTCCCATCAAATTGACCAATCCCCACATCGGTACCCACCCAAACAACCCCCTCCTTATTAACATTTACCTGGTTGATCAAATCGCTGAACATGCCATCTTTAGTACTTTGAGTTCTCCATGCTTTTCCATCATATCCGAAAAGCCCCTTTTTGGTTCCCACCCAGATCTGTTCCTCCTGGGACGCAATACAGGTTAGGGTATCCGTAAAGATCGTTCTATAGGGGATTTTAATTTCAGGTTCTAAACTCTTTCCGATGCCCGTCTCCAGTATCATGGAGATGTTATCCAATTCCTGGGGGTTCAGTTTTCCATCTCCCAAGGAGCTTTCAAAATCCTCTGTCAGTTTTTTGAGGTTTCTCTGGTTCACCAGACAGCTATCCCAGGCTTGCAGGAAAGCCTCAAAAAGATTATTTAGTTTTTCTTTATTCTGGTACCCCTCTTCTACGCTTTGGTTAATCTTTTCCCTAATTCTCACCAGAGAATCCTTTGATATGAGATTGTTCGCAGAAGCCACCTGATAAGCCATCTGGTCTATTCTTTCCTCTTCGAATTCAAGGAAAAGTTTGTGCACCAGGTCACCTAATGTCTCGTCCTCCGAGGTAAGATATACCTGATGATCTTTCCATTCCTCACCGTTCCAGTACAAAAGATCAGTTGGGGTGATAGCCCAGATGTCATAAACCTGATAGTTTTTTTCAGGAAGGTCATTTTTCTTGAGGGCAATGGATATAATCTTATATCCGGGACCGGGGTGAAATTCCAGCCATTCACTGCTCAGGGGATATCTCCCTAAACCCGCGGGATTCCAGTGGGTGGCCGTGGCATCATCGGAGATGGCAATGAAAGCCTCACCCATCCCAGCAGCTCTGGCACCAGCAGGAAGCCTTAAAAATAAAACCCCAGCTTCACTTACTCCCCAGGCATTGCTCCCCCAGCTCAAAGCTAAAAGAGTTCCCACAACGGCAATCAAGATCGTCTTCCTCATTTTCTCCTCCATGCTCTTTTTTACCAAATAAATTATTATAATATAATTTCATCTCTTTAATTCGGCAAGTGATAAAAATCTCAAGTCCTACCGCATGACCACCGCCTTCCCATAAGCCCCGGTCTTTTTCTGGCTCTCACTTTCAGCTATTACTTTGTAAATGTAGACCCCATTAGCTACCCTATGCCCATCTTGATCCTCCCCATCCCAGATAACGGAATGAAATCCGGTTTCACCGGATTTTGGCTCAATCTCTCTTATCAGCTTTCCAGACAGGGTAAGAATTTGAATCTGAATCTTTCTGGTTGTGCCGTAAAGGTTATAGCAGATATAGGTAGAATCAGAAAAAGGATTAGGATAGTTCATCACATCAGTAATTTCCGGTTTTTGGGTTGAGAAAATGTCAAGCTCAACCTCCTTCAATGTGGAATTGTTGAAATTATCCCAGGCTTTCACCCAGAGGAAGTGTTTTCCAAAGGTGATTTGGGGAAGAGGATAGACCACCCATCCCTTTTGATATTCATTCTGATGGTATTCGAATGAATTTGTTAAATCAATGGAGTGTTGGAAATCCTGATCCACCACCAGGGTTATCCCGTGACCCAGTTCCCCGGTTAAGTTTATCCCGTTGGAGTCGGAAATCTCGATTTTCATCTCTCCTTTTCCCCTCCGAAAATCGTCCTGGCTGGAAAAAGTTATGTCTATGGTAGGTCCGGCAGTATCCACTACCATGGTATCCGATCCGTGTACCACCAACGAATCCAGCACCCCCGCTCCATCCAGGGACTGGCTGTAGAGATAGACGCTTATCCTGGCGGTGTTTCCACCATAACTGATGTCTTTGGGCACCACAAAACTGGATGCGAATTTCCCATTTATCACCTGAGAGTTCCCCCGAAAAATAACCCTGCCTGGAAGATCGTAAGGAACACCCTCCCCATTGGGCATCTGGTGGGATTTCTCTCTCTCCGAGTCAAAAGCTAAAATTTTAGCTGTACCGTTAAAATTCTGGGGATCTCCTTTACGGTTAAAAACCTCTCCTTCGAAACTTAAAAGGCTCAATGCGGTGAGGGTATCCGATGTGATTTCAGTTATGTTTGCCACAAGTTCCGGCACACCCAGCTGGGTCAGGGGATCACCCATTAATATATACTGCCGATCATTGGAGTTAGGCTGACGCAGAAACTTGGCAATGTAAAGGGCTTCCCCCACAGTGAGGGAATCGTTATACAAAAGAAGATCATAAACCTTGTTATTCAGGGCAGCATTGGGACCGGGAAAAACCAGATAGGTGGCGGAGATCACTGCAATTGCTCCCTTATCCTGAGCTCTCAGGAGATCCTCGGCCATGGCCTCAGACAAAGGTTCGAAAAACAAAGCTATGTTACAAGAAGCAGTGTAAACTAAAGGAAGCTTATCTTTGTTGTTCAATCGGGGTATATCCTCTGCTCTGCGGAAAACCTCCTCATGAGCCCACTGTTGCCGATTGCCGTGTCCCATCCAGTTGATCACCAATGAGCCGGAATTGTATGCCTGAATTATGTCTTCTGTCACCTCCGGTTTATTTTTCAACTGATCCAGGGGGTACTCCATCAGGTAGATCTTATTCTGATTAAACGAGGAAGGGACATGATAATTAGCCAGATTCTCGGTCTCAATAGTGTGAATGTTCTCAGAGTTGCCCCCGTTGTATTCATCGTCTGCCACCAAAGTGATCAGATTTCTCCAGGTTCCAAAATTGGGGCTTTCTTCATAGCCGACCACCTTATCCAAAATCGCGTTCAACTCCTGCACTGTCTTAACCGGCCATCGCCCGATGATCATGTTCAAACTTCCTTCGGCGGTATCTGAGTCCAGATAACCATATTTATCGAAATAGACATAGTTCTCATCGGAGACCGATTGGTCAGCTGCGAAAGGAGGAATCCAGTTAAAAGCCTCCGAATAGAGATTCCTCTTAAAATCATAGTTCCCATCCCCCACTAAAAGGCAAAAAGAGGGAGAGGGAGACTGCCAGTATCGGCTGGCAAATTTTAAAAATTCTCTTATGGCTAAAGGATCATAAAGACCCCAGGAGAACTCATCGTAGATCTCCTCCACGTCCACGACTCTGACCTTCAACTGGTTAAAACTCTCTCTGAACTCCTTTAGAGTGTGAAGATGATCATAAAAATCAGGATGGGTGATTATTAGAAAATCAGCCTGATTATCTGGATGGTTTACATCTCTGAG
Source organism: uncultured Ignavibacteria bacterium (assembly GCA_964447175.1). Taxonomy (GTDB): domain Bacteria; phylum Zixibacteria; class MSB-5A5; order MSB-5A5; family SM23-73-2; genus CAYURP01. Next base: position 56,514 of record CAYURP010000007.1, on the reverse strand, counting down.
ATATGATTTTTCGTCCAAAAAGATATTCCCAGGGGATTTCAGCTTATCTTCACCCACTAAATAATATCTCAGCTTCTCACTATATTCATCTTTTTCACCCGGGTTCATTTGATTTATTCGATCCTGAAATTTCAGGGAATCCTGCCCAGTTGAAAAATCAACTATCCTTTTAACTCTATATCTATCCGAGATATCAAAAAGCATTACATCTTCGGTTATACCTGAAATTTGATATTCCACAGCTCCTGATGTGTCCGGGGATTCGAAAAGAAGCTGGTCATCATGGGCAACATACTCTTTATAATATTCCACCTCATACCAGTCAAAATAGCAATTGCTGGAGAAATCAACTTTAATCTTATTCAGACCGGAGCTTAAAGCTGTAGTATATGCTTTGGTAATCCAACCGGAAGCTTGGCTGGTTGTAGCTTTTTGGTCATTGATGGTTATAGCTGGTGAGTAGGATGTGGCTCTCACTTTTATTTCAGCCGTATCATCGGGCACTACTCCCAGAAGGGAGAAGTATTTGGTGGTGGAGCTGGTCTGCTCCCAATACCAGTTGAAAAAATCAGCATAATGTCCGGAGGAACTCATATACAGTGTGTTTTCCTCCTCCAGATGGATTCTGGATTTGAATTTTGAAGGGAAAAAGGGCTGTGGCTCCACCAAGCTTCCATCCTTTTCCTCCATCCTCTTAGCAGAATCAGGAAAATCCCCGGATAAAGTTAGCCAATAAGTATTCTGGGTAGTGTAGTGGTTAACATAATAACTATTTTGATCTTGGGTGGCACCATATTCCCAGTTATTGACCCCCCAGCCGTAGAATAAAATAAAATCTTCCTGATTAAAGCTCCGGTCATTCTCCCCCTCAACGTAAATGGAAAGCTCCCTTAGCTGGGGTTGTTCAGCCGATGGATCCAAAAGAAGTTCCCGGCCACCTCCATTGAATATCCGGATCTCAGTGGGATTTACGCTGCTAACGTCAATTCCGGCATCCTTTAATTCCTTTTCACCGATCTTATACATTCCATCCTCTTTGATCACAATTTTATACCACCGGTCAGAAAAGCCGAAAGGATCAATCCCCTCCTCAGGTTTTTCCTTTGATATTCTCATGTGCTGGACATCCCTGAAACTCGCCTGTCTCCAATTTTTTGAGGACTGATAGTTTAAAAGTATATTCTGGAATATCTTTTCGAAAGCTTGACTTTCAGTGACTTTTTGATAAGATTTTATCCCTCCGATGAAATCGACCTTAATGGTAATCGAATCCAGCCTTCTGAGTGCCTTTGTTACCGGATTGAACCTGACCGGAAATATCTTCAGCCTTACAATCCTCTGATCCCTTAAGAATTTCGGTGATTCCAGAAGTACACTCTCCTCAGGGAGGAATTCATTTTGCCCGTAGACATTCTGATCTTTTCTGTAAAAAATTCTATCCCCCAGAGGATCCTCTGATTGTTCTATTTGGGGAACAGGAGGGATATTGAAATCAGCTGAATCGGAGTAATCCGAGTTTAAAACGGAAGCTTTGATCTCACATCCTAATGGAACTCCCAGTATTACAATTCTCATTGGCAGTTGGGGTTCCCCTGGCATCTGAGTCAGGGGGCATTTGGCTACCCGAACATTATGAAAAATCTGATTATCAATGATTTTCTCATCTTTTTGGAGATTTAAAGGAGTGTACTTGAAAATTAGTCCATCAGCGTCTGATTGAAGCACTTGAATGTCATCATATTCAGAGGATAAAACCCATCTAACTCCCAGGACAAAAATCATGAAAATATAAACTATGATTAGAGTTTTTCTCATCTTACTCCACAAAAAAAACCGAGTAAATCTTCAACTCGGTTATCCGAGCCTATTTATAGTTAAAGAGTCACCCAACATCGCTAAAGCTTTCACTTTTTATAGTTTAAAAACAACTCTTTAACTATTTATCTATAGGCCTCTCCACTTTTGTATTTACGTTAAAATACCAAAAGTTCTTGATTTGTCAAGAGGTTTTGCTGAACTTTTTTAGAACAGGGCTACCTTTCTAAAAGCTTCTTTTTAACTAAAGATGCCAGATTTTTAGCTCTGAATGCCTGAATGAATTCTGAGGCAGTTTGATAGGATCTTTCCTCTATCTGTCTTGCATTTTTTTCGGGAATGGAATCTATCTCCTTTTTAAACTCTCTGGTAGTAAATTTTATATCCTTCTTATTACTCTCAGCCCATTTTTTCATCTGATCCATAAGATCTTTGGGAATGAATTCGTAAGCGATATTTTGCCATTCAGTTCCTACATTTCCCTTACGAATCCCGTAATCCGCAAATTTTCCTACCAGGTGAATGGGAGTTCCGGTTATCCCATGCTGAGCTATACAAATTCCGCGGTTTTTGATTTCATCATAGATCTCCTTTGTTCTATCCAGATCAATGAAAACCTTCTCTCCTTCAAGATAGTTGCCGTGTTTGGATCCGTTATTTATGGCTAAAAGGTCAGGATAAACCTTTCCCTTTGCCAATCCTGAGATAAAGGTGGTGGCTTCCTCTACTGTGGTTATTGTGCCATCCGCTCCGGTATGTTTTATCTCGCCCACTTCCACCTCCAAACCCAGACCGTGCTCTACTATGGGCTGGGCTAATTTTATGGTAATATCCGTGTTATCTGGAATGTGGTTGAATGAGGCATCAATGGCAAAAGAGGTATATCCTGCCTCCAGTTCGGCTTGAATCAACTCCTTTGCGGAATCAAAAGCACCCTGTGAAGTATCCTTCACCGTGAGGTGGTCTGCGTGGATGAAAAAAGGTTTGGAGAAGTTAAGCCTTTCAGCATATTCTACAATAGTTTCAAAGAAAATCTGAGGAGTTTGTCCGGTATAGCCTCCATCCACCCCACCCTCTGATTTTGCTAGCTCAAATGCCACCACCGCATCCAACTTTTCAGCTGCCCTCATAATTCCGGGAATGACATGCTTAATTCTGGCATTACAAGCCATTACAATCACCTTCTCCTCCCTTAAGACCTCAAAGATGTGGTGGGAATTCAAAAGGCAGACCTTGCTTTGAGAACCTAACTTCTCTTTGATGTGATCTGGCCTTAAATCAAGAACTCTTTCATCTGAAGTTACTTTAGCCATATGCTCACCTCTTAATTTGAATTTTACGATATCTCATTTAAATATTAAAGCCAGAACTACTGCAAATACTAAAGCCGGCAGAAAGTTCGCTACTTTTATCCTTTTAATCCCCAGAAGATAAAATCCTATTCCCACAATCATTAATCCACCGGTGGCACTCATCTCATCTAAAATCGACGGCTGCAGTAGAAAACTTAACTGAGCCCCCAGAAGGGTCAACACCCCTTGATAGATAAATACAGTTAAGGAGGAAAACAAAACACCCACACCTAAGCTGGAGGCAAAAGCCATGGAGGCAAATCCATCCAGGATCGACTTGGCATAAAGAATGCTGGCATTGCCGGAAACGCCGTCCTCGATGGCGCCCACAACGGTCATTGGTCCCACGCAGAAGACCAAAGACGAGGTCACAAAACCTAAAACGAAATTGCCCGATTGGGATTTGACCTTGCTCTTTATAAATTCTCCCAGTTTTTCCAGACCTTCCTCAATTCCTAAAACCTCTCCTACCACACCTCCCAGAGCTAAACTACCAATGACCAGAAGGATGTTTTCGGTTTTAAAGGCCAGTTTTAATCCAATCAAAATGGTGACTAATCCCAGAGCGTGCATCACAGTAGTTCTGAGCCTCTCTGGAAACCTGACGCCAATTAAAATCCCCAGAAGGCTACCGATGATAACAGTTGCTGTATTAACCAGAGTTCCTTTCATTCAGATCTCTCGTTTTCCCTATCTATCTTCTCGTATAGTGGTTTAACGGTTCAAGGGTTTAATGGTTTTTAGATGCATGTTTAGCTAAAATCTCATCTAACTCTTCTTTAATGGACCTTTTTGGAGTTTTTTTGAATTTAGCTCCCTTTATTTTAGACTTTCTCAGATAATTGATTAAATTTCCAATCATACCTGAAACCTTCATAGCCAATTCTTTAGTTTCATTTAATTCCTTTTGATTAACATAACCTTGATCGCTGGCTATTAAAAGCTGACATCTTACTTCTCCACAGGAGGCTTTAGCAATGTAAAGAAACTGAATGAACTCCACATTGGAACCTCTTTCAAATCCCTCTGATATATTAGATAATATGGAAACAGAAGCTCGCCTTATCTGATCTACTAATCCCTTATCCGCAGAGAATTCTTTCTTTTTAGTTATCCTGTAAATCAAATTGACTAATTCTCGGGCTCTTTTCCAGACATTGAGATCTTCAAAACTATTTATAACCATTCAACCTTTAAACCATTAAACTATTAAACTTTAAAATATTTTCTCGGGTCAGTTATTTTCCCCTCCACACAGGAGGCTGCCACCGTGGCTGGACTGCAAATGTAAACTTCAGCTCCTATGCCCAGCTTGCCCAGAAAATTCCTGTTAGATGTGGAAAGCAGAACGTCTCCTTTGCCCAAAACCCCATGGTGCCCCGCAGTACACAGGCTGCATCCGGGATTGGCTATCATCGCGCCCAGGCTCATAAAAACATCGTAAAGACCAGCCTTTAACATCTGGGAAGCCACCTCCCTGGTGGCTGGAACTATGATCAATCTCACTTCCGGATGTATTTTCCCAGCTTTTTTCAAAATATCAGCTGCTGCCTTGAAATCCTCAAACCTGCCATTGGTGCAGGAGCCTATAAAACCCTGATTGAAAAATCTTCCTTCAACCTCCTCCACAGAAGTCACATTAAAAGGTGTATGGGGACAGGCAATTTGAGGGATTAAATTCTCAATGTCGATCTCAATTTCCTCTGAGTAATTTGCAGTTTTATCTACAGACTCTATCTCAAATCCCTCTTTTATTCTCTCCTTCAAAAATCCGAGTGTTTCACCACTGGGAAGAATAAAGGGGATTTTGCCATTGATCTCGGTAATCATTGAACAAAGGGTCATCCTACCTGCAAGACTTAAATTTTCAATGGGCTCTCCCGCAAATTCGAGGGATTTGTAATTGGGCTTATCCGGACCTATTTCTTTGACAAATTTTAAAGTCAAATCCTTAGCTGAGGCAGGGGGATTATAATTACCTTTAAAAATAACTTTTATAGTTTCGGGAACCCTGAACCAGAGTTTTCCCGAATACCAGGCAGCCACGATATCAGTAGTTCCCACACCTGTGGAAAAGGAACCAACCGCCCCTAAAAGATTCATATGGCTATCAGTGCCTACAACCACCGAACCTGGTTTTATCCTTCCATTTTCCAACAAAACGTGCTGGCCAATGCCCCAGTTAACGTCAAACAGGTTTTTTATGCCCTGGCGTTTAGCAAACTCCCGGCATATAACTTGATTCTGAGCAACTTTCAGGTCTTTGGCAGGTGCTTGATAATCGAAGGTAATGGCTATCTTATCCGGATCTTTTACCTTTCCTTTTTGAGTGAACTCATCAAACTCCAGAACCGCATTAGGACCCCCAAAATCCCTGATAACAGCCAATTCCACATCTGCCCAGACTCGGTCTCCAGCAGTTACATCCTGTCCGGATGCTTTTGACAATATTTTTTCTATTATGGTTTTGCCTGACATTTTCAGTTTTTTGTTTTTTAATGTAGAGGAAAGCTTCAGCTTTCCATCATTTTTCCAATTTTATCTTTATGGAGGTCTGAAGACCTCCTCTACATTTCTTTTTTTATTCAGAGGAAGGCTTCAGTCTTCCATCATGATTTTATGTAGCGGAAAACTTTAGTTTTCCATTCTTTATTTCCCCTATCCCCTCCACCTATGGAGGTCTGAAGACCTCCGCTACATTTAAACTATCACCGCTTGACTTTTAATCTTTTCATTAACTCCTTTGCCACCTTCTCACCTGAAAGGAGCATTCCACCGAAAATGGGTCCCATTCTGTGAGCTCCGTAAACGGCATTAGCCGCCATTCCAGCCACCCACACTCCCGGATATATTTCCTTTGAATTTTCCACCACCGCTTTTTCCCCTACTTCAGCCCACATCGATTTCTCTCCCAGGATTCCGCCGGTGGAGGTGTTAAGCTGATTTCCTATCTTTTTCACGATGATATTCGCCACCTCTGCCGGATGGCCGGAAGCATCCATTACATATTTTGCCCTTATGGATAAGGGATCAACATGAAGATGGGCCATTTCCACTGCTGACCAGTTCAATACCAAACCGGTTACCCTTCCCTTTTCCATCATCACATCCTCAGCTGACATCAGATTGAAAATTTTGGTGCCGGCCTTGACCGCCTGGGAGCACAGAATCGATACCCCTTCCACTGCATCAGCTATATAGTAACCTTTCTTATACTTCTGTGATTTAATTTTCAGTTCATCCAGAATCCTTTTACCTCCCTCGCTCACCACAATGTGGTTGAACATCATCCCTCCACCCCACATTCCGCCGCCGATGCTCAGCTTTCTTTCGAACAATGCCACTTTGATCTTATTTTTAGCCAGATTATAGGCAGCACATAGCCCGGCTGGTCCTCCGCCCACAATAGCCACGTCCACTTCGGTATAAGCCAAAAACTTCTTGAAAAAACTATCTACTAATGCCCGGGTGATCTCCACATCGTCTAATCTCATTTCATCCTCCTATTTCAATCCCAGAACCTCCCGGTAACCTGGAATGTCCATAAATCCGTGACCGGAAACGTTAAATCCAATCACCTTCTCCTCGCCGGTTTTCTTACATTTCTCCGCCTCGTCTATGGCACAGGCAATGGAGTAAGCTGATTCAGGCGCTGGCAGGTATCCTTCGGTCTGGATAAATATCTTGGCTTTCTCAAATACGTATTTCTCATCTGCAGGATAAGCAATGGTATCGATATAGCCTTTATCTCTCAAAAGGCTTAAGATAGGTGAGCATCCGTGATATCTCAATCCATCCCCTTTTATGGGAACCATCGCCACCTGGTGTCCCAGAGTATACATCTTCAACAGTGGTGTCTGCTCAGCATAATCCGCATAATCATACCGATATTTTCCCTGCAAATTGGGAGAGGCTTCACTCTGAGCGGCGATGAATTTTATCTTTTTGCCTTCCTTTAACACATCATGCATAAAGGGTATGGCGAATCCTCCGAAGTTGCTCCCACCGCCCAGACAGGAAATGACTATATCCGGATATTCACCAAACTGCTGGAACTGAAGCTTGGATTCCAGGCCAATTATGGTCTGGTGCATCAGAACGTGATTCAAAACCGAGCCCAGACAATAAATGGCTTTTTTATCCTTTATGGCGTCCTCAATACCCTCGGAGATGGCAATGCCCAGAGAGCCCGGGTGATTGTTGTTCTTTTCATAGAGGGAGCGTCCAAATTCCGTTTGGGGGCTGGGTGAGGCATACACTTCGGAGCCAAAAAGCTCCATAAGATTTCTTCTATCCTCTTTCCAGTTATAAACCGCTCTAACCCAGAAAACCGTACACTTCAGCCCAGCTAAGGATGCACCATAAGAGAGTGCAGTTCCCCATTGGCCTGCTCCGGTTTCCGTGGTTACCCTCTCATATCCCTCCTCCCGGGCATAGAAAGCCTGGGCAATAGCAGTGTTAACCTTATGGCTTCCAGTAGGGCTGAAAAACTCCCCTTTATAATACATATGAGCCGGCGTTTTCAATCTTTTCTCCAGATTCACCGCTCTGAAAAGTGGCCTGGGACGACCTGCCTGGGAATAGAGTTTCATCAGGTCATCCGGAATGTCAATCCATCTCTCCTGGGAAAATTCCTGCTTCAAACACTCGCCCAGAAGAATCTGGGGAAGCCGCTCTATTCTTGACTCACCCTCTTCCGGATCCTTGGGTGGGGGAAGGGGCTCAGGAAGATCAGGCAGGATATTGTACCATTTCTTGGGCATTTCATCCTGGGTGAGCATAGCTTGCCTTAGTCCGCCTGAAGTGGCTTGTTTCGATTTAGAACTCATCTCTCCTCCTCAATATATGTTAAACCGTATAGAGTTATATTTTCCCACCTAATGACTCGAAATTTATGTAATCAGCGTGATAGACTATTATTCCCTCAACTGTTCTTCCCCCCAGATCACCTTCCTTGGAATGGACAGCTATCACGTGAACCACCTCTTCTGGAAGCCCATACTTGCAAGCCAGATTAGCTCCGGAAAAAGGATGACGCAAAAGCTTTCCTCTTTCAGATTTGACGAATTTTCCACCAACCTCTTTATACTCTATCAGCTTTCCAACATCGTGTAGAATAGCGCCAGCCAAAAGAACGTCCATATCCAGCTTTATTAGATTTCCATATATATCCATAAGGATCTTTGCCGCCTCATACGAGGTGTTGGTCACTGCCCGGGTATGCTGAATCAGATTTATCTTCAAATCCTTTATTAATAAAGTAAAAGGAATCTTTTCTAAATCTTTTATCTTCCATCCCCCTTCCTTTATCCCCTGTTCCCATGTGAGAATGACTTTATCTTTTAATTTTTCATTTTTAATTTTATTTATCTCAGGAAGAAGCTGCAGGATTTCTTCTTTCATCTATCATTTTCTCCTTTTCAATTTAAACTCAACTCTGGTAAACCCCACCCTATCCCCTTTATGATTTCTGATTACGGGCAATACCCATTCGCCGAATCTTTTCATATCAGATTTTTTCACGGCACCTAATTGTCTTAAATCGTCGCAAACCACAGGAGCAATGGCAGTTCTTGCTCCATCTGTCACCTTAGCTGCCATTCCCCAACCTCGGTCCACAAGTCCCAGGCAGTTCAGAGCCACTCCGGCTTTAGATAATATATTCCCTTTTCCCGCTTTGGCAAGTGCTAAATCGAACCTTCCGAATCCTGAGACCATTTCCGGATATCTCAACATCGCAGAACTTATGATCTCATAGGCTTTTGAGATCTTTTCGTCTTTGCCCTTATAAGTAATCAATCTAGCAAAGCCCAAAGCCATATTATAAAGGGGAATGGCAAAAACCGGAACTCCGCACCCGTCGACTCCTATCCCGATTTTTTTCTTAGGATACTCACAAATCTCAGATAGTGCATCCAGGATCATCTTTTGAGCCGGATGCTTGGGACTCAGGTAATTTTTCGTATTCCACCCGTGATAAACGGACAATGCCAAAATCCCCGCATGTTTTCCAGAGCAGTTATTATGAATCGGTCTGAATCTTGCCCCTTTGGGTGGGGGGATGTTATTGACCGTATAATAATGAGGAATATGCGTTCCGCACTGCAAATATTTTTCAGAAAGACCGATCTTTTTCAGAATACTTTTAACAACCTCAGTATGTTTTTTCTGACCATTATGCGAACCGCAGACAATAGCAATTTCTTTAGAAGTAAGTCCAAACTCCTCCACCGCACCAGAGGTTATCAAGGGAATAGCCTGAAAGGGTTTAGCCGCAGACCTGAGATAGGTCACAAAATAAGGATCACCAAAGGAATAGATCAGTTTACCTTTAGAATCAACAACCGCAATCGCCCCAAAATGCACATTTTCAACCGTCTTACCCCGATAATCTTTTGCTATAATCTCCTGTATATACATTGTCTCCATTCCACCAGTAACAGATTACTCCTTCTGTGCTTTTCGGGTCCCCTGACCCGACGATTTAAATGTAGCGGAAAACTTTAGTTTTCCATTCTTTATTTTCCCTATCCCCTCCGCCAATGGAGGTCTAAAGACCTCCGCTACATTTCTTTTTTTCGCTGTGCCCGTCGGGTCCCTGACCCGACGGTTTAAATGTAGCGGAAAGCTTCAGCTTTCCATTCTTTTCTTCACCAATCCCCACCACCAATGGAGGTCTGAAGACCTCCGCTACATATTAAAGATGTCTTTTCCAAACTCTAAAGAGCCAGAAAAGGGATATTCCCTAAAATTTTCTACTAAATTCTTTCTTACTGGGTTTTCTAAAATGTATCTTACCACTTGAGTTATATTCTCCTCTTTTCTTAGAATGTGGTCATAAAAACTTTTCTGCCACAGATTTTTTCCTGTTTTTTTCTTATATTCATATCCACTCAACCGCTTATAGGCTGTTACAAGTTTGATCAGTTCTGAATTCTCCTTAGCAGTCAGAAGTAAATGAATATGATCGGGCATAAAACAATAAGCCCATACACTGAATTTTTCTTTTTCACAGCACTCACTTAATATCCTGATATGTTTGCCCACTGTTTTTTTGTTAGTAAACACTTTTTGCTGGTCTTTTGTACATATGGTTACAAAATAAGCTCGTATTCCTCTATAAAATAACAGATCCAACCTGTTGGTTTTGCGTTTGAACATCACCGTTTTATGTATTGGAAGGCTTCAGCCTTCCATAATGATTTTATGTAGCGGAAAACTTTAGTTTTCCATTCTTTATTTCCCCTATCCTCTCCACCGATGGAGGTCTGAAGACCTCCGCTACATTTCTTTTCTTATGTAGAGGAAAGCTTTAGCTTTCCATTCATTCCCCCATCCCTTCCGCCCTTGGAGGTCTAAAGACTCCGCTACATTCAAATCCTAAATCCGCAACTTCTTCAAAATCTCAGGTATATCCAGAAAGGTTTTGGCAATATGTGCTCCGCCTTGTTCTAAAGCCTTGAGCTTGGACTTGGCGGTTCCCATTTCGCCTTCTACTATGGCACCGGCATGCCCCATTCTTTTGCCCTGGGGCGCGAATACCCCGCCGACCATGGCGATTACTGGTTTTTTCAACTTAGGGATAGTTGATTTTGCCTTCTCCTCATAGACTCCGCCGATCTCGCCTGCTAAAACTGTAGCCTTGGTTTTCGGGTCCTGATCGAACAAAAGCAATATCTCATCAAAGGTAGTTCCCAGAATAGGATCGCCTCCCATTCCCACGCAGGTGGTTTCGCCGTATCCGGAGCGGGTCAGGGTATCTGCAAGATAATAGGTCAAAGAGCCCGATCTGGAAACTGTCCCCACCCTGCCCGGAGCAAACGCAATGTCCGGCATTATGCCCAGATTTGCCTCACCCGGTGTTATTATTCCAGGGGTGTTACCTCCCAATACCATTGCTCCCTTTTTCTGGGCCTCTTTTCTTATCAGCATCATATCGAAGATGGGAATGTGTTCAGGGACGACAACTATGAATTTAATTCCGGCATATATAGCCTCAATTGCAGCCTCCATGACGAACTTGGCTGGCAGAAATATGACCGAGGTATCAGCTTTTTCTTTTTCCACACACTCTTGAACTGAATCGTAAACTGGCAAGTCGAATACCTTTTGTCCGCCTTTGCCCGGAGATGTCCCGGCAACGATTTTTGTCCCGTATTTCAGCATCCGCTCAGTATGGAACTGTCCCGCAGTTCCTGTGATCCCCTGAACGATGACCCTGCTGTTTTTATCAACCAATATTGCCATATTATTCCCTCAATTGTTTATATCCAGACATCACCCACCTTGAGACAAGGTGGGCTACCGCTTTGGTATTTGCTTTTGCCCAAAATTAACATCTCCTGCATACACGGTATCACAGGTTGTCCCAACCTGTGTTAATATCCTAATTTTCTATTCACCAGATTTATTAGTTTTTTACCTTGCATAAATCTTTCTAAATTTTCCCTGAATAATTGACCAACTTTTTTGTAATAGTCCGGCATTGCCCCGCCTATGTGCGGGGTGATTATCACGTTGTCTATATTCCAGAGTTCAGATGATTCGGGTAATGGTTCCTTCTCAAAGACGTCCAGTCCAGCACCTGCGATTTTCCCATTCTTTAAAGCATCTATTAATGCTTTCTCATCCACCACCGGACCTCTGGCAGTGTTGATAAGAAAAGCTGTTTTTTTCATCTGATCCAGCTCTTTTTCTCCTATCATATGGTATGTTTCTTTAGTAAGAGGCACAGATAAGAACACAAAGTCTGATTCTTTCAAAACCTGATTTAGTTTTCCCTTAGTATAAATTTTATCAACATACTTAAGGGCTTTATCTGGCCGATTCTTGACAGCAATAACCTTCATCCCGAAGGCCTTGGCTTTTTTAGCCACCTCGATTCCTATAAGACCCAGTCCGATTATTCCCAGAACCTTCGCCTGAAGATCGAATCTGCTCTGGATTACCTGTTCAAATCCCCAGACTTTTCTGTTCTTGAAACTCATGCTCAGAACAATCCCCTTGCTAAATGCTAAAATCATACCCAGGATAAGCTCAGATAATGTTGTAGCGTGTATACCTTTGGAGCTGGTCAGTTTTACCTTAGATTTCACCACCTCAGGTAGTAATGCCTTATCCACACCAGCTAATCCCAGATGAATCCATTTCAGATTTTTTGCCTTTGCAAAGGCTTCCTGATCTATTTTCATACAGACCAGTATCTCAGCATCAGGTATAATCTTTCTCAAGTGCTCTTTGTTCTCCGAGAAAACAAAATCAACTTTATTTTTTATCTTTGAGGATGAACAAACCACCTCACAAAAAACGTCAAAATCCTGACACTTCTTAGTCAATGCCACCACTACTTTAATCTTTTTCCTTTTCACTCTAAACTCTTAACTCTTTACTCTCAACTCTCTCTACTCTCTACTCTTAACTTCTTTACCCAATTCCACTGCTCTTTTGGCAATCTCCTCTATGGGTGTTTCGATGCCGTGAATCTCGATATTTTTGAAAAGCTCAGGATTCTCTTTTTTAGCTTTATCGAATATCTCCAGCCCTTGCTTCCACATATTGCCGGTCATCCTTAAGACCATAGGTTTGGAAAGGCCATGTTCTTTTAAGAACATCACCACCCCTTTAGCAAAATCATCGCACCTCGAGATACCCCCGAATCTTGCACCAAAGATGGCTTTGACCTGAGGATTCTCATCCAGAAGGGTAAGCATCTGGGCTAACCTTTCCGGTGTGGGGCCACCGCCTGAATCCATAAAATTGGCAGGTTTGCCACCATAATAGTGGATGAAATCGTTCCCCATAATGCCGAAACCCGCACCTCCGGGAAACATCCCGATATCACCATCCAGATCCAGATAGGGAATCCCCGCCTCTCTGGCTTTCTGTTCTCTGGGGGTCATCTCCCCCTCCTCGTGACGCTTTTCAATGCCCATTTCTTTTATTTCCGGGTGCCGGAACAAGGCGTCGTCATCCAGGCTCATCCGGGCATCGGCTGCCAGGTATTTTCCGTCTCTGGTCAAAACCAGAGGATTTATCTCAGCCAGTTTGGCATCATATGATTTATATAGTTTCCACAGGGAATGGATTATATCTCCTACTGCTTTAATACCTGAGCCTTTTATACCCAGCTCTCTGGCTAAACCTTGCGACTGGAAATTGTATAATGTTTCATCTATATCCAGAGAGATTTTCTTTATTTTCTCCGGATGGGTTCGGGCAACCTCCTCGATCTCCACTCCGCCCTCGGAGCAGGCGATGACAACAATTTTGTAGTTCAAGCGGTCCAGGGTAACTCCGATGTAAAACTCCTTTTCAATATCCAGCTTCTCATCTACCAGAACCCTCTCAACCTGGTATCCTTTGATTTTCATCGAGAGGAGCTCTTGGGATACCTTTTCCGCTTCCTGATGATTATTTGCGAATTTGATTCCACCTGCTTTTCCTCTGCCGCCGGAGAGAATCTGGGATTTCAAGACCACAGGCTTTCCTATTTTCTCAGCGAAAGATTTGGCTTCCTCAGGAGAGTTTACCACCATCCCTTCAGTTATGGGAATGCCAGACTGGGAGAATATCTTTTTAGCCTCGTATTCGTAAAGTCTCAACTCATCCTCCAAACGGTGAGTTTATCTTCTTGATTTCTCCACTCTTTGTACTGCCTTTTCAAATATCTTCAATGCCTTGTCCGCAACTTCCTCGTCAATCGTCAAAGGAGGGATAAAGCGAACAGAATTGTGCCCGCAGGTCAGGATCATCAAGCCCAATTTGAAGCACTCATTGGCTAATCTGGAAGAATACTCCGGAGCAGGCTCTTTGGTCTTTTTGTTTTTAACCAGCTCAATCCCGATCATAAGCCCTTTGCCTCTGACGTCTCCGATTATTCTGCTTTTGTTCATTATCTTTTTCAGGCGGGTCATTATGAAATTCCCCATTCGGGCTGCATTTTTTACCAGGCCATTTTCCAGAAGCTTAATGGTGGTCAGGGCAGCAGCGCAGGAGATGGGATTTCCCCCAAAAGTGGTGGAATGGGCTCCCGGCTCCCAGGACATTAGCTTTTTACTGGCGATACAGGCACCTAAAGGCATACCTGAGGCTAAAGCCTTGGCTATGGTAATTACGTCCGGAACCACATTCCAGTGTTCGATGGCGAACATCTTGCCCGTCCTTCCCATACCGGATTGAATCTCGTCCATCACCAGAAGGATTCCATATTTATCGCATATCTTTCTGAGCATGGGATGAAATTCCTTGGGAGGAACAATGTACCCGCCCTCACCCTGTATGGGTTCCACAAAGATAGCCGCCACCTCCTCAGCTGGAGCAACCTTATTCAGGATAACCTCATCAATGAATTTGACGCAGTACATATCGCATTTGGGATAGGTTAAATTATAAGGACAGCGATAGCAGTAAGCATAGGGCACGTGTGTTACCTCCGGAACCATAGGTGCAAAGTATCGTCTCTGGTTTAGCTTGCTGCAGGTCAAAGACAAAGCTCCCATGGAGCGGCCGTGGAAAGCTCCAATGAAAGCGATATTTCGGGGCTTTCTTTTGTTATAGCGGGCAAGCTTGAATGCAGCTTCAATCGATTCCGTGCCGGAGTTGGTGAAAAAGGTCCTTTTGGAGCCCGGTCCTGGAGTAATCTCAGAAAGCTTTTTAGCCAGATCACCCACCAGACTGTGATAGAAATCAGCAGTAGCGATATGAATAGATTTATCCGCCTGAGCCTTGATGGCTTTCACCACCTCAGGATGGGTATTCCCCGTTGAGCATACCCCGATTCCAGCGTGAAAGTCTATGAACACATTCCCGTCCGGATCCCACATATAAGCGCCTTTGGCATGATCTATCACCGTAGGAAAAGCCCGGGTGTAAGATTGGGAGACGTATCTTTCGTCTTTATCTATGAGTTTTTTACTTTTTGGACCCGGGAGTCTGGTTTTGATTTTCGGTAATTTTTTATCCGTCATTTCGATTCCTTTCTAATAATAAAATGAATTTTTGAAATAGCATAATGGGAGTAAAATAGGAAGTATGGTCAAAGAACTAAGTTTGACCTTTAAGATACATCTTGTAAAGCAGTCTTCTCAGGAAAACAAACAATTTCAAATACATCTTTCAACCGACTTTGAGAAAATTTTCACTAAATCTAATAAAAAAAATTATAAAGTCAACGGCCTTAAGAGCACTTCTTTATATGAATAGATAGACTACTTTATCTTGGCCACCTTGTGAATTTCCGTTTTGTCTCCTGTGGATATTTTTATCAGATAAATGCCAGAGCCGACTTCCTCTCCCTTTTGATTCCTGCCATCCCAGGTGGTACAAAAAATTGGTTCTTCATATTCCTCAAAACATTCGTGAACCAGCTCGCCGGTTAAAGTAAATATATGGAGTTTTACTTTGTTTTCCGTTTTGCTTTTTTTGACTCTAATGGTCAGGTTATCTTTAAATGGATTGGGATATATCAAGACGTTTCCCATACCGGAGATGACCAGAGTCACATCAACAGTCTGGGTTGATTTAATCTCGTTCTCAGCCACGATTTCAATAGATGTATTATGAATTCCGTCCTCTAAACCAGAGGTATTGACTGATAGGGTGCAGGTTGAAGGAGTTTTGCTGGAATCCGGGGTAATGGTCAGCCAGCTTGCCTCGGGAGTTGCCTTCCAGTTTAAATTTTCCTCTACGGTGCTGACTATCTCCAGAAATTGTGGCTCCGGATCTCCCTGCTGGTGATAGGAAAAGAAATCAAAATCATATGAGGACAAAAGGGGATTGGGTAATCTGCTGGCTTTAAGCGCGTTTACTATTCCGTACCCGTAAAGAGTATCCGGGTTATCTGCTCGGGAGGCAGTATGCCACAAGGAGTCTCGTATAGTTACTGGATTCCAATCTGGGTGGATCTGCAGAAGCAGGGCACATACTCCTGCTACCAAAGGTGCAGAGAGGGAGGTACCATCTATGTACCAGAAATTCTCATCAGGTACGGCACAATAGGTATCAACTCCTCTGGCACAAACGTCCGGCTTAATCCTGCCATCATAAGTGGGACCCGCTGAACTGAAAGAGGCTATTTCACCCATCTCATCCACTGCGCCTGCTGCAATAACTGAATCCCCATCAGCAGGTGCAATAATATAATGCCAAAATTTTTGTCTCTCATTTCCAGCAGAGTTAACCACCACAATTCCCTTGGATACAGCCAAGTCAGCTGCAATTGTGGTAACCGCTGTGTTACCATCCATATTCTCATAGCTATACCAAGCGTTGTATCCCAGAGAGCTGGAGACAATATCCGCACCCAGACTATCCGCCCACTCTATTCCTGCCACCCATAAGTCTTCCTCTGCCTGTATTTCCTGCCACACCATCTCGGTTTTAGCTAAAATGAAGGAAGCTTTATAAGCCGGACCATAAAGAGAACCATCATATTCCCCGCCCAGAGCTGACCAGGTAGAGGTTCCGTGATTGTGTTGATCGTATGTATCAAGCGAATCATTCTGGGTATCTAAATCCTGGTTGATGAAATCATATTCTGCTAAAACCCGACCCTCCTCAAAAGCCTTTTGAAAAACCGGATGGTCCTTTTTGTATCCGGTATCCAGCATACAAACCAGCACTCCTTCACCATGATATCCCAGTTGGTGAAGTGAAGGCACGTGAATCTGAGAAAGCTGGGAATAAGATGGACCATAATCCAACAATCCCGGCTTTCTCAAACTCTCAGGAGGGCGATAAAGAGTTTTGGTATTTTCATCAGATGGTTTTTTTCTATAGTAAGTCACAACTTTTCCAATAGACCTGACAAAAGGAAGCTCCGATATCCTTTCTATTTCGGTTCTGGTCGCCTCCACGCTCGCAGCATTCAACCATCGGGAAACGATCCTTATTTTTTTGCATCTGGATTCCACCTCATTTACATACTTAGCCGAAACCGGAAGGTCGGTGAAATCGAAAAGCTCCTCTTTCCCTCTGAGTCTCCTTCTTTCCAGGGATCTGGATGTCAATCGCTGGGGTAATTTGTCAATGGCTTTTTTGTAATTAGATTGTGTGTCAATTTCCTTATCAGTGAAGTAAATCCAGAAAGTTGATGTAGAATCAGGTGAAAGCGTATCTAAGAAATTTGCGGTCTTCTCATCTATTTTGGGAATATTTACTGGATATTTCAGAGTAACCTTTTCCTGTGCCAGGGGATTAGAGATAAAAATAAATAAAAGTAAAAGGGGAAATACCAATAATTTAAGTTTAAAAATAAATTTTGCTGAAAAAACTCTCATATCAAACGCAAGTTAATTAAGTTAGCAATCTGTATAATACGAGAAAATAGCCTGATTTGAAACAAAAAAAGACCGACAGAAATCTGTCGGTCCAAAAAACCATTTTCTATCTTTCCTCAGTTATTTTTTCTCCTCTACTTCGGGATAGGGGTGAGCGATAGCTTTAACTGCCTCTGCGTACTTGAAAGGCTTGTAGGTCGGGCTCTCTTTGTTGTGGCAGGTGACACAGACCTCCTCTGTAGGCTCGATCAAACCATTCTTCAAAGCCAGCTCCTTGTCCTTCATCATCTTCATCGACTTGTATTTTTCGCCCGGCCCATGGCAGGCTTCGCAGGTCACTCCCTCCTCCACGGAGTATTTTTCCCCCAAAAGGGAATCCGCAACTCCATAACCGGTCACATGGCACTTCAGACACTTCTCGCTTTTCTGAGCGTCCTTGATCTTCATCTCTTTGGCTATTTTACCTGACTGCTCGTTAGCTAAGGTCTTGTAAGCCTGAGCGTGCTTTTTGGAGCTCCACACGTCAAACTGCTTCCCTCTCATAGTGACATTATGACATCCCTTGCAGGATGTAGCTCCCATATATTTGTACACAGCTTCCGGGGCAGCCTTGACGGTATCTTTTTTAGCCTCTTCTTTGGCTTCCTTCTGAGCAGTCCAGCTTAAGCCTGAAAAAACAACAATAACGCCCAAAAGAAGCGCTAAAACCAGAAATGATTTTCTCATTTAAGCTTTCTCACCTCCTCTGTATATTATACGTAATTTGTGAAAATAATCACAATCAAAATCGGATTTTAATGATTACCTCAACACATAGAAAGTTATTCTTTTCATCACTATATAAATTTAATAGATATTAAAGTTTCTGTCAAGAACTTTATAAATCTTCTAACTGTGTGGAGTGTGAAGCTTTAGCTTCACCCAAGATAAAAAACAGCTAAACAGCTTCCTCCATTATTTTTCCCAATGAACTAAAATATATATTCTTGAGCTCATCTATCGATAGATCGATCCAGTTACCTATCTTAAGTCTTTTTCCACCAACCTCTCCTAATAGGGTTAAGGGCACAGATTTTTCATCAGCTATTTTTTCCAATTGGTACAAATCCTTTTCGTGAACAGTCACTATAATTCTGGATTGAGACTCACCGAAAAGTAGACAATCCGGTCTGATTTCATCCTTTAGGTTCACCTGCGCGCCGATTGGTTCTGGTGCAGTTATACAGCACTCTGCCAGGGCAATAGCAAGTCCTCCCTCTGAGCAGTCGTGAGCTGATTTGACTAACCCCTTTCTGATCCCCTCCAGACCAACCTCCTGAACTTTTTTCTCAACATCCAGATTGATCTTTGGACTGCCTGAAATCTTTTTATGAATTACCTTCAGATACTCAGATCCATCCAGATCCTCCTTGTTTTCGCCCAGAAGCAAAATCAGATCCCCCTGATCTTTGAACCACTGAGTGGTGATGTGTTTCAAATCATCAATTACTCCCAGCATCCCGATCACAGGCGTGGGAAAGACCTTTCTTTCCGGATCCTCATTGTAAAAGCTGACATTACCCCCAGTAACCGGAGTCTCGAATTTCCTGCAGGCTTCACCCATCCCCATCACACACTCGTAGAAGGTCCAGTATACTTCAGGCTTGTAGGGATTACCAAAATTAAGACAATTGGTAATAGCCACGGGCTGAGCTCCTGAGCAGACCAGATTCCGGGCTGCTTCTGCCACTGCGATCCTTCCTCCCATTCGAGGATTCAGATAGCAGAAACGGGGATTACAATCTGATGTTAAAGCTATGGCTTTTTTGGTTTTTCTCAATCTCAGTACAGCTGCATCCGAACCGGGTCCTACTGTAGTGTTGGTTCTGACCATAGTATCATACTGCTCAAAGACCCATTTCTTGCTGGCTATATTAGGGGAACTTAAAAGTTCAATTAATACCTGATTGAAATTCTCGGGCATTTTAATTTTAGCTAAGTTTAGCTGCGAAGTTTTCTTAAGATATTGAGGTTTTTTTCTCTCCCGGGTATAAACCGGAGCCCCACCACCCAGAACTAAGCAATCTGCCGGAATCTCAGCTACAACCTTACCATGATTTTTCACTCTGAGCATTCCATCGTCTGTTACCTTACCCACAATAACTGAATTCAATCCCCATTTTTTGAAAATATTCAAAAGCTCTTTCACCTTGTCCTTTTTCGCCACCACCAGCATTCTCTCCTGGGATTCTGAGAGCATTATCTCATAGGGAATCATCTTCTCCTCCCGCACCGGGACCAAAGATAGCTCGATCTCCATACCCGATTTGCCACGGGCAGCCATCTCCGAGGTGGAGCAGGTTATACCCGCTGCGCCCATATCCTGAATCCCAACGAGCAGATCCTTGCTTATTGCTTCTAGTGATGCCTCCAAAAGTAGCTTTTCCATAAATGGGTCACCTATTTGAACAGATGGCCTTCTCTCCTCAGATTTCTCAGAGATCTCCTCAGAGGCAAACGTGGCACCGTGAATACCGTCCCTGCCAGTAGACGAGCCCACAATAAGGACAGGATTACCCTTACCCTTAGCAATAGCCCAGGCAATCCTGTCAGATTTAACCACCCCTACTGACATAACGTTAACAATAGGGTTACCCGTATAACAATCTTCAAAATAGGCTTCACCAGCAACAGTCGGCACCCCGAAGCAGTTGCCATAGTCTCCAATACCTCGGACTACTCCATCGAAAAGATATCTCACCCTGGGGTTAGACAGCTCTCCGAAATGAAGGGGATCCAAGCAGGCAATGGGTCTTGCGCCCATGGTAAAGATGTCCCTCATAATCCCGCCCACGCCCGTAGCAGCACCCTGATAGGGCTCCACCGCGCAGGGGTGGTTATGGCTCTCCATTTTGAAAACAATAGCCAGACCATCCCCAATATCCACTGCGCCGGCATTCTCCTCCCCGGCTTTAGTCAGAAGGCTTTTACCTTCCCGGGGCAAAGTTTTCAAAACAGCAACTGAGTTTTTATAGCTGCAGTGTTCCGACCACATCACCGAGAAAATACCCAGCTCAGTATAGGTAGGAGTTCTTCCCAGGATCTTTTTGATCCTTTTGTATTCCTCCCCCATAAGGCCATGATCCTTAGCCAGCTTCAAATCGACTTTTGGTTCTTTCATAAGGTTCTTAATATATTATCACTAACTCTTGAAGTCAATAAATTAAATGTAGTAATTAACCGACAATCACGTATATAACTTTTTATGATTGTAAATCCTTGTTTAAAAATAAGTTACTTGTAGTCTAGGTACAAAACTTGTCCGATTTATGATTCCTAGTAAAATCTCCCAATAGATAAACCACAATCCTGTTTTATATTTACTCATAACTCTTTTATCTACAATAAGTTGAGATTACGTTCTCTTTTCATGCTGATCCCTTTAAAATAAAATTTTCATTTTCTGATTGATTTTTGTTGACAAAACCTATATTTTATTTAATTATATGGTGATATTGAAAGATTTGCTTCATATGACTTCTGTAAGTTTAACTTTAGTAAAGGGATATTAGTATATTAATTAGATGATCAGAATCGAGGGCAATAAGTTTATAGTTGGTAAAGAGGACTATTACCCTTTTGCAGCAGAAATGCACTACTTTCGGGTAGATAAGAGGTTTTGGTCCATATGCTTCGAACGTATCAGGAAGGCTGGATTCAGGATAATTTCCACCTGCATTCCCTGGAATTTGCACGAGTACTCGCTAGGAAGCTTTGATTTTTTGGGGGAGACCGATCCCAGAAGGGATCTAGTGGTTTTTCTGGAGCTGGCACGGGAGTTTGGATTTAAAGCCATATTGAGGCCCGGACCTTATATTGGCGCAGAATGGGAAAACGGAGGTTATCCTCAATTTATCTTTGAAAATCACGATATTTTAGCCAGAGACTCCCAGAACAAATTAATAGAGATATCAAATCATGTTAATGTCAAATCTGGATATGTCCCCTCTTACAACCATCCCGTATTTCAACGTCACGTGAAAAGGTATATCTATGCCCTGACCCAGGTGATAAAAAACTATATATATCCCAAAGGACCAGTGATTCTGATTCAGCTGGATCATCAACTCTCTTTTGGTCACAACTACGACCTTTTCCAGGCTGATTATTCAGAGTATAACTTGAATACAAAATACCCCGAGTTTTTAAGTAAAAAATACGGGCAGATCCAGAATCTGAACAAGGAATGGAGAGAAAAACACAAGGGTTTTGAGGATGTTAAGGCTCCCAAATCCCTGAAGATAAAGTCTCCTCATCATCTGATTAAGTATTTCGATTGGATTCAGTTCAAAGAAGAATATCTGGTTGATTTCCTTAAGAACCTGAGGGAACTATATGTTTCATTTGAGGTCACAGCTAATTTTTACACCAATGTTTTCTTCAATAAAGAATTTTCACTCCCTTTAAACTGGCATCTTCTGAACAGTGAAGAGATCTTTACCGGAATAGATGTGGGGATACGAGGAGGTCAAGGTATCTCCAAAAGCTATCTGGAAGTCCATCGCCACCTTCGGCATTTCGTTGCTGGCTCCCGTTTACCCTGGGCCTCTTTACTGCATAATGGTCATTGGTCCGATAATCCTAAGGAGGAGAAAAAATATTTCCCATCAGATTCCAAACTAACCAAATTCACCCTGTGCAGTGCACTTTCAGCAGGAATTAAAGGATTCAGCCAGTATATGTTTGTAGAAAGAGACCACTGGTATGGCTCATCTCTGGCTAATGACGGAGCCATCCAATCAAGTTATGAGGATATAAAAAAGATCAACTTCGTTGCTCAGGAAATCGGACTGGAAAACCTGAAGCCTATCGCAGACGTAGCCTTAGTGAACTATCGCCCCTATATTTGGTACTCCCACCTTAAATCTGAAAAACCTTTCGATTATGTCAATACCCTAACAAACCAAACCCATTGGGGTTTGAGCAGAGACCTTGTTAGTTTGAAATACAACCATTTTATACCTGAACTGGGAAAAAGCAACGATCTAAACGAATTTAAAGTCCTGTTAATACCCTGTGCTGAATTTATGGATCCAGAATCTCAGTCTTTTTTGGTTGAACTGGCTAAAAAAGGAAAAACATTGATTTTGTTTGGCCTTTTACCCAAATTCGATCTAAGGATGAAGAAGTGCGAGATTTTATCCCGGGCTCTTAAAGCCAGAACCAAATCAGCATCCGGCATCGAGGGCATAATGGCTCATAATCATGAGTTCACTTCTCAAATTTTCGGTTCTATCCACTCTTCCAAAAAATACTTCGTCAAAGCTAAAACTAAGAACAAAGTTGTAGGGGGTCAATTCAAAATAGGAAAGGGAGAGATATTCCTTTTCACCTTCGACATCTCCTCTCAGCTTGCTCCTCAGAAATTGCTATTTTTAGAGGAGGTTTTATCCTCAACCAATGCCACATCTGTGGTTCAAACTTCCGATCCGGAGATAGATGCAGTGGTGCATAGAAATGAAAAAATGGCAGTGCTTTATTTGATAAATCCCAAAGGCGATTTCTACATCAAAGAGAATCCCCCCAAGACCTCATTTATTCTTAAGTTAGATTGCCGTAAAGCTGGAATAAAAGGCAAAAGGATTCGTATCCTGGATCTATTAAGCCGGGAAATAATTAAGACTAGTGTCTCGGAGCTTAAAAACGGGATTATGATTTCCATGGAAGATCCTGACAGCAAAATATATCTTATCGAGGGGCGAAAAACCTAATCCTTACACCTTTTAACATAAAAACAACTAACCAAGAGTTTCCCTCCTGGATAACCTACCTAACAAGAAGTGGTAGCTTCTGGATTAAAACAAAGAAGACCCCTTTATAAAGTAAAGCGCTGGATAACTGTAATGATTTTGTATCTAATTGGAAGATTATAATAATATTGGCACGAATTCTATTCGTGCCATCTAAAACACAGATAGAATCTGTGCCTACATTTTCTTCCCCTCCTTTATCAGCAAAACAAACCTTTTGTCTTTACCCCGGACAACAGTAAACATCAGGTATTTTTCATCCTTTAGTTTTTCGAGAGCATCTTTTAGATCCTGGATATCCTTTATTGACAACTCTTCCACCTTTTTGATTATGTCTCCTTCATAAAGCTCAGCTTCACCCGCTGGTCCGCCTACTTCTACAAAAGATACTATGACTCCCTCCTTATCCTCCAATCTTCTGCTCCGGTAGAGTGCATCCGTAATCTCCTCCACGGTGAATCCCAAATCCGTCTCATATTCATCCCCTCTCACCTTGGGTTTAGTGCCCACCTCAATAACCATATCCCGGGGTTTCCCTTCTCTTTTTATCTTCAGTTTTGCTTGTTGGTCAGGCTGGGCTTGCGACACGGAGGTGGTGAATTTGTTTAAATCATCCTCTTTTTCCGCTTGTATTTTCTCCCCTTGAAATTCTACGATTATGTCTCCGGGCAGAAGACCTGCCTTTTGAGCCGGCGAGCCAGGTTCCACATCAGAGACAATTACTCCCTCCAGTTCAGGATCGCTGAAGTATCGAGCATAATCCCGGCTTAAGGGCTGGACAGCTATTCCTATCCATCCTCTTTTGATATCTCCTGATTCCAAAAGCTTATTCTTCACCTCAATGGCAGTATTTATAGGTATGGTAAATCCCTGGCCTCGTCCTACCCAGATGGAGTTTATTCCAATTACCTCTCCATCCAGATTAACCAGAGGACCCCCGGAGGATCCCGGGTCTATGGCTGCATCTGTTTGAATGAAATCATTTATTAACTGAATTTCCACCGGAAGATTGGGCAAAACCCTTCCCTTCCCGCTTATTATTCCGAATGAAACCGTCCTATCAAAGCCGTAGGGATTACCCACAGCGATCACCCACTCTCCCACCTGAACGCTGTCCGAGTTCCCCAATTTTGCTACAACCAGCTCTTCCGGAGTCTGGATTTTTATCAACGCCAGATCGGTCAATTTATCTGTTCCGATTATTTCAGCTGGATATTCCAGCTTGCTGGGAAGGGTAACCGTAACCGACTGGGCCTTATCCACCACATGATCGTTGGTTAGTATATATCCCTTTTTGTCTATTATCAAACCAGAGGCCATAGACTGATATTTAATGTCTCCGACCTTCTTCACCACCTCAATATGGACCACTGCAGGCTTTATGGCATTGGATACCGATATTATCACCTGCTCCAGCTGGTTGAAAAGGGTTAAAACCTCCTCTTTTTCCCGGGCTTGAAGTAAACTCATTTGTAACAAAACCAGAAAAATAAAAACAAAAAAAATGATGCCTTTTCTCATCTTTCCTCCTGACGTTTTGTAAATAAACTTAGAAACTAATCTATGGTCAAGAAAAAAGGGGAAAATTCTATAAAATAAACAAAAAAATTAATATGGGCTTGCAACAGAAAGTGATTGAATACGTATTACTTATTGAATTTTTTAAAGGAGACTGCGAAATCCTCTATTTAATACTATTTGAAGGTATGCTAAAATCAAACAGCAAAACCACCATTGAGATCAATAAAAATCCAAAAAGAGTAGGTTTTTTGAGTAACTGAATGTTGGGGATACTCTGATCCAATGCAACAAGAGAAGATGAAGTCAGCAAAAAATCCATTTATCTGGGGTATCTTTGCACTTATTTTCGTGGTTGTGGGAATAATCATTGGATCAGGGCTTGACTTCTCCCCGCCTTCTAAAGCAGTCGAATCAGAGAAACTTCCTCCATCCAAAGCTGAGGTCTTCTATGGAGAGCAGAGCCCCTTTGTATCCGTAGCTGAAAAAGTCAGTCCCGCCGTAGTGAACATAAGTGCAGAAAAGGTGGTGGAGCAGCGACTGGACCAATTTATCCCCTTCGATGAATTCTTTCGGAGATTCTTTGGGGAAGTTCCAGAGACGGAGCAGGCCCCCAGGAAAGTGAAGACCCAGAGCCTGGGCTCAGGCTTTATTTTTAAAGAAGAAGGACTTATACTGACCAACAATCACGTGGTTAGTGGCGCAGATGACATCTGGGTTAAATTAGCAGATGGAAGCGAATACAAAGCAAAGCTAATGGGTGCAGACAAGGAGACCGATGTAGCCGTTCTGAAAATCAATTCTGAGCAGAGCTTGCCAATAGTGGAGTTAGGTGATTCCGATTCGATCCGGGTCGGAGACTGGGCTATTGCTATTGGTAATCCCTTCCCCCAGCTGGGTCTGGATCGAACCGTGACTGTAGGGGTAATCAGTGCCATGGGGAGAAAAGGTCTGGACTTCGGAGGGGATCTTACCCCGTATTATCAGAATTTTATCCAGACCGATGCGTCCATCAATCCGGGAAATTCCGGGGGACCTCTGGTAAATATAAGGGGTCAGGTTATCGGCATTAACAGTGCGATAACTAACCCTACCGGGATGAAATTCAATATCGGAATAGGCTTTGCCGTTCCCATTAATCTAGTTAAGTCAGTTCTTCCCTATCTTGCTGCTGGCAAAGGTGTGTCAAGAGGATTTCTGGGGGTTATAATCAGAAGCGTGGATAAGGATCTGATGGAAGCTTTCAATTTACCCTCCAGTGATGGAGTTCTGGTACAGCAGGTTCAGGAGGGAGGTCCGGCAGCGGAAGCTGGCATCAAAAGAGGCGATCTGATTACCAAATTTAACGGGAAAGAGATTAAAAACGCTGAGCAGTTCGTACTCCTGGTGGCAGAGACACCTCCAGAGCAAAAAGTAAAACTTAAAGTGATCCGGGAGGGGAAGGAGCTTGACATCAACGTAACTTTAGCCAACCGGACGGATTTTGTCTCCGCAGACAGCGGAGGGACTGAAGTGAAGGCAGAGGAATGGCTGGGCTTGGAGGTTACAACTGCCACCAAAGCCCTGGCAGATCAATATGAGGTGGAGTACCGATCCGGTGTTCTGGTGACCGGCGTGGAACCAGGAAGCCCGGCTTACATTAAGGGAATTCAAATAGGAGACATCATTCTGGAGATAGATCAAAAAGAAGTGAAAAACATCAAGGAATATAATGTAATAGCCAAATCCTTAGAGAACAGAAAAAAAGCAATCCCCTTTTTAATCTATAGAGACGGAAACACCATATATGTGGCAATAAAACCTTAAACCAAAAGGAGGAGTGGCTATTGGCCAGGATGTCAGGACGCTACAGGGATGAGGACCGATCCTTAGATCTCTATTTAAGGGAGATCGGGGAGACCCCTCTGATCACAGCCCAGGAGGAGGTAAGGTTGGCTAAAAGGATAAAGGAGGGGGATCAGATTGCTCTGGAGAAGTTGACCAAAGCCAACCTCAGGTTTGTGGTAAGTGTAGCCAAGCAGTACCAGAACCAGGGCTTATCTTTAGCGGATTTGATCAACGAGGGAAACATCGGCTTGATCAAAGCTGCTAAAAGATTCGATGAGACCAGAGGATTCAAATTCATCTCTTATGCAGTCTGGTGGATAAGACAGGCGATCCTGCAGGCATTAGCCGAGCAGTCAAGGATCGTCAGATTACCTTTGAACCGGGTGGGCACCTTACACAAGATCGGTAAGATCTCAAGCTCCTTGGAGCAAGAATATGGAAGGGAGCCGTCCCCGGACGAGATAGCCCGAGAGCTGGAGCTCTCTGAGATGGAGGTATCGGATACCTTAAAGATATCCAACTCCCACCTTTCCTTGGATGCGCCCTTCTCCGTGTCTGAGGACAACAGCTTAATGGACGTGCTGGAGGACGAATTCCAGCCCGCCCCGGATGAAGCCTTGCTGGTGGAATCTCTGAAAGTGGAGATCGAAAGGGCATTGGATTCGCTCAACCCTCGAGAGGCTGAGGTGGTGAATCTATACTTCGGACTGACCACCGAAAAAGCCTTAACCTTAGAGGAAATCGGAGCCAGATTCGGCTTGACCCGGGAGAGAGTCCGGCAGATAAAGGAAAAAGCCATAAGGAGGTTACGCCACGCCTCGCGGAGTAAATCCCTGCGAGCCTATTTACATTAGTTAGACGAAAATGTAGTTGCTCGATTTATCGAGACTATTTGAATCTAAAATATTATGTTTTAGAAAATCAGAGCTTAAAGTTCTGAAAAAAGAGAACCCCAGCCTTCGAGCTGGGGTTTTTGTTGAAAAATCCAGAAAAAGCTATTCCTTGTTTTCTTTAGTAAAGAAATTTTTATAGATGCTCCAGGAATTGGAATTCCCGGAACTGAAAAGAAACCCTCTTCATCCAATAGGGGTGAGAATTTATCCCACCTCTAGAATTTGTAGGCATGAATTTATTCATGCTCCTGCACAGATAAATCTGTGCCTACAACTCTTGGTCAACCTGAAGGTTGACACTCCAATGATTATTAAAAAACACACCTTGAGACAAGGTGTGCTACCAAGCTAAAATCTTTATGATTCTGCAAACTATTTAAACCAGCAAAAAGAAGTCTTTTTATTTCGTCTGAGAAATTAACACTTCTCGGAAGCAATTTTCCAGAATTCCTCAGGGGTCTTCCCCTCAGAAAGTTTCTCAAAGGGACAGGGTCCGGTTTTTTCCCGGTTGGCAATGTAAGGTACGGTCTTCAGAAAATGAAAGGGTATTTCATATTTTTTCAAAACTTCTTTTGCCTTTTCGCTCCCTGTTACTCCCAAAACCTTCTTTACCTTTCCACCTTTTTGGGGTGAATCTTTTGAAAGATATATAAAAAGAAGTGCCACCGCCCGGCCCACGATCCGATCATAGATCACTAAATTTTTCAAATCCCTTTTAAATACTCTCAAAAATTGAACAACCGGAGCAATCCCCTCTTCATCAGACTGGAAAATCAACTTAGAACCGGACAGGATATTCAAATCCCAATCATCTTTTTCAAACTCCTCTAAGCTTTGTATATCCTCCTGAGTAATGTGCTCCATTATATAATCCTTTTCTCTGTGAATCATTGTCTATAAAAACACGTTTGAAAAAGGTATTAGTTGGTTAATAAAAGAGAGTTTTGCACCCTGGTAACCCCACCTTGCCCCAATGTGGGATTATTCTTTATTCGGTAGCACACCTTGTCCCGAAGGTGTGCGCTTATAACACAGGTTGAGACAACCTGTGTTACCTGTTTTGGAGTGTGAACCCTCTGGTTCATCATTTCTTTTTCTTTTTAACAATTTATAGGCCAGGTTAAAACTTGAAACTCCAATGAATGGGTAGGACAAGGTCTCCTGACCTTGCTTGAATATTTCTGGGTCAAAAGAGACAGAAATACCCACGCAAGGTGGTGGAAATCCAATTCCACCACCAACGAGGGAGGCTAAAATCCCCAAAATGGGTCTTGACGACAATTCCACTATCAACAAGGAGAATTTTGTAGGGGAGTCCCTTGTGGACTACCGAAGAAAGGGAGGGGACAAGCCCCTCCCCTACAAAATACGTAGCAGAGCCTTTATTGTTCTGGTCCTCACGCAGGGACAAACCCTCCTCTACATGCAGAAAATAAAAAACCAGAACCTAACTTAAGTTAGGTTC
This sequence comes from uncultured Ignavibacteria bacterium, assembly GCA_964447175.1. Lineage (GTDB taxonomy): Bacteria > Zixibacteria > MSB-5A5 > MSB-5A5 > SM23-73-2 > CAYURP01. The sequence goes on along the minus strand of CAYURP010000007.1, from coordinate 27,579 downwards.
TGGCATTATTATTCACCAATCACTAATTACCAAAAACCATAGGGGCGAAGACAGAGCATCGCCCCCACATCTTGAATCTTATTCCTTCCAGACGGGCATTTTCTTCATATGCTCATCTACGTATTTCTCTGCTTTGTCTCTGGTTTTGTTCTCGGATTTCATAAAGAATACTACCATTCCTGCTCTAACCTCTTCACGAGATTTCAACTTTCCTTTTTTATCAGTACAGTAAACACAGTAGGGATTATTGATATCCTTCCCCCCATGCTGGGAAATATCCTCCATAGGCATCCCGCAGGATTCGCAGGTATTCTTTTCAGCCATGTATTACCTCCTCGAAATTACGTATTAAGAAAAATTCAATCGATCATCTCGATATCCACTGCGCCCAGTCCCACCTCGATCTTCAAGTCTAATTCAGCTTCTGTCTCGCCGTACTTATCATTTATCCAGACGTCATCCTCTACTTCTTCAAATACTCCCTGGTCAAAGGATATGGAGGAGAGTATGGATCCGCTGGATTGAATTTTCACTCCTATATCCTCAGGTACAAGGATGGTCAGATGTCCCAACCCCATCTCAATGTCCACATCTGCCGAATGTCTTAAATCACCTGAGAAATCCAAGGTGAAATCACCGACTCCCCCCTCGAAATCCATTCTCTTGAAATTGGCATTTCCCAGGCCCTCTATTTTCAGCTTGCATGCTCCAGCATCAATCCTTATCCTGGATATTTCTTCGGTATTGGGTTTTCTGAACTGGATCCAGGCTTTGGCAGCTCCGATATCGATGTCTAAATCCGTGATTTTTAGTCCGGTAAAATCAAGTTCCCCCTCCGCTGCGCCCACATCGATTTCAAAGTTGATGGGGATTTTATCTGTGAAACTTAAATCCCACCAGTTTTTTTCCTCCACATCTCCCAGATTAACCCCTCTTTCTTCCTCAAGCTCAGTCCCGATGAATAGTTCACCTTTATCTTTGGATTTATCATAATCGAAAAAGAAATCAGAATAGCTTGGATCATAGGATACCTCAGCTTCCACAATCTTTTTGGAGTCAGTTTTACCCAGATTTATCTTTCCGGCTCCAAACTCGATTCTAACTGAAAGAGATTTCTCATCCTCCAGATCGATTTCCTTGTAAACTTCCTTTTTCCTGCCAGCCCACACCACAAAGCAAAAAAGAAAAATTAAGAGGATGGTCAGGGAAATCTGGTGAATTTTTCTAATCCTAAAGACTCCCACTCTGAGATTAATATATTAAGCTTCTATTGATTTGTTATTATCAGTTTTTTGTTCAGCGTTTACTTTAGCTTCCTTGGGGCGAATACCAAAGCGGGTCAAAATCACTGCTCCCAAACCAAAAGTTAGAATCAGATAAGTCAGAGTCCAGTAGCAGATTATAAGTACCAGACCTATCCCGGATCCCGGTGCTCCAGCCACTCCAATGATCCTGGCAAAAATGGGTATCAG
>CAYURP010000007.1:0-26007 GCA_964447175.1 uncultured Ignavibacteria bacterium | reverse complement strand
TTTTATCTTCACCCTTTTCACATGTTCAGGGGCAACTGAGAACACAACCAATCCTATGAATAGCAAAAACAATACTTTAAATATTCCCACCATAAATGGGAAACCTCCAGGAATACCGGGCCTGAACGGTGTACGCAGCATTTCCCTGGGCACAAAACCCACCTCCACTACTTCTCCCCCGATAATCCCCCCAGGTTGCTTTCTTATAAAACCTCCCACGCTGGTGGCGTCCTTTTCAATCTCACCGGTGGAAGTCACGATGATATCTCCACCCACGGCTACCACGCTCCCCTCCACTTTTCCTTCAATAGTGACATCAGCACCCAAACCAGTAACGTCACCCTCAACCAGCTCATCCTCCGACACCACTATGTCACTGCCCGCCTTAACAATGTCATTTCTGACAATTCTATTGAAAACAGCCGGCCCCCTGGGCAGCCTTTCCCTTCCCGGTTCAAGTGGAGGAAGTGGAGCCTTGGGAAGTTTGATTTTCAATAGCTTCTCAATATCTGTGATTTCTCCCTTTTTGAATCTTAGTTCCCGTCCTGACTCAGTCCGGATGTAAATCCCTTCATCCCCAATTTTAATTTCAACTGCTTTTATAGTATCCTCTTCAGCTATTTGCTCCTTTTTCTCAGGAACTTTCTTCTCATCTACTGCAAAGGAAAAAACCATACCCCAAAGCACAAGAGCAAAAATCATAACCGGTATTTTAAGAAATTTATTTTTTAGCATGGCTTTTCCCTTAATATCCTCTCATATTAATATCTCCGCTTACAGTGGACAAAAAGATCCGGGAAGGTCCGCCTGTTCCCAATTCCCCTTCCAGAAAACGTCTGGAGGTGGACAGAACGTTCACTGGAATTTGAGTGCTAATAGACCCGCTCTGGCTCTCACACTTGAGACGGGCATTTGATTTTTCAGGCAGGTAAAAAAATACCTCCCCACTGGTGGTTTCGATAATATACTCCCCCTCAGTTGACATTTCAGTCTTAACTTCAACGTCACCGCTTATCGTATTTAGATCCAGCTCACCCTCGGCTTGCTCTACCTCTATATCTCCGGAGGAGGTGGAGGCTTCTATATCACCCCATATCTCCTGCAGAGTCAGATCGCCGCTTACACCATCAATTCGTACATCTCCTTTAATCTGTTCCAGCTCCATATCAGAGCTGGTCCCCTCCAATAGCAAATCCCCCTGAATGTCCTGTAAGTAGAAATCCCCGCTCACCGAGGAAATATCCATCCTGCCTTTTATCGATTCCGCTTCAACATCCCCTGAAACGGTATTTATTCTTACCTTCTCTTGAATATCCTCAACCTCTACATCAGCCGAGGTGGTCTTGATGTTAAGTTGGGTTTCCGAAGGAACTGAAATCTGGTAGTTGACCCAGCAGGAAATGCCCCCGCGAAAGCCCTGGCGGGGATATTTTGTCTGGATGTTCACTTCTTCACCAACCTTTTGAACCTCGATTTCAATCCTATCAGCTATATCCTCAGCTTTTCCTAAGCTATGGGTTTTGATCACCTTTAAGGCATCTATTGTGATTTTTCCTTCAGAATGGGATTTTATAATTATGTTACCGGATATATTGGAAAGAAATAGAGTCGGATTTTTGCCCACCGGAATTTCCCTATGGAATTCGAAGTTAAATTGCTTTGCATCTGCTCCGGAGAAAAGGAGAAGAAAAATCAAAAGAAAACTTAAAACCGTTATTGATGTTAACCTTTTCATTTTTTTAATCCCAAGTTCTTGAGTTTCTTTTTCAGAAACACCCGGCCTCTGAAGATTCTTGCTTTGACCGTTCCCACCGGAATCTTCAGAATGTCTGAGATCTCCTCATAGGATTTTTCCTCTTTATGTCTTAAAACTATCACCTCTCTATATCTTTTGGGTAGACTCTCTATGGCTTCCTCCACTGAAAATCTTCGTTGTTTTGCTACTAAATCTATCTCTGGATTATAGGTCCAGTCAGCGAGTTCCAGGCTCACCTTTCCGTGTCTGGTGGGAATCTCCTCATCTAAAGAGAAGGCAGATATCTTTTTCTTCCTGAGGTAATCGATGGAGGAGTTAGCAGCTATCCGGTAAAGCCAGGTTGAGAATTTATACTGGGAGCTGTAGCTGGAGAGAGAGCTGAAAGCTTTCATGAAAGTCTCCTGAACCAGATCCTCTGCCTCCTGGGGGTTATGTACTATTCTAAATATCACGTGATATATTGCCTCCCGATGCTTTTTCAGAAGCAGCTTAAAAGCATTTTGATCTCCAGCTAATGCTTCCTTTATCAGGACCAGATCGTCCTTTTTCAACTCTTTTCTCTCTTTCTGGTTACGAAAAATCTATCTTCAAGTTTCACAAAAGATAAAAACAAAAATCGGAAAAACAAACGAAAAAATTTTCCCACTTGTAGGCGGAACTCAATAAAATATTGTTAGATCCCCATATTTAGTATGTTCCCAGAATCAGAAGGAAAATTCACCGGGGCTTAACTTTAACTCCAGTAACGAAATAAATATCTTTAAATCCCCATTTGCTAAAGGCATAGAAGTTGCTTTTCTGCTTTGTGAAAAAGTCAGGAACTTTTGAAAGGATGGGATGTAAAGTATGAGAAAGAGAAGACGAATAATAACCAGTGGAAATAAATCTCCGGAGAAGGTCTATTGGCACATATACAGTCTTCAAACTCTCAATTCGGAAAAATTCATTCGGGTAGTGAATAAGATCTTAAGGCATGAGTATATTTTGATAAAGTAAACCAAGAATCAGAGGAACGTTTTCTAAGGATTTATAAGGAATGTATTTCCTTCTTATCGAGCTTGCATGAAAATTTGCATAAGTCATAACCTTATAAAATTCTTCAACTAATTGGTTTTCAAGGAATTGCAAAAAAATACTTGACAAATTCTATACGACCTCTTATTCTTATCCCCAAATATTGTAGTAATTTGTTACCTTATACATATTATTGAGGTTTCTAATGAATGAGAAGGATTTTTCAGTGATGATCATTCCCCAAAAGGGGAAGGTCTGGACTAAAAAGATTTCTTATTCCAGGATTTACATCGCATTTTTGGTTTTAGCTATTTTTATGGGAGTAGCTGCCTTTTCAACGATCAACTATTTTAAACAACAATTGGCTTACTATAATTTTGTTCAATTGCAAAATGAGAAAAAACATCTGGAGAAAAGGATTTCCGAGATGAAACCTCTTATCGCAGACCTCAAATCTCAGATGAACGAGTTAATGGAAAAGGAGAAAAACATACGATTGGTTTTCGGACTTCCTGAGGTGGATGACGCAGTAAGAGAGGTAGGTGTTGGCGGGCCTGAACCTTTCCCGTCGGAAATAGATACAAAGTTTGATGAAACCCTGGGAGAGATGGACAAGTTGTTACGCCAGACCAAATTTGAGAGAGAAAATTTGACCCAGGTCCACAATCTGCTTTTAGAAAAAAAGGATCTTTTGGAGCATACCCCCTCCATACCTCCTACCAGAGGATATCTTTCCCGGGGCTTTGGGGTCAAAACAGATCCTTTTACCGGATTAAGACAGCCACACTGGGGCTTGGATTTCGCCGCCGATATCGGGACTCCGGTTTATGCTGCGGCAACGGGAATTGTTTATTTCACCGGCTGGCGTCACGGTTTGGGGAAACTGGTAATCATCGATCATGGTTATGGTTACCGAACTCATTATGGACATCTGAATAAAATCAGAGTAAAAAAAGGGCAAATAGTTAAAAGGGGAGATGTGATCGGCGGGGTTGGAAATACCGGCTATTCCACGGGACCACATCTCCATTATGAAGTCCGTTATAATGATAAACCAGTGAATCCTGAAGATTACATTCTGTCTGAAAATTACATATTTGACTAAAGGACTTGGAAAAGCTAACATAATTTAAACCTCGATCCAAGTCGAGGTTTTTATTTTCTGATGAGGTCCCACAGATTCTTAATCTCAGCTTGTTTGGTTGGAATAAAATGTAGATATGATGCTGAGGATAGAAAAGACAAAAAAATGAAAACCCTAATGGAAAAAGGTAAAGGAGTTGCAGTCTGCCCGGAAACATTGGGGGGTCTAACCATTCCCCGACTAAAAGTAGAGATTAAAAGTGGGGGAGGTGAGGATGTTCTTCTGGGAAAAAGCAAAGTAAAAAACCAAAGGGGAGAAGATGTTTCCTCTGAGATGATAAAAGGTGCCCTAAGAACTCTCCAGATTGCCCGGAAACTGAGAATAAAGATTGCATTCTTTAAGGAGAAAAGCCCCTCCTGTGGATTTGGGAAAATATACAGAAAAGGCAAGTTAATTAGAGGAGAAGGTGTGACCACAGCCCTTTTGAGAAAAAATGGGATTAGAGTGATCCCAAAATTAAATGTTACTAATTAGCCTATGAGAACCTCCGGACCAGGTAAAGCTAATGTTATGCTATTGCAAATAAATGCGTTGTGGCTTTTAATAGTCAACAAACACACTATAATTAAAAACGTAAAAATTGTGAGAACACATTATGAAGCATAAGTCCCCGGATGATCCGGGCTCCTCTTTGACAAAAAAAGACACGGCTCAAGAGGAGGGCCTGCTTGAGACAATTAAAAAAGCAAAGGCAGGTGATGATTTAGCCTTCCACAAACTGGTAGATAAATACAAAGCTCAGGTGGCCAGTATAGCTTATAAGATGGTAGGCAACTACGAGGACGCCAAGGATATCTCTCAGATTGTTTTCGTTAAAACATACCAGAATCTTTACAGATTCGATACTACCAAAAAGCTCTCCACCTGGCTTTATCGGATAACCATAAATGCCAGTATTGATTTTATTCGCAAGCACAGAAAACACCGACATGAAACGCTGGATCAGATGGGGACCGAGATAAAGGAAAAAAAGGAAGATGTCGAAAAAACATACAGAAGGAATTTGATCAAATGGGCCATAAGAAATGCCATGGACGTTCTCAATCCCAAACAGAAATCTGTATTTGTATTGCGGGACCTTCAGGGATTGGATATCAAGGAGGTGGCTCAGATTACCGGCATGCCTCAAGCCACTGTCCGGTGGTATTTACACAGAGCCCGTTCCAAGCTAAGAGATGAATTAACTAAACATTATTCGGAGGTGATCGAGGGAACCGATTTGAAGTATGGATTGTAAAAAAGCCGAAAAACTTATAGTAAGTTTCACAGATCTAACGCCTTCTCAGAAGGCAGAGTTAGAAAAACATCTAAAGATCTGTCCCTTTTGCGCCAAGGAATTTGATTTCTGCCAGAATTCCATAAAGATGATGAAAAAGGTTTTAACCTTTGACGTGCCGCAGAATTACTGGGAAGAGTTAAAAAAATCATTATCCCCCCGACTCTCGGCTGCTGAACCTCAAAGGGAATCCTGGAAGGATAAGTTTGAACCGCTGCTTGTTTTTTTAAAGACACCCCTTTTGGGACCGGTTCCTACTTTTGTTTTCTCCATAATAGTTCTTGGGTTCCTCTTGTTTGGCTTGTATCCCACATTTACCCAGAATAAAACCGCAAAGGGTTTCAAGAACAATCTGATCATCTACGAAGGCGAACTTCTATCCAGCGTGGATAATGGAAAGCTGACTATCTACAGCATGGGGAAAAGGTAATGTCCGCCTACCTTAAAGGATTTCTGGTTTTAAGCTGGATTCTGGTAGGTCTTATGCTCTGGGGCTGTTCCTCTCAGAAAAATCATTTAAAAAGTCTGGAACAAGGGATTGAAGAGGTCTTGAGCAAAGCCGGCCCCTCTGTGGTCTCAATATCGGTGAAAAACAATGAGTTGAATTTAGACAAGGTGGGTTCAGGAGTGATCGTAGATGATCAGCACGTTCTCACCATAGAAAACCTGCTCCAGAATGCAGGTGAGATAACCATCAAATTACAAAATGGGGAGCAAATCACAGATTCCAACATCTTCATCTCGGGCTGCGATTTCGAAACTGATCTGAGTCTGCTTCAAGTGAAAGGCAAAACTCTGAAACCCGTTAAAATGGCCAAGGAGATTAAAAATGGATGCCTGGGAATAGTGCTGGGGAATACCGAATATTCCAAAGGCTTACAGGTAGATTTGGGAACCATTGGCAACTCCTGGATCGGAGGGGTGGATGGATATGATGATAACCTTCTGATTTTAACCTCCACATATAACGCCTTACCTCCCGGGACCCCTGTTTTTAACTCCGATGCGGAGCTGATTGGACTGGTCGAGGGTAGAATTGAAGGGGAGGAACATGTAGTATTGCTTGTCCCTGCCACCACCATTTCCCAGGTAAGCGATATTCTGAAAAAGAATGGTGAGATCAAAAGAGGATGGATCGGAATAATATCCAATCGGATGTGCCAGAAGGAAAAAGCTATAATATCGGATATCGTTCAGGGGAGCCCGGCTCATCAAGCCGGGTTGCAAAAAGGTGATGTGATCATAGCCTGTGATGGAAAAGAGGTGCAGAATGGGGTAGAGCTTAAGAAAATGATCTCCAAATTTCAAAAAGGAGCTTTGATAAGCTTGAAAGTCCAGAGGAACGGAAAAGAATTAACCAAGAAATTGAGCATCGAATGGGCTAAAAATCTTCCCAGAAAAAGAAGGTGTCTGGACAGGTCTATTTAGGAACATTTTATCCTCCCTTTTGTATAAATTTCATGAAAAGAATAGTGGATTCATCACTTTAGCTCCCGATAAAGTATATGCAAATAGTTTAGAGGTTATCGGGTTGTGTCTCTTTTATGAGGGTAATTGCAATGGAAAATAATCCAAGCATTAGAAAAAAATGGTTTTCGAAAATTTACCTTCCCATACTTCTGGGTATTCTAATAGGAATTGGTATTACCTCCCTATGGAAAAAAACTGAGTCATCCGGGCTTCAGGCGAAGGATGACCCTGATTATGTGCGTCTTGAAGAGCCAAAAACAGAGATAGACGACATCTCCATGACTCGCAGAAATGCCATAGTTCAATCAGCCCAGAGGGTGGGACCAGCTGTGGTATCCATCAGTGTGGTGCAAACCAGAATCGTTCGGGAATCGCCACTTTCGTCCCCTTTTGGTGATGATCTTTTTGAGGAGTTCTGGGGAAGATACTTCCGTCCCAGAGAGTACAAACAGAAAGTATATAGTCTGGGTTCCGGGGTTTTAATCTCAAAGGAAGGTTACATCCTGACCAACGAACATGTTATAAGGGGCGCAGAGGAGCTTAAAGTAACTTTAACCACCGGAGCCGAATACGAAGGCAAAATCGTGGGGCAGGACGTGGCTTCGGATCTGGCAGTGATCAAGATCGACTCCAAGGATCTCCCTTTTGTCCAACTGGGTGATTCAGAGGATCTGATAATCGGGGAATGGGCCATAGCCTTAGGTAATCCCTTTGGTTACCTTCTGGACGATCCCAATCCCACAGTTACCGTGGGAGTTATCTCGGCAATTAACCGGGACATAAAAAGGGATAGCGATGAAAAAAGGGTATATCGGGGTATGATACAGACCGATGCCGCCATAAATATGGGAAACAGCGGCGGTCCTTTGGTCAATGCCCGGGGCGAGGTCATCGGGATAAACACCTTTATATTCAGCACCTCCCGGGGTTCAGAGGGTATAGGCTTTGCCATCCCCATAAATCGAGCCAAGGGGATATTAAACGATCTCATAGAACACGGGGAGGTAACCAGAGCCTGGATCGGGGCAAAGGTTCAGTCTCTTACCCCACTTTTAGCCTCGTCTTTGAATCTGGAAAATGTACGGGGAGTAATAATCTCTGAAGTCTACAAAGAAAGTCCTGCTGATAAAGCTGGAATAAAAAGGGGAGATGTGATAACCAAAGTGGAAAGCCAGAAAATAAGGGACGTCTCAGATTGGGAGGATTTCACCACACTGGCCAGAGTGGGAAAACCTTTGAATATAACTTCTATCCAGAAGGGAGTACAAAAGGAGTTAACCCTAACGCCAGGACAACTCCCCCTGAAGGAAGCTGAAGAGTTCGATGGTCTTATAGGTATGAGCATAACCAACATCACCCCTCAGATAGCGGCACAATTAGGCATATCTGACCCAGCCGGGGTGATCATAACCTCGGTGAAAGAGGAAAGTAAAGCGTATGGAGTGGGTTTCAAGGAGGGGGATATCATTCGTCAAATCGACGAGATTCACATAGGGAACGTAAAAGAGTATAAAAAGGTATTCTCAAGTCTAAGAAAAAATCAGAAGATATTGATGTTAGTGGAAAGGGATCAAAACCTCTATCTTCTCTCCATGATCTATTAATAAAAATGTAGGGGCGAAGCTCTGTCTTCGCCCGAAAAGTTCCAAACGCGTAGGGGTAAAGCTTGTCTCCACCCAGTTGGTTTTTGGTAAATAGTGAATGGTGGTTAGTAATGCCAGAACCTAACTTAAGTTAGGTTCTGGTCATACACACATGCAACGAAGTTGTCAGGTCACACCCGCCAATACGGGCAAGACCTGACAGAACAATAAATATGCAGGATGAACTTCACTTTCGTCTAAATAAAGGATTGGGAATGTATGCTTCAATGGTAGCCGCAACCTTCAGGTTGCGAAATTGGTTAAATGAATGTTTTTTTGCAGGCTACCTCTCTTGTATCTTAATCGAAAACCATTTGGATCAATGAATCGAGAAAGAGGTTTTTAATTGTAGCAGAGGTCTTTAGACCTCCATCGGTGGTATGGTTGGGAGAGAATGGAAAGCTAAAGCTTTCCGCTACATATAAAACCACCTCCCGGCAAGGTGTGATTATGGATTTATTATGTACGATCTGATCAGGTGTAAAATTCTTTAACGCTCTTCGCATTTTTCGAGTAAATTCTTGGTATCCTTCAGTTCTTTTTTTAGCCTCTTTTTGACATCTTCACTAATTTGATAGCTTAATACCATCTCGCATTCCTCTTTGCATCTTTGATACATTTTCAGATGCAAACAACACTCTGCTATTCTGTGCCTGCATTCTATGGTGTTGAAATACCCGCTGGGGTCCGGGTTGCCGATAAGATTTAACGTTTTTTCATACCAGCTGATGCAGTTCCTCCAGTCTTTTTTCAGATAAAATGCATCGGCTAAGGGCCACAGGAAAAGCTTGGATTCGGGATACCTCCGGTTCATCTCCACTGCCAGGTTTATGGCTTTATCATATTCTTTTTCCTCTAAATAGACATAGATCAGACTGTATAGGGCTGACTCTTTAGTATAAAGGCTTTTCTCCGCAGCCAGCTTCACCTCCTCTATCCCTTTTTCCCTCTCATCCCTTAATAAAGGAAGCCATCTGAATGTCTTGGTAACTACCGAAACCCAATAGTGATATGACCCTAATCCCAGATAGGCATCGTAAAAGGTGGAATCCAGCTCCACCACTTTTTTGAATGCGGACTTAGCTTTCAATCCTTTTTTCAATCCGGACCACCATCTTTTATGCTTGGCATCATAAACTGCCATTGAGCCATATGCGTTACCCAAATAAAAGTATGACCAGACGTCGTTTTCATCCTTTCCTATTCTTTCATTGGATAACTGAATAGTTTTTTCCATTGTGTTATAAAATTCATTTTCTCTGAAATCGCTTTCCAGATCGATCATCTGGGTCTGATAGCAGGCTCCCAGGAAAAAATATCCTTCAGGGTTTTCAGGTTCTGCAGAGATTATTCTTTTGAAATTATTTTCCGCAAGCTCGTAGTTTTCTCTGATGCCCGCATCGATCCCCCGGAGTATTAGTTCTTTAGTTGTTGGTGGTTGGTGGATAGTTGTTGGTTGGGATATGGTCTGTGATGAGGGTATATATAAAAAAATTAGGATAAAGAGTGCAGAGAAAAGATTTTCTCTGTGATACAATAACTTTATCATCTAATTAGCCCTTTGGCTTTTGCATTTCTTCCTTGATTTTCGCTTTCAGTTTTTCAGCTCCCTCCAGAACGGGTTTTGAATAATCGTTATCCTTAACATAAGCTTTGTTTGCCATCACAAACCCCAATTGTTCTAAACTCTTCTGATATTGAGCCTGGTTAAAGTATATATAAGCCAGCCAGTATCTGCACTCCACCTCAGCCATCAGATCGTAATAGGGTGAAGCTTTAAAATAATCCAGAAGTTTTTGATGAGATTTCAAAGCGTCATCCCAATTCCTAAGTCCAATAAAGGCTTGCCCCACAGTCCAGAATATAAAGGGATCGTCTGGATTAATTGATTTCAACTCCTCTGCCAGCTCCAGGGCTTTACGATATTCCTTTTCCTCCATATACACCCTTAAAAGACCGTATTTAGCTTCGACTTTGGCATATCTTCCCTTTTCCGCAGCTAATTTATATTGCTGGATTCCTTTTTCCTTATCATTCCCTAAAAAAGGAAGCCACCAGAAGATCCTGGACTTTATGCTGCCCCAGTAATGATAAGCGCCTAATCCGAAATAGCAATCATAGAGTGCAGAATCTATCTCCAGAGCCTTATCCAGGTGGGATTTAGCACCCCGGGCATCCTTGAAAGCGCCCCACCAGTTCCCTCGAAAGGACTTGTAGATTCCTCGGTAGCCATAAGCACCCCCCAGATAAAAATGATCCTCAGCAGAATCAGAACCATTGTCAATTTTCCTCTGGGCTTTGGCTATGGCAGTATCCACATACTCTTCAAAGCGGGCTTTGTATTTTTCGTTTCTGTAATCATCAATCAAGGTCTGATAAGATGCTGCCACAAAAAAATACCCCACCGGCTCATCCGGATAAGCGTCGATTATCTTTTTAAACTCAGCTATCCCCTCATTAAATTTATCCTGGTGTATATAATCTATCCCCGTCTGTATTATGGAGTCGACATCGTCAGTTACTGTGCCTTGAGCAAATCCTTTGGAGAAAAACAAAACTTGTATGATTAGAATATAAAAAGCTATTTTCTTTTGAATCATCATTAAAAGTCAGCCCTTCCTGCAATCAAATCTCGGGTTAATTTGTCTATATCCGCATGTTGAGCCAATCTGACTATGTCTTTAAGAAAATGAAAGTAGTCCTCCATAAAAGAAGATGCGGAGATAGTCTGTCCCTCCAGGGATGTTATCTGGGTTTTGTTCCACAAATCGAAAAATCCCTGTCTTTGGGTGGTGATTTTTTTGACGTCCTTCCAGTTAAGGGTCTGTGATTTGACTTTGAGCCATTTAAATTTTTTTAATGTAATGTTTTTCTCATCCAGGCTCAGGAGATGATAATTATACTCCAGGCGGATGCATAAGACCAAAATGATGGTGATAAGCAGAAAAATCAATCCTCTTGTGGGATGATACAAGAAGCTGAATATTGCCAGAATGAAAAAAATTATGGTGATTAAGACAAAAACGATCCTTATCTCAATTCCCAAGCATCTGTATAGGGCTGCGTTCTCCTCCACTATTCTTTCCAATACAAAGTTCCTTTTCGAGATGAAAACCTAAGCAATTGCCAGGGAAAAAGCAAGCTATTTTTAAAAGGGATCCTTGTGTAAAGTTTGATCGGCTGGATTATAAATTTACAGAAGCTTACTCCTTAAGTTTTCACTTATTTTCTCAAGAAGATTTATCTTATACGATTTCTTAATTTTCTTATAGTCTTTGAAGTTTGTCTTTTGCTCCTGAATTAATTTTTTTGTAAATGACCCGTTTTTTACCCGGGCTAAGATCTTTTTCATCTGAGCTTTGTTTATGACTCTTTTGCCCGAAAGATATGAGCCAAACTCAGCGATACGGGAGATGCGGTCAAACATCCCCGCTATTCCATACTTTTTTATAAGCTCGACTATCAGATCGATCTGATAAACGCACTCCAGATATGCATTTTCAGGTGGAAGCCCATCCTCCACCAGGGTCTCAAATCCAGATTTGAGAAGCTCGGCTAATCCCCCGCACAAAACTGCCTGCTCGCCAAAAAGATCGCCAATGGCTTCGTCTTTGAAAGTGGTCAGCATAGCTCCGCCCTTAGTTGCGCCTATGGCTTTAGCATAAGCTAAAGCGATCTTTTTAGCTTTTTTGCTGTAATCCTGGTGAATGGCAATAAATGAAGTTATCCCTTTTTTCTCCAGAAACCTTTGCCTGGTTAACTCACCTGGTCCGTGCGGGGCTACAAGTATGACATCTACGAATTCTGGCGGAATTACTAAATCAAAATGGATGCTGAAGGCGTGAGCAAATATTAAAACGTCTTTTGGTTCCAGATGATCTCTGATCTGTTTATTGAAAATCTCTTTATGTAAATGATCGGGCGCTAACATTGCAATAACACTGCCCATCTCTGCTGCTTTTTCTGTAGGATAAACAGCAAAGCCGTCCCTTCTGGCTTTAGCTTTTCTTTTACTTTCTTGATGAAGACCAATGATAACATCAAGTCCACTATCCCTTAGATTCAGAGCCTGGGCTTGTCCCTGGGAGCCATATCCTATAATAGCAATTTTTTTTCCTTTTAAATATCTCAGATTGGCGTCTTTATCCTTATAGATTCTCAAGCCATACCCTCTTTTTACAATTTATTGAAATATATTCAAAAAGGCGAATGCTTACAACTCTTTTCTCCGGGTTAAAAATAGGATGAAGATAACCAAGCCTGCAAAAAGAACCAGGGCGCCTAACCCAAAGGTCGGTCTTAAGCCAAATTTGAGAGCAATCACACCGATGCACAAGCCCGACAGGACTTCACCTGAGGACCCGGTCAGGCTTTTAAAGGATAAAAGCGTGGCTCTCTGTTCCGAGGGGATGTATTTATTGAAAATGTCGAGGAATATGGGACTGGAAAAGCCCTCTAAGGTCTGTATGATAATGAAAAAGATGATGGCAATTAAGGGATTATAAGTTAAAGCTATAATTAAAAGGCTCAAGCCAAAGCCAGCTTTGATCATAATCAAGAGGGTTGTCTCTTTTTTGAAGCTCTCATACAATTTAGTGATTCGGTTCATAAAAAGAATCAAAAGAATTGAGGAGATGGCTAAAATCCAGCCAAAATACTGGGTTTTAATCGAAAGATTCTCGCTGAAATGAACCTGCCAGAACTGGTATATGGTCTCAAGTGAGAATTCAAAGAAAAATGCCAGAATCAATAGGGCATAGATTATCCTTTCGGTTCTAATGATTTTCAGACTTTGCTTGATTGTATCCTTGATCCTCTTTATTATGGAAAAAGAAGGTGATCTTTTTAGTTCATATTCTTCTTTCATAAATGCTATCAAAAATAAGAATGTGATTAAAAACACAATCACGAACGGATGCCAGATATATCTTATGTTCAAAGAGCCCAGATAGCCACCCCCTACAAAGCCCAGAAGCCTACCCCCGGAATGAAACCTTTTCCCCTCAGCAAAAGCATATTTTACTTTTTGATCTTTACCCTGGTGTTTCAAAGAATCGACCACCCAGGCTTCCAAAGCCCCGGATTTTAAGGTCTCGCCCAAACCCATTATCGCCTCAGCGATGATGAAACCATATAAGTTAGTGTAATTGATGAAAATTAGACCACTTATAAAGAGAGTTACAGAAGAAAGTATAACCGAAATTCTTCTACCATAAATGTCAGCAATCAAGCCGGTAGGCATCTCGAATATTAAAATAGATGCCTCAAACACAGCAGCCACCAGAGCGATCTGAAACAGGTTCAGGTCAAAATGTCTGTAATACAACACATACACCGGAATTATAGCACCAAAGGCAAAGCTGGTCAAAAATTGAATCATGCAATAAATTTTTATCTTATCCCTCATAGTCCAAATATTATATGGATCATGCTTCAGGAGTGCAACAATTAATTAATCCTACAACTCAATAAACCAGAGTAAAATGTAGCGGAGGTCTTCAGACCTCCATTGAGGGTATGGTTGGGAGAAAATGGTGAAAATGTAAGGGTGAAGCTCTGTCCTGGCAGAAGAATTGGAGTGTCAAGCTTCAGCTTGACCGGGTGAACCTGAAGGTTCACACTCCAAAAACGCAATTATTTTTCCAGAACCTAACTTAAGTTAGGTTCTGGTCGTTTTCAGATGTATTCGGTATCACAGGTTGTCCCAACCTGTGATAACAGAAATGGGTAGTTCTGGGTCTCCTGACCCAGAACATACAAAATGTAGCGGAGGTCTTCAGACCTCCATTTTGGGTGTGCGATGGGGAAAGGATGGAAAGCTAAAGCTTTCCGCTACATAGAAAACAAAAAGCCCTCAAAATCTGAGGGCTTTTCAAAATTACAGAATGAATAAAAATGACTAAAGATTAACCGGTGGATTACCTCCTTTGAAAAGATAAATCACCAGATAGACCGCATCCGCAATAGTGGTCTCGTTATCACCATTCACATCACCTGTCTCAAGGGGGATAGGCTCAGGGCCAGATTTAAAAAGGTAGTTTATAATATAGACCACATCAGCTATGGTGGTATTCCCATCCGCATTAGCATCCCCATGTTCAAAAGCAGCCGTGTTGACATAACCTTGAAGTCCATAAAAACTTGTACCCTGGGAGGTTCCGACAACCCCTGGTTGTCCACCAGAGCCTATCCTCTCCGAGAAATTTGCAGATGATGCTCTTCCCCCAAAGCTGTCCAAGCCATCTGTAAACAACTTGAAATTCTGGCTCAAAGCTTGGGAATAAAGAGTTAGGGATGTGAAAAAGACAGCTACGACTATGAAAAGGGTCAGTTTAATGATATTCGGTTTATTCATTTTTGCACCTCATGTTTAGAATGTTTATAGCAGCGTCTGACTTTATCCCGGATATTTTAGTAGTGCATCCATATATGTTGCAATTCAATACAAAAACAAGTTTTGAAGTCCTTCCAATGTAGGGTATAAAGCACGTCGTTACTTATTTACTCAATACTGTGTACTAAAGTAAATAGCTGTAATCTGCATTTGGCCAAGGGTATCGTTCGAGTAGGACGGATCGTGATTCTTAGTTACCAGATAAAAGGTCTTTTCACCTGCGCTGTCCACTTGAAATTTCTCCGTTATACTAAATGGATAGCGATAGTTGCCATTAGAAGCCCCAGCATTTATGCTAGCAGCTTGCATATTCCCGTTGTCAGGTACACCAGAAGTTTCTGATACAGACACTACGCACGAACATTCATGAGATCCTGTTTTTACAATGAAGATAATACCGCATGCTGTTACAACAACATAACCCGGACCTGGTACATTGATAGTCACCGACAAAGCGTCTGTGTATGACCCGGTTACTGAATAACTGCCGTCATTAGAGGAAGAGTTCACTCCTGGGGCTAATGGCACTGCCACACCCGCAACTCTCGCACTATCTGCCAACAGCGCGTATGCCACACTTACTATCTCCTTTCTGGGGCTCATCTCCAAATCACTACCAACTTTTGTTCCTAAATATCTGACGCTACCATTAAAAACCGAATCAGGAAGGGGATTGCCACTTCCCAATAACACGCTGAAAATACCCTTCTCCACCATAACCGAAGACAAAGTGTCTGCCCATAGTACGCCTCCGTCAGTGCTGTCATCATAAATGGTGAATATCATCTGAACTGTTGTGTCGACTAATGCTCCGGTAGTAGTGGTTATTTTCCCTTGATAGTTAATCATCTGGGGAACATCGGCATAACTGAAAGTTGAAAATGCAAAGATCAAAATAAAAAAAGCTAAAGACAAGAATCTTGCGGGTTTCATTTCTTGCTCCTCCGCAGTTTAAGGTTTAAGTTAACGTTTCTACTACATACCCCTTTTATCAGAAAATATGAATGGCTGGCATCACCTCCTCAAACATCTTAATTTAAATTAACCTCTGACCTTTTTTCATTTACCCCTTTCTCTTTTTCCCCTCTGAATGAATCCGTTCAAACCAAAGATAAAAATCAATCCCCTGAAGTCAGGCAAAGAAGTCTTTATGAAGCCAGTTAGTAGATAAAGCTGGCTATTTAACTGGTATTAATTTCAAATATAGGTATAAAAACCCATTTGTCAAGCATAATAATATCTAAAAACCATCTATATAATACTATTGCGGTAGAATTTTTATATGAATTATAAAATAGTTTTTTTGTAGCGGAGGTCTTCAGACCTCCATTGAGGGTATGGGTAGGAGAGAATGGAAAGCTAAAGCTTTCCGCTACATAATAAAATCACCTTGGGGGCAAGGTGGGGCTACATAGGGTGACCATACAGTTGCACGATTTATGGGACTTGTTTTAGTAGGTAGGACAGACATTTCTGTCTGTCCTGGACAGGCTGGAAAAACTGTCCTACCTTTTCGGGAGTCCACAAGGGACTCCCCTACAACATTCTCTAATTTTTTTAGTTGGTGGTGGAATTGTCGTCAAGACCCGTTCCGGGGATTTCCACCACCATTCATTTCGGTTGAGGAATTCCAATTCCTCAACCAACAACAGAATATAAATGGATTAATAGTAGCCGCAACCTTCAGGTTGCGAGGAAAAATATCTGAATTTCATTTCTCGCAGGCTAAAGCCTGCGGCTACCTATCTGCAGAATTCCGACGAGTCCGATAAACTGAAGTGAAATATAGCGGAGGTCTTCAGACCTCCATTGGTGGAAGGTATTGGTGAAAAATAGAATGGAAAACTAAAGTTTTCCGCTACATCAGGAAGGTAGACTTAACTATTTTCGTCTAAGTTTTTCTTTCCTTCTTCTTAGCTGCTGGAAAGAGGATGTTGTTTAAGATCAAACGGTATCCCGGGGAGTGTTTATACAGGCTTAAATCGGTAGGCGGGTCGCCAATTAAGTGCTTGTAATCCTCGGGATCGTGTCCCCCGTAAAACGTGAAGGTTCCCCGTCCAAAGTTGCCGTGAAGATATTTGACTTCGTTAGCCCCCTCGGTCTCTGCCAGGATTATCACGTACTTTTTTACCAGGTTTTTTCTGAATCCGGTGGTCTGACCCAGAAAACCGTTAACCACGTTCACGTGATCCTGAACCAGCATGGTGGGAACCGGATCAAGCTTGGCCGAGAAATCAAACAGGGTAAAATAGTCCGCCCCGGGTCGGTCCATCACACCGGTTTTATCCGGGGTAGTGTCAATGTCGGAATGCTCATACATTAAAGGTTCCAGAGAGATCCTGAAATCTGTGAAGGCTAAAGTTTGAGAATAGTCCAGCTTTTCCTGGCAATTGGGGTCCGGTGGATCCCCGTCAAACTCCTGGGGCACAATGTCCACGTTTTGAGCTGACAGGGCTATATCCATGGTCTCCGTTGCCGAGCACATGGCGAAAACAAAACCGCCTCGGGCTATATAATCCTTTATGGCTAAAGCCACCACCTTTTTTTCATCTGAGACTTTTTTGAATCCCAGTTTTTTAGCCATAGCTTCACAGGTTGCCTGCTCTTGTTTGTACCACATAGTGTTGCGGTATGACCCGTAGAATTTTCCGTATTGGCCGGTGAAGTCCTCGTGATGAAGATGAAGCCAGTCATATTTTTCCAGGTCGCCCCGCAGAACCTCCTCATCCCAGAGCGTGGTATAGGGAATCTCAGCATAGGTTAAAACCAGGGTAACAGCATCGTCCCAGGGCTCCTTGTTGGGGGTGGTGTAGACCGCTATCTCCGGAGCTTTTTCCAGTAAAACCACCTCCATATTGGATTTCTCTATCTCCCCATATATAGCTCCCACATTTGCAGTACTTATTATCTCAAATGAAACTCCTTGCAGCCGGCAGTGGTTAGCTATCATATCAACTGCTTCTGTTAAAAACGAGCCTCCCCGGTAGTTTAAAAGCCACTCCGCGTTATAACCCTGGGCCAGACACCAGTAAGCCACACCATAGGCTTTGAGATGGTCGGTCTGCTTGAGGTCCATATAGATTAAAAGCTTATCCGCTAAAACGTGCTGATAAGAAAATGTGAGAGAAACCAGAAGAAGTATTTTTGCAATTCTTCTTAACATCCTGTTCCTGCGCTAATTTAAGTTCATATAGAATACGAATCGACCGATGATATATCAAGTGCAAACTTGTTTCCAAACCTACGCAATTTAAAGATCTACTAATTATGTAAGGAGCAGTACATGCAAGAAAATCAAGATAAAAAAAGAGAAAAAACGAAATATCTATCAAATTTCATTATACTCATCCTTCTTGCGATTTTGGTATCCTGGCATTTTCTTTCAGGTTATATCCTGCCAGCCAAACTCTGGGGCATACATCATCTCGGCTTTTTCTCCATATGGGTTGGGCTTTTCATCACCACTTTAACCCTGCTTCTTTTCGTTCCCGGAATAAATGAATTTTTGCTTAAATTCCTGGAACGAGTTTTTCTCTTCTTTAAAGTCCCATTCTCCAATCTCAAAAAGTGGATCAGACTTCTTTTAGTTGGGATGTTCTCCTTTTCGCTTTTCTGGTTTTTCAGAGTTAAACTCCACCTTCTGGGAGATGGATATTTCAGGATCAGGGATATCTATCAAAATCGCTTCCCTACTGCTGAATGGCTGGATGGATTGATCCACCTTTCGCTTTATAAAGTTTTTTCAGCTGTTTTCAAATTTTGGACTCCTGATCTGACATATACAGTAATTAGCTGTTTGTCCGGGGTTGCCTTTGTATATATTATAATCTATCTGGCTGATAATCTGGGAGAAACTACTCTGGAGAAGGTTTTCATCGGGGGTATGATTCTTTCACTGGGATCAATGCAGCTTTTCTTCGGATATGTGGAAAGCTACACCCTGCTTCAGGTTTTTCTGGCTGCCTATATTCTATGTGCCGTTCTTTACCTTAAGGGAAAGTTGAGTTTGATCTGGCCTCTGGCTATGCTGGCTTTAAGTTGTGCCTTGCACATTAGCGCTTTGATATTCATACCCTCATTTTTGTATCTGTGGTGGAAAGAGTTAAAGAAAAAAGAACAAATTTACATCAAAGGCTCCCATCTTGTTTTAGCCGGGGTTTTCTGTGCTTTAATTGTCTGGAGAATTGTTATAGTAACTTCATCTGCTGAGGGAGGGTTTCACACCACTCCTCTGATCCCTTTGCTCCCCTCTCCTGAAAATAATTTCACCCTTTTCTCCGGGGCACATATAACGGAGTTTTTCAATCAACTGCTGTTACTGTCTCCTGTGGGGATATTACTTTTCCTCCTTTTTGCAGGACAAGGTTTCAAACAGAGAGATCCCGTAATAAAATTTCTTTTGGTAGCATCCATCTTTTCTTTAGTTTTCATTTTCCTGTTCAATTCGGTCCTGGGGAGTGCAGACTGGGACCTGAGAGCTTTTCCCGGGATTTTTTTCGTGCTTTTCGGTTCGCTTCTCTTTCTTAAGGAAAAAAGCAGCTGGATTAACCTGAAGAATTTAACCTTTTTGATGCTCTGGGTCTCTTTCTTTCACATCCTTCCCTGGATAGCATTGAATCACAATCCTGAGAAATCACTGGATCATTACAAGCTGATTCAGCTTAACGATCCCCATCCCCAGTATGAGACCAACTATAATCTCTTTAAGATAGCCCAGGTTCTGGAGATGGCAGAGCTATATGATGAATCCGAGAAATTATATAAACAGGGGATAAGAGAATATCCCCTGGATAGCCGCAACTACCATAACCTGGCAGCCTTATATTTAAAATTGAATAAAGATGAAAAAGCAGAATCGCTGTTGACCCAAATCCTGAAAGTACATCCCGACTACTTTAAAGCTTACGAGCTTTTAGGAAGGATTTACCAGAAAAGGGAAGATTACCCAAATGCGTTGGGATTTTATCAGAAAAGCCTGCCGGAAAATTATAATGATATGGAATTCATTGCCAATCTCTGTGGCATATATCTAAAATTGAACCGGTTAGAGGAGTTCAGGGATTTTCTTAAAGGGATAACCCAGAAAAAACCGAATCTGGTGGCAGCCCATCGGAATTTAGCTTATGTTTATTTTCTGCTTATGGATTATAACAATGCAAAATATGAATGGGGAGAAACCTTGAGGTTAAAGCCAAATGATCTTCATGCTAAAGCTGGCTTGGAGCTTTTGGCTGAAGTTAAGTGAAAGTAGACCTCATTTCTCTTTTCTTTTCTTCTCCCACCACAGAAGTCTTTTTTGGATCTCCTTCTCAAAGCCGAAATTTGTGGGGTGATAATATTTCCTCCCCTTCAGGTTTTCGGGAAGATATTCCTCATCCACAAAATGGTCCGGGAAATCATGAGGGTATTTATAATCTTTACCATAATTTAAGTCTTTCATCAGCTTGGTTACCGGATTTCTGATGTGCAGAGGAACGGGTAATGCCTGGGTTTTCTGGATATCCTTTTGAACCTGATTAAATGCAGAGTAAATGGAATTACTTTTGGGTGCCGTGGCTAAATATACCACAGCCTGAGCTAAAGCTAACTCGCCTTCAGGAGAACCCAGAAAATGGTAAGCTTCCTTAGCAGCAACCGCTACCTGCAGAGCCTGGGGGTCCGCATTTCCAATATCCTCTATGGCAGACCTTACCAACCTTCTGGCTATATATAATGGATCCTCGCCGCCTGCCAGCATTCTTCCCAGCCAGTATAACGCTGCATCCGGGTCTGAACCCCTCAAGCTTTTGTGCAAAGCTGAGATGATGTTGTAATGCTCCTCACCTGCTTTATCATAGACCAATGCCTTTTTCTGCATCGCTTCCTGGGCAATCTTTAAAGTTATGTTTCTTTTATTGTTTTTATTCGGAGAGGTGGTCAATGCAGCAAACTCCAGAGTGGATAAAGCAATTCGTGCATCCCCATTAGCCATCTGAGCAATAAAATCCAAAGCTTCAGGTTCTAACTTTAAGTTTAGATGACCCAATCCCCGATCTTTATCATTAACAGCACGATTCAGAATGATTTTCAGCTCATCCTCTTTCAATGGATTAAGAGTATAAACTTTAGATCGGGACAAAAGGGGCGAGATCACCTCAAAGGAGGGATTCTCGGTAGTGGCACCTATGAAGATTATGTCCCCCTTTTCCACATAAGGTAAAAAGGCATCCTGCTGTGCTTTATTGAACCTATGCACTTCGTCCACAAAGAGAATTGTTTTCCTGCCATAGAGCTCTTTTTGCTTTTTCGCCTGGATCATTATTTGTTTTATCTCTTTTATCCCGGAGACCACAGCGGAGAATGGGACAAAGTTGGCATTGATCTTTTTGGCAATTATAAAAGCCAGGGTGGTTTTGCCCGTGCCCGGAGGTCCCCAGAGGATCAGAGATTGAATCTCCCCTTTTTCTAAGGCATTTCTCAAGACCGAGCCTTTTTTCAGTATATGCTCCTGTCCTAAAAACTCGTCTAAATCCTTAGGCCTCATCCGATCAGCCAGAGGATTTCTCTTATCAAATTTTGTCTTTTCTTCAGAAAAAAGATTCATATAAGATTTTCCCCTTTTTATAAGAAAAAGATCCAAGCTAAAAACAAACCAACTTTACTATAATAATACACTTAAATGATAAGAAAACCGAGTATGGAGTCAAATGAAATCTTTTAAAATTTGTTAATTGTTATCTTGATTGTAATAGATTTTAAAGAAGGTATTAATTGACTTCAATTCCCTGACGACTTCTTACTTTGAGGTAGTCTTCTCTATCCATTGATTCTGATATGATTCTCTCTTTGTCCACCTCTTTTATAAATTCATTATTTAAATATAAAATCTTGCCTGCGATCTGAAGCATTGTGGAGTGGTGGGAAATCATAATTATGGTTCGATCCCTAAAATAGTCTTGTATGGAAGATAAGATCATTTTCTCAGTTTTCTGATCCACAGATGAGGTAGCTTCATCCAGGATTAAAATCTTTGGATTTTTCAAGAAGGTGCGGGCTAAAGATATCCTTTGCCTTTGACCACCGGAAAGCTTTGTGCCTCGATCTCCCACTCTGGTCTGAAATCCCTGGGACAAATTTGATATGAAATCTAAAATCTGAGCTAATCTGGCAGCTTCCTCAATTTCGTTCATACTTGCATCTTTCCTGCCGAATCTGATGTTTTCCTCAACGGAGGTATTGAAAAGAAAAGGTTCCTGTGAAACCAGCCCGATCTGTCTCCGGTAAGCTTTTAGATCCAGCTCTTTAATCTCCCTGCCATCAATCAGGATTGAACCGGATACAGGATCGTAAAATCGCATAAGAAGATGGGCTAAGGTGGTCTTTCCGCTGCCGGAGGGACCAATTAAAGCTATGGTCTGTCCTGGCTCTATTTTAAGATTAATCCCCTTTAAGATTTTTTCATTTGAGTTATAGGAGAAATCGACATCTCTGAATTCTATGTTTCCGCTGACTTTGAATTTTCTCAAGCCCTTGGGCTTGCTGGCTATCTTTAATGGCTCTTCTAAGAAATTGAAGATTCTCTCAATTGATGCGGATGCGGTTTGAATGGTAACGTTGAGCTGAATCAAACTCTCCAGAGGTCCAAAAACTCTCCAGAAATAAGCAGTATAGGCTAAAAGCGTGCCTAAGGTGAAATCATTGTGAATCACCTTCATCCCTCCGATCCAGAGTATCAGGTAGTAACCGCCCCAGGCTACCAGTCCGGTTGAAGTTCCGGAAAGAGTCCCCAGGATGTTTACTATTATGTTCTGGTTTATCAGCTGCTTGCTGTGCTTGAGGTGCTGTATCTGTTGATTCTTCTCTGCGGTAAAGGATTTAACCAGACTGTAACCTGTGATGTTCTCCGTTAAAAAGTTCATAAACTCACCGGACAACCCCCTGAGCTTTCTGCTGTGGACTTTGATTCTAATGCTAAAAAAGTAAAGCAAAAAGAAAAAGATGGGGAAAGTCCCCAGGGCTAAAAGGGTTAGTTTCCAGTCCATAAGGAATAGTATTAGAAGGATCACCACCAGGGAAAATAAATCTGTGATCAAACTGAAAACCACCCGGGTCAGAAGGCCCTGAACTAAGGATACATCATCGTAAAGCCGTGCCAGTATGTCGCCGGTTTTGTTCTGGCTGTAAAAGCTGTGGGGGAGCTTCTGGATGTGCTCGAATAAATCTCCTCTGATGTCAAAGACAATCTTTTGGCCTAAAAAAGTGAAAAGATAATCCCGGATGAATCCTATTCCATTGGAGAAAAGATATAAAACCACATAGCCTATAATAAGAATCATCAAAAGCTGAGCATTTTTGTCTATCAGGACATCATCTATTAAAATCTTATGCAGAACTGGGATTAAAAGCGAAAAGAGCATACCCAGGACAATGCACAATCCAATCTCCAACTCGATCCCCAGATAGGGTCTGAGATAGGAGAGTATCCTTTTTAATCTTTTGCCCTTTATTTTTAACATACTCTAACTCAAAAACCTCTGAGTTAATTTCTTAAGAATGGAAATATCTGACTGGATAATAATTTTAGTTTTCCCTTTCATTCCCGGTTTGAGAAATAATCTCTGATTTTCATCTATTAATCCAGATTCAACATATGGTTTTTCTATTATAATTGTTGCTGGATAAAAGACCTTCCCCTGCTCTGGGTCAGGTGCAGATGATACTGAACTAACCACTCCTTTAAAGGTCCCGAATCTCTGATGGGGAAAGGCATCAATGAAAATAGTAGCTGACAATCCTGTTTTTATAAAAGGTGCTTTTTTTTCAGGGACCTGAGCCCTAAAACTCATCTGATAAGGATCAGTAAGAACCATCAGAACTTCCCCTTCCTTAATCCTTCTAACTCCCAGCTCATCTAAATTACTGGAAAGAATCGATCCGTTATGAGGAGATAAGATTTCTGTGATATTTAATCTATCTTCTCTAATTGAAGCCAAAAGCTGATCCCTCTTGACGAATTCTCCTTCTTTAACATATATGGAATCTATGAAGCCCTCAGCGGGTGAGTAAACAAAATCATGATTCTGAGGAAATACCTCACCTGAAGCTTCAATAGACTCATCCACCCGGGCCAAAGCCAGGATCAGGAAAAAGGCAAAAATAAAAGCTGAGGTGGAAAACAAAATATACCGCATCAGTTTAAACTTTGGCTTCATCATAGACTGTGCCCTCCTAAGATTCTACTAAAAACATTTTGGTACCCCCTTTTGGGAGATCACTTTTTCAAACCCAAAAGATTTTAAACCCCATTCTTACGTTAAAAACATACATAAAAAATCAACCCCCCAGGAGAATTCATCAAAACAAATCGTTAAATAATTATTCCCCCCTGGGTTTCTACATTAAATATAATCTTATATTATACTTTGTCAAGTTTTTTGTTAAGAAATTTACAAAATATATATTCAGTGACCAGCACCTAACTTAAGTCAGGTTCTGGAAAAAATAACGGAAACAAAAGCCAGGTTCTGATGTTCCCTTAAGGCAACAACAAGTTGTTGCACTCCAACAAAAGAGTTCTACAACTAAGCTTTTGATACTATTTTTCTTCCTGTTTCAAATGCTTTTCTCAAAACGTCTTTATCCTTCTTTACTCCCCCTATTTCCCAGTCGTCGTGTGAATATAAGATTTTATCAAAGAATTCAATATCTGCCCATTTCAAAAATCCCTTTAAAACAGACAAAGCTAAATCAAATCTCTGACGCTTTCCTCCTACCAGGACTATGATTCCTTTTCGTGGAGAAGACAAAACCTCTTTTCGGTGTGTGAAAGAATATCTGCCATCTCCTTTTTTTGTCGGAGGTCTGAAACAGTTACACCTGTCTATAAAAAGCTTTGCCTGGGCTGAGACCGAATCAAAATAGATGGGCGAGCCCAAAATGAAAAAATTGGATGTTAAGAGCTCCGGATAGATTAAATCCATATCATCGTGATATAAACACAAGTCAGGCTCAGGTGGTGCTTCTCCGCAGGATTTGCAGGGCATTATCTTGAGTTCATCTAAATAGAAAATATTTCCCTCTTTTTTCCCATCTTTTTTTTCTTCTCTGATCCCCTTTATTACCTCCTGGATTAAAATATCCACGTTTCCCCCTTTTATCGGGCTTCCGTTTATTCCCAGGGCTTTCATCTTCTAAAGCATTCTGAAGAGATCATAATTTAAAAGGAGCTCTTTATTTAACTTAAAGCTTTTCCCTTTTGTTTTCAGCTCCTCTGCATCATAACCTGCCTCTTTCAGGTGATCCACGAATTCCCTGAAACCGTGAACCGTGTAGATTTTGGCAGGATTAGCTTCTTTTACGTATTCCATAAGCTCTGAATAGTCCGCATGATCGGACAGGGGAAACAGCTTGTCCACTCCATACCAATTCTTTGATTTCCCATCCAGAGCCCAGCCGGTTAAAAGGGCTGTTCTTTTACGGGGTATGTTCTGAATCATCCTGGTCCTCTTTGCCCAGGGGGGAGCTATTAGCACCCGACCATTTAGACTGCCGGGACTATACAGCTCATAATTTCTGAACTTAACTCCAAACTCCTCATAAACCGTAGCCAACTTGCAGATTGAACTATGCACGCTCAATTTAAATCCCTTATTCCCCAAAAGCTTCATAGCCTCCTGGGCTTTACCCAGAGCATAAGCGAAGATAATGGGAGTGCGGTTATGTGAAAAAGCATCCTCCACGAAATCACAAACCTGTTTTTCCACTTCCTTTCTGCAGGGAAAAACATAATGAGGAAGCCCGAAGGTGGACTCCATTATCAGGATATCGCATTCCTTGATCTCAGCTTTCTCACTGGTCCAACCGCGTCTTAACTTAAGATCTCCGGTATAAACCAGTCTCACCCCACCCTTCTGGATCAGAATCTGGGCCGAGCCCAGAATATGACCAGAAGGGAATAACTCGATCTTTGCTCCTTTTAACCCGTAGGGCTGGTGATAAAGAAGGGTTTTAGCCTGGGTCTTTCCCATACGGTGTTCATATAATTTGGCTGTCTGGGGAGTGGCTAAAATCCTTTTATGTCTTGCCACATGATCGATATGAGCATGGGAGATAAAGGAGAAATCGACCACCCCCTCTGCATCCAGCCATAAGTCCAAGCTTTTAATATGAATGCCCTTATGATAATCTATCTCCAATTCAACCTCTTTCGACTATCGGGTTTCCAGCTACTGATAATTATTTGATCCAGAACCGATCTTAAGATCGGTTCTGGCAATAAACCTACAATTTATATCCAATCTTCCTTAAAAACTCTTTTCTTTCCTTCACATC
>CAYURP010000006.1:68460-78900 GCA_964447175.1 uncultured Ignavibacteria bacterium | reverse complement strand
ATTCCCATAAAAATAATTCGAGAGGATGTTTTCATTACTTTGCTTGAATCCAAAAAGAAAAAGGCATTTTTTTTGGAGAATGTAATAAAAACATTGAAGCTAAAGAATTCAGAGGTTTTATGCGTTAGAGCTGAAGAATTGGCTAACTCATCTGAATTTCAGGAAAAATATGATCTGGTAACTGCAAAAGCCATGGGGAAACTTGCAGATGTTATTCCTGTGATTTTACCTTTTCTGAAATTTGATGGACTTTTAGTGGCATACAAAGGGGAAATTTTAAAAGATGAAATTAAAGAATTGTCCAAAAAAATTGGCCTTGAGATTCAGTATGAGCTGAACTTTGAGGTCCCAGCTTATGATCTTGCCCGCAACTTTGTGGTAATCAGAAAAATCAAATAATTTTAGAATGATACTTGACTCTAAATGATTTTATTTTGTGAAAAACAAAAAATATCTATTGCTTTTTTAATAATTAATTTTTAAATTTGATCAAATTTTAAAGAGAGGGGGAATAGTTGGGAAAGATTGTGGCAATTGCCAACCAGAAAGGCGGGGTAGGGAAAACAACGACTGCGGTTAATCTTACGTCCTGTTTAGCCATAGCTAAAAAAAGAACACTTCTGGTGGATATGGACCCCCAGGCTAATGCTACATCAGGCCTGGGCGTGGAAAAGGAGAAGCTGGAAAAAAGCATATATGAAGTGCTTATTGATCAGCTTCCAGCCCAGGAGGCTCTGGTTAAAACAGAAATAGATTTACTTGATCTTTTACCCTCAAACATCAGACTGGTGGGAGCAGAGGTGGAGCTGGTCAATCTTTTAGCCCGGGAGAGAAAACTTTCTTTTGCGCTGGAATCCCTTAAGGACAAATATGATTTCATTTTTATAGATTCTCCCCCTTCTTTGGGGCTTCTGACAATCAATACATTAACTGCAGCTGATTCGGTATTGATTCCCATTCAGTGCGAGTATTATGCTCTGGAGGGGTTAAGCCAGCTTTTGAATACCATTAAGTTGGTTCAAGATAATCTGAATGACAGACTTGAGGTGGAGGGAGTTCTCTTAACAATGTATGATTCCAGGCTAAATCTTGCAAATCAGGTCGTAGAGGAAACCAGAAAATATTTTGGGAGCAAGGTCTACAATACAATCATAAAAAGAAATGTAAAACTGTCCGAAGCGCCCAGCTTCGGGAAACCTATTATATTATATGATAAATTTTCCCAGGGCGCGGAAAACTATATAAACTTAGCAGAGGAAATACTCAACCATGACCAGACAAGCATTGGGCAAAGGGATCCAGGCATTGATCCCGGAGACCAAAGAGCAGAAGAAAGAAGACAAGAACTTAATTGAGCTAGAGATCGAGAAGATCAAACCCAACCCCTATCAGCCCAGGGAAAAATACGATCCAGAAAAGCTGACCGAATTAGCTAACTCCATTAAGGAGAAGGGATTGGTGCAGCCGGTGGTGGTGAGAAAAACCGAATCCGGATTTGAGCTGGTGGCAGGAGAAAGAAGATTGAAAGCAGCAAAAAGCATTGGTTTGAGATTGATACCGGCCTTGATAAAAGAAAACCTCACCAAATCCGGAATGCTTGAACTTAGCCTGGTTGAAAATGTCCAGAGAGAGGATCTGAATCCTATTGAAACTGCAAAAGGATATCGAAGACTTTTGAATGAATTGGGATTATCACAAAACGAGATCTCGCAGAGAGTGGGAAAAGAGCGATCTTCTGTTGCTAATACTATACGTCTTTTGAACTTATCATCTGAGATTCAAGAACTTTTATTAGAAGGCAAACTGTCAGAAGGGCACGCAAGAGCCATTTTGGCAGTTAATGATCCTGAAAAACAATTACTTATAGCGAGACGTATAATAAAAGATACTCTTTCTGTAAGAGAAACTGAGGCTATTGTCTATCCTGAGAAAGGAAAAAAGATAAGTAAAAAGAGAATAAAGGTCCTTTCGCCGAGGCTTCAGGAGATTGAGGATAAGCTAAGGGAGTTTTTTGGAACATCTGTCAGGCTGGTGCAGAGAAAAAAAAGAGGAAGAATTGAGATAGAATTTTATTCTGAGGATGATTTAAACAGGATACTAGAGATTTTGAATCTGGATCTGGGGTAATGAATTAAATTATAATGTGATTTTTATGGAACATAACTCAAATACTTTCAATAATGCAAAACATCTGAATTTTATGATCTATCCAGATCAGGGAAGGGGGATCAGTTTCAGACTTTCCAGGATAATTGTATATACCTTGGCTTTAGTTCTGGGAATACTGGTTGCCATTTTTTTTGTGTTTGTGACATATCTGGGTGAAATCTCGTACAAGGCTTATCTGTCCGAATCGCTTATTCAGGAGAATCAAAAGCTAAGAGAGTATAATGCAAGGGTAACTCAGCTGGAAAAGGAACTGAATGAATATCGCAAGTTAACCTTCAGGATTGCTCAGCTTGCCGGCATTGATAGTTCGTCATTTAGTTTCTCAACTTCAAAAACGGGTGGTGCTGTTTTGTTTGGGGATTCCCTTGTTCAAGCAGGTAAAGCAGAAACTGCTATAATTGCTGATACCCAGAGCTGGGCAAATGATGATGTCCCTTATGGCTTACCCCTGGATGGATGGATCTCCAAAGGATTCATAGATGATCCCAAGTCTTTGAGTGGTGCCCACCCGGGAATAGACATTGCTGCACCTGAGGGAAAAGAGGTTAAGGCTACTGCCAAAGGCATGGTGAAATTTTCTGGCTGGGATGATCATTATGGTAATCTGATAATCATTGATCATGAAAACGGATATGAGACTTATTACGGGCATAATTCCAAGCTCAGTGTTTCAAAAGAACAAATGATAAGAAGAGGGCAGGTGATAGCACTCTCTGGAAACACTGGCAGGAGTTCTGCTCCTCATCTTCATTATGAGATAAAAAAGGGAGGAGTTTCTGTTAACCCGGAAAACTATATAGGACAGAAAGATGAAAAACGATAAAGGAGAAAAAGGATTGAACACAATTATTGGAAAGGGAACCCACCTGGAGGGAGTAATCGAGGTTGATGGCGGGATAAGAATCGATGGTCAGGTAAAAGGTAAAATCGCCTGTACCGATACCCTCTCGGTGGGAAGCGAGGGAATTGTGGAGGCCGATCTGGAAGCCAAACATGCCATTATCGAGGGTAAGGTTAATGGCAATATCATCGCTACGGAAAAGCTGGAGCTTCACACTACCTCAGTGGTGATTGGAGAATTCACCACAAAGAGATTGATAGTGGAGGAAGGAGCTCTTTTTCACGGTATATGTAATATGAGGGAGGAAAAGAAAAAGCCAGAACAAAAGGAGTAGAGGTTTCTTTTGTGAATAAATGGACTATAATTGTGGATATTTTAACAAACAGTTGGTTTGTAAGGACTTAAGAGAAAACGCTGCTGGGAATGGGATATTAGTTATCCACAATATTCTTGGTAAGTCTGAGAAAATTTTCAAATAAGAGTGATTTAGTAAATCTTAATATTAGATGATTTAGAGAACTCATTGTATAAAAAATGGTTGGATTAGGACTACCGATATTTGGTGGAATTTTATTCCTGTGTGGGCTTTTGATTCTGGTTTATTTGCTTTTGTCTGTGATAAAATCTTTAAAGCAGGATACAGAGAAGAGATCCAGACGAAAAAGGGGAGCCTGGAATGTGCTTTTTTTGCTTTTAGCTCTGGTGTTGTTGATCAGTTCCAGATTATGTTTCTGGAGCGGGGAGTCTTTGATATCATACCAGATTTTTTACCGGGATGAAGCCATAGGGAAGATATCCATAGAACCTGAGGGTGGAGGTGGGAAATATCTGGTTTATAGTTTTGTTGACCGGAAGGGTAAAAGATATGATCACCGGATTCTCGCAACAGGAGAAAAATGTCAGATAGAGGTTGAATTTATAAGATGGGATCCCTGGCTTAAAGATTTAGGGCTGGTTACAGCTTACAGGACGGTCAGGGTGAATTTCACATCACTTGAGGAACCCTCTATAAGGACAACTGAACTGCCCGGGGCAGAGGATCCTTTTTGGGAATGTATTCATAGATTTGACAAACCTCTGTTTTTCGTAAAGACCAGACTTTTAAAAAGCGATTTTATTGATCTTGATTTCGAACAACCCCAAAAGCTGATCATCTCAGGTGACAAGATAGTAATAAAACCAGAGCCATCAACTTTTTCTTCTGATTCCACCTCCTGATCTATTTTGGGTTGGGGCGATAATAAGATCAATCTATACAAGCTGAACGATTTGGTGAAGGGGTATTCTAAAAGATAACTTTCAATAGATTCTATTCGTTAGTGATTTTCCAGAACCTAACTTAAGTTATGTTCTGGTATTATTGCCCGTCAGGTCAGGGGACCTGTCGGGCACAGGAACATTCTGGAGGGCTGAAGCCCTCCTCTACATTTAGCCCGATCTGTTTTATCTGTCGGGAGATATAATAGTGGGTAGTTCTGGGTATTCAGACCTATAACTTTGGGACAAGGTCAGGAGACCTTGTCCTACCCACATCTATTAACCTTAAACTGACAGCCCACCTTGAGGGCAAGGTGGGCTACCGTTTATAGAAGGGTGAAAGTATCATAGGTTGTCTCAACCTGTATTAACGCAATATTCCCAAAGCTTATACTGCAATTTATTTTTACCAAAACATAACTTAGTTAGGTTCTAACGCTATTTCCCGCCAAGTCAGGAGACCCGGCGGGTACGAGAAGTTAGGTTCTGGCGTTCTCTGTTCCATTCGGATGCTTTCTGCGTATAATATAAATAGTTGACAAGGCTGGTTATTTTGTTAATTTGATTAAATATTGATTTTTGAATCATCTTTACGGAGGTAAAATGCCCGAGGAAAAAGTTGAGAAAAAAGATATCGAGGCTGTGGAAAAGCTGAAAGATGCCAGGGATAGAATTAAAAATGAGATAAAAAAGGTTATTATAGGTCAGGACAAGGTCATTGATGAGCTTCTGATTGCCCTTCTGTCCAATGGACACTGTCTTTTAATTGGTGTTCCGGGATTGGCAAAAACCTTGATGATATCCACCATTGCCAGAATTCTGGATTTGAAGTTCTCCCGAATCCAGTTCACTCCTGATCTGATGCCCTCGGATATAACGGGCACCGAAATCATCCAGCAGAACGTTTCCACCGGGGAGCGGACTTTTAAGTTTGTTAAAGGTCCGGTATTTGCCAATATTATCCTGGCAGACGAGATTAACAGAACCCCGCCTAAAACCCAGTCCGCACTGCTTCAAGCTATGCAGGAGCATGAGGTCACAGCCGGTGGTGAAACATACAAGCTAACTGAGCCATTCTTTGTCTTGGCTACTCAGAACCCGATTGAACAGGAAGGGACCTACCCTCTGCCCGAGGCTCAGCTGGACAGATTTATGTTCAATGTGTATATAAATTACCCTTCCCAGGAGGAGGAGAACCTTATAGTCAAGACCACCACATCTGCTTATTCCCAGGATTTAAACAAAGTTATGGGAGCAGAGGAGATAGTAAGGCTACAAAAATTAACCCGGAGGGTTCCAGTATCCGATCATGTGATAAATTATGCAGTAAGAATCTCTCGATTTACCCGGCCCAATGAATCTGATTCACTGGATTACATAAAAAACTGGGTTAGCTGGGGTGTGGGACCAAGAGCTTCCCAATATATGACCTTAGGTGCTAAAACTAAAGCTATTCTGGATGGAAGGTATACCCCTTCCTGTGAGGATGTAAGAGATGTGGCTTTGCCGGTTTTACGGCATCGTATAGTGACCAGCTTCAATGCTGAGGCTGATGGCGTGGGAACCTATGAGATAGTCCAGAAATTGCTTAAAGATGTGAAGGAGGAAGAGTAAAATATAAAATTGACCTCGAATTTTATAAGGTCAAGCTGAAGCTTGACACTCCAATAAAAACAAAAAGATTAAATTCTAATAAAAATTGAGGAGGTACAGGGTGAATTTGAAGTCGCCAGTGGGAATATTTGCCTCTCCGAGACGGCTTACACAGGTTTTAGTGTTTTCCGCTTTTCTTTTTGCATTGATTATCTTCATTGGCAAAAATTCGACTTATGCTCGTTCACTGGGTTTTGAGAAGTTAACTAATGAGGTCTCTTTTTATCAGAATCGTTATGATGATTTTCTAAATGCCGGGCAGACACTGCAGGTGGTTTCCATCAACAGTTTTAAACTGGGAACCAGGTTTAACCTGGAGTTCACTTATGATTTGAACTACAACCTGGAGAAAAAGGACGATTTCACCTATTATATGGAGCTGGGAGTGGTTAAAGAGATATTTCCCCGTTTCAGCATAAACTATCAGAGAATACATGGGAGTTTTGTGGATAAACCGGTGAATCAATTCGGAATAAGGTTTTCCTTTTAAGGATAGAAGACCTATTCCATGGTGATGGATCATTAGATGGAAGACTACAAAAAAAATGATTCATATCGCAGGTTTTTGAAGCCGGATGTGGTCTCCAAGCTTTCAGGGATGGAGATCAAAGCCAGGCTGGTGGTGGAGGGATTCATTGCCGGGCTTCACCGCAGCCCCTATCACGGCTTTTCGGTGGAGTTTGCCGAACACCGCCAGTATATGCCCGGTGACCCTTTGCGAAATATAGACTGGAAGGTGTATGCTAAAACCGATCGCTACTTTGTCAAGGAGTTCGAGGAGGAGACCAACCTTAAAGCTTATATACTTCTGGATACATCCGGCTCCATGGGATACTCCTCAAATGGGATACATAAACTCGAATACAGTTCTTATTTAGCTGCATCTTTGTCTTATCTTATGCTCAAACAGAGGGATTCGGTGGGCCTGGTGGTCTTCGATTCAAACATTAAAAAGTATATTCCGCCCAAATCAACCATGACCCACCTGCACAACCTTTTAAGGGAGATAGATAAACTCAAAGCTTCTGAAACCACCAATGTCAGCTCGGCTTTGCACCAGATGGCGGAAAGGATCAAAAGGCGTGGGCTTATCATTGTGATATCCGATCTTTTCGACGATCCGGACCAAATAATCACCGGCTTGAAGCATTTCAGGCACAAAAAGCATGAGGTTATTGTATTTCATATCCTGGACCCCAAGGAGAGAAACCTTTCCTTTACCCAGGAGGCAATATTTAAGGATTTAGAGACAGGCGAGGAGATTCAAGCCTCACCCTGGCATATCAGAAAGGATTACATCCAGAAATTGGAAGGGTTGGTAAAGAGGTACACTCTGGAATGCAGACAGAGCTTGATTGATTATGTCCTTTTGGATACATCAGTTCCTTTTGATTTTGCCCTTTATTCCTATTTGAGCAAAAGAAAAAGACTCTTCTGATGTTGGTCGATGGTTGTTCGTAGATGGTTAATTGTGGAATAGGGGGATGGGTTAACCAACAACCATGAACTAATAACCATATACAATGTTACTGCTTGGCGCTCATATGTCAATTGCTGGAGGGGTTTATAATTCACTTCTCTGGGGCAAGGAGTTAGGGTGCTCAACTATTCAGATCTTCACTAAAAATGCCAATCAGTGGAAGGCAAGAGAATTGACCTCAAATGAGATAGATAAGTTCAAACAACTGCAAAAGGATACTCAGATATATCCGGTGGTGGCACACGATTCCTATCTGATAAACATAGCTTCCAGAGACGAAGAGCTTTTAAAAAAATCAAGGGAATCTCTTCTTTTTGAGCTTACCCGGGCGGAGATGTTAGGTCTTTGCTGCCTGGTTATGCATCCGGGCTCAAATCCGGATGAGAAAGACGGGATAAAAAGGATAGCAGATTCTCTGAATTGGGTGCACTCCCAAGCCCTCAAATACAAAGCCCAAACCTGTCTGGAAACAACTGCAGGTCAGGGGAATACCCTGGGACACAGGTTTGAGCAGATGGCTGAGATAATAGATCTGGTGGATGAGAAGAAGAGATTAGCCGTGTGTTATGATACCGCTCACACCTTTGCTGCAGGATATGATATTCGAACAAGAAAGGTTTATGAGAAGACCTTCAAAAAATTTGACAGGATCATTGGGTTAAAAAAGCTAAGAGTGATTCACCTTAACGATTCCAAAAAGGATCTGGGAACCAGAGTGGATAGACACGAGCATATAGGCAAAGGCTTCATCGGCCGGGAGGCTTTTAAATTGCTTCTAAATGATCTTAGATTTGAAAAGGTGCCCAAGATATTAGAAACACCTAAAGAGGGAGAAATGGACAAGAGGAATTTGAAGACTCTGAGAAACCTGGTTAAAAAGTTCAGAGTTTAGAGTAGAGAGTAAAGAGTAAAATTGTGAAGAGTGATGTGTTACCATTAACAGGTCTAAATGGTAAGGAACTGAATAATTATAAGCCCCATATGGATAATAGATAAACGGAGAGAGCAGGCATTTCGTAATCTATTTAAACAAAGAACTAGTTAAGTCAATTAAGGTTGATTGACAATTTCAAACGTAAACCAGCCTACAAGGAGGTAAAAATGGGTAGAGTACAAGGCAAAGTAGCTGTAGTCACGGGCGGTGCACTGGGGATCGGGAAGGCTAGTTGTCTTTTTCTGGCAAAAGAAGGCGCCAAGATCGCGGTCACAGATATTCTCAAGAAAGAGGGAGCGGAGGTAGCCAAGGAGATCAAGGATAGTGGACGGGTGGCTGAGTTCTGGTACCTGGATGTCTCAAATGAGAAGGAAGTGAAAAAAGTCTTTGCTGATATCGACAAAAAGTTCGGGAAGATCGACATTCTGGTAAACAATGCCGGCATTGCAGGAGTAAGCAAGCATACTCATGAGATAACCGAGGAGGAATGGGATAAGGTTATGGCGGTTAACGTGAAAGGTGTCTTCTTCTGCACCAAACATGTGATTCCCTATATGAGGAAAGCAGGAAACGGAAGCATAATCAACCTATCCTCCATTTATGGAATCGTTAGCTCTCCTGATGTGCCGCCATATCATGCCTCCAAGGGTGCTGTCCGAATAATGACCAAAACAGATGCAGTGTTATACGCCAAGGATAAAATCCGGGTTAACTCGGTTCATCCCGGCTTTATATGGACGCCTATGGTGGAAAACTACCTGAAATCGCAAGGCAATGTGGAGGAAGGGCGTAAGATGCTTGACAGTTTACACCCTATCGGACATGTGGGTGAAGCAGACGATATTGCTTATGGTATCCTTTATCTTGCTTCTGATGAGTCCAAGTTTGTCACTGGTAGCGAATTGGTTATTGATGGAGGCTACACCGCCCGATAAAGCTTAATTCAAGCTGGAGAGCTATCATATTTGGCAAGAGGAATTGGACAATCTCCTTGTAATAAAGTATAAAATCTAACCGAGATGGCTGAAATTCGCCAGTATGTTTCGATAATTTTACTTAATTTCTCTTTGCTAATTGAATATCTGCTTTTAGTTCAGCAGATCGGTTCCGGCCCTGATTTGAACACATAGTTAACCAGATATACCACATCCGCAATTGTCACATTTCCATCTCCATTTGCATCTGCGCAGGATGTGTATGGAAAAGGCGGGCATTGAGGCGGATCACCGTTCTTGAAAAGGTAGTTTACAAGGTAGACCGCATCCGAGATGTCAACCCAATCGTTACCATTCACGTCTCCGCAGATATAAGGAGAAAGAATCGTGACTCCTCCATACACAAATTCAGGGATCAGACTGTAGGTATCGCTTTTGTAAAACCTCAGATGATGCTCAGGTTCAAGAAAAGAAGTATCTATTCTCACAAAACCAGTGTCTGCACCTTCCTTCACGTGCCCCCACAGATAGGCCGAAACTCCTGCTCCAGGTGATAGTGAATCGACACTCGCTAGCTCGTATGGGCTGAAAATCAAAAGACCGTAAGTCCCCTCACATAGGTAATTAAGCCTGTCGAAAAACTTCCCCTCGCCCCTTGTTCCGTGGTAAACGATGGAATCAATTGCTACCCTGGCAGTATCTTCGATTGTTAAAGGTATGTTTGTGTAAATATATTCATCGTTGAATATACTTACAGGAATAGCAAAATCATCTCCTGGTGCAGCTTCCACAGAATCAACTCTCAGAGTGTCTCTCACTCCTGGATCTAAGTAATCGTCAGGATAAGAACAGTATGGAAAAAGGGTATCAAAAGGAGGATAAGGTATAAAAAGATAGTAAATCATCCATAAGACATCCGCAAGATCGACCTTACAATTTCCATTCGCATCTCCCGAGAGAAGGCAAAAGGGTTCCGGTTCACAGTTATATAAGTAACCAACGAAATCCCATATATCTTTTATAGTCACCACCCCGTCGTTGTTAATATCACCCGAAAGAAGGCAACTATCCCGCTCGACGTACTTTATGGTAGCATAGTCATACCATGTCCCACTCCCGAGACTACCTCCAGTCACATAGACATTTCCCGAATCATCCACAGCCATAGCAT
>CAYURP010000006.1:0-68360 GCA_964447175.1 uncultured Ignavibacteria bacterium | reverse complement strand
TCATTGCCAGATGAATCATACTTTATGGTAGTATAGTCAGGCCACCCACCGCTTACACTTCCTCCAGTCACATAGATATTTCCCGAATCATCCAGTGCTATAGCATAAGCCACATCGCCAGAGTTACCCGGGCCATTATATCTTTTTACCCAGAGTTGATTGCCAGAAGAATCATACTTTATAGTGGCATAGTCATTATTATAGGGCACGCTGCTGTTTTGGGGACTTGCTCCTGTTACATAAACATTTCCAGAATCGTCCACAGCCATAGCGTGAGCCACATCATCATAGTTTCCCGGGCCATTATATCTTTTTACCCAGAGCTCATTGCCAGATGAATCATACTTTATGGTGGCATAGTCCAAGAATGTCCCGCTACCAGAACTGCTTCCGGTTACATAGATATAGCCAGAATAGTCCACAGATATTGCTGAAGCTTCATCAGGTACTTCATCTAACTGATCGGTGTATCTTCTCACCCAGGCTGTGTCTACCATTGTAGCAAAAGCCGGGAGGCTGAGAGAAAATAAAACCATAAAAAGCAGTAGCTTTTTTATCATGGCGTCTCCTTATATTTTAAAATTTCATGGATCATGTTTAAATTAATCCAATTAACGAGTTTTGCTCTTTTCAAATGTATTAATCCTCCCTCCGCTGATACCAAAAGCCACTAAAGAAGGAAAGTGGCTAAGCTCAATCAGAAAAAAGCCTTAAAAAGAAAGCTATAATAACTATCTTAGAAAGACTTAATGAATTACTTACTTTATTATAATATATAACCGAAATACTTAATTGTCAAGCAAAAATTCACATAAAGCATCTCCTATTTTATCAAGATAATCAGGTAAATTACATAGATAATAGCATATCCATTCGTCTTCCTTTCGTAAGTGGAAATGCTATAATGCCTTGTTCACCCTGAGGTTGTGAGGCACAAGGAACATACAAAAATTGTGGATTACTAAAAAATTTGTCCGAATCCGATTTTGTTGTTATTTCATTTAATTTGTAGAAGCAAGATCATTCTATTCTATGTGTGAAAAAAACAAGTGGCTCAAATCCTGCGGATAAGTGCGATGGGCCGATCGATCTTTTCTACTTGTTCTAAGGATTCTTGAAGATTCCAGTTGTTCCACCAGCCCACAAACTCAAAATGCTTATGATTTGATATGAAGCACAAAAATTCCTGAGGGTAAATGGCTCTTTTGATATCCCTTCCACTAATATTTAGTTTTTCCCCGTGATCATCGACTTCAAATATAATTTTCTCCTCAAAGGTCTGCTCGGCTTTGTTTATTGCGTTCCAGGAAACAGTAGTCTTGACTTTGATGCCTTCCTGCTCCATAGCCCAGCTGCTTCCACCTTCTATTTGCCAGGGAGAATCATACTGAATACACCAATCCAAAAGGTATAAGCCTCCTTTTTTTAATGCCCGTGCTACAGAGTCAAAGTGAGTAATTAATTCTGACGTATTTTTGGCACAGAGTGAACCTAAAAGTATATAAACGAAATCGACCTTTCCCTCCAGAGAGAAATCGAGCATATC
The DNA here is from genome assembly GCA_964447175.1 of uncultured Ignavibacteria bacterium. Taxonomy (GTDB): domain Bacteria; phylum Zixibacteria; class MSB-5A5; order MSB-5A5; family SM23-73-2; genus CAYURP01. The sequence continues at coordinate 66,814 of CAYURP010000006.1, read as the reverse complement.
CCCGTGAATCAGGTTTACCTTGGCATTGATTCTGGATGCCTTTTCGCTGCTGAACTTTATCATGGCCTGGCTTAGGTCGAGTCCGTTATACTGGTAACCCCTTTTAATAAGCTCCTCCATATGAGGACTGTTCCCGCATCCCAGTTCCAGAACAGATTTAACCGGAATTTGTGAAAAACGCCGGAATCACTCTTCGAACAGGTCAACTTCAGCCGGGATATCCCGAAAAGAGAAGGCTATTTCATAATATTTTGGATGATCGTATAATTCTGACATATCATATCCTCGAAGTTTAGCTTTTTAGTTTCTTGACCAGTGAGGCTACCCTTTTCCCTAATTTAACCGCATTGGATGCGGTTTCTCTATCAGGAGCACCCACGCAGGAGACACCATAATGTCCAGTGGCATCCAGGGGGTCTCCCACCACGATCATTCCGTATATCAGCATAGCCTGAATAATAGATAAGATAGTAGTCTCCTTTCCACCTGATGGATCAGCGGAAGTTGCAAAGGCAGCGCCTATTTTGTCCTCCATTTCCCCTCGAATGCCAACATATCTGTCGAACACCTCTTTTAATTCTGCTGCCATAATCCCGAAATAGACCGGAGAGCCGGCTATGATTCCGTCGGAATTCAAAAAATCATCTTCTGTGATTTCGGATGTTGACTTCAATATACATTTCACATCATCAATTTTCTGCACTCCCTTAGCTATTTCTTGAGCCAGTTTCTCTGTATTCCCGGACCTCGAATAGTACATCACCAAAACCTGCATCTTTTTCTCCTTGGTATGTTATATCTGTTTTCTACTTCTTAACAGCCTCAATTATTAGTAATGTATCACCAGCTTTGAATTTACTGAAATCGTAATTACCAAACTCATTTTTCACCTCAAAGCCTGTCTTTTTCAAAAGATTTTGCAGTTTTTGTCTAGTAATAATTCCTGCCATTGATTTTTCCTCGATCCGGTCTACAAGTTTTCCCGATTTATAGGTTTCGAAGACAAGCAGAACTTCCATCTTTTCGTCTGGTAAAATTCTGTCTCCTACAAAACGAAGATACTCTGTATCGCCTATTATCACTTTTCCCGCTGGAGATAAGGGGTTGTCCTTCATCAAGCCGAGAAAGACATCGAAAATTAACTTACCATTTATTTTCAAATGTGTAGCTATATTTTTCAATGATGACAATCTTTCTTCATCATTAAGGAAATGATCGAAAGTCCCTGATAGAAAAGCTGCGGTGAAGGTGCGACTGAGGTTAGAAGACATTGCATCGCCTGCAACGAGTTCAATATTTTTTGAAATCTTATGTTTTTCTGAGAGTTTCTTCTGGAATTCCCTTCTCATTGCAGGAGAGGGTTCAACGCAGATAACCTTAACTCCCCTCTCTGCTAAGGGAATAGCAATTCGGCCTGTGCCTGCACCTATATCCAGAATCTCACCTGCCTGGGAAGCATAATGATAAAAGAACTCTATGTTTTCTTTGGTATCGAAAAGATCGTACAGATGAGCAGCTTTTTCGTATCCCAAATTACAGACTCCTGAAACAAAAGTTAGATGTGTATTATATATATTGAGTATGTAAAGGTCAAGCTCGTTGTCATCCCCTTTTTGTTTGAGATCAGGGAATTAGATTAATCTCTACCCTATTATCATTAATAGTGATAGTTCCCCTCTGGGAATAGTTTAATTGAAAATTAGTGCCTTGGACTTCTATATTTTGAAACTGATAGAGCTCACTTTCGGTGAGTTTAAGGGAATTTCCATCCAGTGAGATTGAGGATATTTCCGGTGCGAAGAATATGACTTTTCTTATGGTTTTGTCCCAGTCGTTCTCCTCCAATAAGCCGCTATCATGCACTTGAAAAAGGAGATCGTCGTCTTTTAGTGTATAAATATTGAAATGACTGCAGAGTTCTTTGGTGCCTTTGTCCACCAGCCATTTTTTTGCTCTGGAGGAGCGGGAACGAAGCACGCCGCTGGATTTTAATATTATTTCTATTCTATTCCCGGGTTGAGCTTCAAAGGAATCCAGTTCTCCCTTGAATCCCTCTGAGTATTCCTGGATAAGTTTATTAGTTGAAGTTAGGATTTCTTCATAGCCATAGTTCGTTTTTGCCTTTTTCAAAAGATCTTCAAATTGGCTTTCATCTATTCCTAAGTGATCTTTAAAAAGTTGGGCAAAGGTGAACTCTGTCCCTGCCTCTTGAGCTCTGTTTTTCCAATTGATATTGAAGTAATCTAATAAAAATCCCTGCGTACTTCCCACAGGATATATTCTGTACCTGGGCATTGCCTCAGGGGAAATAGAATTTTCAGTCATTCTATCTTCGAAATCCTTCAAAAGATATTCCGGCATCGATATCGAGGAAAAGTCTTCAGTTAGTGGTGTTGTCAACCCACTTAATGAGGAATTGTATTTCAGCTTTGTCATAAGTGAGATGCTTTTTGTTTCAATATATCTAGCAGTTCCTTCATTTATCTCCTGTCCCTGTTCATATTTTGCTACAAAGGGATCGCTCTGTTTCCATCGAATATCCCGCACCGCCACAAACTGCTTAACACATTCCTCTGCCTGGTTTCTATTATCAGCATAAGCTGCCTTAATCGCATCCATCAGAATATGCATTTCCAGGCAGGCAAGGGCAGTGTTTTCAGTATCTTGAATCGGGTATTTCTGCTCTCTTTCCCAGGGAATCTCGCCGAATGCCCGGAATTGATATTGGTGGAAGTTCTCGTGAACCACATAACCAAAAAACTTAACTTCATCCTCATCTGTGAAATTAATAGCAGCCACCATCACGGTGTCGATTGGAATTTCAAAGGCAAGCTGCCCCGCAAGATGTTTGTATTGTCCCTTGTGAAATAAGACAGGGGTACCTAAATCAGGCCAGTTCTCCGGATATGCCGTAAAACCGTCTGTCTCTTTGGAGTAATTAAAAAGCAAGGCCCATTTCTCAGGCACGTAGACCATAAAAGGTCTTTGGGCAAGATTATATCCGGGCCAAACAGAGTCCGGAAACTGCTGGAACAACTGGATAACCCCTTCACAGACTTTTAGTACGGTGTAATCCGAATCAGTTAGCTCCTCGCTTTTCAAATTCACTGCAAAGGGCGATGTGAATAAAAATGAAGTAAACAAAACAAAAACGAATAAAAATGTTAACGTTTTTTTCAAAATGTTGTCTCCTTAGTTTATCTTTATATACACTACCCCTCCTTTAGATGTTTCAATTTTTCGGTCTAATATCTATGTATTTATTATTTTCGAATAAGACTTAAATTGATCTTATTAGTAAAAGATTACCTGATTAGAGTTTTACTTGGATGGATAGGGAAACTCAACTTCTAAAGAATTAAATTACCTTTCCTGTTGTGTTAGGTCTTGCTCATGGTTTATCATGAGTGTGACCTGGTACATATGGAACAAGGCTGTCAGGTCACACCCAAATGGGCAAGGCCCGACAGAACATAAACATACACTCTCTCTGCTTAGTTTATCCTTATATACACTCATAATACTATGATGTTTCAATTTTCTAAATTCAAGATTTATGTATTAATTATTACTGAAAAAATGTTGAATTGATCCTTTTGGGTAACGATCCCCCGATTAGATTTCATACTTGAATGGATAGGGAAACTCAACTTCTAAAGAATTAAATTACCCCCATTTTCTTTCCAACTTTCTCGAAAACCTCTAAGACTCGGTCCATCTGCTGGACGGTATGGGTGGCGGTGTAGCTGGTGCGCAGTAGCTGGGAGCCGGGCGGGACTGCGGGTGCAACTATGGGATTGGTGAATATCCCTTCATCGAATAACATCTTCCAGAACTGGAAACACTTCATATTATCCCCGATATATATTGGAATTATAGGAGTCTGTGTGGGACCAATATCAAATCCCATGCTCTTGTATTCTTTTTGCATTCTGTGGGTAATTTTCCACAACCTTTCTCTTCTTTCAGGCTCGGTCTCGATTATGTTCAGGGCTGCCAAACAGGTGGCAACAGCAGATGGGGGCATTGAAGCGGAAAAGATTAAAGCCCTCGCAAAATGCTTGATGTAATGGATCACATCCTCTTTGCCTGCAATAAAACCACCTATGGAGGCAAAAGATTTGGAGAAGGTGCCCATTATTAGGTCTACCTCATCATTCAATCCGAAATGCTCAGCAGTTCCTCTTCCGTTTTCCCCTAAGACTCCGATGGAGTGGGCATCGTCCACCATCAAACGGGCATCATACTTTTTAGCTAACTTTGTCATCTCTGGCAGATTGGCGATGTCTCCCTCCATCGAGAAGACCCCATCCACTATAATCATCTTCCCGCCATCCTTATCACAATTTGCTAATACCCTTTCCAGCTCTGCCATATCGTTATGTTTGTATTTCAGCACCCTTCCAAAGGATAACCTGCATCCATCCACAATGCTGGCATGGTCTGCACGGTCGGTTATCATAAAGTCCCCTTTGTTCACCAGAGATGATATGGTACCCAGGTTGGTCTGAAAGCCGGTGGAGAACACCAATGCTGCTTCCTTTTTCATAAATTTTGCCAGCCTTCTTTCTAACTCCTCGTGAATATCTAAAGTTCCATTCAAGAATCTGGAGCCGGTGCAGCTCGACCCATATTTGTCAATAGCCTCAATAGCAGCCAGTTTGACTCTGGGGTGATTGGTTAAACCCAGGTAGTTGTTCGAACCTATCATTATTATTTTTCTGCCATTGATTATGACCTCAGTATCAGCTCCTGAGGAGATAGGGTTAAAATAAGGATAAAAACCCTTAGCCATTACCTCCCTGGCAACTTCAAATTCTTTACATTTTTGAAATAGGTCCATTTTGTTTTAATTACAGAAAGTTGCGCCTTGAAAGTTGTTTAACTTAACTATTGCTAAATCGTTCTCCATATGATATTTTTTGGTGACATTTTCTGTGAATCCTTTGGACAAAGAACTCTTATAAAATTGGATGGTATATAATATTTTACATTTTGTCAAGATAAAACTGGAGCTGATTATATAGAAAATGGGAAAATCTTCAACAGCTTTAGTTACAGGTGCCAATGGTTTTGTGGGAAGCCATCTGGTAGAGGCTTTATTGTCAAGAGGATATGAGGTAACCTGTCTTATCAGAAAGACCAGCAATCTGAGATGGATTCAGGGGCTCAAGGTTAGTTTTGTATACGGTGAACTGAAAGATAAGGAATCGTTAAAAAAAGCTGTGAAGGGTCAGGATTTTGTTTTTCATCTGGGAGGTTTGACCAAAGCCAAAGACAGACAGGATTATTATGAAGCTAATTATCTGGGAACCAAAAACTTAGTTGAGGCGGTCTGTGAGTCAAATCCCGGGATAAAAAGATTTATCTATGTCAGCTCCCAGGCAGTGATGGGACCAGGTAAGGATATGACGACTTTGAATGAAAATTCACCCTGCAACCCTATAACCGATTACGGGAAAAGTAAGCTTATGGGTGAGAATGCTGTTTTGGCTTATAAAGATAAACTGCCTGTAACCATTATTCGCCCACCAGGGGTATATGGTCCCCGGGATACGGAGATTTTTATTTTTTTTAAGTTGATAAAAAAACACATAAAACCTCTTTTTGGTTTCAGGGAGAACTATTTGAGTTTGGTTTATGTCAAAGACCTGGTTGAAGGTACATGTCTGGCTGGTGAATGCGGAAAAGCTGTGGGACAAATCTATTTTATTGCCAATGAAAAACCGTCCTCTTTTTCTGATGCAGAGGATTTGATTCAAAATGCTTTGAAGGTTAAGGCAATAATCATCAGAATACCTGTGTTTTTGTTAATTTTTTCTGCATTTCTGTCCCAGTTATTCTCCCGCATCAAAGGAGAGGCTGCTTCTTTCAATCCCCAGAAGGCAAGGGAGATCTCCGGAAAATACTGGATTTGCGATGTTTCCAAGGCAAAAAGAGACCTGGGATTCACCCCGAAATATAGTCTGGAACAGGGGGCAATTGAGACTGTCGACTGGTATAAACAGAACAGCTGGCTATAAATGGAAAGGAAGAAGATGAAAAGAAAATACGAAATAAATCTTAAAAAATATCGAAAGGAATTCCCCTTTACTGATAAGATAATCTATTTAAATCACGCCTCCTGGACGCCTTTGCCTCAAAGATCGGTAAGGGCAGCCGAGGAATTTCTGGAGTATGCTACACTTAAAAAAACAGGTGATATAGATAAGTTGGGATTTGGTCTTCTGAATGATAACAGTAAGAAAATTGCCCGGATGATCCATGCGGGAACCTCTGAGATCGGATTTGCATTTAACACCTCCTATGGCTTGAACATAGCTGCCCAGGGATTGGATTTAAAACCCAAAGACACAGTGCTTTTACCTGATGTGGAGTTCCCGGCCAATGTCTATCCCTGGCTCAATTTAAGAAAAAAGGGAGTTAAGATAAAATTCATTCGCAGCAGGGATGGCTTCTTTGATATGAACGAGTTCAAAAAGTCCATTGATAAGAGCACAAAGGTGTTATCCATAAGTTTTGTTCAATTTCAAAACGGTTTTAAAAACGACCTGGAAACCATAGGTAAAATATGCCAGGAAAATGACATCTTTTTTGTGGTGGATGCCATTCAGGGCATTGGAGTTTTGGATCTGGATGTGAAGAAAGCAAAAATCGATTTTTTGAGTTCAGGCACGCAGAAGTGGCTTTGCAGTGTTCTGGGACATGGATTCTTCTATTACTCCAAGGAAGCAAAGCGGAAACTCGATCCGGTGTTTTTTGGGTGGATGGGCGTGGACTGGAATCTGAATTTCACCGACCTTTTGAAATTCGATCTGAAGCCTTTTCCCGATGCCAGACGTTTTGCTACAGGTTCTTATCCTTATAATGGCATAATGATAATGAACACATCTTTAGGAATGCTTTTAGAAATCGGCATCCCCCAAATCCAGAGACATACCTTACATCTTTTGGATATCCTACTAGACTACTTAAAGGATAGTCCCTACCAGATAAAAAGCTCTTTAGAGCCAATGCACAGGTCTTCCATTCTTTCTTTTTCAGGTAAGAACAGCAGAGACCTTTATCAGAAGCTTTGTAAGAAGAGGATTATAGTTTCCTACCGAGAAAATGCCATCCGGGTCTCCCCCCATTTTTACAATACTGAAGAGGAAATCAAGCGACTGATAGAGGTTTTAAGGGAAAACGAGTGAGGACTCAAGTAAGTCTGTTTTTGTTAAGTGTGTGAGCTTTTATCCATAGCAGATTCTTTTTCTGAATGATTTGTTATTGTATCTATGCCTTTAAGTAGTTTATTTGAAAGTAACCAAAGAAAAACAATGACTAGAACATAAGGTATAACTAGAATCCATTCTATCGAATTCCAACAAAAACGACCTTTAACTATCATATGCAAGCACTTAAAAAGGGGCACAATTATTAATACCACGGCAGAATTGAAATAAAAATCGTGAAGATTTTCAACATAAGCCACCTCCCAGTAGTAAATATTTCTAAAGCTTTCAGGAACTTGGTTCAATTTATCTACCAATTTCAAAAAAGAATGAGGCCATCTTTTCTCTTTTGGCTTCCGACAATAAGCGTCATGGAAATGACCTATAGCATTAGCGACAAATCCCAGCGCACATGCAAGAATTAATAGTTTTATTAGACCATAGTTCAGCATCTGAGATTCACCGAACAATACAGCAAGGCCTACATAACCAATTACACCAGGAAGTAATGTTGAGAATATAAAAATCCTCCCTAAGACTACAAAGTAGTCTTTCATTTGTTACCTCCGATATTTTATTAATTTATTCTGATGAATAATTAGTCTATTATAGCAGAAAATAAACTTTTCAAAATAATATCTATCAGAATTCTTTACTTTCCTTTCTTCTCTTTTCATCTTGTTCTTCGAAAAATCGTGGATGAGTATACAGCAACCATACCTTATTATATACAGAAGAGTAATCATAATTTAAGAATATATTAGTTCCATCAACTGCAACCCACATACTACTGTAAACCCAGTCTTCTGTAGGATCTCCATATTTGCTTTCAAGAACACTTTTGTAATGGTCGTAATCATTGCTTTTTATGTTTTTCCCACTTTCAAGCGTGATGGAAACATTTAATAAGGAATCATTTATGAACTTAAAAAGAGTGTCTCTTTCTCTATTAGATATTGATATTTTGCCTTTATAAAAGCCCCCCATCTTGTGTTGTGTTTTCCTGAGTTGGATTTTCAATGTTGACTCAACTTCAGCTTTGGACATTCCGAACTTTAAATCCTTTGGAGGGTGATAAGTTTCAGGTTTTATTTTTTTGGCTTTACAATCTTGAGCCATAAAAATTGCACAAATAAAGAGGATTGTTGCTGTAATTAAAGATACTTTTTTCATAGATTTGACCCTCTTTAAAAATTATTATTCATAAACGACCTTCATATATCGAGTATCTGAGTTATAATATTAATAATATAATATAAAACCCTCAAAAGTCAAAATAAAAATTTACTAAAGATTAGTATAATAGAGATTTATGTTGGTTGAGGAATTGTCGTTAAGATCCCACCGTGCGGGCGGGGGAATTCCTCAACCAGAGTAATTTGGTGGTGGAAATCTCCCGCTTTTTAGCGGGATCCTTTGGACAATTCCACCACCACCAAAAGATATGAAAACAAAGATTGGAGGTATTTAATCGGTTCCTGTAGAGACAGCTCCGTTTTTTAGTGAAGGGAATCATCAGCTCAAGGATAAGAGCCTGTAGACAATTATAATGGTGTAAATCAATTCAAAGATCATTATTAATAGCCAGAAATATTTTAACATAGCTATTAACTCCTGTATATTTTCATTTACACGTATATAAACTTTTTTGTTCCATTTATTATAATAGTAGTTTAAATTAGCGTGCATCCTCGACAACTACTGCGGTTCCGTAGGCCAAAAGCTCGGCTGCGCCCTGCATCACCATGGAGGTGGCGAATCTCGTCATAATAACCGCATTGGCGCCCAGCTTCTCTGCCTCCTCTGTCATCCGATCCAGAGCCTGCTCCCGGGCTTCGGCTAACATCTTGGTGTAATCGACAATCTCACCCCCAACTAACCCTCTTAATATAGCCATTATATCATGACCTATGTGTCTGGCTCTTATGGTGTTTCCCCTGACCAGTCCCAATGTCTTCACTATTCTTTTTCCTGGAATCTCATTTGATGTTACTATTATCATTTTTCTATCTCCCTGTACCTTTCTTTTTTGAATGCAAAGACTCTTTCTCTAATTATGGAAACCAAAAGCACTATAATCCCAAAAGCTAAAAAGCAGATTCCGATTTTAACTATAAACGATACGCCGGGGTCAAGAAATAGATTCTTGAAGAATTGAAAGACCCCTAATGCCAAAAGAATAATGGCGCCTATGGAAAGGAAAAACCAACCCGCCCCTCGCTCGATTCTTTTGTACACTCCCTTCCAGTAACCAGCCCAGATATCCTCCTTTAGATCAGCCAATTTCACTTTATCGGTCACCTCCTTCAACTGGGTGAAGGAGTCAAATTCAGCTCTGCATTTTTCGCATTCAGCCAGATGCTTTTCCACCAGATCCTTTTCATTTTCCGAAATCTCTTCATCTAAGTAAGCCATCATCAATTTCTGAATATCTTCACAATTCATAAGACTCCTCACCCCTTCAAATGTTTCAGATTCTCTTTAAGTTTTTTTCTGGCATAATAAAGCCGGGACATCACGCTTCCCACAGGTATTCCTAAAGTCTCAGATATCTCCCGATAAGAAAAGCCCCGGAAATGTTTTAAAACTATTATCTCTTTAAACTTGTAGGGGAGTTTTTCTATCTCATCCAATAGCTTTTGCTTTAAACTCTCTCTTTCCGATTCACTCTCAGATTCATGCTCTCGAGAAAATTTTTCTTTAGCAATCTCGTTTGACAGATATTTTTTTCGGACATCCTGTTTTTTGAGATGATTTTTACACAGGTTGGTCAGGATGGTGTAAAACCAGGGGAAGAACTTGCTTGTACCATTGTACTTGTTGAGGGATTTATAGACCCGAACAAAAGCATCCTGTGAGAGGTCAAAGGCATCCTCGGAGTTGCCTACCAGCCCTAAGGCGATAAAGTAGGCGTTTTTTTTGTATCGGTTAACCAATTTCTCAAAAGCTCTGATTTTGCCCTTCTGTGAAAGAAGGATCAGGTTTTCGTCATCGTTTTCCAAAGACCGCTCCTTTTCAAGCTAATATACACTCAAATCCCTTTTTTATTCAAAGAAAATGTGATGAAGATAAAAATTCGCCCACCACTTTTGTAGCAACCGGGGCAGGTAAGCAATCTTGGTTATGGTTTAGTTATTTCAACAAAACCAGTTTCCTGGTCTCTTGCAAATAATTTGTTTTAATCTGATAGAAATAGACTCCGCTGGCTACCTCTGATCCATTCTTATCTGTCCCATCCCAAGTGACATTCTGAAAACCGATAGTCTGAAAACCGTCAACTAAAGCCATGACCTTTTGTCCCATTATGTTGTAAATGCTCACCTTAACATTTGAACTTTGTGGCAAATAATACCTGATTGTTGTTTGTGCGTTAAAAGGATTGGGATAGTTTTGATTCAGAGTAAATTCAGAAACTAATTCGACTTCATTTTCTTCCTCCACATCAGTAGGACCGAAGCCGTATAGGAAAAGACTGTCCCCGTCACTAATACAGATCTCAGGCATTGCATCCTCAGTTACATCTCCAAAAGCGAAGCGAGTAATGGGAGGCAAAGGTTCACTAATTGCCACAGTATCGAAGGTAATACCATTAATTGCCTCAATTACTCCATTTGAATGAGCAATCAATATCTCATCAGGGGGTTGAGCATCTATGTCAAAGAGCATTAGAGCAGTGATTCCCTGCACAGAGGATTTGCTCTGCTCCACAATTCCCGAGGAGGCATCAGTTACTGTTAGAATGTACTCCGGAGGTCCGGGGTAATAGAAATCCCAGAGATGGTTATATAAGTAGTTCCGTCCAGTATATACATAGGATACAATTTCTTTATTTTCATCTGAATCGCAATTACCTATGGCCATACTTTTCACGTGCGGTGGGTTATAATCGTCATAAAATGAGTTACAACTTGAGTACAAGGTGGAGAGATGATAACGGGATCCATCTTCTTCTATTACCCAGAGATATACATCTCTCCAGTAGTATATCGGACCTAACCAGAACTCCAACCATTTTGCGAATCCAGTCCCGCACACAACCTCGGTGTATGAATCGTTATCGATATCGTCAGCCAGGAATCTTCTCCAGCCAGCAGATCTATCTTTAGTAAGCAGACCCTTTTTGGCCCCATCAAAATTATAAAGAGTACCTTCATAATATTTCTCATAGGCGACTTTTGGACCAGTAAACGCAGTATCTTTTGTCCAGTAGTAAGAGCCGATGAAAACCTCGGCCGTGTCATCTTTGTCTATATCGTTCGCCTTCACGCACTCAACCCGCTGGTACTCTATCACTCCTTGCCACTGGAGGGATAATTGGTGAGCGTCAAACACGCAGATTTGAGAGCCGTGCCAATAGCTCCAGTATATTGGATTATCTCCTACAACTAACACTTCCAGATCCAGATCCCCATCTATATCTCCTACATCCAGATCAATTATTCCCCGGGTATGTATGTTTTCGCCTGTTTTAATAAGGAAGCCATCTGATCCGCTGAGAACCTCTATATGTCCGGAATCCCCATCCCATAAGCCTAAAAGTATTTCGTTGGTTCCGTCTCTGTTTATATCTGCCAATTTCATAACTGTTACATCCTGATCTAAATCCTTGGACCAGATCCTGTGCAGCTGAAGTATGTCAGGCTGAGCCTTTATCTGATTTGGATTAATGAGGATAAAAACAAACATCATCAAGCAAAATCTTTTGACTAAAGTACTCATATTATCAAACTCCCTATTTGTGCCCCTGATCCGAATGTGCCGGAATGTCTCCTCTTTTGACAATTTAAATAAATATTGTTTTAAAGTCAAGAAAAAAAACCGCCTCTCCCCCGCCTGTGGCGGGGGGGTAAGCGGTTTCTTGGTATCGACAGTTCCTGAGGACTATTTTATCATTACCATCTTCTTGGTGGTGACTTTGTCTCCGGCAACCAGTCTGTAGAAGTAGACTCCGCTGGCAACGCTGTTTCCAGACCTGTCTTTTCCATCCCAGTGAACCTTGTAGGATCCGGCAAACATTGTTCCGTTCACCAGGGAATTGACCACCTGTCCTTTTACGTTGTAGATGGTCAAGCTGACCTTTGCTTCATCCGACAGAGAGAATTCGATGTTGGTTTCCGGGTTGAATGGGTTAGGATAATTCTGAGAAAGGGCGAATTGCTGAGGAACAGAACCCACCATGGCGATCTTTCCGGGACTGGGCGGGCAGAAATCGGAGTCGGACATATCCCAGGCAGCATTTGCGGCATAATCGAAGCAGGTGACCTTTATCCTGCCCTGAGAGGTGGGTGGCCCGGGAACGGTCCAGTCGTACTCCTGGGGATTGCCTTCCAGCTCAACCACATCGGTCCAGGTGTTTCCCCCATCTGTGGAATAGTCGATATCAGTGGCAGCTATTCCCACGTTATCCGAAGCTTCCCATAGGATAGTATAGGTATGTCCGATGAACAATACCTCGCCTCCATTGGGCCAGATTACAGTAACTTCCGGTGGAACCGGGTCTGCCACTTTCAATGCCTCATAAGCGTTGATTCTGCCTGAGCCTAAGAGCCCCTCATAACCTGGATTCAGATGGTCGATGGTATCGGTGGTTTCGACAATGATATCGAAGATCTCCTGACGATCCAGAGCAGGATTGAAGGATTTAACCAAGCCAGCCAGGCCAACTGCGTGGGGACAGGACATGGAGGTTCCGCCCATCACTGCCACATAGTCATTGACTGGATCGTAATGGTTGTGGTAGGTGCTGATGATATCCGAGCCTGGTGCAGCAACGTCCACCCAGGTGCCGTAGTTAGATGACTGGCCACCGGGCCAGATTGACCTTCGGTCAAAGGAATCTGTGGCAGCCACAGCCATAACATCGGATCTCCCCTGGAGATAATCCGGATACTGGCTTCCCTCGTTTCCGGCAGCGGCTATAATCAGGACTCCCATTGTAGTAGCATAGTCAGCAGCAGCGGGCAGACCACCGGAAGCTGATGATCCCCAACTGCAGTTTATTGCGGTTGCACCCTTGTTAGCTGCATAGTACATAGCCTGGGCGCAGAAGTCCATTCGCACATACCCCACCTCATAACCTCCATAGGGTCCAGACCAGCCAACCCTCAAAGCCATTATCTTGACACCATTGGCTGGCTCGTTCTGGGTCTCATTCCATCCACCAGCCATTCCTGCCACCCCTCTTGTATTATTAGTAATAGCTGCGGCTATTCCGCCACAGTGAGTCCCGTGTCCATTAAAATCAGCAGGATCATTATCCTCCTTGGTGCAGTCCTCACCACTCCAGCAAGGGGATGCGTTATTCACCCAGTCCCAGCCGATCCAGTCATCAATGTAGCTGTTTCCGTCATCGTCATCTCCATCAGGTGGATATTCAGCCCAGTTTATCCAGACATTGCCCTGGGTCACATCGGATGGTGCCAGATACCCACCCAGATCCTTGTGAACATACCTTACCCCGCTGTCAAGTATTCCAATTAAAACGGACGGATCGCCGGTCTCCACATCCCAGGCTAAATCCGCATCCACGTCATGATCTCCACTATGTCTAAGGTTCCACTGGTAATAGGGAAAAGTTGGTGGAGGATCGTCGAAATAGGTATCATCCGGAATTCGATAGAGAGGGTGAATTCCAATAGGCTCCACGTTTTCCACATTGGGGTCGTTGGCGAATTTCTCCATTACCTCCTTGAGATCCATGGTTTTATCGAAGGTAACCACGTAGTATCTGGAAAGGTCGGGAGCATTGTTGCTTGATTTTATGTCATTTGTCGAATTAATAGATTCCAAACCGGGATTTCCCGGGTTGTAATCCGGAAACTCACGAACCATCCCATAGACCTTGTTATCAGCGCACAGGAGATTGACGCTTTTGAGATTAGTGGTTATTCCCTCTTTGGTAGCCCTGACACTGATCTCCTCAGGTAACTTCTTGAAATTTACCACAATCTGGTTGGGAACGTATTGGAGTTTTGCATCAAGCGGGATTTTTTTCATGGGGACCCGCACGCCCCGCTGGGCTAAGGCATTAAGGGATAGGACGAAAAGAAGGATCAAAAAAATTACTAACGCCCGTTTCATCTTAAACCTCCCTGTATTTAGTTAATGACCTGGGTTAACACATACAAAATATCTTATTATTAATCATCACCTCCTTTTTAACTATGGATTAAAACACAAAAAATAGGTTTGTTTTTGCTTTTCCCCACCTCCTTTCAGCAATTTAGGACCTACGTTTAATAGCAATGAACTTTGAGGCTTTACACCACCTCACCCCGTTGAAGTCAAACCAAGTTGTCAATTTATTCTTAGTTTTCAGAATAAATTAACCAACTTCTTGTATTTTGTCAAGGGAAATCTCTTGACTTTCAAATAGACATTTCATAGATTGTTTAAAAAGAGAGGCGAAGAATAAGGATGACTCAGGGGTGTTCTGGGCAAGGAAGCTTAAGACACTTCGATTATTTCCCTTAAAAAGGGATAGAAAAGTCTGGATTGGATGATGCTCATATTTTAGGACAGGTAAAGAGCTAAAACTCAAGGAGGTGTTAGGCATCATGCACAGGTTATTAATCGTTTCCAATAGATTGCCGATTACTATTGAGAAAAGGAGGGGAAATCTGCGCTTTCGCCATAGTGCCGGTGGTCTGGCTACGGGATTGGGTTCTTTCTATAAATCGTATGACAGCCTGTGGATCGGGTGGTGTGGAATTCCCTCGGATGAAATGGATATGGAAGAGAAAAGGGATGTGGAAGCCAAACTGATCTCCGATTACAAAAGTCATCCCGTGTTTTTGCCCAAAAGGGACGTGGAGATGTACTATCACGGCTTTTGCAACAAAACCATCTGGCCCCTGTTCCACTGTTTCACCCAGTATGCTCTTTATGATAAGAGCTTATGGGAATCCTACAAACGGGTGAATGAAACTTTCTGCGATCAAATCACAAATATCGCCAGAACGCATGACAACATCTGGATCCATGATTACCAGCTGATGCTCCTTCCTAAAATGATAAGAAAAAAACTTCCGAATGCCCAGATAGGCTTTTTTCTGCATATCCCCTTTCCCCCTTTTGAGATATTTCACCTCCTTCCCTGGAGAAGGGAAATCTTAGAAGGGCTTCTGGAGGCAGATCTGGTGGGTTTTCACACTTACGACTACGTTCGGAATTTCCTTGACAGCTGTCGCCGCCTGTTGGGCTACGAACACACTGTGGGTCAAGTCTCCGCAGGTGATCGTCTGGTGAACGTGGATACCTTTCCTATGGGAGTTGACTACGATAGATTCGCAAGTGCCGTGGAGGATGCCAAAGTGCAGAAGGAAATTCAGAGGATTCGTAAAAGAGTAGGACATCGTAAGGTGATTTTATCAATAGACCGTTTGGATTACACCAAGGGCATTATCCATCGACTGGAGGCATTTGATTATTTTCTGGACAAAAATCCAAAATATAAGGAAAAGGTAACTCTGATTAATGTAGCAGTTCCATCCCGGGCAAAGGTGGAACACTACCGGCTGTTGAAGAAACAGATGGATGAGCTGGTAGGCAAAATCAATGGCAAACACGGAAGAATCGGCTGGATGCCGGTTTGGTATCTTTACCAGTTTTTGCCTTTTTCCACCCTGGTGGCTTTGTATAATGTGGCTGACGTGGGGTTGATTACTCCCCTTAAGGACGGAATGAACTTAATAGCCAAGGAGTTCATTGCCTCCAAAACTGACGGCAAAGGTGTCCTGATTCTCAGCGAGATGGCTGGAGCTGCCAAGGAGTTAGGCGAGGCAACCATTGTAAATCCCAACAACAGGGAGGAGATCGCTAAAGCTTTGAAAGAGGCACTGACTATGTCAGATGAGGAGCAGCAGGAGCGAAACCGAGTTATGCAAAAAAGAATTCAGCGTTATAACGTGGAGAGGTGGGCCGATGATTTTGTTGAGACCCTGTTCCGGACCAAAAAGCTACAGCAGGAACTCTCCGCAAAAAAACTTACCTATAAGATCAAAAGGAAGCTAATCGACGATTTCCATAAAAGTAAAAAGCATCTTTTCCTCCTGGATTACGATGGCACCCTTTCGCCTTTTGCCGAAAAACCGGAGATGGCAAAACCGGATAAGGAGCTCGCGGTCCTTTTGAAGGCTCTGACTCGGGACAAAAAAAATGAGGTGGTGATCGTAAGTGGCAGAAACAAGGAATCTCTGGGGAAATGGTTTGAAGGCCTGGATGCGGAATTAATTGCTGAACACGGAGCCTGGATCAAGGAAAAAGAAAAGGATTGGGAGACCGTTGAGCCCATGGTGAGTGACTGGAAAGAGGAGATAAAACCCATTCTCGAGCGATATGGGGACCGGACCCCGGGCTCCTTTATAGAGGAGAAGGATTTCTCGCTGGTCTGGCATTATAGAAAGGTCGATCCGGCGCTGGCTTCAGCCCGGGCAAACGAGCTTAAGGATGCTCTTCTGCACCTTACGGCTAATCTCAATCTGGGAGTTCTGGAAGGCAACAAGGTAATTGAGATCAAAAATGTGGGAATACACAAAGGTCAGGTGGCGCTGAGATGGATCTCCAAACAGAACTGGGACTTCATTTTAGCCATTGGAGACGATTGGACCGATGAGGACGTTTTTCACGTTCTGCCCGAATCAGCGTATTCTATAAAAGTCGGCTCGCTTCCTTCGCGAGCCAAGTTCAACGTTGACTCGGTTAAAGACGTAAGATCATTATTACAGGATTTGGTAGTCTGAGATTATGAGAAGCTTAGAAGATTATCACAATATAGTTGGCGACAAGGTTATAACCTGCATCCACAAGAAGGCAAGAAAACTTTACCACAATCATATCCTGCACATCAACTCTACCTATCAGGGAGGCGGGGTAGCGGAAATACTAAACTCCCTGGTGCCCCTGATGAACGACATCGGCATCAATACCGGCTGGAGAATAATGCAGGGCAATCCCGATTTCTTTCAGATAACCAAAAAATTTCACAATGCCCTTCAGGGTGGAACCATTAACTTCACCGAGATGAAGAAGAAACTGTATCTTTTAGCCAATGAAAATTTTTCAGTATACACCCACATAGATCACGACTGCGTGATAATTCACGATCCCCAGCCCCTGCCCCAGATAAAGTTCTACCCCAAGCGCCAGCCATGGATCTGGAGATGCCACGTGGACCTGTCCCATCCCAATGGCAAACTCTGGGGATTTCTTAAAAATTTCATTCTCAGGTACGATCTGGTGGTAATTTCAAACGAAAATTACAGACAGAAAAATCTGCCGGTTGAACAGAAAATAGTTTACCCAGCCATCGATCCCCTTTCCCACAAAAATATGGAGCTATCCGAGAAGGACATTAACAACACGTTGAAAAAATTCGGAGTACCCACGGATAAACCCCTGATAACCCAGGTATCCAGGTTTGATCGGTGGAAGGACCCTGCAGGGGTATTGGAGGTCTTTAAGCTGGTAAGGAAAAGGACCGACTGCAGGCTGATACTCTGTGGCAGCATGGCTGCAGATGATCCTGAAGGCTGGGCCATATATGAGAGAGCACATCGCAAAGCAGAGAATTTCATAAAAAGCGGGGACGTGATTCTGCTCACCAGCGAAAGTAACATCCTGGTAAATACCCTGCAGAGAGTATCCAGAGTCGTAATTCAGAAGTCATTAAGAGAGGGCTTCGGGCTGACCGTGGCAGAGGCTTTGTGGAAGAAGACGCCGGTGGTGGCATCCAATATCGGAGGAATACCGCTTCAGATAATAGATGGCGAAAACGGATTTTTGCTCGATCCATTAGACACTAAAGGCTTTGCCGAGCGAATAGTCCAGATACTGAAAAGTCCTGCTCTGGTGGAGAAGATGGGCAAAAAAGGAAAAGAGCATATCAGGAAAAACTTCCTCATCACCCGCCTTCTCTCAAATTATCTAACAGTGTTGCAGGACACAATAAAATAATAAACGTTACTCGTTAGACGTTCCTCGAAGAAAAATATTCTTTGCAACATACTTTGTCTTAAGGTGTGCTACCGTGAATGGGACTGGAGTGTCAAGCTTTCAGCTTGACGTACAAACACAGGTTGAGACAATCTGTGTTACCATTGATAGAATGGAGTGTCAAACCGCCGCAATATGCGGGGCGTCTATGGCTTAAGTTTGATTTCACAAAATATTTATTAAAAATCCTTGACATTCATTTCGTATTAAGATAAATTAGTCCAAAATGTAAATTGAGGAGCCCGAAGCAAACATCTTAGAAATTTCGAGGGTATATAGGCGAAGGTCTTCTAAAATTTAAGAATATGAATCAGGAATATAAATGAAAATACTTCTGGTCTATCCAGAGTATCCCGACACCTTCTGGAGTTTCAAATACGCCCTAAAGTTCATCTTTAAAAAGGCAACCGATCCACCCCTGGGGCTTTTGACCGTGGCTGCCATGCTTCCTGCGGAGTGGGAGAAAAAGCTGGTGGATATGAACGTAAACAAATTAAAGGATGAAGACCTGAAATGGGCGGATTACGTTTTCATCAGTGGAATGTCCATCCAGAAAAATTCTGCAAAGGAAATCATCGCCCGGTGCAAAAAAATGGGAATCAAGATTGTGGCTGGCGGTCCTATTTTTACGGCTGGATATGGGGAATTTGAGGGCGTGGATCATTTTGTTTTAAATGAGGCTGAGATTACCCTGCCCCCATTTCTGGAGGATCTCAAGAATGGGTGTGCTAAACATGTTTACACCTCCGACCAGTTTGCGAACCTGCAGGAAACACCCGCACCGCTCTGGGAACTGATCAATATGAAAAAGTATGCCTCGATGAACATCCAGTATTCCCGGGGCTGTCCCTACAACTGCGATTTCTGCGACATCACCCTGCTTTACGGGCACAAACCGCGAACCAAGGATAAAGACCAGGTGATAGCCGAGCTGGAGAGCATCTACTCCTGGGGCTGGAGGGGAAGCGTGTTCTTTGTTGACGATAACTTCATCGGAAACAAAGGGAAATTGAAAAGAGAAATTCTGCCTGCCGTTGCCGAATGGATGAAACAGAAGAAGCATCCTTTCTCCTTGTTCACCCAAACCTCCATAAATCTTTCCGATGATGAGAAACTTATGGAGTTGATGATTAAGGCCGGATTTAATTTGGTATTCGTTGGTATCGAAACACCCCATGAAGAGAGTCTGACAGAATGCGCCAAGTACCACAACAAAAATCGCGACATGATCGCCTGTGTCAGAAAAATGCAGAAGTCAGGTTTCCAGGTGCAGGGAGGTTTCATAGTTGGTTTTGACAGCGATCCCCTTTCCATTTTCGAAAGACAGATTGAATTCATACAGGAAAGCGGAATAGTTACCGCAATGGTAGGCTTGTTAAACGTGCTTAAGGGCACGAAACTTCATCATCGCCTGGAAAAGGAGAACCGGTTGTTGAAGGACGTTACCGGAGATAACACCGATTGCACCGTAAATTTCGTTTCGAAAATGAACAATGACGTACTTATAGACGGCTACAAGAAGATTATGTCCACGATTTACTCTCCGTCTTATTATTACGAACGGGTCAGGAAATTCTTAAGAGAATACAAGCCACTAAACAGAGGAGCATTTCGCCTGAACTTCACCCATTTAGCCGCTTTCTTTAGATCCATCGTGTCTTTAGGGATATTAGGAAAAGAAAGGTTTTATTACTGGAAGCTTTTTTTCTGGTCCTTGTTCCGGCGGCCCAAACTTTTTCCTCTGGCGGTGACTTTCAGCATTTACGGTTTCCATTTCCGCAAGACCTTCGAGAAATACGTGTAAGCTCGTTCCTCGTAAATCGTCCCCCGAAAAATAAAATCCCTTGGTAACACACCTTGTCTCAAGGTGTGTGATCACAGGTTGGGACAACCTGTGCTACTGCAAATAATATTATTGGAGTGTCAAGCTTCAGCTGACATAAAAAAAGGTTGAGTTAGACTGTGCTACGCTGATGTCATTGCGAGGCTTGTCCCAAGCCGAAGCAATCTCAAGGGATTGCCACGCCCTTCGAGCTCGCAAAGACAGCATGTTGATTATATCTCGTTGGTGGTGGAATTGGATTTCCACCACTAATTCACTGTAGGATAGAGCGGTGACATCTGCCACTGGTTAGAATATTTTTTCTCAGACCAAGCCCAAAAACCTCTTGACTTTTGCCTCATCCTGCAATAAATTAATCCACAAAAGTAGGTCGAAGAGCCTAAGGTGGATGCGGGGATTTCACGGGTTGGCAAATATGGTCTACGGCCAATATAATCACTTTCGCTGAGATCAGTACTTGGATGGGAAAACTAATTGGTCCATTGTGACATCATATTTTAAGTTATTCCTTTGCTGTAGTTATCGCCCACCTCCCCGTATCGTAAATATTTGATCAGATGTGGAAGTATCTAAATGGATCGTGAAAAAACCAAAGAGAAGAAAACCCCAGAAGAATGGGGGAAGATTTATAAGGAAAAACATGCTACTTATGAACAGTTTACAAATAAGCTACACGATCTTATACAAGAGCTCCTCGGCAAGAATGACATGGAAATCGCTCAAATCGAGCCTCGTACCAAAAAGGTGCAAAGCTTTGTTGATAAAATAAAAAAAGAAGGAAAAGACTATGATGATCCTCTTAAACAGATTACAGATTTAGTGGGAATTAGAATTATCGGATATTACAGGGAAGATATAGAAAAAATCGGTGAAATAATAGAAAAAGAATTTGATGTGGATTGGGAAAACTCCATAGACAAATCCCGACTTCTTGACCCGGAACAATTTGGTTACCTGTCAGTTCATTATGTAATATCTTTATCACCAGACAGAATAAAACTTACACCATGGCAAGATTTCGCAGGTATCAGAGCGGAAATACAGGTAAGAACGGTTCTCCAGCATGCCTGGGCCAGCATCGACCACAAACTGAGATACAAGACACAGAAAGAGGCTCCTCGAAATCTAAGAAGGCAACTATTTCGGTTGAGTGCTTTGCTGGAACTGACTGATTTAGAGTTCTCGAATTTAAGAAAGCGCACAGACAAAATCGAGGAGAAATACATCGAGCAGTTACAGAAAGGGAAATTGGACATTGCCCTGGATTTGTCTTCATTGAACGCTTATTTCGAGTCAACAAAACAGCATCTCAGGTGGATGAAAGTAGCAGAAGAGGTTGGTTTTCCAAAGGCTGATTTGCCAGAGGAACTGCAGCAGGACATATTGAAAGGAGTAAGAAGAAATTTGTTGATACTCTTACAGACAACCGGTGTTACAACAATAGAGGAACTGGATAATGCGCTGCAGCATGCATCTAAATGGGGGAAAGACGTCCTTCGTCGCTTCCTTGAAGCGTTTTTGAGTATAGCCGACGTACCGCCAGTGTTGCCTGATATCGTTGTTCTTTATCTTCTCTTGTTTGCAAGAAAGAACTCTATCGATGAAACGATTTTGGACATATTGGGTTTTACGACTGTGCAGCAGGGAGCAATCAGGGGTGTCATCACAGACAGCTCGAAGGTTGGATAAGCATTCAACGGCCCAAAATATCACCCAAAAACCTCTTGACTTTTGCCCCATCCCGAAATAAATTACTTCGAAAAGTAGGTCGAAGAGCCTAAGGTTGATTTTGGGATGGTTGTTGGGGGAAATTTATGAAGGTTTTCTATAATATTCTTAAGTGGGAAACTTTAGATGCTAAGGTATTATCTAATTACATAGAATATGTAATTTAAAGGAGGTTTCTTGATGGCACAGATCAGAATATCAGGAAAAAACTTAGGGGAGCTTGAATTGGACAATTTCTGCGAGAGATGTTTCTGGATAAAGATGCATTGTAATAATAAATTACCTTTTCAGATTTTCCCTGGGATTTTCAGCTCCATTGATTCATATACTAAGAAGATAACAAACGTACATTTCGACCGACACACCAAGCTACCAAAGTGGTTTGATAAGTTTGGCATCTCGGGAGAACCCAAGGATGTGCCTGGTTACAGGAAGTTCAGCGTCCACGATCAGGAAACGGACATCCTGCTGACAGGGGTGCCCGATGAGATTTTATATAATGAAGCCGATGAATCATATTTAATTATTGATTACAAGACATCGAAATTCACTGAAACTCAGGATAAGCTCTTACCGATGTATGAAGTGCAGCTTAACGCATATGCTTATATTGGCGATAGGGTTGGCTTCAAACCCGTGACTGGGCTTGCACTCTTATACTATGAGCCTCAGACCGAAGTCTCAGATAGTAACATCGATTCCTTTACACTTGAGGATGGTTTCTCCATGAATTTTTCCGGTCATTTGAAAAAAATAAAGTTAGACACCAGCCAGATACCAAAACTGCTGAAGAAAGTGCGAGCGATTCATGATAAAGCGAATCCACCCGCCGGGGTCCAAGGATGCAAAGATTGTGAGTTATTAGATGGCCTTGTGCAAACCGCCACAACCTAAAGAAAAGGGAAAACCTCTTGACTTTTATCTCATCCTGCAATAAATTAAGCCCGAAAAGTAGGTCGAAGAACCTAAGGCAAATACGGGGATTTTATCAGTGTGTCTGTGCAACGCTAGGGCGTGAAAATGATATGTGAGGTGATCATATGAGAATAAAATATGTCGCACCGGCTTTCAAATCGAAAGGCTTCAATTGTCCCTTTTGCGGTACTTATGCGCATCAGGAGTGGCGTTTGGTTAAGTCAGGACAGGGAGCTAGCTTTGCGGAAATTGAATGGCTATCAGCGAGCAGGTGTTCGAGATGTAGCCGCATGGCCTTGTGGGTTTCTGACAAAATGTTATTTCCCGTATCGTCGGTGGCTCCATTGCCAGAAGAAGAGATGCCAGAGGATGTTAAAAATGATTTTAACGAGGCAAGAAATGTGGTTAACGCATCACCTCGGGCTGCGACTGCGTTATTAAGACTGGCCTTGCAAAAACTAATGGTTCATTTAGGAGAAAAGGGTAAGAATCTGAATGATGATATAGCGAATTTGGTTAAGAGAGGTTTGCCGGAAAAGATGCAGAAGGCACTGGATTCGGTACGGGTCATCGGTAATAATGCTGTCCACCCAGGCGAAATAGATTTGAGGGACGACTCCCAAACAGCCATTAGCCTCTTTGACTTAGTAAATATGATAATAGAGGTTATGATAACACAGCCGAAGAAGGTTGAGGAAATATATGGCAAGATTCCTGATTCAACGAAAAAGGCAATTACAGAAAGAGACAAGAAAGCCTGAAAAAAAACTACATAATCGAGGAGGCTGTTTAGATGGCTCCTGACAAAACCAAACAACCTAAAAGGCCAGAAGAATGGGGCAATCTCTACGAACAGAGACGTGAGGTCTATAAACAATACACAACGAAACTAAAGGGACTTATCGAAGATCTTTTGAAGAAAAATAAGATGTAACCTGCTCAAATAGAACATCGAACAAAGAAAGTGAAGAGCTTTGTTGAGAAGATTCAGAGAGAAGGAAAAGAATACCAAGACCCTCTCACTGAAATTACAGACTTGGCAGGTATTAGAATCATTTCGTACTACAAAGAAGACGTTGACAAAATAAATAAGGTAATAGAAAAAGAGTTTGATATTGATCGGGAAAACTCTTCTGACAAAGCAGAGCTTCTTGACCCAGAGAAGTTCGGTTATTTATCAGTTCATTATGTAATATCTTTGTCCCCAGATAGAAAGAAACTACCAGTATGGGAGGATTTTGCAAATATTAAGGGGGAAATACAGGTGAGGACTGTTTTACAACATGCTTGGGCAGCAATTGACCACAAGCTTATGTACAAAAGAGAGAAAGAGGTTCCTACAGACTTAAGAAGAAAACTATTCCGCTTGAGTGCGCTGCTAGAACTTGCTGACGACCAATTTTCAGATTTGAGAAGACTTACCGAAGAGGTGAAGGAATACTACGCACAGCAGATAAAGAAGGGTAGATTGGATATTCAACTTGATTTATCATCTTTGATAGCTTACTTGGAAACAATAAAACCACATCCTAAGTGGGAGGAGACAGCGGAACGGGTTGGGTTTCTACCTCTTGCCACAGACCTACGCATTAGATACTGGGATCTTTTCAACCGTACTTTGTTGAGCAGTCTGCAACTAGCTGATATTAGAACGATAGCTGAACTGGATACGCTACTACAGGCTGCATCTAAATGGGGCAGAGATGTTCTTGCAGGTATCTGCAAAATATCATCCAAGCATGGCTTCAAACCTCTTGCTGTCCCTCAGCAAGTTATTGCATTCTTAGTCTTCTATGGAAGAAGAGATATTCTGGATGCAAACATTGTAGAGCAAACACGATATGTGCCTCAGTTAAGAATAGCAATCAAAGAAGTAATGAAAACCGGATAGTGCACCTTTAGGTACGGGTAATTGTTTTTTCGGATGTCCGTTATATCACTTCGGGGAGTAGTCTAATCGATTTCTCTGGCACTTCGGGCAGAAGTGGGTGGAACGCTGGGCGATGCGGATGCGTTTTATCTTTGCCCCGCATCTTTTGCACTTTTCCCCTTCCCGTGCGTAAACCTTGTGCTCAAGCTGGAAAAAACCTCTCTCCCCTTGTAAATTTGTATAACTATCCACTGACGAGCCACCCGCAAGGATGGCTTTTTTTAATATCCTCTGTATTGCCCGGTGCAGTTTTTTTAGCTTTGGCTTTGAGATTTTATTCGCCGGTGTCAATGGATGTATCCTCGCCTCAAATAATGCCTCGTCTGAATAGATGTTGCCTATGCCGGCTATGACCTTTTGATTCAAAAGCAGCAGCTTTATTTTCCCTTTTCTTTTGCTTAATAGCTCTACAAATTCATCAGCGGATATTTCCAGGGGCTCACATCCTAAATGAGCAAGCTCTGTAAACGGTTCACAGTTCACTGTTAACTGTTTACCGTTAACTGTTTTCCGTTTACTGTTAACCTTTAACCGTTTTCTGATTCTGCCAAACTTTCGCTGGTCATTATACCTGAGTTCGGTCTTGCTGTCGGTGAATTTGAGGATAAAATGATCGTGCTTGTCTTTTGGCTCGCCTTTTCTTTGATGGAATAGTCCTCCGGTCATTCCGAGATGGATTAAAAGATTATAGTTATCGGATAACTCCATTATGATGAACTTGCCCCTTCTTCTTACTGTTTTGATTTTTTTGCCAACAAGGTCTTTGCAGAAATTTCTTTGAGTGAATATTCTGCACCCGTCAGCGTATGCCGATTTTATCCTCTTCCCTATCACGGATTTTCTTAATCCCTGAACTATGGTCTCGACTTCGGGTAACTCGGGCATAATTTCAGATAAAAAAAAGTCTCATTTAACTTAGGTGGGATGATATCCTGAAAACTCACCCCCTAACCCCCTCTCTTACTAAGAGAGGGGGAACAAAAGGGGGTGAGTTCTAAGAACCTGCTTGTTTTTTTAAGAAGGTAAAACACAAAAGATCACACACCCTGGTATTAATGCCTTCCATAAACTAATTCTTTTGTAACTTTTTAGGAGAAAAACTGAATTTTAAACTATTTCTACCATTCTGTCGATCGATCTTTTGGCTGCCAGGGCTGTTTTTTCCGGCACTTCCACCTTATAGATCATATCTTCCAGCGACCAGAGGATTTTCTCCAGGGTATTTAATTTCATGTTCTCGCATTCGGCAAGCTCGGATGCGGGATAGAATTTCTTGTCCGGATTTTCCCGCTCCAGCCGGCTCAGGATTCCGATCTCGGTGCCTATGATGAACTCCTCTGCTTCTGATTCCTGTGCCCGCCTGCATATTCCTGAGGTGGAAAGGACGTGGTCTGCCATAGCGATGACGTCCGGAATGCATTCGGGATGTACTAAAACCTCGGCTTTGGTGTGCTGGGCCTTCATCTTCAAGATGTTTTCTGCCAGGATTCTGCGGTGAGTGGGACAAAAACCATCCCACAAAACCATATCCCTCTTGGTCTGGGATATCACATAGGAGCCTAAATACTTGTCCGGCACAAATACGATCTTTTGATCCTGGGGTATTGCCTGGATTACCTTGATGGCGTTGGCTGAGGTGCAGCAGTAATCGCATTCGGCTTTGGTCTCGGCGGTGCAGTTTACATAACAGACATAAATATGATCCGGATACTTCTTCTTCAGCTCGATCATCTGCCTGGGGGTGATCATATTTGCCATGGCGCAGCCGGCATTGATGTCCGGCATCAAAACGGTCTTGTCATAGGCTAATATCTTGGCGGTTTCGGCCATAAAGTGCACCCCGCAGAAAACTATAATCTCCGCATCGGTTACTGCTGCCTGCTGGCTCAAATCCAGAGAATCGCCTAGAAAATCGGCTATCTCCTGCACCTCGGCGATCTGGTAGTTGTGCGCCAGGATGATGGCGTTTCTTTTGTTTTTGAGCTTGAGAATCTTATCGACTATGTCCTTATTCTCACTCATACTCTTCTATGAATCCTGGGATTTTTCCTCCTCAGGAGATGGTGTTAACACGCTGTTTAACTCGTTTACCAGATCGTCAACCTCCACCCCGTGAGCTACGGCTCCCTGCTCAATTGTCTCGCTTATAGCAATGTGACAGCCGATGCATTGCATGCCGAATTTCATAAAGATCGGAGCGACCTGAGGGTAGTCCTTTAAGACCTGACCAAAGGTCATATCCTTGGTTATCTTTTTCTCGCTCATCAATTACCTCTTTTGTAAAACATTTGTTTATCCAATAAAAACGGATTCTTTGTTCTTTTATTTGAAAAAGTTGACTAAAACAGTCTGGATTCCTCTGTAAAGGCTTAAAAGTCTAAGAGTCATAAGGTTTAAGGCTCAACAGTATGATAGTTTAAGAATTGAATGGTTAAAGGTTTAATGGTTTAACGGTTTATTCGAGCGCCTGTTCTACTACCTCCGCTAAATCCAGCGCGCTCATCTTTTCCTCTAAGTTTATCTCCTTTATCCCGTCTGAGAGCATGGTCAAACAATAGGGGCAGGCGGAAACTATAGTTTCCGCACCGGCTTCATCTGCCTGCTTGACCCGCATCTGGTTTATCCTTTTGCCTAAGGTTTCCTCCATCCACATTCTTCCCCCGCCCGCACCACAGCAAAAGCTTTTATTCCTTCTCCTCTCCATCTCGACGATTTCACCTGCTGCTATTTTAGACAATATCTCTCTGGGCGAATCATAAATATTATTATATCTTCCCAGATAGCAGGAATCGTGATACACCAGTTTATCTTTTATTTCTTTTTTAATTTTTAATTTTTCATTTTTAATTAAATCCCGGATGAACTCAGTATGGTGCATTACCTCAAACTCCGCACCGAATAAGGGATATTCGTTCTTGAAGGTGTTGTATCCATGGGGGCAGGCGGTAAGTATCTTTTTAACTCCGTATTTTTTCAGGTTCTCGATGTTCTGCTGGATCAGAATCTGGGCTAAGTATTCGTTTCCTATTCTTCTCGCGGTTTCACCGCAGCAGAGCTCCTCGGTCCCTAAGATTCCGAAGTTCACCCCGGCTTTTTGTAGTATTTTGACCATTGCCCGGGATATCTTTTTGTTTCTGTCGTCAAATGAGCCAGCACACCCCACCCAGTACAGGATGTCTACATTTTTAACCTCAGCCAGGGTCTTTACCCCTAAGCCTTTGGCCCAATCAGCCCGGGTGGCAAAGCCAATTGCCCAGGGGTTGTAGTTGGTCTCCATATTTTTGAAGACCTGGGTGACCTCCTGGGGAAACCTGGCCTCCATCAGAACCAGATACCGTCGCATATCCACGATGGTCGGCACCTGTTCCACAAATACCGGACAGGCTTCCTGGCAGGCATAGCAGGTGGTACAGGCCCAGAGCTCGTCTTCTGATATGGATTTGCCGATCAAGGCTGGTCTTTTTTCTTCGGGTTCAGATGTTTTCTGTGAGAGGATTTGAGATGTTTCTAAAAGATTTGATTTTAAATCCTGAATGATCTTTTTGGGTGAAAGTGGTTTTTCGGAAAGAAATGCCGGGCAGTTGTCCTGGCATCTTCCGCAGCGGGTGCAGCCATCGGCATCCAGAAGCTGGCGCCAGGTAAACTGCTCCACTTTGGATACGCCGAAGGTCTCCTGGTTTTCCATATCCGGTATGGGCTTCAAAGCTCCCTTAGGTCCCAGTGACCTGAAAAACTGGGTCAGGGACGAAGCTAAGATATGAAACAGCTTGGAATAGGCAATATAGACGATGAAGATCGTGGCAAATGCAAAATGAATCCACCACATGACCTTATGCCACACCAGCGCCTGTGCTCCGCCCATGCCAAAGGTGTCAATGATTTTGGCAAATGACCACCCCACAAAAGACCAGCGTTCGAATCCCGGGAATTCCGATGCAATCCTGAACCCCTCGACAAGAAAACCGGTAACAAGAATTAAAAGTAACAGAATGAGTGTGGCAGCATCGTCTAGGATATTATCCAGTCTTTCTGGTCTGATTATATATCTTCGATACAGGGCCAGAAGCACCCCGATTATGGCTAAACCACCAAAAAGGTCAAGTATAAAAGAAAACCAGAGGTAGAAATTTCCGTGGAAAAAGAAATAGTTGAAAATCGGGGAGAAAATATCCTCCTGCAGGAAGATGATAAGGGTGCCTAAAAACAGGATGACAAATCCCCAGAAAAGGAGGAAATGGAAAATTCCGGGATAGAGCTCCTTAAGTGTGCGGCTATGCCCGAACCCAAACCACAAAACCGATTTTATCCTTTTCCAGATCTGGTCGGTTCTGAGTTCAGGTTTACCTAATTTCCAGAGCTTTATTCTTTTTCTTATACCCAGGATCAGGATAATGATTGCTATAAGCGAAATAAGATAAACGGCCAGATTGACGTGGCCTACGTTCCAGAATATCTCCCGGGTAGGTTCCATTTTATTCCTGGGCTTTTAGTTTCTTAATGGTTTCGGTCAGGATGGGGATTACTTTGAAAAGATCGCCCACCACGCCATAGTCTGCTTTTTGAAAAATAGGAGCATCCGGATCCTTGTTTATAGCCACGATGCATTTGGAGGTGATCATTCCAGCCAGATGCTGAATGGCACCGGATATGCCGCAGGCTATGTAAAGATTGGGGTTGACCACCTTTCCTGTCTGCCCCACCTGTATATCGTGAGGGGCAAATCCAGCGTCCACTGCTGCCCGGGATGCACCTACAGTGGCTTTCCCCCCTAATACCTGAGCCAGCTCCTCCAGTATTTTGAAATTGTCTGCCTCTTTCATAGCCCTTCCGCCGGAGACTATGGCTTCTGCTTCGGTTATGTCAATTTTCTCACCTGCTTCTTTTAAGACCTCCTTGATCTTTGCTCTTATGTCCTGATCTGTGACATTGGGCTTAACCTTGATGATCTCTGCAGACTTGGACTCATCCGGCGGGCTAACCGCAACTACATTTGGTCTTAAGGATGCCATCTGAGGTAAAGAATCGGGGATGATTGCCTGAACCCTGACCTTGCCAGCATACATTGGTCTAATGCAGAGAAGTTTTCCATCTGAGCTCAAATCCACACTTATGCAATCCGATGCCAGACCAGTATCCAGCTTTGCTGCCACCCTGGGAAGCAAGTCCTTTCCCTGAGCAGTGGTACCTCCTAATAGAATCTCCGGGTTGTGCTCCTTAACTAAATCCGCAATGGCTTTGGAATAACCCTCAGTGGAATAGTTTTTTAAAATCTCATCGTCTAAAAGAAAGACTTTATCCGCACCATAATGTCCCATCTGTGGAGCTAAACCCTCTATCTCAAAGCCAGGAAGAACAGCACAAACTTCTGTTTCCTTTTTTTCATTTAACTTTTTACCTAAGCTTAAAAGCTCCAAGGCGACCTTTTTTAATTTTTTCTCCTTAAGTTCTGCAATTATCCAGATAGACATTTTAAATCCTCTCTTAGAAATCTATTAAATTATCTTAGCCTCTTCACGAAGCAGTTTGACCAGTTTCTCGCATATTTCCTGTGGTTCCTCACCCTCGATGATTTTACCTGCTTTCCTTTCAGGAGGAAGGGCATAATTTGATATCTTCACCTTAGAGCCCTTTATTCCAACCTCATCCGGGGTCAATCCCAGATCAGCCAAGCCCAATTTTTTGATCTCTTTTTTCTTGGCTTTCATTATCCCAGGGAGTGAGGGAAATCGGGGCGTGTTCAGATCCTTCTGGCAGGCGATTATTGCTGGTAATGGAAGCTCGATTATCTCCTTTTCACCACCTTCTGATTCCCTTTTAGCAGTTGCTGATTTAGAATCAGATGCCACTTCCAGCCCCACCACCACTGAAACCTGAGGCAGGTTCAAAAATTCAGCCAGGTATGAAAATACCTGGGAGTTGTCCCAGTCCACTGCCTGTTTTCCCGTGAGTATTATATCATAGGATAATTGAGATATAGCCTTAGCCAGAATTTTTGCAGTAGCGTAGCTGTCAGATCCCTCAAACAGAGGATCGTTCAGATGCAAACCCTTATCGGCACCCATAGCTAATGCGGTTCTTATAGATTCGGTGGCTCTATCTGATCCCATACAAACAATTGTAACCTCGCCGCCGAATTTTTCCTTCAGTTTTATGCCCTCCTCCACCGCATACTCATCATAGGGGTTGACCACGTATTTTATCCCCTGCTCCACAATTCCGGATCCGTCCTCCTTGAGCTGGATTTTTGTCTCCGTGTCGGGCACCTGTTTAAGGCAGACAACAATATTCACTTTTTTCCTCCTTTTTCACAAATTGGATTCATATTTTAACTCACTTTTCACCTGAAATCAAGTGAAATCTGTTGAAAATACTTTTAATTAATTGAAAAATCCATTATAATTTTATTTTATATAATGAAAATTTTACTTGACAAGTGTAATACAAAAAACTTACTATTATTAAGAAAGAGGTAAGTAGGAAACTGGGTCCTCATATTAGGTCAAAGAAATTGATAATTATTGACGATATTATTATAAGTATTTATAATATTAGAGGAGGGAAGTATGGCACAAAGAAAAATTGATCTCTTATTTTGGGGTTACGTGGCGGATGCTTTGCATGCTTTATTGAAACCGTACATGAAAGGTATATCTTTACAGCTGACACCCGAAGACAAGAACATAGTTGAGCAATCTCAGCGATTCTTAAATTCGATTCTAACGGGATTTGATACGATTAATTCCCCTGAGAGATTCTCTTTTGCCCATGCGTATACTAGGATTTCTACAGCTACAGCGCTCGCTCTAGCGATTGAGATTTTTTCAGTTATGAGTGTCACTATCCCCAATGATTTGGATGAGTTTAAAAAGAGATTAAATAGCTACCGAGAGATTTTGGAAAACCTAAAGGATTCTAAACCCATTACAAATAGTGATATGGAATCAGTAGCTGAAGTTGCTTCCTTTTTTAAAGCTTTAGGAGACAAAGCAGATCAGCAAGCTTATGAAAGCACTTACTCTGTGTAAGTTCAGTATTTAGCACCCACCCAAAAGTATGAGTTCAACAAAAGGACCAGATCCTTTATTCTATTCTGTTGGTGTTAGATTAAGAACGCTAACAGATAGATTACAGGGACTTTCTATGGAAAGATTCCCTTCTCAGTCAGGGGAAAAACTCGTCAATCTATTTATAAAAAGCGCACATAGGTTACATGCATTATTGTATCAACGAGCCAAGGAATGGGTAGATGGAATTAAGGACAGAAAGTCATTAGAAGCCGTAGCTCGAAGAATTGGAGATTCAGCTGCAACCTTGTATTCATACTTAGAATACATAGAAGCGTTTTGCTTTGAGAGGACTAGGTCAGAAGTGATCTTACCCTTTGAATTCTTAATGAAGGCACGTTTCCCTGAATCCTCCAATGATATATTCATTTTTTACCCGCAGTGGGAATTTAATTTCTCTTACCTGAATCTGAAAAATGAACTGAAGACAATCTTGTTTTTTGTTAATGAAGAAGAGGCAAATGATTTCTTTAAACATATGCCTAACCGGATAGCTGTTATATCTTTTCCTGTGATTGAACGTGACAATATTCTTGCCCTGGTTATTTTGGCACATGAATTAGCACACTATTTCGACATAGATCCTGATAATCCAGAATATCGAATATCAAGATCACCTGATGTTGTAAAAGCGGTATCAATACCAGAAACTAAAGTCAAAAGTTGGATTGAAGTAGCAAGGAAGTTGGATCCGGCGTCTGACCAATGGCCTCCTTTATTAGCAGAAATCTACTATTCCACTAGAATAAACGAAAAACTTTTCATCTCAATACGATATTGGTTGCGTGAACTTACCGCTGATATAACAGCGGCAAGATTCTTTGGAATAGGGTTCTATCTTTCTGCTAAAGAGCTTTTCTCGCTTGTACCTAGACCACCAGACTCTCCTTATCCTCCAAATTATACGAGATTAGCTGAGATTGCCTCAGAGATAAACGGATCTGAAGGAGGGTTTGAGAAAGATTTACTAGAAAGGACCAAGAATAAGTTGACTCCTGCCGAGAATACGATTCTGAAAAGAATTTATGAAATGACAAGGAGTGATTCGGAGCTAGCCAATACTAATGTGGTCAACTATATAAAACCTGATATGGATAAACCAAAATTGACATCAGAACAACGTAAGGAAATACTTGATAAGATGGCTTTATCCATTATTGAAGAATCTATTTCAAATGCACTAGATATATTAAGAGAAAAAATAAGACGGAAAATCCCTGAAAAGAACTGCTTGCGTTTCACTGAGAAAATTTTCCTTGGAGCGAAATATCTGAAATCCCGTATCCCACCGTGTGAAATCTTGGGCAAACAGCCAATTGAAAAACCAGAAGTATTTGATATTCGAGAAATACTCAATGCAACTTGGCTATACTGGATGGATATTATTGAGCGAATTAAAAGTGAAAACAAGGAACTATTCGATTTTCAAAAGGATCTAGAAAGTTACTACAATGAATTGAATATTCTCTGTCGTCACTCACTCAGAGCAATTGAGCTTAGTAATTTCTCTCAATTACACAAACCAAAAGAAAATGGAAATAAAAAGGCATACGTAGAACATAACAGTCTTTTGTCGAAGGACTTCAACATACCTAGGACAGGTGTATTGGGTAAAAGAGAGATTGTTAAATTGATGATGGTGGAGGACCTAGATAAATCGTTAATCATTACGCCTTTGTTAGACCAATGCCAGATTGCAGGGGCATCCGTGGATTTGACACTAGGAAATGTTTTCATCGTTATGAGAAGAACTAGGTTGGAATCTCTTAATTTTCGGGAAATCTGTGAAAAGGATGAGAAAGTTAATGTTTATGAATTTCAAGAAAGAATCCAGCTTAGGCCAGATGGTGAAATAGTGCTGCATCCCAATGAGTTTGTCTTAGGTAGTACATTGGAGTATATTTCATTGCCTCCTGATGTTATGGCTTATGTTATAGGTAAGTCATCTTTTGGTCGTGTGGGCCTTGTTATCGCCACTGCTACTCACGTCGCACCAGGCTTCAAGGGTACCATTACCTTAGAATTAAGCAACCTTGGATCTATTCCAATTGTGCTTTATACCACAATGCCGATAGCACAGTTAGTTTTCCATAAGGTATGTTCGGCTGTTGATAGAGGATACTCGGCTACAGGTTTCTATGCATATTCTACTGGACCTGAATTTAGCAAGTACTTACTAAGAAAAAGGTCAACATAGATTCATCCTTCCAATATCAGGTTTGCGGACATATTAAACTCTATTATAATTGATCAGTTAACAATTATTAATTGCCATCACTAACAAATACAAACTGGTAAATTCCTTCAGAATTCTTAAATTGATTGATTTTCTTAAAGATTTGAATCCTCCCCAGAGGGATGCTGTTACCCACACCGAAGGTCCGCTTTTAATATTAGCCGGAGCAGGGAGCGGCAAAACTCGAGTTCTGACCTATCGCATTGCATATCTTATTGGAGCTAAAAAGGTTTTTCCCTCGAAAATCCTGGCAGTTACCTTCACCAACAAGGCAGCACAGGAGATGAGAACCAGAGTGGAGAAGCTTTTAGGTAGGATAGGCACGTCAGTATGGATAAGCACCTTTCATTCGCTGTGTTCCAGAATTTTAAGAAGAGAGGCAAAAGCCTTAGGATATAAAACCAGCTTCACCATCTACGATGAGGATGATTCCCTTTCCCTGGTTAAGAAATGTATGGAAAAGCTGCAGATCCCCACCAAGAAAGTTTCTCCCACGGCAGTTTTGTCCCACATCTCGGATGCCAAGAATAAACTGATTGACTGGAAGGAGTATCAGATCAAGGTAAAGGATTTTTTTCAGGAGAATGTGTCGAAAATATATGAGCTCTACCAGACAAAACTTGAGGATGCTATGGCTTTTGACTTCGACGATCTGATAATGAAAACAGTGGAGCTTTTCGACAGGCACCCTGAGGTCTTGGAAAAATATCAGAACAGATTCAGATATATCCTGGTGGATGAGTATCAGGATACCAACCATGCCCAGTATGTCCTGGTGAAACAGCTGGCTTCTTTACATAGAAACCTGTGCGTGGTGGGGGACGATGACCAGTCCATTTATGGATGGAGAGGGGCTGATTTAAATAACATTCTGGATTTTGAAAAGGATTACCCTGAGTGCAAGACAATTAGATTGGAACAGAACTATCGCTCCACCCAGGTGATCTTAAATGCTGCTTCCAGCGTGGTTAAAAACAATCTATCCCGAAAGGGGAAGACCTTATGGACAGAAGAAGAAGGCGGAGACAGGATAAAGCTGGTTTTAGTGGATGATGAACACATTGAGGCGCTTTCAATTGTGGATAGTATTAAGCATCTTCTGAATGATTCAGGTTTAGCCCGAAAGGATTTTGTCATACTCTACCGGACCAATGCTCAATCCAGAGTCCTGGAGCAGAAGCTGCGGGATAATGGAATTCCCTACGTGATTGTGGGTGGAGTGAGATTCTATCAGAGAAAGGAGATTAAAGACGTTCTGGCTTACCTTAAGGTTCTGGTCAACCCCAATGATTTGGTGTCCTGGAAAAGGATAATCAATGTCCCACCACGCGGGATAGGAGATAAAACTTTTGCCAGATTGGAGGAATATTCCATAAAGAATAGGTTAAACTTCCTTAATGCCCTGGAGAATGTTGAAGAGATACCGGATATCTCTTCAAGGATGCAGAATTTGATAAAAGAGTTCTTCAGGACCATCAAGGAATTTATTGGCAAGAAAGACAAATTGACAATAGATAAGCTGACAGAATATGTAATTGAGAAAACAGGATACCTGAATCAGCTTTTAACCGAGGGAACGATTGAGTCCGAAAACAGGGCTGAGAATTTGAAAGAACTTATCTCAGCCACTCAAGAGTTCAAGCAGAGAGCAGATGATCACAGCCTGAATGCTTTTCTGGAGGAGGTGTCTTTGCTTTCTGACATCGACTACTGGGATCAGGCTAAAGATGCGGTAAATCTTATGACCCTGCATTCAGCCAAAGGTCTTGAATTTCCGGTGGTTTTTATAACCGGTCTGGAGGAAGGGCTTTTCCCGATCTCCCGATCTATGGATTCGCAAAAAGAGCTGGAGGAGGAACGCAGGCTTTTCTATGTGGGATTGACCCGAGCCAAAGAAAAGATATTCCTGTCCTTTGCTCATAACAGAAAGCGCTTTGGTGATATGGTGAATTTGAGATCAAGATTTTTAGATGAGCTCCCTCCGGAGCTTTTAGAGGTTGAGGATCTGATAACCGCAGGCTGGGAGAGGAAAGAGAAGCTATTTCTACAGGATCAGGAGATGGAATTTGACGATTCCTTTCTAAAAGCAGGCACCAGAATACTGCATCCTCATTTCGGAGAGGGGATAATCATCAAAAAGGAGGGTTTTGGCGAGGGTACCAGGTTATTAATTAGGTTCAAAGCAGGGTTTACCAAAAGGCTAATGGCTAAGTATGCGGATCTGGAGATAATAGGACGATAGATCAGAAAACGGCAAACGGAAAACAGTAAACAGTAAGGCAATAGATGTTTTTTGGTGGTAAAAAGGAATGCCCTAATTGTGCGGTTGAGCTTCCCAAAGATAGCAAAGTTTGCTATGTGTGTGGTTATGAATTCCCCGAGGGAAAGGGGAAAACATTTATTTTGATCGCTTTAATTTTAATAATTCTTTTTCTATTACCTCTGATGAAGTTTCTGATAAGCATCTTCAAATAACAGGAAGAATTCTTTGTTGAGGTGGGATGAATTCCCACCTCTATTGAATGAGAAATACTTACTCCTATAGAGCAGGGAATTTATCCCTGCTTTTAATTTTCACGAATATTTACGGTTTTGCCATGCTGATAAATTGAATAAATTTATAGAGGGAGAAATCCTCTGCTACGCATAGAGGAGCCTTTATGGCTCCGATTACCATAAAGATGTTTAACCAGGTAGCCGTCCATTTGGACGAAAATACTGAAGCTCAATGTCATTTTTTCGTCCCGCTTGAAGCGGGACGGCTACCGTAAAATGGGTGGGATGAATTCCCACCTCTATGTAATTGGGAATATATACCACCATAGGACGGGGAATTTATCCCCGCTCTATTTCTGATCGAGTTTGGATTTGCATTGGGAGCAAAAGTTGTGGGATTTGATGTCTGTATCCTTCAAGGAATTGGAAAAATGCATAACACACTTAGTATCCGGGCAGTGATGTAGACTGAAAGTGTGTCCCAATTCGTGAACAGCTTCTTTTAAAGCCCGCTCTTGAAATAGCTTATCATCTTCTGGTAATGCGTAATACTCCTGTCTGAGCCGAACTAAGGAGATCACAGCTACTCTATCATAAAAATCTGCCTCTCCAAAGACGAAATTGAGCGAGGGAACATACATATCAACATCTGTCACACCCAGAACTCTATCGCAGCCTCTGAACTTCTCTTCTTTCATCTTTTCAAGAATTTTTGATGAATGATATTGCTGTCTTTTTGGATTGTAGGCGTAGTCTGGATGTTTTAAACCATCAGCTACATTTACTTTTCTTTCAAAAACCTTCTCTATTTCAGACTGCAAATAGTATAGAATTTCTTTTTTCACTTTTCCCACAACAACTAAACATATAGTCTCATCCTGCTTCATCTTAGCGATCTCTTCGTTTTGACTCTTACATTGTAAACTAAAAACCGCAAAAAACGAGATTAACAAGTAAACTCTCATTTGTCAATGAATCATACACACTTCAAACTCTTTACTCTCTACTCTAAACTCTATACTCTTTTAAGACTAAATTTAAGGTGTAGCTTGAAAGTTGGCAAGTTCTAATGCTGTGAAACTTTCACTTGACTTGAAAGATATGAGTAGATATATAAAAGAGGATTCTGTATTTTTAAACTTTAAAAAGGAGTAAAAATGAGAAGAGGATTTGGAACACTGGTGTGGGGTGCGATCCTGATTATCCTGGGGATTCTGATTTTTTTTGACAACCTGAGAATCTTTGAGTTCTGGGCTTCTATGGGAAAGCTGTGGCCTATCATTCTGATACTTGTGGGCATCTGGGTTATCTACAAAAGACCTGAGGGGACGTCAACAAGTGTAGGGGTTACTCCCAAACAGAAGAATCTGAGCCAGGGTTTCGGCGATCTGATTATAGATGCTAAGGATATGGATCCGGATGGGTTGAACCTCTCCTCTGGATTTGGAGACGTGGAGGTTAATCTGACCAAGGCTCGGTTTGAGGAAAAGGAGCACAGCATTAACATCAACTCTGGATTCGGGGATGTGAGAGTGATGCTGCCTCAGGATGTGCCAGTCAGCGCTCTTGGTAAATCCCTTGCCGGAAAAATCGACATATTGGGAAGGACTGCTGATGGTCTGGGCAACAGCCTGACCTACAAAGACGAAAACTACGATGCCTGCACCAGGAAGGTCCAGATAAATGCCAAGCTGGGATTCGGGGACATAAGGATTTTCCGGATTTAACCAAAAATCTTATGTTGAAGAGATTTGAGGATTTTTTGAAGTCAATTCCGATGGATTGGCTTCTTGATGGTGAGCCTTTTGTTAAATACCGGACATTGACCGACCTTCTGGATAGACCGGAAAAGGATAAAGAGGTTTTAACAACTAAGGGATTGATTTTTAAACACAATTTGATCAAAAAGATCTTTGACAAGCAAAACAAAGACGGATACTGGGGAAGCCCAAAGGATATCCATACCTGGTGGCCTAAAAAAGATACCACTTTTTGGGTGCTGGGTATGTTGGCTGATTTCGGCTTAACCAGAGAAGATAAAAAGATTGGCCGAGCTTGTGAATATGTATTCAGCACCCAGCTTCCAGAAGGTGGATTTGGCTGGGCGCCTCCGCTTACACCTGGCGATTGTTTTACTGGCATATTGACCGAGTCATTAGCCAAGCTGGGATATGTCTCTGATCCGAGATTGGAAAAAGCGTATGAATGGATTACAGGTCGCCAACGTCTGGATGGCGGATTCTGGTGTAAAAACAAAGGTCTGCCTGGCGGACCTAGGGAAAAGGAGCCAAGCTGTGCCTTTGCCACGCTGTGTGTTTTAGGTGCATTGGCCCAAAGGCCCGAGCTTAGAGAAAGCACAACTGCGAAAAAGAGTGCAGAGTTTCTGTTTAAATGTTGGGAGAATAGAGGAAAGATTAAATATGCCGGGCATGATTCCCAGATTGGCAAAGGCTGGGAGAAGTTGAAATACCCTTTCACTGATTATCGTATTCTGAAGTATCTGGACGTTCTTTCCCAGCTTGAATTCGCAAAAAAGGATCGCAGAATGAATTCAATGATGGATTTTCTTATCATAAAAAAAGATGAGAAGGGACGCTTCTATCCTGAATCCATACACAAGGTCTGGTCGGATTTCGATTTTGGTCAAAAAATATTACCCAGCAGGTGGATAACTTTATTAGTTTATCGCATTACAAAAAGATTGATTCACTATGAGTATAATGCCGGGGGAAATTGAACCTTAGATGATATTACTTTAAAGGGTTATGAGGGGAAAAGATATGAATAAACATCTGAAGAAGGTAGCAGCACATCACGACTGGTGGGCTGAGACATATGATTCTGACTATTTCGAGCATTTTGCTCTGTATCATAAGGTCACCCTTGAAAACCTTCGAAGATTTGTACCCGAGAGAAATGGTGTTATTATACTTGATGCTGGTGGAGGTACTGGTATCTGGAGCATCGAGATGGCAAAAATGGGATATAACGTGGTCTTAACTGATATATCTAAAGGTATGCTGGACAAAGCTAAAAAGAAAGTGAACCAGTTTGGTCTGGAGAAACAAATTAAAATAATTATTTCTGATATTCGGGATATGCCTGAATTTTCGGATAATCATTTTGATATGGTGCTTTGTCAGGGTGATCCTCTTTCATATTGTGGGAATCATAAAAAAGCACTATCAGAGTGTGTTCGCGTTCTCAAACCAGGCGGAGCATTGATCGCTTCGGTGGACAACCGGGCTTCTGCTTTGGCTTGGCTGAAGGATTCAGATGACCGTGAAGCCATTTATCGACTTTTAAACACAGGTGAGGTTGAAATGCCCACGGGAAAAGAGGAATTTACATACACTGTACATGCCTTTACGCCCGAGGAACTGCGTGAGCTATTTGAATCAAACGGCCTTCGAGTGGAAAGGATTATCGGAAAGCCGGTAATTGCCCCTCGTCTTTCTTTTTACAAATCAGAGGATCCTGAGGTTCAGGAGTGGCTGTATAATTTAGAGCTAAAATACAACGATGATCCAGCCTTTTATCCGAGAGCAGGACATCTGGAAATAGTAGGACGGAAAAAATAGGAGGAAGCATTATGAATCTGTCTGAAAAAGAAAAGATGGTAACCATTATGAAAAAGAATTCTTTGCACGCATACCTGGCTACCTGTGATGGTGACCAGCCCAGGGTTCGGCCGGTAACACCCATAGTGGAGGACGATCTCAAAATCTGGGTGGCTACTTCCAGTAATTCCAGAAAGGTACAGCAGATAAAGGGAAATCCCAAAGTCTGTCTTTCCTTTGTAGAGCACCCCGAAGGAAACAAAAGCGCCTTTGTTATAGGAGAGGCAGAGATTATCCCGGATTTAGATCAGAAAAAAAGGGTATGGAAATTAGCGAGTTTCGATTTGTCCAGGTATTTCCCCGAGGGTCCTGAGTCTGATGAATTTTGCCTGCTGAAGATACACATTAACAAGATAGAATGGTGGGAGAGCTGGGAATCCGGAACAAAAGTTTATGAACCGAACAAGGAATAAATTGGTAGTATTACAAAATAATTTGAAAATAAGCTAAAAGAGTGTATCTAGGTTTCTACTATCAGAAAGACTCCATTTGATCGTCACTCACTCAATGTTCCCGTGATAGAGGTATAGTAGTTATAAATATTATAGCGGAGGACAAAATGGAATCTCAGGAAGTTCTGAAACGACTCAAATCCATGTCCAATCCCGAAGCAGTTGAGGGGATGGCTCGGTTTGGAATTGTAATTAAGAATGCTTATGGTGTGTCCATTCCCCATTTGAGAAAGATGGCTAAAGAGATAGGTAAAGATCATAAACTGGCTGGACAACTCTGGAGATCAGGTATTCATGAGGCACGGTTACTTGCGGGGATGATCGACGATCCCCAAATGGTAACCCAGGAGCAGTTGGAGAAATGGGTGAAGGATTTCGACTCCTGGGATATTTGCGATCAGTGCTGCAGCAATCTATTCGATAAGACCGATTTTGCTTACAGCAAAGCTGTGGAGTGGAGTAAAAGAGAGGAGGAGTTCGTCAAAAGAGCCGGGTTTGTTCTAATGGCTTGTTTTGCTGTTCATGATAAAAAAGCCAAGGATAGAAAATTCGAGAAATTCTTCCCCATTATAAAAAGTGAAGCAACCGATGACAGAAAGTTTGTCAAGAAAGCGGTAAATTGGGCTTTAAGGCAGATCGGAAAACGAAATCCTGAATTGAACAGGATGGCAATCAAGACTGCGGAAGAGATGATAAAAAAAGATTCGAAATCCGCCAGATGGATTGCCTCAGATGCACTCAGAGAATTAGGAAGTCAAACCGTCCAAAGAAGGTTAAAG
This sequence comes from uncultured Ignavibacteria bacterium, assembly GCA_964447175.1. Lineage (GTDB taxonomy): Bacteria > Zixibacteria > MSB-5A5 > MSB-5A5 > SM23-73-2 > CAYURP01. Next base: position 25,545 of record CAYURP010000006.1, on the reverse strand, counting down.
GGCAAATAATTCTAACCTGCCAGCACGCAGGCATCTTATTTTCACTTTCCCCAGAATTTGTCAGCTTCTTCTTCCATCTTGTCAAGCCGCGTGTAGTAATCGGGAAACTCATTAAGGTGAGCCAGGGCGATTTTGCCGGTCATCAAAGGGTCGTCATTGGTTACATTGGTGTGCGGGTCGACCAGCCCGTGCTCCAGCTCCACATCCATTCCCCGCCGAAACTGCTCCACATCAAACTTACTCCAGTCAATTCCCAGCTCCTCGCCGATCCTTTTGGCTTCTTCAGCTGTGAAATGCTTTTTGTCACTCATGGTTTTTTCTCCTAACTTCGGAGTTCTTGATTGATTTTTATCAAAGGTTCAACATTCTCTCTCCAAGAATTACTCTAATTATACAAAACAATTCCGAAAAATGAAAGCAATTATGTCACGATAAGATCAGATTATTCAATATCACAGGCAAACAGTATCCTCTGGTGGCGGTGGGAAGGGGGTCTGCCCAAATTACTTATCTTATCCATTTTTGTCTTGACAAAGGGAGCAGATTTGTGTGTAATTTTCTTGAAGCGTATAACATACGCTTATGATAGATGCTTTTTTAAAAGAACCAAAATATTCAAGCTCGTTGTGAAGAAATCAGAGGGAGTGAATTTAGGAGTATGATTGAGATTATACTTTTGATTATTGGATTTGTGCTGTTGATCAAGGGAGCGGACTTACTGGTGAATGGTGCATCGTCTATCGCCAGAAGTTTGAAGATCTCTGATCTGGCCATCGGGCTGACCGTTGTTGCTTTTGGGACGTCAATGCCTGAATTGTTTGTGAACATAATGGCCAGCATCAGAGGGGACGCGGGGATCGCTATGGGCAATATTTTGGGAAGCAACATTGCCAACATCCTTCTCATTCTGGGCATATCTTCGATTATCTTTCCTTTGAGCGTAACCAAGGGCACGGTGTGGAAGGAGATTCCCTTGAGCCTTCTGGCAGCTCTTATGTTGGGTGTTTTGGCTAATGACCATTTGATTGATAAATCAGAATTCTCTGGATTGACCAGAATAGACGGATTGGTTTTGATTTCATTTTTTATCATATTCTTATACTATTCCTTTAGTATCGCAAAAAGGGTGGAAGGGATGGATGAGCTGGTGCCATCAAAAAAGTATGGAATGGTGAAGTCTTCGTTATTGGTAATCATAGGTTTGATCGGTTTAGCTTTGGGCGGAAAGTTGATTGTCGAGGGCGCTGTTTACATAGCCTCGGCTTTAGGAGTCACCCAATCTTTTATAGGGGTGACCGTGGTAGCCGTGGGAACCTCTCTTCCCGAGTTAGCCACCTCGGCTATGGCTGCTTATAAAAAGAATGCTGAAATCGCCGTGGGCAATGTGGTGGGCTCAAATATTTTTAATATATTCTGGGTTTTGGGATTAAGCTCGCTCATTAAGCCCATACCCTTCCAGGCCAGAAACAATATAGATGTTAGTGTAGTTATACTTTCCAGTGTGCTTTTATTTGTTACTATGTTCACCGGCAAGAAACATTTATTAGATAAATGGGAGGGTATTACGTTTGTCGTTTTATATGTGAGCTATATTACCTTTTTAATTATATCATATTAAATGAGGTGAATTATGGTTCCCAGATTTATTAAGAGAATATCAAAAAAAGCCGGTCTGTCACCAGGAACTCTGGTTCACGTAGGGAAGAAAAAGATAGAGAAAGCCAGGATCAGAATAATCGACTATGATGAATCTCAATTACAAGAAAGGGAGGCAAAAACCATCCAGGAGTGTTTTCCCTTTAAGGAAAAATCGACAGTCACCTGGATAAACATAGATGGCCTTCATCAGGTAGATATCATAGAGAAAATCGGAAAGCATTTTGAGGTGCATCCACTTGTTCTGGGGGACATTATGAATACGGGGCAACGTACAAATATGGAGGAGTAGTAAATGGAAGGAATATTGAAAGAGCTGCACCGCCTGGCAACTGAAATAGCAGTTTTTGGACCTCGAGCTGCCGTGGGTGTATTCATTTTTATCTTCTTTTGGTTGCTAAGCATTGTTATTAAAACCATCATTGGCAGCATCGGGAAGGGATTCGCACCGAGAAGAAAACAAGTTTTCAATCTGATCGGAAAGCTGGTCAAAGGCATACTCTTATTATTGGGCGCTGTAATGGCACTTGGCAAGATGGGGATCAACGTTACTGCTTTAGTGGCTGGCCTGGGGCTAACAGGTTTTGCTCTGGGATTTGCTCTCAGGGACGTACTCTCTAATGTCCTTGCAGGTGCCCTTATCCTTATGTATCGACCTTTTCAACTTAATGAGCATATCTCTGTAGCCGGCTTTGAGGGAAAAGTGATTGATATCGATCTTCGATACACCACACTTCAGGCCGAGAATAAAAAAATCCTCATTCCGAACTCGACTCTCTTTACTAATGCAGTAAGTGTTCTGAAAGTTGATAACTGATTTTTTATTTTAGATAAGGTAAGTATTTCGATCCAGTCTTATTTGACCACTAATGAGGAGCGTTTAAGATCATCTAAGCAAAGATATAACTACAAAGGTATGAGTCCATTAAGAAAACTCAAAAGGTTTTCAGAATTGAAAATCACTAATCTATATAAAGGCAACCTTAAACAAACTCTCCGTTTTTATCGGTTTTCTTTGAACTATGGTCTGCTCTTAATTCCGTTGACATTCAAGTGGTAGCTATTAAATTATATTAAAGGAGGTGAATTATGGTTCCCAGATTTATTAAGAGAATATCAAAAAAAGCCGGTCTGTCACCAGGGACTCTGGTTCATATAGGGAAGAAAAAGATAGAGAAAGCAAGGATCAGAATAATCGACTACGATGAATCTCAATTAAATGAGAAGGAAGCAAAAAAGATCGAGGAATGCTTTCCCTTCAAGGAAAAACCTACAGTCACCTGGATAAATATTGATGGTCTTCATGAGGTGGATATTATAGAGAAAATTGGGAAACATTTTGACGTGCATCCTCTTGTTTTAGAAGACATTGTAAACACTGGACAGCGTCCCAAAATGGAAGACTTTGACAGTTACCTCTTTGTGGTTTTGAAGATGCTTCATTATAATCAAGAAGAGGGCGAAATAGGAGCTGAACAGGTCAGTTTAATCCTTGGTTCAAATTTCGTTATCTCCTTTCAGGAGACAGAAGGAGATGTTTTCAATTCCATAAGGGAAAGAATCAGAAATGCAAAAGGTCGTATTAGAAAAATGGGAGCTGACTATCTGGCTTATGCGTTAGTGGATGCAATTGTTGACAGCTATTTCATAATCCTGGAAAAACTGGGAGAAGAGATAGAGTCAGCGGAGGAAGAATTGGTCACCAATCCAGCCCCGGAAACCTTGCAGACAATCCACAATCTGAAAAGAGAAATGATCTTGTTACGTAAATCGGTCTGGCCTTTGAGGGAGTTAATTAGTGGCTTGGAAAGAGGGGAGTCATCCCTTATTCAGAAATCCACAGTCATATATCTCAGGGACGTCTACGATCATACCATTCAGGTGATCGATACCATCGAGACATACAGGGATATGCTTGCTGGAATGCTGGATATTTATCTTTCCAGCATCAGCAATCGAATGAATGCGGTTATGAAGGTTTTAACCATCATCGCCACCATATTTATTCCTTTGACTTTTATAGCCGGCATCTATGGAATGAACTTCAAATTTATGCCAGAACTTGAGTGGCGCTGGGGATATTTTGGGATTTTGGCAATTATGGCCGTTGTCGCTGTGTATATGGTGATTTTTTTCAGGAAGAAGAAATGGCTGTAGAATTCAACCTGATCTGGCAATGGTTGGATAAGAATGGATATCCCCTCTGGTTGTTTTTCACGGAGAAAATATGAGACCAAAAAAAACAGGATGGAGTCGAGCCACCAGAGTAGTGGTTGCTGGACTTATCTTTGTTTTTGTGGGGATCGTGTTTTTACTTTTCCTGCTTACATTGAGTCCAGGTGAAAGGCTGCTCAAGGGATTCGCCGAGAAACAACTGAAGCAGAGAGTGGGTCTGGAGGTAAGTATCGGACAGCTGGAGACCAATTTACTATCACGTCTGCAGCTACGAGATGTCCAAATTTATCAAATGCAGGCCGGGGAGACAATTCCTTTTTTGACTTTGAATTATGCTAAAATGGAATACTCTTTAGCTGACCTCCTCAGTCGTCGACTTCACATTAGATCCTTAGATATAGATAGTCTGAATCTGACTATTCTGCGAGACACCTCAGGTGCATTCAATCTTCCTCTGCCCAGATCATCCGCAAAACCGGATAGTTCTCTTAAGAAAACCCAACTTCAGATTCAATTCGATCAACTATCGCTCCGCAAGGCTTCGCTGCAATATCTGGATAATTTGATCCCGATTTATGCTTTATTACACAATCTGAACTTTGGTGCTGAATACCAAGGCAATGAAACCTATAGCTATACCGTACAGGTAGACTCTGGAAGAGCTGAATATCAAGACATTCCATTGACAATAGACGATCTGCAACTTGCGGGGATGGTTAGTCCAAAACAATTGCGAGTTGACTCGATTTCGACTCATTTACCTGGTTTTGATTTTATGGGAAATGGGGAAGTGATTATAGTCGATGAGGACACGTTGATACGGGGTGATTTTCGCTTGCAAGGCAATCCTGGGTCATTATTGCATGGAATTGCAGAACATTGGCCCAAACAGCTTTCTCCAATTCGAGGTGATATGAATCTGACTTTTGGTCTTAGGGGATCCATTAGTCATCCGAAGGTCAGCACTCGGGTAGAACTTACGAAATTCGATATCGCCTCAGCCCGCATACATAGCGGTTTACTTGAAGCAGATTGGGAACCTGGTCACATCGATTTAGAGAATATAAAAGTTGAGCTTTTAGGTGGCGTGATATCTGGTCAAGGGGAAGTTTTGACTGATAGTCTTTTCACCTCAAAGCTCTCTATGTCAGTGAAGGGAGTTGATCTAGCTAAGGTATGCGAATCTTTATATGATAAACCTTCGCCCTATCAGGGGAAAATCTCAGGTCAGCTTAGTACTTCAGGACCTGCAAAGGATCCAAAAGCATTGAATATAAATGCGAACTTTGGCCTCAGACAAATAAAGTACCGATCAAAATCCTTGCCTGATTTTTCCACAAAACTCTCTTACGAGAAAGAGATGGCCAGTTTCTGGTTTGGTCAAGGTAATTCCGAGATATCTGCCAAAGCAAAATTGCATGGGGAATTTGTTGAGGGCGAATTTTCGGCCAGAATACCTGAGTTGGAACCTCTGGCCGCATTTTTTGACTTCCCCGAGTTAACAGGCCAGCTCGAAATCCAGGGGATGCTTGGAGGTAAACTGAGCTCTCCTGAAATCCGCGCTGAGGTCAAAGCACAAGATATAAAATACCAGAATTTTCCGCTGGATAGTCTCAATGCCCATCTGCTTTATCGAGATAAACAGGCTTACGTGTCCGGACTTCAGTTTGCTGGCAATTTAGATCCTATAGACACGCTCCGGCCGCCCCTTCATATAGCAGATATTAAGGGTGGAATTATATACCAAGGCTACGCTAGTGGTTCAGTAGACAGCCTTAAAGGTGAACTTATAGTTGACCTGATCCAACCCGGCTATGGAGATATTGCATTCGATAAGGGTCAGATAAAGATTGAAATAGAAGATCAGCTAATCACTCTGTCATCTCTGCAACTATTACGAGATTCTCTGTTGATTGAAGGTGTGGGAGAATTCGACATTCCCACTGCCCGCGGAAAATGCGATATAGAATTGCTTCAGGTTCAACCCGATCGTCTATCTGATTTGTCGCAAGGATTAGAAGGGATTCAAGTTGAAGGCCGCCCAGCCGGAAAGATTATAGCTACATTTGATCTGACTAAGACAAATCAACTTTCAGTGCAGCTGGATGGAGACAAAATAGAGCTGGACAAGCTGAATCTCCTTTTAGCACAGTCTCAGGATATCGGAGGATTCCTCCAGTTCAGTCTGAATCTATCGGGGAACCTGGACCATCCTCAGGCAGAGCTTGACTTTTACTTAAGAAAACCTCGTTTCCAATCTGTGGAAATGGATTCCTTGCTGGGGCATATGGCATTCGCAAGTCAGAGTTTTATATTTGAGCCGATTGAGTTGCATGACAAGGGCCATTATTCCTGGATTACGGGGAAAGTGGATCTAAAGAAGAAGGAGGATGGGACTTACTTTATCTCCCATAGCAGTTTGCTCCAAGGCCGGGCAAAGGGAGAGAGTTTCGATCTGAGTCTGTTTAATCCCTTTATACCTCAAGGGATCCGCGTTTCCGGCCATGCTTCATATGATTTAAGCTGGAATGGAACCTTGGCCAATCCCAATCCGGTGGGCAAACTGTCGGTTTCGGATGGCAGCCTTCAGCCTGGCCCAGAAAAGGAGGCGATCAGGCAAATTAAGGTGATTTTATCTGTCCAGGATTCCATTCTGAATGTTGAAAATGTGAGCGGAGTAATTCGAGAAACACCCTTTAAGTTTCAAGCACAAGTTACAGCATCTAAATGGAAACGATTCGAACTGGAGACCAGTTTAGCCATATCTGATTTTGGCACCGTGTCAGGAAAGGGAACCATTTCACAGGATTCAATGGAATTCACTGCCCAGATTAACCAGATGGATCTTTCACTTTTGCAGCCTTTTTTGACCGATGTTGAAAAACTATCTGGAACTCTGAATACAGAAGTTAGAGTTATCGGGCTGCTGGAGAGTCCGCAGCTGGAGGGGCAACTGGAGGTGCAGGGTTTAGTAATGCAACCCTTGTTTCTGGATACGCCAATGACTGGTGGTGTGGTCAAAGTGGGCTTTAGCCAAAACCAGGTCTACCTGGATTCCCTCTTTATACAAATGGGTGGAGGGACTGTCTTTGCTACAGGTACCCTGACCCACGAGTTAGGAAAACTCTCAGATGCCAATGTCCAGGCCGTCATAAAGGATGTGAATATTAATCGCCCCAGGGAGGCAAATGTTCTGGTTCGATCAGCCCAATTTAATTATAGAAAACAGAATAACTATTACCTTTTGGAGGGTGACATCGTAATGGGGGAATCGCGCTTCCTGGCTAATTTCAAGCCGCAGTCCATTTTGTCCTTTGTGCAAGCTGTGGAAAGGCCGAAAAAGGAGCTGCCCCCCTTTTTACAGCAAATCCGCATGGACATACGATTAAGGGAAAGTGAAAAGATTTGGATTGACAACAACCTGGCTCGGCTGCGTTTGCATACTGAGTTAGGTATTGTAGGTTCCCCGGCACAGCCCAACGTTACCGGTCGCGTTTCTGTAGAAGAGGGATATATCCTCTACCTTGATCGTAAGTTCAAGGTTAAAAATGGAGTAGTTGATTTCGTCGATCCGGATCGTCTGAATCCCATTATAGATTTCGCAGCGGAGGCTACTGTCAAGACTTATCGGGCAACCGAGATGACTCCTTACACTGTAACTATCACCATTGCCGGTCCCCTGGACGAGGTGGTGGTGGAGCTTAAATCTGAGCCTCCTTTAGACAAGTCGAACATACTTTCCCTTTTGACTCTTGGTGTAAGCCGGGACGAGCTTGTGGGCAAAGACACAGAAGGAAAAGAGGGTTCCTTATCCAGTGCTCTTTTGGAACGGGCTCAATCCTTTTCCAGCCAGAAGATCTCCGGGTATACTACCGGAAAACTGGGGGACTTATTAGGATTGGATCAGATGTCCATTGAGGGCAATCTCTTTCGGTTTGACAGGTCCTGGGGGCCGCAGCTGCTCGCCTCCAAGAGGATTTCACGTCGAATGACCATGACCTACATAACTACCGTTGGCCATTTCAACGAAAGAAGCATACGCCTGGATTACGAGTTGTCCAGGCACTTTTCTCTTGAGGGCGAAACAGATCAGCGGGGGCGATCAGGCATGAGTCTAAAATATAAGTTGAGATCTAAGTGATGAGACTAAGGGTTGTTTTCTATCTAATCCTTTTATTATGTTTTCTGGGCCAGGTAGCAGCAGCAAAAGAAATCTCCAAAAAGATTAAAGTCAAGTCAGTCACCTTTCAAGGCAACCAGGCATTCACCGACAGCAGACTTAGGCGAGTCATGCTTACTCGCCCTTCTCGGTTTTTGTCTCCTTCCTATTACCATCCTGATATTTTTCAGGATGATCTGAAAAACCTTAACCTCTTTTACCAGCAAAATGGGTATCTTGAGATCCAAATACTGGATACTCAGGTCAATATCGATTCAACCCAACAGGAAGCTCAGGTTCATATTAATCTGTCGGAAGGAGATCTAACTCAGGTTGAAAGAGTAGCAGTGTTCGGTAACTCCGTGTTCAGCGACAGCCTGCTTCTGCAAAGGATTAAGATAAAACCGGGAGATCCTTTCAGTCAAAAGACAATTCAGAACATCACTCTTTCTCTTCTCACTCTTTATGCCAACAATGGCTACCTTGAAGCTGAAGTCAAACCAGATATCCGAATCAACTCCGAAACTCATCAAGCGCTGATCGACTTTACCATAGAGGAGAAGACTCAATTCACTATTTCTGGGATCCGCCTTGAAGGTGCGAAAAAAACCAGGCCTAAAGTGATAAATCGTGAGCTCCTTTTCCGGCTGGGAGAGGTGGTCAGATACTCTCGCCTTCTGGAGTCCCAAAGAAGGTTATATCTAACCGGGTTATTCCAGAGCGTATTTATTCGTCCGCAACCGAGTCTCAAGGGAGATTCGACGCAGAAGGACATTCTTATTGAAATTCAAGAGAGTGAGCCCTTTGAGTTCAATGTTGCAGTTGGGTATGGATCAATCGAAAAAGCCCGGGGGAGAATTGAAGTTTTCAACACTAATTTGCTGGGCACTGCCCGAAAAGCGGGGCTTGCCGCAAGGATAAGCTTTGTAAGCCGTGGTATAGAAGCTTCCTTTACTGAACCATGGACTCTGGGCTTTCGTTGGCGAACCGATGTCAATCTTTTGCTTGAATATCTGGAAGAGCCCGGCTATGATCTCAAGAGGACGGGTGGACGTCTGGTTGTCGGAAGGAATTTCGGAAAACGCTCCATCGCTTCTCTCATCTACCGATATGAGGACGTGAAGTTAAGTAGAATTAAGGTAAGAACCATCCCAGAAGAGCTTAAGACTAATCTGCGAACTTTAACTCTGTCCTTGATCTATGACACGCGGGACAACTTGTTCAACTCCACCCACGGTGTCTATCTGGAGTGGAGCAATGAGCTTGCGGGGTCTTTTTTGAGGGGCACCAACAGCTTTGTACGTTCTCAAGGAACACTCAAATACTTTTATCCTTGGAAACGGTCCACCATTATTGGAAGCGCACTGGAGATTGGATGGATGGACTTCTTCGGTGCATCACGAGATATACCTTTGAATGAAAGATTTTACGCTGGCGGACCAAATTCGCTAAGAGGATTCGGTTATCAGCTGGTGGGACCTCTGGATACAGACCGTATCCCCCTGGGCGGGAGACTAAAACTTATCTGGAATCTAATTGAGATCCGTCAGGCCCTTTATAAGATAATTGGTGCAGTACTGTTCGCAGATATAGGTAACGTATGGTCCAGACCAGAGGATTTACATTTTGGTGATATTCGGACTTGCCTGGGCTTTGGAATTCGTGCAAACACGCCCATCGGAATCGTGCGCGTTGATTATGGCATCAATCTGAGACCAAGGAAAGGTGAACCGGAAGGGCAACTGATATTCAACATGGGGCAGACATTTTAGATGGAATGAATTTCACATATCAAAAGATATGGCACAGGGATAGATTGCGAGCAGGAGGATTAAATGTCTCTGAGTTGATTAAGGTGATTCTCCCCAAACAATTCGCACAAAAAGTCCAGGATTTACTTAAGGATCGGCCCCCAGTGCTTCACAAAGACATAACCTACAGCGCCGAGCTCTCAAGGGTCTACGTGGTGATGATTCTTTTGTCAAGTATTTTGGATGCCATTTGCATTATGCGAAATAATATTGTAGGCTTAATTAAAGGCAATCTTGAAAAAAATATAAATTTTTTTGGAGGTAGTTGACATGGGTGGTATATATCTTCTTTTACCTACCTTGCTGGTCATATTATTTTCCTTTCTCATAGTAAGAGCAGCTTCTATTGCCTTGATGATGACGGGGATGGACGAAAAGAGAGCGAGGTTTCAGGCATTGTCAGCTTTCTCTGGAACGGGTTTTACAACGCGAGAGGCAGAATTTGTGGTGAACCATCCTCGACGGCGGAAGATCGTCAGCTGGCTGATGATCTTGGGTAATGCGGGTATTATTACGGTTATTGTGACCGGCACGTCCTCTCTGGTGACCAGCCAAGGTTTTCAGCTGCCTATTAACGTGGTGATTCTTGTTTTGGGAATATTTGGAATCTATAAAATAGCAACTCATAAGGGCTTCATAAGAAGATGGGAGAGCTTTATCGAGGATAAGCTGGTAAAATCTCCCGCTCTGGAGGAAGCTGCCACCGAGGACCTTCTTCACTTGATTGAAGGTTTTGGTCTGGTACGAGCGATTATAAAGGAGAACTCCCCCCTGATTGGAAGTTCGTTATCCCAGTGCGAGTTAACCGAAAAGGGAATGCTGGTTTTAGGCATCGAAAGAGACAAAAACTGGATTCCCGTGCCAAAAGCGGATGAGATTATAAAAGACGGAGACAAACTGGTGGTTTACGGACCTCTTAACGTTTTGAAAGCTCGATTTAAGTAGTAATGATTATTTTATGAGCTTAAGGAGATAAAATGGGTAAAAGACGTACCAAAATAGTTTGCACTATCGGACCTTCAAGCAATTCACCTGAAACTCTTAAAGCACTCATCCATGCTGGAATGAATATAGCCCGCTTGAACTTCTCGCATGGCTCGCATCAGGAACACGCTGAAGTGATCTCTAATTTGAGAACAATATCTAAAGAACTCAGAGCCAGAGTGCCTATTTTACAAGATTTATCCGGTCCCAAGATGAGGATCGGTAAGTTTACCAGGGATAAGATCGAACTTGTGCCTCATTCCGAATTTGTGCTTACTATTCGAAATGTGATTGGCAATGGAACATCGGTATCGGTTAACACACCTGAACTAATTGAAGCTTTGAAACCTGATGATCGCATCCTTTTAGCTGATGGAGAGCTGGAGCTTGGGGTTATCTCGACTTCCAAAACGGACGTTAAATGTGAGGTGGTTGTAGGAGGTATACTTTTTTCAAACCAGGGAATAAATGCTCCGGGGGTTTCATTGAAAAAAACAGTGCCCACTGACAAGGACGTTGAAGATTTGATCTTCGGGATAAAGCAGGGGGTGGACTGGGTGGCGCAGTCATTTATCCGAAGCGCTGATGAGCTAAAGGCGCTGAGATCGATAATTAAAAAGGACAATGCAGATATTCCGATCATAGCCAAACTTGAAAAACGGGAGGCATTAGACGATCTGGACAGGATAATTCAGGAAGCTGATGGGGTAATGATAGCCCGGGGAGACATGGGGTTGGAGATGCCCATTCAGGAGGTGCCCCTGATACAAAAGGATATCATAAAGAGAGCAAATCGTGCTGGCAAGCCCGTAATTACCGCTACTCAGATGCTGGAATCGATGATATGGAACCCACGACCCACAAGGGCGGAGGTGGCTGACATCTCCAATGCCGTATTCGACGGCACAGATGCCTTAATGCTATCCGGCGAAACAGCTGCAGGAAAGTATCCAATAGAAGCCGCAAAAATGATGGACGATGTAGCTTTAGCAACTGAGGATAAAATCGACTATATCGGGCAGTTCAGAAGTAGGCTCATAAAGCCCGGAGATGACGTGCACCAGGCCATGGCGCACGCCGCCTGCCAGACCGCTTTGGAAATCGGGGCAAAGGTGATAATCTGCTGCACCAGATCCGGTCAAACCGCAAGGCTGGTGTCAAAGTTCCGCCCGCATGCTACAATAGCAGTAGCCAGCCCGTATGAAGAGGTATTAATGCGAACTATGCTTCTCTGGGGAACCTACCCCATTAAGATCAAATATGCTAAAAACACAGATGAAATGATAGATCAAGCTAAGAAAGTAACCCTGGAAACTGGTTTAGCTACCTCTGGTGATAGAGTAGTCATCGTCGCCGGAATTCCCTTTGATACCCCAGGGATAACTAATATAATCAAAGCGGATGTGCTGTAGATACTTATCCCTGAGAGAAGGATGAATCTCGTAGATCTTAAGTTAACAATATATTTTGGGACAGACGTATTTTTTTCTTTTGATTGCAGCATTTATTATTGTGAGAAACAGAAAAACAAGCTCTTATATTACTTTATTTACCAAGTAAGTGGCGAAGGTAGTACGATTTTTTTATGAGAAAATAAAAAAAGTTCTTGACATATGGAAAGTAGATCTATAGTATAAATAAAGCTCAAAAAATAAGAGAGGGTGTGGAAATTATTGAGGGACAATTTATTGTATAAAAGGCTGGTGGCTTATAAGTGTAAATATTACGGCACTCACTTTTTGACCGTTTATAGTGCATGGTAAGGCAAAGGTATTTTAATAGAAAAAGCCTTTGGTAATTTAATTATGTGGAAGGAATTGATACACGAATTATTGACAGCTTTTGGAACACTAGCAGCTTTAGCTATTATTTTAATTACCTTATGGCGGGCGATAAGCGTTATGAAAAGTGTTGGTAAAAATCTATCAGGGGTTGAAAAACGTCTTCTAGACATGTGGTTTGCTGCAGAAAAGGTTGGCAGCGCTCGCCCTAGGATAATCTCAGGTGTCGATTGCTATGAGAATTGGGACAATTCATTAATTAGAGGTCTGATGAGAGGTGCAAAACATAGAATCAGAATTCTTCAAACCTGGTTTCCAGAAGGAGAGGGCGATTTAGATCTCTGGCGGTTCGAGAATTTACAGCAGCTTCAAGTTGAAATCTTCATGGCACATTTTGAGAACCCTGCAATTTTGGAGCGTGTCCGGTTCAGGAGAGATTTTTCTGACGATGTAAATGAGGATGAGTTGAAGAGTCACATAGCGAAGAATGTCAATGCATGTCAAAAAGGTTTAGAGGATCTATTCAATAAATGTAAATTAAAATGTGGAACTTTCTCTGCGTCAATTTGGTTGTACAAAGGAGGTATGCCTTTTGGTCCAATCTATATAATTGATGATTATGCAATATTTGGAATTTATCCACCTCATATCAATTCAACTGCTGCACCTATGATCAAATTCACAATCACTGAACGCCCAGGCGAGCTACTGCAAAACGCGTTTGAAACAATGAAGAAGAAAGCAGAAAAGGTTTACAAAACTTAATTGGGACAGTCTGTCAGAGTGCATGAGTATCTCAGAAATTCTAACATTCAATGAGCGCAGGTATGCGATTTATTGTTTTCGATACTCAGCAAACGGGAATTGGCTAAGCTCGCTCATACCTTCGTATAGGTGTTTACCAACGCTGGCATATCATTAGGAATTCCGCTTGATATCCCGGAAATAACTAATATAATTAGGGGGTTGTGTTATAATATCTGAAATAATGATGCAATTTGCATGTTCGATGCGGATGATTTCAGGAGGTTGTTAAGTATGGCAAGATATCATATGTACAAGAAAGAAAGGGAAATAAGAGACGAAAATGAATTATTTGAGATTATAAAACAAGGTAAGTATGCTGTTATATCTATGTGCAGGAATAATGAGCCGTATATTGTAACTTTAAGCTATGGCTATGATAAAGATGAAAATTCGCTTTATTTCCATACTGCTGCACAGGGTTTGAAAATAGATTTCTTAAAACATAATCCCAGGGTATGTGCTACGGTAATTAATGATAAAGGATATGTGATGAATGATTGTGATCACAAGTTCCGTTCGGTTGTTTTCTGGGGTGAGATGTGTGTTGTGCAGGATATGGAGGAGAAAAAATATGGAATGGAAATTCTATTAAATCATTTGGAGGATAATCCTAAAGAGGTTAAGGAGAAATTCTTGAAAGATGATGAAACTCTCAAGAAAATAATGTTGTTAAGATTAGATATAAAAGAACTTACTGGCAAAAGTAACATCCCTAAGAAATGAAACTTGCTGATTTGAGAAATTAGACTATTTTATGTTCTAATGCAAGGAGTGAGATGAAGATAACCACGGTTTTTTTGGATGCGGGTGGGGTGATTCTGGATGAGTCGGAACACGAAAAAGCACGAGCTGAGCTGGCTGCGGAGCTTTTAAGACCGGTTGTGCCCTGCTATTCTCCTACTCAGTATTGGAGGGATGTGGAGGAGGCTGTCGAGCTTCTAATCCCCAGCGCTTATCAATACGTGTTTTGGAAATATTTAAAAGGTGAAAGGCGCCTTTTCGATAAATTATTCGGAACCTATAAGGAGGAATGGGAAAAGCGAAAGCCTCCGCTGAAACTCAATTCCGGATTGGAAAAGGAAGTCAAAGCCATATCTCAAAATTTTAAGATAGGTATTGCCGGACAATATAGTAAGGACGTGCTTGAGCTTTTGGAAAAGCACTCTATTTTAGACTGCCTTACCTATCGCTTTACCCAGGACGATTTTTCCATTACCAAACCAGATCCCAGATACTATGAGCAAATCCTGAAAAAATGCGGGGTGGCTCCTGAGGAGTGCATTATGGTAGGTGATAGAATAGATAAAGATATAATACCAGCAAAACAGCTGGGGATGAAAACCATTCTGATTCGTTTGGGACTTTACAAAAATCAACAGCCCCGGATTCCTTTTGAGATACCTGATGCGGAACTGGATAACATTATAGGTTTGGCTCAAACGATATTAAAGATAGCAGAACAGAAGTAATGTAATATTTTATTTAAAAAGTAAAGAATTATAAGAAAACTTATTACGGAAACAAAATTCATTTGAGGAGAAATTATGAAAAAAGAAGAATCTATGGGAAAAGGATTGGAATTAGTTAACAGGTCTGAAATTGCGATGCTGGGCACTAATGCGGATTTAGGTTATCCACACATCAGAGGAATGATAAAAATGGAAAATGAGGGTCTGAAGAAAATTTGGTTTAGCACCAATACCTCCTCGAAAAAAATCGAACAGCTCAAAAAGAGCCCCAAAGCTTGTGTCTTTTTCGTTGATATGGATAAATGGATGGGCCTGACGTTAGTTGGAACCTGTAAGATACTGCAAGATGCTGAATCAAAAAAAAGACTATGGCGGGAAGGGTTCGAAAAATACTACCCTTTGGGCGTCACCGATCCTGATTATTCAGTGCTTTTGTTCACAGCAGAATGGGGCAGATATTATCACAGTCTGACTATCACGGATTTTGAAATTTAAATTTTTGGACGGTCAGAAAGAAATAGCATGTCTTCTCCAATAATGGACATTCACGGTCAGTGCTTGCTGGATTACCTTAACGGCGAAAAGGAGGCTTTTTATCTGCTGCACAGGGATGATGGTTTTGTGACTCCTCCGATCTATGCAAGAGAATTCTTCTACGAAGACGAATTTCCGGAGATCGATAAAATAGCACTCGATAATTGTGACGGCCGGGTTCTCGATATTGGCGCAGGCGCTGGTTCTCATTCGTTATTCCTACAGAAAAAGGGATTGGAAGTTGTGCCGGTGGATAATTCTCCAAAAGCAGTCGAAGTGATGAAAAGGAGGGGGTCGGAAAATGCCAGGGTTGGCGGCCTGTTCGACGAATACGACAAGCCCTTCGATACTGTCTTGTTACTTCGGGGCATTGGCATAGTCGAAAACCTACAGAGTCTTGACAGGTTTTTCGACTATCTTCCTTCAATACTAACGAAAGATGGTCAACTTTTGACAGATTCATTTGATATCAGAAATCCTGTTGACGAAAAATTAAGAGAATATCAGAAGAGAAAAATTGCACAGGGGAAATATTTCGGTGAAAAGACATTGAAGTTTGAATACAAAGGAGAAATGAGCGACTGGTTCGAATGGATGCACATTGATCCGGAAACCTTGAACAAACACGTTAATAAATCAGGTTTTTCTTTTGATCTAATCGCAACTGACGATAATGGAATATACCTGTCAATAATAAGAAGAAAAAAATAATAGAGGTGTATTATGAAAAATAAAAAAAGAATTGCAGTTCTTACTGGCGGGGGGGATTGTCCTGGCATAAACGCAGTTATAAGAGCGGTTACCAAGAAAGCCATCCTGGAATATGATATGGAGGTTGTGGGGATAGAGGACGGGTACCACGGAATTATACATAATCGGTATCGAAAGCTGGGATATGATGATGTATCAGGTATACTCACCTTAGGCGGAACAATTCTGGGCACATCTAAAACTGTAAACCCTTATATGTATGCTACAAAAAAAGGTAAGAAAATAGAATTTAAAGACAAGTCAAAGATCGCCATAAAAAATATCAAAAAGCTTAATATAGCCTGCATGGTGTGTATAGGTGGAGACGGCACCTTAGGCATAGCCCATCGGTTTTTCAAAGAGGGGATTCCCATTGTGGGAGTGCCCAAGACCATAGACAATGATTTGAGGGGTACGGATATCACCTTTGGTTTTGACTCAGCGGTTTTTATTGCCACAGAAGGCATTGACAGGATTCATACCACTGCAGAATCACATCACCGGATCATGATCATTGAGGTTATGGGCAATAACGCAGGATGGATTGCTCTTCATTCGGGCATTGCAGGGGGAGGGGATATCATTCTTATTCCTGAGATCCCTTATGATATAGATATTATCGCTGAGAAAGTGAGGGAACGATCCAGAAAAGGCAAAAGGTTCAGCATTGTAGTCATTGCTGAGGGCGCCAAGCCCAAAGGTGGTGACGTAGTGATAAGAAGGATAGTCAAGGAGAGCTCGCAGCCCATTAGACTGGGAGGAGTAGGTTTTGTTCTCGGCGAGCATCTGGAAAGAGTCACCGGACTGGAGACCCGCACTGTGATGATGGGGCATCTTTTAAGAGGAGGTACTCCCACGCCTTTTGACAGAGTATTAGCTACGCGATTCGGCACCGGAGCAGTGGATATGATACTGAATAAAGAATTTGGATACATGGTGGGACTCAAGGGTGACTCGCTGGTTAAAGTTTCATTACAGGATGTGGCTAAAGGTCCCAAAAAAGTTCCTCTAAACCATCCCTTGATTAAGTCCGCTCGCTCTTTAGACACCTGCTTTGGAGACTAACTACGGGAAAATATTAAATCTATATGTAAGGAGAGAAAATGAGACCAAATAGTTGGATTACCTTGATTTTAGGTTTGGGTTTAGCGATTCTCGGGATATATACCATAGCAGCTTACATCAGTGTAGTCGGAGCCCTGCCTTTAGCCATAGGTGCATCGCTTGTTTATTTAGGGTATAGTGGCGGAAGAATAGCAACTCTTGTATTCGGGCATGCCTGCATAGTGGTCGGATCGGCTCTGTTAGCCTGGGGCATATATCTTCTCCCCTATTCCCAGCCCACTTTATCCCAGGTATTTGCCCGCCCTCTTTTCTGGGGATTGTTTTCGATTTTCGGAGGCATCTGCGCCAACCTTCACGGCTACTGCAACTGCATCCGCAGGGAAAAATGAGCCGAAATGGTTTAGGGTAGACCAGTGGCATCTGCCACTGGTCAAAATAAAGCCAGGCAAGGGTGCCTGGCCTATGAGTGTAATGTAACTGCATCCAGAGGGGAAAATAAGTTGAAGTTGATAAAAAGAGATATTCCTCATTTTAATTATTGACTTTGGGTACTTATCGTTGTAAATTTGTCTTGTTGATATATTAAATTACTATACGTCATTAAGGGAAACACCTAAACCCAAAAAAGGACGTTAGGTGCTAGAACAGATTGTAGGAGTTTAATTCATGTACTGTTTATTTGATGCAAGTGTTATTGCGCCTTACTATTATCCTAAGTCTCACAAATCGCCCAAAGTGGCAGAAAGAGCTAGGATACTGATTGAGTCAGTTAGATCTGGAGGCTCCGAGCATTTCTTTTATATCCCAAACTTCTGTATTGCTGAGGTTTTCAGCACTTTTATGAAATACGCTTATTCGGATTGGAATAAGGATACCAGGAGCGGTAGAATACATCAAATAGTGCATCGTTCATTGAGGACACAGTTTCAAGAAGATATTCACAATGCTAAACTTTTTTATCATTATGAATTAAGCAGGTATCATATTATAGCTATCAACCTTGTCGCACCCTTAGATCACTACTACAAGATGAGCCGAGGAACTGGAAAGACGCCGGCAGGAACATACGACCAGCTCATTATAGCAATGGGAGTTCATTTGGTCAAAATGCACGGTGCTGGCAATGTGGTGGTTATAACTGCAGATGAAAGACTCGCTAAGATCATCGAGAAATGTCGTTGTCGTATACCTCCTTCCGTGAGCAGAAGGCTTAGGTTGAAAGAAGCGTCAGAATTCACAGGGATACAATTTCGACCATCGAGTTTTCCTTTAGTTCTTGACCTTAAAAGAACAAAAAAGACGCAGCTTAAAGGTATCTTCGGAGAATGGCCACTACATATAAAGAAAAGGTATAAGCGACCCTATCATATCAAGAAGCAATGGTAAGGCATTTTAATAGCTGACAACTTGCGAAATTCTATTTTTTTCATCCCCTACCAAATAGCACCGTTACCAAAAGTGCAAAGATCCAGATGCTGATGGCAACTTCAGCGCTGGTCTTTCACGTAGCGGAGGTCGACGGCGAAATTTATCTAATTGGGGGGCTTTCATTAAAAACCCTTGACATCCCTTTTATACCATAGTTATTTATTATTAAATATATTGAAAACAGAACAAACGGGTTAGAATAAATAGGTATGAAAGAGAGAATTCTACTTAAAAACGCCAATCTCTTTGATGTGGAAAATGGCACGTTAAGAGACAATTCGGATATTTTGATTGAAGATGGTGTTGTCAAAGAGGTAGGGAAGGTTGACTGCGCAGAAGGTGAGCTCAGATCAATTGATTGTTCAGGCAAATACGCTCTGCCTGGTCTTTTTGAATGCCACGCCCATCTGGCTCATTTGACTTCGAAGGATCCTAAAGCTAAAAAACAGATAACGGAGGACTTCGGAACCTCAGATGGGGATGAATTGGAAAAGCAGGTGCTGAGGGAATTCGTGATTAAGGGAATTACTCAGGTGCGGGATGTGGGCGGTCCCGTTAAAAATCTCAAATATTTGAAGGATCGTATTTCTAAGGGAGAGCTTTTAGGCCCGGATATATATTATGCCGGTCCTATGCTGGAGAAAAGCCCCCTGAGATGGGAGGAGATGAACAAGATGCTGCCGGGATTGACCGTTGCTGTGGATTCCAAAGAGGATGCGGAAAGGATTATTGAGGAAATATCTTATCAGGGTGTAAATCTGATCAAGACCTTTAATAAGTTCGACGTTGACGTTTTTAAGTATCTGCTGGATTTAGCAGTTAAACATAATCTTCCGGTTGCTCATGATCCGGGGACTGCACTTTTTCAATCGATTCCTATGGATATAGCCATTGATCTGGGGATCAGGTGCATTGAGCATGCAAAAGCCCCCTGGCCTGTTGTCCTGAAGGATGATCTGAAAAAAGAACACGATTCTTTGCTGAATGCTGGTCCCGAAGATATGGAGGTTTTCAGGCGGAAAGTTTTTTCGTTGGGTGCTGATTCTATTTCAACTATAAAGCTGCAGCAGTTGATGGACAAGATGCTAGAGAATGACGTTTTTCTCTGCACAACTCTGCATGCGCTTAAATACCTTAAAAAACTGCAATCTAAAAAATCAGATAAAGATATGATGAAAAAGCTTGAAGCAGTGGATGAAATGCAGGGTTTCTTTACCCGGGAGATGATAAAACGAAATGTTAAAATCCTGATAGGCCAGGATGGGTTTATACCAGAGTTTACCTTTGATGAGATGCTGTACCTGAATGAGCTTGGTCTTTCTGAATCAGAGATTATTAGGGGCGCCACCATTTATCCGGCAAAATGGCTGGATATCTCAGATAAAGTTGGGTCTATTTCCCCAAACAAGAAAGCGAACATCCTGATTTTGAACAAAAACCCCCTTGAGGATATACAAAATATAAGAACCACCTATATGGTTTTATTAAACGGGGGAATCGTGTTTCAGAAGTAAACATCTGGAAATTGGGTAGATTATCTTTCGAAATTCTGGATCGCTTATCCCGTAATACTTTTAGTTACATAACTAAGGAGACCAAAATGAACTGGAGAAAGAGATTTTATATCTTTGTAGTGTTGTTTGCAGTTTTATTTAGCTTAAGCCTGGCAGCGGAAATAAATCAGGGATTGGAAAAGGGAATAAAGCTTTTTGAAGAGAAGAAATATCCCGCGGCAAGGGAATTTTTCGAAGGTTTTGTCAAGGAAAATCCGAAGAACGACACTGCGTTATTTTATTTAGGCAAGATATGGCTTATTCAGGATGATCACGACAAGGCAATCGACTGGCTGAAAAAAGCAGTGGAGCTGAATGAAAACAGTTCTGAATACCATCTCTGGTTAGGGCAAGCCTATGGAATTAAAGCACAAAACTCCAGCGTGCTCAAACAGCCTTTTCTGGCAAAGAAAGTGAAAAATGAGTTCAAAAAAGCCGTGGAATTGGACTCCACTAACCTGGATGCCAGACTTGGATTGATGCAGTATTATCTTGTGGCTCCCGGGATTATGGGAGGGGATAAGGATGAAGCCAAAAAGCAGGCTGAGGAGATTAAAAAGCAGGATCCCCTGCTGGGGCATCGGGCTTTAGGGCTAATCTATGAGAATGAAAAAGACTACGATAAGGCCGAACAGGAATATCTGAATGCAGTTGAAATAGATACCTCAAAAGTGAACTCATATTATGCACTGGGCCATTTTTACGTAAGAATTGAAAAATATGATAAAGCCACTCAGACTTTTGATAAGATACTGGAAATCGATCCCGAGGAGATGGACGCCTATTACCAGATAGGCAGGATGGGGGCTTTGTCCGGCCAGAATCTGGATCGATCTGTGGAGTGCTTTAAAAAGTACCTGACAAAAGAGCCGGGTGAAAACAGCCCTTCCTTAGCCTGGGCACATTACCGGCTGGGAATGGTCTATGAGAAAAAAGGTGAAAAAGAGCTGGCAAAGACAGAATATCAGGCCGCTTTAAAATTGGAGCCGGATCATAAAGAGGCAAAGAAAGCCTTAAAAGATTTGGAATAGAAAACTCAATATCTTTGTGTAGAACAATATTCAATCTTACCCCCGAAAAATCTTCTGTTTATTGATTCTCCTGCTGTCAGAATAAAAAGACTTGATCTACAAAAATAAATTGATTATGGTAAAAAGGATGCTAAGGGCTTTTTTTTAGGTAAGCGTTTTTCAAAAATCTTGACATACAAATATATTTTAGAAGAAAAAGAAAGGAGTGTAATATGAGCGAGCCAAAGGATTCCTGTGTTGAGCCGGCAGGAGGGCCAATCGGCGTGCCGGAAACTGAGGGGGCACAACCAACACAAATACAAAAGGAGAAACCCAAGATGTTAGCTCAAGTTGGCAAGCCAGCCCCGGACTTTGAAGCCGGCGCTTTTGTGGAGGGCGGCTTCAAGAACATCAAGCTCTCAGATTATAAGGGCAAATGGGTAGTCGTGTGTTTCTACCCCGGCGATTTCACCTTTGTTTGACCCACAGAATTGGCGGCAGTTGCCTCCAAATATAATGAACTTAAGAGCCTGGGCGTAGAAGTATTGTCGATGAGTGTGGACAGCCGTTTCACCCACAAGATCTGGCAGGAGCAGGAGCTCTCCAAGATGGTGAAAGGTGGAGTGCCCTTTCCCATGCTCTCAGATGCCGGTGGTCGCATTGGTAAGGTCTACGGGATTTATGATGAAGCAGCAGGAGTCGATATCCGCGGCAGGTTTTTGATCGATCCGGACGGCGTAATCCAGGCCATGGAAGTTTTAACCCCTTCTGTAGGCCGGAACGTGGCTGAGTTGATTCGCCAGGTCAAGGCATTTCAGCACGTGCGGAAAACAGGCGAAGCCACGCCTTCCGGCTGGCAGCCGGGCAGGGTAACATTAAAGCCCGGCCCAAATCTGGTGGGCAAGGTGTGGGAAGTCTGGAAACCGGATATGGCATTTTAATATATGTTGGGCAGAGTTTTGTAGGGGAGTCCCTTGTGGGCTCCCTGATTTGGTAGGACAGGCAACCCGGTAGCACAGGTTGTCCCAACCTGTGTAAAATTAAAATGTAGCGGAGCACTTTAGTGCTCCAGGAATGGAGGGGACAAGCCCCTCCCCTACTTTTTCTGTAAGCCTCCTTTCCCAAAGGCAAAAAAGCCTTGACTTCTTCTGGGGTAAGAGTAAATTAACGCCAGCGAAAAAATTGAATAAAACCGAAACTAAGCGGTATATTTATCGAAAAATATCTAAGTCTTATTTAGAAGATGAACCATTCACACTAAACAAAGTGAAATAAAATAAAAGGAGAATTAGATGGTAAAGCTGTATGATAAGGAAACAGGCAAATATCTGGGTAGAATAGAAGATGAGGAGTTACAATTTCTAAGAGATAATATGGAAGAGGAGGACCTAACGGACGTGGATTATTACATCAATAAAACCATATTCGATCTTCTTAAAGAAAAGGGAATGAGCAAAAACCTGACCCAGCTGATCCAGCAGGCTATGGGCAAGAAAGATGAGATAGAGATCAGGTATGAAAGAGTTTAAAATTTGATCTGATAGAGGAGGATATGAGATGGATATAAAAATCTGGTGGATATGGATGGCTATTGCTGCCTTTTTTGTTATTGCTGAGATATTCACCATGGGATTTTTCCTTTTGTGGTTCGGAGTGGGAGCCTTAGCGGCTGGTATCCTTGCGATCCTGGGTCTGGGTATGGGCTGGCAGCTGGCAGCATTTGTGGTGGTCTCGTTTGTGCTTTTTGCCATCTCCAGAAGCTTTGCTGAGAGGTTTACAAAAAAACAGCCCCCGGGAATCGGCGCTGACCGGTTCATCAACAAAAAAGGCGTGGTCATAGAAGAGATCGACAACATCAAGAACACCGGGCGGGTCCGAATCGGAAAGGACGAATGGAGAGCGGACAGCGACACGGATGAGGTTATACCCGTGGGAAAGACTGTGGCGGTGGTAAGTGTAGAGGGAACACATTTAGTGGTCAAAATCATAAAATAGGAGAATTAAAATGGAAATAGGTGTGATAATTGTAGCCATAGTAGTATTTATAATTGCCGCCAGCGGGATAAAGATCGTCAGACCCTGGGAAAAGGGGTTGATAGAGCGGATGGGTAAGTACCAGCGCACAGCGGACTCAGGGCTTACCATCATCATCCCCTTTCTGGAGAGGATGATTAAGGTGGATATGCGGGAGCTGGTGGTGGACGTGCCTCCTCAAGCGGTGATTACCAAAGATAACGTGGTGGTGGAGGTGGATGCAGTGATCTACTACGAGGTCACCGACCCGGTAAAGGTTACCTATAACGTTGCCAATTATTATTATGCAGCCACCAAACTGGCACAAACCAACCTGAGAAACCTGATCGGGGATATGGCTCTGGACGAATCGCTTACCTCCAGGGAATTGATTAACACAAAGCTGCGTCAGATTTTAGACGATGCCACTGACAAATGGGGCACCCGGGTAACCCGGGTGGAGCTGCAGAGAATCGAGCCACCCGCAGACGTTACCGAGGCAATGCACCGTCAGATGAAAGCAGAAAGGGACCGAAGGGCAATGATCCTGGAGGCTGAAGGACACAAGCAGTCAGCCATACTTAAAGCCGAAGGACAGGCAGAGGCTATAAAGAAGGTTGCCGATGCAGATAAATATCAGAAATTAACAGTAGCCAAAGGTGAAGCCGAAGCAATCGAGACCGTATACGGAGCTATCCACAAAGGTGACCCGACTAATGACCTGATTGCCATAAAATATTTAGAAGCCCTTCAGAAGATTGCAGATGGCCAGGCAACTAAAATCTTTTTGCCTTTAGAAGCTTCGGGTATTCTGGGAAGCATTGCCGGCATCGGCGAACTTCTAAAAGAGAAAGTCTCTCATCACAAATCCAAAGAAAAAGAGGCTTAGCTTATAGAGGACTCACCAAATTCTCCATATTGATCTAACAATTTTAACTTATTCTTGAGCCATAATGAGTAGATTTAACTGAACTAATGAGCTATTAATTCGTAATATATTTTGTTAACCTAAATAAACAGGAGGAGTTATGCGAAGGACAGCTCTGGTTTGTGCATTACTATTGGTGGGCTTGATCCTCTGGGGATGCGGGCAGGGAGGATTTAAACAGGTCAAGCAGTACTCCATCGAGCAGTTTATGAATACCACCTCCATTTTTGGAAGCTCTTTCTCATTCGATGAGAAAAACATTCTTTTCTCCAGCAACGAATCGGGCATTTACAATGCCTACACCATCCCGGTTGAAGGTGGTCAGCCCACGCAAATCACCGATTCGAAAAAGAATTCCATATTCGCTCTCTCATTTTTCCCGAATGACAATCGGATCCTTTATATGAGCGATGAAGGAGGAAACGAGATTTACCACCTCTATCTCGGGTATGAGGATAAAACGGCAATTGACCTGACTCCTGATGAAAATGTCCGATCGGAATTCAATGGCTGGAGCTATGATCAGAAGAGCTTCTTTTATAGCTCCAACAAAAGAGATCCTAAATTTATGGATATCTATGAGATGGAGATCGAGGATTTCACAAGTAAAATGGTTTACCAGAACGATGCCGGATATGATTTAGGTGCAGTGTCAAGGGATAAACGTTACTTTGCTTTTTCTAAAACCATAACTGAGCACAATTCGGATATGTATCTTTATGACCGGTTGAGCGATGAGCTGGAGCACCTGAGCCCGCATGAGGGTGACATAAATTATTTCCCGGAAACCTTCAGCCCCGATTCCAAAAGCTTATACTTCACCACAGACGAGGGGTCTGAGTTTATGTATCTTAAGCGGTATAACATCGAAACAGATAAATTTGAGAAGGTCGAGGAGTATAACTGGGACATTAGATACACTTATTTCTCCTACAATGGTAGATACCGGGTAGTAGCTATAAATAACGATGCCCGAACCGAGATGAAAATCTATGATAACCAAACCGGAGGGCTGGTCGATTTGCCTAAAATGCCGGACGGAGAGATAACCTCGGTCAGGATTTCCAAATCCGAGAACCTGATGACCTTTTATCTGAACGGCTCAAGGTCTCCGAATAATTTGTATGTATATGACTTCGATACCAAGGAGTACATCAAGCTCATCGACACAATGAATCCAGAGATCGAGCAGGGGGATTTAGTGGACGCCCAGATTGTTCGTTATAAGTCATTCGATGGTCTGGAGATACCTGCCATGCTTTATAAGCCTCATCATATCAAGCCTGGCGAAAAGGCACCGGCTATAGTTTGGGTTCACGGAGGTCCAGGCGGTCAATCCGGATTCAGGTATGATCCGATTATCCAGTATTTTGTGAATCATGGCTATGTGGTAATTGCGCCCAATAATCGAGGCAGCGACGG